>NZ_JACSPP010000072.1 GCF_014837065.1 Phocaeicola intestinalis
TTTCGTGTGTGCTTTGGGCGATTTTTTGGTCTTTTTCGCTCCTGTTCTTCGTCAGATAGCCCGCTATCTTCCTCATCGCAGAAGCGAAAATGCCTCAAAAACTCATCCCAAATCATCGCACGATAAATTCAAAACAGCTTCTAAATTAGTTACTTACATAACGGCTCTAGTTTTGCAGCTTGCTGAACTTGAATAAATTACTTGATTTCCCATGTATCGTTGGTATCGAGCAATTCTGCAAAATTATGGTATGGTTTCTTTGCCGACACTTCCTTTATCTGCTCTTCTACCGCTTCGTCATAAGTAGGAGCTTCCACATCGCGGATTACCCCCAAGGCAATGGGAAAATCCGGTCCTTCCATCAATGCCAACTTCAATTGCAAGGTATGGTCCTCACAATGGGCGTCGTGTACAAGGATATCGCTCTCCGTAATGCCGTTTTCACCCAATTTCACGACTTTCAGCCCAAAGCCTTCCTGCATCAAGCCAAACTCCCGGTTCGGTCCGAAAAGCATAGGTTTGCCATGTTCCAGATAAATGGCATTGCGTTCCCGGTCTTCTTTTTTCGCTACGGCATTGTGCGTGCCATCATTAAAGATAACGCAATTCTGCAACACTTCCACTACCGAAGTACCTTTGTGACGGGCAGCTGCCTGCAACACCTCGACAGATGGTCCGCCATCTACAGCTGCACAGCGGGCAAAAAAGCGTCCACGGGCACCAAAGCAAAGCTCTGCCGGCCGGAAAGGATCTTCTACCGTGCCGTAAGGTGACGACTTACTGACAAAGCCACGTGCTGACGTTGGCGAATATTGTCCTTTCGTCAAACCGTAAATACGGTTGTTCAACAAGATGATATTAATATCCACATTACGGCGAATAGCGTGGATGAAATGATTTCCTCCAATGGCAAGTCCGTCACCATCACCCGAAATCTGCCAGATGGTAAGATTCGGATTTGCCACTTTTGCCCCTGTAGCAATGGCTGCCGCACGCCCGTGAATGGTGTGCATACCATACGTATTCATATAATAAGGCAAACGCGATGAACATCCGATACCGGAGATAACAGCTATTTCATGGGGAGGTACACCCAACTCGGCAAGTGCCTTATGAAATGAGTTCAAGAATGCATGGTCGCCACATCCGGGACACCAGCGCGGCTGGCCTGCTTTATAATCGGCTGCTGTATACATAGTTGTTTTTTAGTTTTTAAGTTTGTGAGTTTTTTAGTTTTTAAGTTCGTGAGTTTTTTAGTTTTTAAGTTCGTGAGTTTTTTAGTTTTTAAGTTTGCAAGTTCTTAAGTTCGTGAGTTTATTCTTTCTCAACTTAAAAACTTAAGAACTGAAAAACTTAAAAACTTAAAAGAACTTATCTCTTATGCATTCAGAATGCGATTAAAGGCTTCTACCAGTTCTTGCACAACGAAAGGCTGTCCTTTCACCTGATTAAACTGATAGAGATGAATGCCTTCTACCTTCATGCGCAGGTAGCCTGCGAGCTGTCCCATATTCTGCTCTGCCACCACAACTTTCTTGTAACGGCGAAGCACTTCTGCTGTATTTTTCGGCAGCGGGTTAAGGTATTTGAAGTGTGCCAGTGCCACCTTCTTGCCCTGGTCGTTCAATATGTCCATGGCAGAATGCAAATGTCCGTATGTACCGCCAAAACCGACGATCAACAAATCTGCATCCTCACATCCTTCTACCTGCAAATCGGGAATGCACGAAGCGATGCGTGCTACTTTTTCCGCACGAATGCCCGTCATCAGGTGATGGTTTTCGGGATCGGTAGAGATGGCACCTGTCTCGCTGCTTTTTTCCAGTCCTCCGATACGGTGCATGAAACCTTTCGTGCCAGGTATCGCCCAATAACGTACTAACGAATTCGGGTCACGCTGGAAAGGCGTCCACGAGCCTGCCATTTCCGGCTTGACGTATGGCGGACGAATCTCAGGATATTTCGCCAAATCGGGTAAATGCCATGCAGCCGAACCATTAGCGATGTAGGCATCGGTAAGCAATACCACGGGAGTCATATGCTCTAAAGCTATCTTACAGGCCATGAAAGCGGCATCGAAACAATCGGTAGGCGAAATGGCAGCGATGACCGGCATCGGACTTTCGCCGTTTCTTCCGAACAATACCTGCAACAAATCTGTCTGTTCCGACTTGGTAGGCAAACCGGTGGAGGGACCTCCACGCTGCACATCCACAATGACCAATGGAAGTTCGGTTATCACCGCCAGATTCATCGCCTCACTCTTCAGGCAAATACCTGGTCCTGAAGTAGTAGTGACAGCAAGTGCACCGGCAAAAGCTGCACCTACAGCCGAAGCACATCCGGCAATCTCGTCTTCGCATTGCACGGTTTTTACGCCTAATGACTTATGCTTCGCCAATTCGTGCAGGATATCAGTGGCAGGTGTAATCGGATACGAGCCCAAATAAAGTTGTAATCCGGCTTTTTCAGCAGCAGCAATCAAGCCGTATGCAGTCGCTTTGTTGCCATTGATGTCCATATAACGCCCTTTTTCCTTAGGCTCCTTACTCGGTACTGTATAGCTGGCAGAAACAGAAGCATGTGTGTTTTCGCCAAAATGATAGCCATCGTAAAGCACCTTAATATTAGCTTCTGCTATTGCCGGTTTCTTGGCAAACTTCTCGCGCAGCAGTTTTTCACCTACACTGACATCGCGGTGGAACAGCCAACATACCAGTCCCAATGCAAACATATTCTTGGTACGCATGATAGACTTATTATCCAATCCGCTGTCTTTCAGGCTCTCTTTGCACATCGTGGTAATGGCTGCCTCTACTACTTCGTTTTTGATACCCAGTTCAGAGAATGGGTTTTCCAATTGGAACTGTGCTTTCTCCAAATCACGTTTGGTAAACGAGTCCGTATCGATGATAATAACCGCTTGAGGCTTACAGAACTTGTACTGTGTTTTCAATGCAGCAGGGTTCATAGCGACCAACACATCACATTTGTCTCCCGGCGTATAGACCTTACCCGACCCGATATGTACCTGAAAGCCCGATACTCCCGTCAGCGTACCTTGCGGAGCCCGTATATCAGCCGGATAATCGGGGAATGTACTGATATCATTTCCTTCCGTAGCCGAAATATTTGAAAACATATTTCCGGCAAGCTGCATGCCATCGCCCGAATCTCCAGAGAAACGAACTACGACATCATGCAGTTCTTTGACTATCATTTCTTTTGCCATACTATATTTTTTTAGAGTTCTCGTATTAAATGCACACAAAATTGGGGAACTTCCTTTAAAAATCAAAATAAAAAGGCAGAATTATTACAAAAAATGTAAGGTCCTTGTGTTTTTCTTGAGCAAATATATGGGAATTAGCACAAAAAGCAGTAAATTTGCACACTCGCCTTGGTAGTTCAACGGATAGAACAAGCGTTTCCTAAACGTTAAATAGGGGTTCGATTCCCCTCCGAGGTACTTTTATTTACTATTTTACTATTTATGATTTACTATTTTAAACAAATGACAAAATAGTAAGAAGCTGTTTTGAATTTCTCCAAAAAATTTTTCTTGGCTTGATGTATCCTTTTTCGTGTGTGCTTTGGGCGATTTTTTGGTCCTTTCCGCTCCTGTTCTTCGTCAGATAGCCCGCTATCTTCCTCATCACAGAAGCGAAAATGCCTCAAAAACTCATCCCAAATCATCGCACGATAAATTCAAAACAGCTTCTAAATCGTAAAATCGTAAATCAAGGGATGTTTATCAATTTGTGTATCTGAAGGCTTAACCGCCACTGTGGATGCTTCTTTATATACTCAATCACTTCTTCTGTATTTTGGCACGAACACGGCTGTAGAAAATGTTCTTTTGCTTCTATTAATAAATAAGGAGAGACATCTTGTCCGAGATAAACCACTTTCACTTCATCAACATGCTTGACGCGAAGAATTGTTCCTTCTTTTGGAGAACAGGTTACCCAGTCTACCGCTTCGGGCAAGATTTGTGTTCCATTGGTCTCGACAGAAACATATTTGCCGACTTTGTGCAACAAATCAACCAATGCATCGTTTATCCACAACCCCGGCTCTCCTCCAGTCAGAATAACCATCCGGCAGGGATATTTACATACCTCTTCTACAATTTCCTCATCGCTCATTTCCGTTCCTGATTCATGCGATGTATCACAAAAAGCGCACTTCAGATTGCATCCCGAAAAGCGTACAAATACAGCAGGGGTTCCTGCATGTGCCCCTTCTCCTTGCAGGCTATAGAATATTTCGTTAATCTTTCTCATAAATTACCGTATTGCCTTCCGATTCCCTTACTTCCACCTTAAAACAATGTGGTACCTGTTCGCATACCCAACGAGCGATATTTTCTGCCGTCGGATTAAAAGAGAATACTTCATTCAAATGACGGTGATCCATTTGTTCTTTTACTATCTTTTTAATTTTAGAAAAATCAACTACCATACCACACTCGTCCAGTTCCTTGCTGCGGCAATATACGGTGATTATCCAGTTATGTCCATGCAGATTTTCGCACTTGCTGGGATAAGAAAGTGACAGGCTGTGCGAAGCCGATATTTCCATACGTTTGATGACTGTATACATAATGCTTGTTGTTCTAAGATTGTTTATCGTAAAAAACGGTTAGTGCCTAATGTCACCTCGGCACTTTGCAAAGATAAGAAAGAATTTGCATCTGGGCAAACAGGAAGAAAAGAGTCTATATAATAAAGGAGTTAAGCCTATAGCTGATTTTCCACCACCAGACTATTGACTTAACTCCTTTACTTCTTTAATTTCTCAATTCCTTATTATGATATTATCAGGCTTTTCCGGTTTCTTCTTTCTGTCCTTTCCGGCCTCCCAACATCAAGTAAGCCACTGGGGCAGCTACAAACAATGAGGAGAACGTACCGACTACCACACCCAGAATCATTGCAAATGAGAAACTGCGGATGCTGTCGCCTCCCAAGAAGAAAATGATAAGCAATACAATCAACGTACTCTGACCGGTATTCAACGTACGGGCAAGTGTCGTATTCAAAGAATCATTGAACAGTTTTGTACGTTCACGTTTCGGATACAGGTGATAGAACTCGCGCACACGGTCGAATATAACCACCTTGTCGTTAATAGAATAACCGATTACCGTCAATACTGCACCGATAAATGTCTGGTCTACCTCCAATGAGAACGGCATCCAACCGTAACATAAAGAATAAGCACCTACTACCAGCAGCGTATCCACCGCCAATGCAGCCGTTGCACCCACACTATATGCAATGTTGTTGAACCGAATCAAGATATACAGACCGATAGCAATCAAGGCAAAGATGACCGACCATACAGCAGATGTCTTCAAGTCGTCTGCTACGCTCGGACCCACCTTCTGCGAACTGATGATGGAACATCCTTCCGTATTGTCACGGTCAACAAACTGCTCGAGAGTCAAACCATCGGGCAACAGATTGCCTTCCTTGAAAGCGTTATACAAAATACCTTCTATTTCGGCATCTACATTTGCACCATCCTCTGCTATACGATAGTTGGTGGTCACACGGATACGGTGTCCGTCAGTTCCCAAGGCAATGGCTTGGATATTGGCATCATCCACCTTGTTTTCCAATAAGTCGCGTACGGTTTCTGGCTGAACCACCTTGTCGAACTGTACAACAAAGTTACGTCCACCTGTAAAGTCAATACTGGGCGACAAACCACGAACCACAAACGAAACCACGCATACCAGAATAAGAATACCCCATACGGTAAACGAACGTTTGATGATTCCCATAAAGTTGAAATGCACATTCTGGAACAGGTTCTTCGATATGGAAGTAGAGAATGTCAGGTTACGGAGCTTTCCTTTTGCCAGGAAATGTTCGTAAACCAGACGGGTCATATACACTGCTGTAAAGAACGAGCAGATGATACCGATAATCAATGTAGTAGCAAATCCGCGGATAGGTCCGGTTCCGAAATAGAACAGGATAACACCCGTAATGATAGATGTCAGGTTAGAGTCGAAGATGGCCGAGAAAGCACCTGAATAACCCGCATTGATTGCTTCTTTCATTGTCTTTCCAGCCTTCATCTCTTCCTTGGTACGTTCGTGAATCAACACGTTGGCATCCACCGCCATGGCCAGCGAAAGCACCATACCGGCAATTCCGGACAATGTCAATGCGGCTTGGAACGAAGCCAGAATACCCATCGTAAAGAAGAAGTTGAATATCAGTGCAAAATTGGCAATCATACCTGGAATAAAACCATACATCAGGCAGAGGTAAGCCATCAAGGCAATCAAGGCTACTATAAACGAAACCAATCCCTGATTGATAGACTGCTGTCCGAGCGAAGGTCCTACGATATCTTCCTGTACGATACGGGCAGGAGCCGGCATCTTACCCGACTTCAGCACGTTAGCCAAGTCTTTAGTTACTTCCGGAGTAAAATTACCGGTGATTTCCGAATTACCTCCCGTAATCTCAGAATTTACACGCGGCGCACTATATACATAACCATCCAGTGCAATAGCTATTTCCTTGCCGATATTTTTCTTGGTCAGTGCAGCCCAGCGGCGCGAACCGTCGGTATTCATCGACATTGTTACACAAGGCTTGTTAAACTGGTCGTATGAGTCGCGTGCATCTGTGATGACATCACCTTCCAGCGGAGCACGTCCGTTACGCTCGGTTACGCGGATGGCATACAATTCGAATATGTGACCCGTCTGGTCCATTTCCGAAGCCTTCACGCCCCACATCAACTTCAGGTCACGCGGCAGGATTTCTTTCACTTGCTTCAGATTCAAGATGTTGTTTATGGCAGCTGTATCCTTATAGTCAGCATATCCTACGATAGCTCCTATACCGCTTTGGTTGGGCTGGAAAACAGCCAGCAACGGATGTTCTTTCTTCAGTTGTTCCAAATCGGCGGTGCTTTGAGCTTCGGCCGTCTCTCCCTTCAGTACTGCGGCCAGGCTGTCTTTCGAAGAAAGAGCGGCTTTGGCTTCTTCTTTCTTCATTTCCACCGAGTCGGTCTTCACCGAATCCGTAGCAGTCCCCATCGCAAGACGGGCACGTTCATCGGCCGACATCAATATAGGAACAATATCCTTGGCTTCGTATGTTTCCCAAAACTCCAGATTGGCAGAACCTTGCAGAAGGTTTCTCACACGTTCCGGTTCTTTGATACCCGGCAATTCCACCATGATGCGTCCCATCGAACCTTCTACTGCCTGAATATTGGGCTGAACCACACCGAAACGGTCGATACGTGTACGCAACACGTTATATGAGTTGTCGATGGCAGCCTTCACTTCTTCACGCAAAGCTCTTTCCACTTCAGCATCGGTGCTGCGGGTATTCACCTTGTCCTTCATCTGCTGTGTAGCGAACAACTCGGCAAGCTTGCCATCGGGAACCAACTTTTTATACTCTCTCACAAACAGTGTGATAAAATCTTCCTGACTGGTCACCTGTTTCTTGGCAGCTTCTGCCACAGCCTTGTTGAAAGCTTCATCAGTCTTGTTGTCGGCAAGTGCCTTCACTACATCCGGCACAGAAACTTCAAGGATGACGTTCATACCACCCTTCAAGTCAAGGCCCAGTCCGATTTCCAATTCACGACATTTTTTCAGCGTATAACTGAACCATACCTTCTTGTTCATTACCGAATCAAGATAATGTGTCTCGCCTTTCGGATCTTCCTCCGCCTTATTCATGTGATAGCGGGTCACGAAAGAAAACGAAAGGTAGAACAAGCAGACCAGGGTCAGTAATAGCGCAAAAAACTTTACGAATCCTTTGTTTTGCATGTTACTTTAATTTATTATTTACTTTTTAATTAATATGCGTTTATTCAAGGTTGCAAATATAGTTCTTTTCATTTACATGAAGAAAAGGATTTTAATTATTTCGGCATTTCAAAGCAAAAAAGATGAATTTCAACGGCAACAGGCATCAAGAAACAATCCTTTTCGGACAAAGAAGTGACCCGATTGCATATAAGTGCGCGGCTCTACGCATATAAGTACATCGGACAACGCACCCATATGCATAAGCCCATGTAAGTAAGTGCTTTCCTCATCTCAAGTTTTCCAGACGGTTCACCGCTCCAAGATGCACCATACGGGATAATGGTCGGAAGCACGGATGCTGCGGTCCACCTTACATTCGAGTACACGAAATGCCGGAGTAGCAAAGATATGGTCGATGCGAAAATAAAAGTGGTTCTGATTATAAGTAAATCCAGGACCGGCACCAGCCTCTACGAATACATCGCACAGCCCTTCACCGATAACCCGATGGGCATACGAAAGGGGAGAATCATTGAAATCACCGCAAACCAGCATATAACGTGAGCGGTTCCGCCGGATAGCCTGTGCCACCGAATCGGCTTGCGGACCTCGGAGTGCCCCGGCATCTGCCAATTTGCGCAACAGGTATTTGCTCTCGCTCTTCACATTGCCTTCAGTGGGCGACTTCAAGATATCGTTGTACACCTTCTTGTCGTAACTGTCCAATTTATTCGACTCCAGATGGTTATTGATAACTACGATTGTATCTTCATCCACTTTCAAGCGGTACATCACACTCCCGTTAAACTGACTGGCATACGCAATGCGCTCTTCCGACAAAATGGGATAGCGTGAATAACAAGCCAAGATGTCTCCCCCTTCCGTACGTGTCGTTTTCGAATACGGATAAGCCGCCAATGCTTCCTTTATTTGTGCCTTCGAAGCATGGGTTCCCGGCATAAACTCTTGCAGGCAGATAATGTCTGCCCCACTCTTGCGCAAATAAGCCAATACAGGATTCTCTCCGTCGGTTTCTCCTTTCTCGCCGGCAGCAATGCCCTGTGTGTTATACGTGAGAAATTTCAGGTTCTTCGCTCCTGGCGTACCCTCTTTGATAGAACCTACGGGGAAATATATCCGCAAGCTGTTCCATCCGGCAGCAAAAAACAACAAAGGCAAACACACTCCCCATGGCTTCAGGCAAAGCCAGACGAAACAAAAAGCCAGGTTCAGGCACATAAATATGGGAAAGAACAAACCTGCACACGCTCCTACCGGATGTTCTACCGGAGAAATATAAGGACTATAGGCACAAACCAGAAAGGCTATGCCTATCAATCCATTCGACAAGGCCAAAATGGTCAGTATGAAATGCTTAACGATTTTCATTTCTTGCTTGCATCAAACAGACTTTTCTTTTCGTCTTCGGTCAGACTATTGTAACCTGACTTTCTGAGCTTGTCCAATATACGGTCAATCTCATCAGCACGTGCTTTCTTGCGTGCATTGAAGTCGTAATCTTTTTCCTTGTCTCCATAATGCACTTTCATCTTCGGCTTGCGGGGAGTCTGACGCCAACGACCCGAACAAAAATCTAAAGCCATGTTAATCCATCGGGTTAGGTCGCGCCCCTTTACCAGACCAGAAGCAAACCACCATCCAGCCAAAGCACCTCCCAAATGAGCCAGATGTCCTCCGGCATTGTCTGCAGTCATAAACAACAGGTCGAGCACTACCATAAAGATAGCTACATATTTCAAGCGTACCGTTCCGATAAACATAAATTGTACGGGATAATCGGGCTCACGCACCGCCGTAGCCACTACTATGGCAAGTACTGATGCCGAAGCTCCCAGCAAGTATGAAAAAGCGACTGCATCCCGGAAGTAAGGGAAAAGATTATAAGCCACCATATAAAGTACCGCACCGGCTATGCCTCCCAACACGTATAATCCACGCAGGTGTCTTGCCGAGAAAAAGTTCAGGAACAGCCTTCCGAACCAATACAGCCACAACATATTGAACAGGATGTGCAAAATACCGGCATGCATGAACATATAGCTCAGTACCGACCAAGGCTGGCGGATAAATCTCCCCAACGATGCCGGAAACATGAGGTAATTCATCCACTGTTGTCCTCCCCCCATATTAAATAAGGTAAGGAAAAGGTTCACCAGGGCAACAAGCAAAAACACGCCGACATTAATGTAAATAAGTTGGGTCACAATATCCCCACGCCTGAAGTTCTCTTTCAGGTTAGTAATAAATCTGCTGTCCGCCGCCATTTTTCTTTCTCCAATAAATGATTAATATGAATCCAAAAAGCATGCCTCCCAAATGAGCGAAGTGTGCCACCCCGTCTCCCCCACTGATGCCCAGCACCAGTTCGAGTACGGCATAACCAATAACAAAGTATTTCGCCTTGATAGGCATCGGTATCGGAAAGATGAACATCTCGCTATTGGGAAACAGCATACCGAAAGCCAGCAAGATGGCATATACAGCCCCGGATGCTCCCACAGTGGTCAGCATATTCAAGTATTCTGCCATCGAAATGACACCCATACCGGTATCTACCCCATCGTATTGTGACAAACTCACTACATACTCGATGTATTGCACCGCTTCCTGTATCAGTCCGGCGCCGATACCGCACAAGATGTAATAGAATAAGAACCGCTTCGGTCCCCAAACATTTTCCAACGTACGTCCGAACATCCAGACTGCAAACATATTGAAGAAAATATGTTGGAAATTGGCATGCATGAACATATAGGTAATCAGCTGTGCCGGGTTGAAATCAGATGCCAGGAAGAAATGCAGCCCCAACATATCGTTCAAGTCTATTCCGTACCGTTTTGCCACGACATAGCCAAAAAAGCACAGTACATTGATAATCAGTAGATTTTTTGTTACAGTTGGCATATTGTTCATATCGTTGTATTCTTTAGTTTTTAAGTTTTTAAGTTTTTAAGTTTTTAAGTTTAATTCTTCATTCATCATTCTTCATTATAAAAGCTTTCCTTCAGCACCAGTAATCCTTCGGGTCCCATATTGAATAATAAATCGATGATGCTTAGGTTCGGAAGGAAACCGGTTTGCGCATCGAACACCTGATAATAAGGCTTAGGCACGAACCGCGGGTCATTAGCCTCAAAAGGCTTTTTCGGATGAATCCGTTCGCGGAAGTCTTCTACCCCTTCGGGTGATACACAAAAATCATCAGTAGGTACAATGCAAGGTTGCATATCCAGTTGCCTGCATATCCACCGGCACAAATCAGCATTGAAATCATACAAGAAAGTATACCTCCGCTTGTAAAACTCCTGGAATTCATCAGCATAATAATCAAAGAACGGGCTGTGCTTATAGCCCGCCACAAATGCATTCCAATGCACATGCCGCCAGTTCCCATGGTCGGAAATGCGCACATCTTTCATCAAACATTTCTGTTCGTCACTCTTTTCGGTAGGAATGGTCAGAGCCAACGGTCCTGCCGCCGAAGCGATAACACACCGGTTCCGGTAAGTCTGTTTCGCATAATGGTCGAACCGTTCCACATATACCTTATCATACGCATAGAGTTTCGTATAATACTCTACCGGTGCCAGATACGCCGAACTTAACAATATTTCTTTTTCCATTCTTTATTCTACACGTTGTAAAAAACGCCCCTTCCGGGTAGTAAACCAAATGCGCCACGCTTTGCCAATGATGCATTCTTCGGGCACAAAGCCAAACAAACGGGAGTCGGCAAGATTGACCGGGTCATTCGAAGCCATCCAATAATAATCCTTACTGAATGTATACGAACGCACCGGCTTTCCTTCCACCCACAAGGTATCTCCCTGCACGGTGGCATTTTTCCCCTCATGCGACACAATGGTGTTGCAAAGCAATACCGCATTCCAAGGATAGACCATCACCGGAATACCTTTTTCGGGCACCACATAAGGATGTACCTCCTTGGCTAGTTTGGCATTCAACGGTGTAAAAATTACCTTCCCTTTTCCCTTTTGCGCAACGAGATACAGTTCATATCGGCTGAAGCTCCGGATGAAATCGCCTTCCTCGGTATATCCCACCAAAGGATTCTCAGAAATACCTACTGCCTTCAATATTGCCTGTACAGTATCTTCTTGTGCCGAAGGATATACATACAAAGCTTTGTTGTCGGGACTCCAGACTTCATTTTCCGCATCAATCAGCTCGCGGTTCAACAACAATGTATCTCCAGCCCTACCTATACAACGGCTGATAAACACACCACGCCCCTCCATCCATCGGGACGGATTACCCGGACTTGGGTCGTTGAACAAGACTATATCTCCTTTCCTGATATCGCAAGAACCGATACGGTGGTATCCGAATACCGATGGAAAAGGCATACGCAAACCGTAGCTCCACTTGTTCACCAATACCCCTTCGCCTTCGTAAAGGCTGTTTTCCATTCCCGACGAAGGAATAAAGCAAGACGTGACAAGGAAAGCTTTCACCAATACTACCGCCAGCACACATCCGGCAATTCCTTTCAGTATGGTTTTCCAGCTTGCATTCATATAATTAATCAGGTACTGGCTGACCAGGTTTTCAATACATCAGGTATCTAAAGCCTGGCCAACCCGTACACGCTATGTTATTTTATCGAATCCACAAACTTAAACAACCGGTTCCAACGAACCTTACCGTCCAGCCATCCACGGTCTTGATCCAAGGACAACCAGATAAATATCGGCTTGCCCACAATATGGTCTTCAGGCACAAAGCCCCAAAAACGGGAATCGGCCGAATTATGCCGGTTATCACCCATCATCCAGTAATAATCCATTTTAAATGTATAACGGGTGGTCTCCTGTCCGTTGATATAGATTCTACCCTCCTTTACTTCCAAGGTGTTTCCCTCGTAAGCATGGATCGGACGTTCATAAAAAGGCAGGTTGTCCAAAGTCAAGTCGATGGTCTCCCCCTTCTTTGGAATCCATATCGGACCATAATTGTCAAGTGTCCATCCGGTCACCTTATTTACGGGGTAAAGTCCTTCGATAGCCTCATCAGGCATGTTTTCGATAGAGACCACAATATCCTTGCGTGCCAAAAGACCCGCTTTCGCCTTCTCCGTCAACGGTATATTATAAACAGATTCCTCGGGATAATACATAGCCCGGTCCTCTGCACTGATACCCAGTTCGTGACACAGGTCATCGGGTAACATGCCTTTCGTATGTACGATATAGCGGTATTGTACATTGTCGGGCTCTTTGTTTGCCTTACCGTCCAGATATACAATGCGGTCTTTTATCTGAAGCGTCTGCCCCGGAAGTCCAACACAACGTTTCACATAATTCTCACGCCGGTCTACCGGACGTGCGATGACCTTTCCATATAGTTGCGGGTTTTCATCGATATACTTGCGTCCGGCTGCGTAATAATAATCAAATACTTGCCGTTGCTGCTCGGCATCCAAGCGCGAGAAATCGACCTGCTGTGACAATTGTCTGCCTGCATCATAACTCAAGCGGTACAAGTCATCAGCCGGTATGGCTGTAGCCACGCTATCTCCTGCCGGGAAATTAAAGACCACGATATCATTCAGTTTTACCGTACCCAATCCGCCCACACGCTTGTAATCCCAATGAATCCATTCCAGATACGACTTACAATTGAAGACCGGAAGCGTGTGCTGAGTGAGCGGCATATGCAAAGGAGTCTGTGGAATACGAGCCCCATAACTCATCTTGCTTACGAACAAATAGTCGCCTACCAACAATGATTTCTCCAACGAAGAAGAAGGAATAACATAGTTCTGGAAAAAATACAGGTTGACGAAATAAACCGCTACCAATGCAAACACAATGGCATCTACCCACCCCATTACCGTGAGCACCGCCTTATTCTTCGATTTTTTCCACCACGTCCAAGGTATTTTCTTGGTGATATAGGCATCGAAGATAAAAGGGATGACGACTATACCCAGCCAGCTTTTCAGCCAGATGAGAAAGAGAATGTATAAAAACAAGACAATGCCGAATTTCACCCATTGCCTGCGCGATGCTTGTATCATACCCGTTCCTTAAAATTGAAATAAGTCATTCATTCCCAAAAAGCCTTCGTGAACAGCTGTATATTCAGCAGCCAGCACAGCCCCCAAGGCAAACCCTTTCCGGTTTTTTGCATCGTGTGTAATGATGATGGAATCGGCTTCCGATTCGTAGCGGATAGTATGGATACCCGGCACTTCATCCCGCCGGATAGCACTGACCGGCAATTCATCTGGAGCACACTCCGTTGTTCCACTTACAGTACCGTCGGGAGCAGTTAAGGTGCCCATTACCCATTTACTCTTACGGTCCAGGTTTTCCAGGATACCTTCGGCAAGTGTGATGGCTGTACCGCTGGGTGCGTCCACCTTATGGATATGATGTGTTTCCACCATCGAAACATCATAGTTGGGAAAACGGTTCATTATCTTAGCCAGATACTTGTTAACCGCCGAGAATATAGCTACCCCCAGGCTGAAATTGGATGACCAGAACAATGTCTTTCCTTCTTCCTTGCACAAGCGGCGCACCTCGTCACCGTGTTCACCCATCCAGCCAGTACTACCTGATACAACTTTCACTCCTTGCTTGAAAGCCTCCATACAATTGCCGTATGCCACTGCCGGAGCTGTAAACTCAATAGCTACGTCTGCCGAACGGAAAGCATCAGAATCGATGTCCTGATGATTGTCCACATCTATGATACTTACTATTTCATGTCCGCGGGAAAGAGCGACCTTTTCTATCTCTTTACCCATCTTTCCATATCCGATTAATGCTATTTTCATAAATAAATCAATTAAATTCAGCCACAAAGATAGCGTTTTTCGTTATTAATCATTACATTTAGCGAACATTTACACCTCATTAACATGGAACAACTCTTACATTACGTGTGGAAACACAAACTTTTTGCCCTTCAGCCGCTACAAACAACCGATGGACAAACAGTGGAAATCATCGACGTGGGACTGCCCAATATACATGCAGGCCCTGATTTCTTCAACGCCAAAATCAAGTTAAACGGTGTGCTGTGGGTAGGCAACGTGGAAATACACCTGCAAGCGTCCGACTGGTTTGCCCACCGGCACCACCTTGACCCGGCATACGATTCAGTCATTTTGCATGTAGCTTCACGAATGGATGCCTCCCCTGTCCGTACCAACGGCGAACCTATCCCGCAAATGGAGCTGCATTGCCCGCCAGCCTTGCTTGCCCATTACGAACAATTGCTGCAGGAAGACCGTTATCCGGCTTGTCATGAACTGATTCCTTCCCTATCAGCGTTCTTCTTGCACAGCTGGCTATCCGCCTTGCAAGTAGAACGGTTCGAAAGCAAGACAGAACAAATACACCAGCGACTGAAAGCCTGCAACAGTGACTGGGAAAATGCTTTCTTTATCACTCTGGCGCGCAATTTTGGTTTCGGAGTGAATAGTGACACCTTCGAATTATGGGCAAAAACCGTACCTTTAACAGCAGTCAACAAGCACCGCGATAGTCTATTTCAGGTAGAAGCCCTATTTTTCGGACAAGCCGGACTGTTGCAGGAGCTTCCGATAGACACTTATACCGAAGCCTTGATAAAAGAATATGCTTACCTCAGCCATAAATTCGGACTTACTCCCTCGGCAGACTGCCATTGGCGTTTTCTCCGGCTGCGTCCGGGCAATTTTCCACATATACGTATTGCCCAATTGGCTTGCCTGTACCATCGTTCACAAGGATTACTTTCTCAACTGATGGAAACAGACAACCTGAAGCAAGTACGTGAACTGCTCCGAGGAGGTACTTCCGAGTACTGGCTGACACACTATACATTCGGCGAAATTTCTCCCGCTCATCCGAAAACGTTAAGCAACAATTCTATCGACTTGCTTATCATCAACACGGTAGTTCCTTTTCTATATGCGTATGGCAAACACAAAGCGAACGAAGCCCTTTGCCAACGCGCCAACCGCTTCCTCGAAGAACTGAAACCGGAAAACAATTACATCATCCGGACTTGGCAGGAATGTGGACTGAAAGCCAACCATGCCGGAGACAGCCAGGCGCTTATCCAACTCAAAAAGAACTATTGCGACCCAAAGAAATGCTTGTATTGCAGAATCGGGTACGAATATATGAAAAAGGTGACGAGGTAACAAGGAAACAAGGTGACGAGGTGACAAGGTAACAAGGTGACGAGGTGACGAGGTGACAAGGTAACAAGGTAACAAGGTGACGAGGTTTTAAATACCTTTACTATCCGAGGCCTTGTTTACTTGTCAACTTGCCAACTCAAAAACTTAAAAACTCAATAACTTAAAAACTCAATAACTCATGAAATATATCTATGAACTGAAAATGAAAGTACGCGACTATGAATGCGATCTGCAAGGTATCGTAAACAACGCTAACTACCAACATTACATTGAACACACCCGGCATGAATTTTTATTGTCTGCCGGCATCAGTTTTGCCAAACTTCATACAGAAGGTATTGATCCGGTAGTAGCACGGCTGACCATGGCATTCAAGACACCACTGAAAAGCGGAGACGAATTTGTTTCCAAACTCTATCTGAAGAAAGAAGGCATCAAATATGTCTTCTACCAAGATATTTTCCGTTTGCCTGATATGAAAATAGCCATTAAATCAACAGTTGAAACCGTATGCCTCATCAACGGACGGCTGAGTGACAGTGAACTTTTCAACAACCTTTTTGCACCTTATTTCAACGAATGAACACACAAGAAACACTTTACCGGCTTGCCTTGACCCAACTGCCCGGCATCGGCATCAATCATGCCCACAATCTGCTACAAGCGGCAGGGAATGCCACCTTCCTCTTTACACATACCAAAGAGTTACGCGACTTACTACCCCAAGTCAGCCCCAGACTTCTACAAGCATTCGACCATCCGGAAATACTTCACAGATGTGAAGCCGAACTTACTTTTGCCGAGAAAAACCACATTGCCTGCCTTACTTCCGATGACGAAGACTACCCTTCCCGGTTACGCGAGTGTAGTGATGCTCCACTGGTCTTGTTTTATCAAGGCAATGCCGACCTAAACAGCCGCCACATCATCAGTATGGTAGGTACACGCAATGCCACAGGTTATGGCAAAGCCTTGTGCGACCGCTTCATACACGATCTGCAAGAACTGATGCCTGATACTCTTATTGTCAGTGGGCTGGCATACGGCATTGACATCCATGCCCATCGCGCAGCCTTGCAGTACCAATTGGATACAATAGGTGTACTGGCACACGGACTAGACCGGATTTATCCATATATTCACCGGCATACGGCTATTGAAATGACAACCCACGGTGGACTGCTGACCGAATTTATGAGCGGAACAAATCCCGACAGACAGAACTTCGTAAAACGGAACCGGATTGTAGCAGGTATCAGTGACGCTACTATCGTAGTAGAATCGGCATTGAAAGGAGGCTCACTGATTACTGCCGAAATAGCCGACAGTTATCATCGGGATTGTTTTGCCTTTCCCGGACGGGTAGACGATACTTACTCTGAAGGCTGCAACCGGCTTATCTGCTCCAACCGTGCCATTTTACTCCAAAGCGCCGAAGAACTGGTGAAAGCAATGAACTGGAACCGCCCCAAAGAAATACCGGCGGCTATCCAGCGGCAACTGTTTCCCGAACTGAACGCGGAAGAGACACAAGTAGTACAACTCCTTCAAAAACAAACCGAAGGCATGCAAGTGAATAGCTTAGTAGTAGAAAGCAATATCCCCATCACCCGCATGAGTGGCATCCTCTTCGAACTGGAATTAAAAGGTATCATCCGCAATTATGCCGGAGGTGTTTACAAGCTGGTCTGAAAAATGATGAAGGATAAGAAGCTGTTTTGAATTTATCGTGCGATGATTTGGGATGAGTTTTTGAGGCATTTTTGCTTCTGTGATGAGGAA
>NZ_JACSPP010000073.1 GCF_014837065.1 Phocaeicola intestinalis
CTTGCTTTGGGCTGTATGATTCCCGCTATTAGGGCTCATTAGGGACTTGCACCCGTTAGCTAATACTCATGCCGAGCATACATCAGGAAGAGGCAAGGAAACCAATGTGTTTACTTGCCTCTTTTCACACCTGAAAGACACAAGCAAACACAGATTTTTTGCTTATTGCTTATGTGCTTCTCTGTGTTGTCTGTGAATTCATGTGTCCTGTGACAACATCAACAAAAAGCATAAATCCATACCACACATTGTATAACAGCTGCGCATTCTCCCATCACAGCCAATTATACAGCAAAAACACAAGCGGTATAAAAGAAATTCGCATTTTTCAAGAAAAAAAACGACTATTATTTTGTGAATATCAAAAAAAACCTTACCTTTGCACCCGTTATCGAAAGAGGACGATACACAATCGGAATGTAGCGCAGTTGGTAGCGCACTACGTTCGGGACGTAGGGGTCGGGCGTTCGAGTCGCCTCATTCCGACATAAAGACGAAGATAGAAATAATTCTATCCTCGTCTTTATTTTTTAGACACTTCATGAAGTCCCCTGCCGAAAGCCTGTGTATCAAAATCGTCATAATGGGACTACAAATCGGTCATTTTGCGCCTTTTTGTTTTTTAATACATTCATTTTTCGATATTTCTTTCTATTTTTGTATGGATAATATAAGAACCTTATCAAATTAATACCTTATAAAATGAAAGAAAGAATTTTAGTAACTGGCGGTACGGGCTACATAGGTTCGCATACCGTAGTAGAATTGCAAAACAACGGGTACGATGTAGTGATTGTGGATAACCTGTCAAACTCACGCGCCGATGTGGTGGACAACATTGAAAAAATAACTGGCATCCGCCCCGCTTTCGAACACGTAGACTGTCTGGACTATGCCGCACTGGAAAACGTATTCACGAAATATCCAGGCATAAAAGGAATTATTCACTTCGCTGCCAGCAAAGCCGTAGGCGAGTCTGTACAGAAACCTCTGCTATACTACCGCAACAATATCGTCTCGCTTATCAACCTGTTGGAACTGATGCCGAAATACAATGTAGAAGGCATCATCTTCTCTTCTTCGTGCACCGTTTACGGCCAGCCCGACCAGCTTCCTGTAACCGAAGAAGCTCCTATCAAGAAAGCGGAATCTCCTTACGGAAACACCAAACAAATCAACGAGGAAATCATCCGTGACACCATCGCTTCAGGTTCGCCTATCCATGCTATCTTGTTGCGCTACTTCAACCCGATTGGTGCACATCCGACAGCTCTTATCGGTGAATTGCCCAATGGAGTTCCGCAGAACCTCATCCCTTACTTGACTCAGACCGCTATCGGTATCCGTGAAAAGCTGACCGTATTCGGTGATGACTACAACACACCCGACGGTTCTTGCATCCGTGATTACATTTACGTAGTAGACTTGGCAAAGGCACATGTCACAGCAATGCACCGTATTCTGGACGGCAAGCAGAAAGACACAGTAGAGGTATTCAACATCGGTACTGGAAAAGGCGTTTCTGTATTGGAATTGATTCACGCTTTTGAAGCTTCGACAGGTGTAAAACTGAACTACCAGATAGGCAAACGGCGCGCAGGAGATATCGAACAAGTATGGGCAGACCCGACATACGCCAACAACGAACTAGGCTGGAAGGCAGAAACTTCACTGGAAGACACACTGCGCTCGGCATGGGAATGGCAACTGAAACTGCGTGAGAACGGAATCCAATGATAATTGGATAATGAATAGTTAATAATGCCAATCAGGAGTTAAAATGGAGTTATAAGAAGTTATCACCCGCATAGTGGGCTAGGAGTTAGATGACAATACCTCTTGCATTATTTCAGAAGCAGGACTATTGGCCTTTAATTCCTGAATGAAGTGATAACTTCTGTGAAACATAATTACGTTTAACTCCTGATTCGCATTATTAACTATTAACTGCTTAAAGTTTTACCGAAATCTTCTTTCCCGAATAGCTGACTTTCTTATCAGCCTCTGCGATAACAGTTTCTGCTGTCTGCTTGCCGGGCTGCATCAGTGTGATGCGGAAGTTGCGGCGTTTCAACATCGTAGGATATTCCCCTTTACGGTCTTCAATGGTAAGTGTGCGAGAGGCATCGTCCCAAGAGAAACGAATGGTAGAGAACATGCCTTTTTCGTAATTGTAATTGTCACCTTCGTCTTCGTATAATGTAAACTCACCATCGGCACCTGGATAAATGCAGAGGTCGAGGTTATCCCATTTCTTTTCATCCGAATATTGCACTTCTGGACCTAACGGAAGGATGCTTCCCGCCTTGATGTAAAGCGGAAGGATGTCGACAGGACACTCACGGCTGATTTCCTGTCCGCCTTCTACCGGCTCGTTGGTCCAAAAATCAATCCATTTCGTACCCTTCGGCAGATAAACCTTCATCGGTGCGGACGCTTTAGCAATATCAGGCACGATAGCCACTCCTTTATTGCCTTCTACCTTTTTCGTATAAAGCGGGTCAGTCACAGGACGTACCAAAATATTCTTTCCAAAGAGATATTCGTTGTCCAGCAAAATGGCTTTTCGATCGTGGGCAAAATCCATCACCAACGGACGCATCATCATGCCGTTTTCTTGTACTACTGCACCGTTTAAGCTATATATATAAGGCAGCAGGCGATAACGCAATTCGATAAAACGCTTCTGCACATCGTATGCCCAGTCGCCTTCCTTGCCGAAGAGCCATATTTCATTCATCATGGGCGATGAACAGTGGTTACGCATCAAGGGCATGAAGCATCCCCACTGGAACCAACGTGCATGCAATTCCTGATAAGCAACATTGGTACAATCATTGTTGTACTCCCAACCAAAGAAACCACCTAGATCTGTATTCCAAAATGGAATACCGCAAAGCGTGAAATTCAGTCCGGCAGGAATCTGCTGGCGCAATACATCCCAACTGGATACAACGTCACCACTCCAGCTTAATGCACCATAATGTTGCTGACCCAAATAGCCTGAACGGGTCATCTGGAATACACGTTTTTCATCTGACACACTGCGCTGATGCTCATAAATGCCCCGGTTGTGCACCAAGGGGAAAGCATTGTGGTTCGAGCGGAACGAACCATCGGCAGTCATCAGGTCGAAATCACTCTCTTTGGGATTCAAGTGGTCGGGCTCGGTAGAGTCAGTCCACCACGCATCAATACCCATATTGTGCAAATGACTGAGATAACGCCAATACAAATCGCGTGCGTCTTTATTGAACGGGTCATACGGATGCGCGCCCGACTTGGGAGGCCATGTCTCGAATTTCAGCAAAGCACCCATCTTATCCAACTCCTTGAATTGACCGGTCCACGGTCCGAAGCTTGCCCATACCGAAATCATCAGGTGGGCATGGTTCTTGTGTACATATTCCACCATTTCTTCCGGACTCTTGATACGAGGTTTCGGATATTTCGCTTTCGGGTCTTCTCCGTTGGGCAGATAACGCATGGCTACCGGATCGGCCATTTTATTGATATAACGGGGATTCATAAACTTCATCGCGTTCCAGTTCGAGTCGCATCCCCAATATTGCCAGTCTTGCACAATGCCGTCGAGTGGAATCTCCAGTTTACGGTAACGGTCTAGCACATCGCACAATTCATCGGGGCTTTTATAACGCTCGCGGCATTGCCAATAGCCCATGGTCCACAACGGAAACATGGTTGCCTTTCCTGTTAGGTCACGAACACAAGCGATTACACCGTCCTGCGTACCATCACGATACAGAAAATAATAATCCGAGCAATGCCCTACCTGCGAAGAGAACGAGGTTTCGTAGGGCGTATCGCTGAAATCCGAAATGCCCGGATTGTCCCAGTACACGCCATATCCTTTTTCAGAAGTAAAATAAGGAATGCAGATATTCGTGTTCCCGTTCGATAGATGAATCTGCTGATTCCGATGGTTCATTGCTCCGCTTTGGCGTTGCCCTAATCCATAAATGACTTCTTCAGGTTGGAGGACAAACGACTGACTGACGGTATAAGCGTCTTGCGTAACGTCTTTGCGCGAAATAAAGTTTGTTCCCATTTCCTTTTCTTGTAACAAAGTCTTTCCTTTCCCATCCGCATAAACGACTTTTCCAGTAGTAATATCAAGTGTAACGGTCATATTGGAAGTAGTCATCCGCACTTTGCTCCCGTCCTGCGCATAAGTAATATCTACTTTTTCGGGAGTCTTGATAATGGGATAACTCTTTTTTTCAGGCATCTCTGCCGATGGATACTTCACTACGCGCACGATGGATGGCGCATAAAACACCACTTCTCCATTCAATATAGGCGAAGCAGTCTGAAATTTTACTCCATGTTCGGTCTTCTCATAGGTCTGTGCCCAAGTTGCCATACACGATGCCAGTGCTGCAAACAGAATCAAATTTCGTTTTTTCATGATAAAGCTATTTTCTATATTTTGATTATATAACAACTTCACAAAGATAATCCATTTCATATCTTATATGATGTACCAACGTTGCAAGAAACAATACAAATGTTGAAAACTGCCTTGTTTTTCAATGACAGTCCATAAAAAATCCATCCACAACATACGAAAAAATCATTGCGGATGGATTATAAAAAACTGCCCTCAGTTTATTGCGGGTTCTGTGTCAGATTGCTATTAGTCAACATAATCTTATTAGGTATCGGATACAGATTCCGGTTCGGGTTACTCTTATCATGAGAGAACCATGATTTCGTTGTAAATACACCAAACCGAATCATGTCTTGACGGCGACGTCCTTCTTGACAAAATTCCCATCCTAATTCGTCTAAGAAACGACCATATTTTATATCTTCTCCACCTTCGTGGGTTTCCATATTTTCATCACGGCGTCCATAATCATAACAACTACCTTCTTCCAATTGCTGATCAGTCACAATAGCGTCATTTATGTCCTCGAATGCACGTTTACGAACTTCGGTAACCAACTCCCCAGCACCTGGTTGCCCCGAACGCATCAATGCTTCTGCTTTCATCATCAAAATATCTGCATAGCGGAATAAAGGCCAATCATTACTTAAACGGTTAGTTATCCCTTGAGCATACTCAAACTTACCCCAACGATAGCCATCATCTACATCAGAAGCATCAATAGAAGGCACTGAATTCGTATAAATCAGCGGTCCTTCACCATCGCTTCGTTGCAAGATTTCACCTGAAGCTGTATATTGCTGACCTTGAATATAATTTTGTGCCAGACGAAGGTCATTCGGATGGAAGGTGTCAATGAATTGCGGTATAGCACATACACCTCCCCAAGGCCGTTCAGTAAATTGATAAGTATCTTGGTTTTCCGGAGCCAGTGTGTACATATGGAAATCAAAATCATTCCAGCCGGTTACGTAAATTTCATCAAAAGGCAATGCGAAAATGATTTCTTTTGAATTTTCATTATTCGTAACAAATATATTCTTTTGGTTCGATTCCAAAGCATATTCATTGGAAGAATTAGCAAAATTAATCACTACATCGCATTCGTCTATACACTTTTGCCATTGCGGAGTACCTGACCATACTTCTGCATTCAAATACATTTTAGCGAGCAATGTATGGGCAGCCCATTTATTAAAACGTCCATAATAATATCCACGTGGAGTTTCTGATAACAAATCAATATTCTCTGTCACTTCTTTTATGATAAAGTCGAATACCTCTTTCCGTGTAGACTGTTTAGGTAAAGAAGAATCCTTGAAGTCTGTCACAATAGGCACATTTCCATAAAGGTCTACCAATATATAATAATAAGATGCGCGTAACACTTTCAATTCTGCAATCAAAGGTTCTCTTGTAGCCTCATCCACCGTGATTTCTCCATCCTCTATCTGAGAAAGAATCCGGTTGCAGGTATTAATGCCGTTGTACGTGCGTTCCCAACCCTGCAATACCCCGTCATCTTCTGTAGTCCATGTATGCTCATGCCAACGCTTATAGATATATCCGTCTACCCAACCAATACCCAAACGAGCAGGAATAACATCCTGATCGGCAGACAATTCCTGAGAACGGACAACCCCATTCCATTGCAAAAAAGTTTCACGCCACGGAATATAAGCCGCATTCACCAAATAACTTACTTCCTCTTCGGTTTTGGGGGAATAGTTTTCTGATACCACTTGCCCAAAACTTTCATCTAACAGATTGGTACATGCACTGCTGCTTGCTAAAAGTACAGCCATCAGCCCAATCGAACATAATTTATGATTTATCGTATTTTTCATTGCCGTAAATATTGAAAAAATTAAAACTTAACATTAACTCCGAAAGTAAACGAACGTGATGTCGGATACCGGTCTCGCGTATCATATCCAGGTGTCAGTCCATCGGTGGGAACTTCCGGATCGATACCTTTATAACCTGTAATAGTCAACGCATTCAATACCGAAGCATACAGACGCAAAGACTTTATATATTTCCCAATCTTACCGAAATTATATCCCAAGGTAATATTATCTATTTTCCAGTAATCACCATCCTCTACATAATAGCTGTTAAATTCAGGTTCAACTTCCGGACTTAATGTATGCTTACCAAAAATCAAATCATTGACAGACTTTAAACGGTTTTCTACACGGGAATTCTTCACATTTTCATAGTTCATACGGGCACCGTTGATAATTTGGAAACCAAACGCACCACGCATGGTAATGGCCAAATCAAAATTCTTGTAACGGAAGTTATTGTTCCATCCAGCATAATATTTCGGCAAACCGTTTCCGATAACATGTTTGTCTTCCGGAGCATGAGTGAAATCTTTGTAATTAACTAAATTACCATTCCGGTCTTCATAAATCCAACGTCCTTCGCTATCCACATCAACAACTTTAAATCCATAAAAATTACCAATACTTTCTCCTACTTGCACCCGATGGGATGATGCCACTTGTCCGGCATATTCTACTGAACCAGTATCGAAATAATCATACTCGGTTTTAAAAATGCTTCCTGAAAGGCTCTCCAACTTGTTCGAGTTGAAAGAGAATGTTGCTGCAGTGCTCCATTCAAAATCTTTTGTCTGTACCGGAATCACATTAACCAGCACTTCGACACCCTGGTTTCTCATCTTACCACCATTAGCGGTAGTTGTATTATATAAGTTCGGAGGAGTGGGCACCGCATAATCATAAATCAGACCGTCCACCAAGCGGTTATAATAATCAATCGTTCCAGATAAACGTCCATTCCAAGAAACCCAGTCAAGACCTATGTTCGTTTCTTTCTTTTCTTCCCAACGCAAATCCGGATTCGGATTAGAAGCTGGAACAATAGTTTGTATCCATGCATTATTCACGTATGCATACGAACCATATTTAAGCATAGCCACTCCTAAAAATGATTTAGCAGGCTGGGAACCTGTCACACCATAACCTATACGAAGCTTCAAATCATCGAATACATTCTGATGTTGCATGAATGATTCTTCTGTGATTCTCCAACCGAATGAAACTGAAGGGAACAATCCCCATGCATTATCAGTCCCCCACAACTGACTTGCACCTTCATAACGCAAGGCGGCCATAAACAAGTAGCGGTTTTTCCATGAATAAGTAGCACGACCAAAAAAACCAATCAGGTTGGTACGTGTCTTGCTGGAACCTGCCGATGCTTTTCCTTCTTTCAAAGCAGACCCGATACCGATATTGTGCCATCCGCCAAAATAATCGTCTTGGAATCCGTAATTGTCAAAATAAAGATCTTCATAATCAGTTTCATCATACGTATATCCCCCCATGATAGAGAATGTATGTTCATTAATGTTCTTATTATACTGCGCTGTCAATTCCATCAATTTTTCCATTTCTGTAGAAGAACCGACAGAAGACCATCCGTCTTTATGGTCACGCAATGCCGAGATATGATTTTGAGTTTCACTATATCCACGGTTCATGTTCTTTCGGGTATAAGAAAACATGGCAGACAACGTCAAGTCCTTAATCGGATTATATGTAATACTTCCATTATAACGTAATTCTGTTCGTTTCACATTTCCTCCTGCTTCATACAGCAAAGCCAATGGATTTTCATATTCGAACTTGTTTACATTTTCATACCACGACCCGTCCTCATTACGTATAGGTTCGGTCGGATTACGGCGTGTAGCTTGTGAATAGACAGCTCCACGAAAACTTCCTCCGCTGGTAGTAGACTCCATTTGGCTTTTTCTTCCGAATACACCAAATTTCAATCTTACCTTATCATCAAACATCCGATGCGTAATTTCGACACGCCCGCGGAAATTCTCAAAATCTGATTTTTTCATGGTTCCCTGAAGGTCTGCATAATTGATATTGGCTATGTAACTGGTTTTCGAATTGCCTCCCATCAAAGAAAGGTTATGCACATGACTGACAGGAGTACGGGTTATTTCGTCTACCCAATCTGTATTATAACCATAATCATAATCCGGATACAATGCGGCAAATTCACGTCCGTCCAGCATATCCAATTTATTTGCCAACATAGATGTACTGATGTATCCACTATAATCTACCGCACAAATATCCCCTCCTTTAGCTTGTTTGGTTGTAATCAAAATCACACCATTCGTACCGCGTGTACCATAAATGGCTGCTGCAGAACCGTCTTTCAACACATCTACGCTTTCTACGTCTTCCGGTGCTACCGTGCTTAAATCACCCGGAACACCATCAATCAATATCAATGGATTTGTATTTGCACCACCAATAGTATTCGTTCCTCTCAAGCGTATCTGCGTTCCTCCTGCCGGGTCACCACTCGGATTGGTAATAGCCAAACCAGCCACTTTACCTTGAATCAATTGACCGACATCTTTGACCGCCCCTTTTACAAAGTCATCTGCCTTCACACTGGCCACCGCACTGGTTACATCTCCCTTACGTTGCGTACCGTAACCGATTACCACCACTTCGTCCAGCAATTCCGTATCTTCGCGCATAGTTATTTGCAAAGTCTTGTTTGCTTGAGCCAATACACGTTCAGGTTTGAAACCGATAAAAGAAACTTCAAGCATAGCCTTCTTTGTTACTTCCAGAGAAAAATTTCCATCCAAATCGGTAATTGTACCGTTTGTAGAACCTTCCTCTTTGATAGAAGCACCAATAACTGGCTCTCCGTTCCTGTCTACTACCTTTCCTGTCACCTTGATTTTTGCTTGCTGCTGTTGCGATTGTATACCATTGCCCAACTGCTCCTTCATGCCGGTATCTAACGGGACAGACAATGAAAATACCGACCCATTCAAACAAAATGTGGCCAAAATAGCCAACATTACACCTTTTGAGTTTTTCATAAAAATAAGATTAAAAAATTAAATTAACAATTATGTTTTCATTGTATAAAATGAATCACTACAAAGGTAATTTGTTTCATGTCATACACAATGCACTTATGTTGCAAGGAATAACATAAATGTTGAAAACCCAAGTATTTTTTCAATGTTTTCTTTTCCGATTCACATATAGAGATGGCCGTACCCCGAATTCTTCCTGAAAACATTTACTAAGATAACTCGATGTACTAAAACCTACCATATCTGCCACTTCGGCTACTGTATAACCCTCTTCCAACAAACGGGCGGCCTGCTTCAGCCGAACGGAACGAATAAAACTAGTTGGTGTTTTTCCTACTATTGCTACCAATTTCCGATATAATCCGGTACGATCCATACAAAGGTCACGGCTCCATGCCTCAACCGAATATGCCGGATTTGTAAGATTCTGTTCCACATAATACAATGCCTTACGGATAAAAGCCTCATCAGATTCCGACAACAAAGCATTCTCCTTATCAGGCAATACCTTTTCCTGCGATTGTCTTTTCCGTTCTCCTTGCTTTTCCAATAAACGACGCATATCCATTAACAGCGCATCCAAATCAAGTGTTTTCTCATCCGCAGGCAAAGGAAGCAATACGCCGTCAGCCAATTGCCCTATCAGATTTTTCAATCCTAAAGTTTCCTGTTTTATTCCCTGCAACCGACGCTTCATACAACCTTCATTCACCGAATAAAGTGCCTCATCCAAAGAAGGCAACATTTTTTCTATAGGAGCCTGCAATTCTTGATTGATGTTTTGCAAAAATATGCCCTTCATTTCGTCCAACTTCTCTTTTTGTTCACGTATCAGAGAACGTTTCTTATAACGTAAATAACCAGTTAACGAACCTACAATTGCCCCTAATGCAGCCAAGACATAAAGTAAGTAAGCCCACGGAGTCTGCCAGAAAGGAGGATTCACCGTAATATGTAATTCAGCATAACACCCTTGCCAATTTTCACCGTTACGTGTTGCACGAACACGAAAACAGTACGTTCCAGGAGGCACATCCGTATAAGTGACATATCCTCGTCCGTCTGAAGAACGCATCTGCAATTCTTTCTCATCTAACCCTTCTAAACAATACCGATAATACGTCTGAGTAGGATTGATATAATTTAAAGCAGAAAACTCCAATGAGAAAAAATTCTGGTCATGTTCCAATACAATCTCTTGCATCTGTGACAAAGGACGTTCCAAAATCACCCTACCATCGTATGCCACTCCTTGCTCTACCCGCTTCCCAAACAAATTAAAGCCGACAAAAAGCGGAATAAAAGGAGACTGCCCTAACACCCGTTTAGAAGAAGAAAGGCTATTGAATCCATTGATGCCCCCCCAATAAATTGTACCGTCAGAAGCTTGAAAGACTGAACGGGAACAAAACTCATTCTCAATAACTCCGTCCAATTGATTGAAATTGGCAAATGAATAACGGTCTGTCCCATCTCTCCCCGAATGAACCGTCAGATAAGAAAGTCCGTTAGCTGTTGCAATCCAAAGCGTAGAATCAGAAGTCGCAATAATTGAACGGATTACATTATTGACCAAACCGTCTGTTGTATAAAATGTACGTTTAGTACCTGTTCTTGGATTCCAGTACACCAACCCATCTTCTTGCCCTATCCAGATATTCTTTTCAGAATCAATTAATACATCATTACAAGGATGTAAAGGCGAAATGTGCAACGAATCGCTTATTGAAATGTTCTTGCGAAATACAGACAAGCCTGTTTTTTTCAATGGAGAAAGTACATTATCAGGAGTATATTCAAATATGCCTTCCGTTGTTTCCACCAATAGCTGATGTTCATCGGTTTCTCTAAAGCCTATAACCTGTAAATCCTCATCATCTGTAACCGGAAATAAAGTCCGTCCGATATTACGGAAACGAAAACGGTCTGGATGATAATAAAGCATACCTCTATTCAACGTACCGACCCACAATCCGCCACGGGCATCATGATAAAGCGTGCTTAATTCAGTCTCTATTTTCCGCCCGTCTACTAACTTCACCGCAGGAATGTAGTGTTTTTGACTTAAATCCGATGAAATAAACCAAAGCCCTTCTGCACAAGTCAGCCACACATTCCCTTCCCCATCGGGCGAAATATCATTTAGCCAATAAGGTACACGAAGCACTTCAGTCCACTTACATGATTCATAATCATAATAAAGCAATGCACCGCCACTTTTCCCGTTACACAATTGATAAAAACCGTCTTGACGTGCCACGGCATATGATGTATTTCCATACCAATCCTCCGGCAAGACATCGCCTAACTTCTTTCGATACATTTCACGCCGGGAAGTCAAATCATAGCAAAACAATGTACCTGAATGATAAAACAAATAAAGTTTTCCCTTGGATACTGCCAAATCATAAAGTGAATCATCCTTTTGTCCTGACAAAGAAGACACTTGATGCAATATACATTTTGCCTGCAAATCCTTGCTATGGATACAAACCAGCTTATCACTTTCTGTCACTACCCAAAGAGTCTTCTCCTCATCCATGAAAAAATCCTTCAATGGTTCATCCACCCCCCATTGCCTCAATAAACTATCCGGACGGGCTAACATCCGCTCTGTGGTGATATCCACCGCCACAAGCATGTACCAATTCTTCATCCATACATGCCCATGCCCGTCTATATATTCATGATGAAAACCAGAATAAGTAGAAAGTTTACAAATATGTTCTGGTCCATAATGCAGGTAAGTGAATCCTGTGCCGTCATACAAATTAAACTGGCCGACCGTAGTTATCAACATGCGTCCATCGGGAAGCTGGGCAATGTTCCTCACTTGATTACCTGATAACCCTTGTGTAGCATCAATTGGTGTGAACACCACGAAAGGCACTTCTGCAAAGACACGTCCTGCTGCGAATGCCATATAGATATATATAATAAGGAGCAAACGCTTCATCCTATTTCTTGTTTTTCTTAGGTTAAGTTACAACAAAGATATATGATTCTTTCTCCATATCCAAACAGATTCTTTCAAATCATACTTTCCCACTCTTGATTTAGCACAAGATTTTCAATAAAAATCCGATTATTCCTCTTTCGAAAGAACACAATAATCGGCTTTCCCTTAATTTTGCACCCGATTTAGTTGGAGTAGTATGGCACAATCAAAAGAAATGACTTCGGGGCGTTCCCTGCCGTTGATATTCAACTTCACCCTGCCCCTTCTGCTGGGCAACCTGCTTCAGCAAACCTACTCGCTGGTAGATGCCGCCATCGTGGGCAAATTCTTAGGCATCAATGCTTTGGCATCGGTAGGAGCCAGCACTTCGGTGGTATTCCTGATACTGGGGTTCTGCAACGGATGCTGCGGAGGCTTCGCTATCCCCGTGGCACAGAAGTTCGGTGCAAGAGATTATGTCACGATGCGCCGTTACGTATCTGTAAGCCTGAAAATAGCCGGAGTCATGTCGGTGGCGATAACCGTCATTACCAGTTTGCTTTGCGCCTTCATCCTACGAAGCATGCAAACTCCTGAAAATATCTTCGAAGGAGCTTATCAATACCTGCTCATCACATTCATCGGTATTCCGTGCACATTCTTCTACAACCTGCTTTCGAGTGTTATCCGGGCTTTGGGAGACAGCAAGACCCCTTTCTGGTTCCTGCTTCTTTCTACCGTATTAAACATATTCCTCGACCTGTTCTGCATTTTGGTATTGGGCTGGGGAGTGGCAGGAGCTTCAATAGCTACGGTAGTATCTCAAGGCGTATCCGCACTCTTATGCTACCTTTATATGAACCGTAAGTTCGAGATATTGCGCACCACAGCTTCCGACCGCCGATTCCGTCCCGAACTTGCCAAGCAACTTTTGTCTATCGGTGTACCGATGGGACTTCAATTCTCCATTACCGCCATTGGCAGTATCATGCTGCAAAGTGCCAACAATGCATTAGGCACGGCGTGCGTTGCGGCATTTACGGCTGCGATGCGTATTAAAATGGTATTTATGTGCGCCCTCGACAGTTTAGGCATGGCGATGGCTACCTATAGCGGACAAAACTACGGAGCAGGCAAACCCGACCGTATCTGGCAAGGAATCAAGTCGGCAGTAGGCATGATGATGATTTACATTATAGCAGTAAACATCATCATCTGGGGTTGGGCAGATAAGATAGCCCTTCTGTTTGTCGACCCGAGCGAAACGGAAATCATTAAAGATACGGCTCTCTTTGTCCATATCAACGTTTCTTTCTTCCCCTTGCTCGGATTGCTGAGTGTTCTTCGCTACAGCATTCAGGGAGCCGGCTATACCAAACTCGCCATGTTTTCGGGGGTATCCGAAATGATAGCCCGTGTGTTGGTCAGCCTCATCGTAGTTCCGGCATTCGGATTCTTAGGTGTATGTTTCGGCGACCCTACCGCATGGCTCTTCGCCTGCCTCTTCCTGATTCCTGCCTTCTCGTATGTTTACCGGCGGCTGAATCTCATCGTAGCGAAAGAGAGAAATTAATTTTTTCACCACAGATTACACAGATTAAGAAGCTGTTTTGAATTTCTCCAAAAAGTTTTTCTTGGCTTGATGTATCCGTTTTCGTGCGTGCTTTGGGCGATTTTTTGGTCCTTTCCGCTCCTGTTCTTCGTCAGATAGCCCGCTATCTTCCTCATCACAAAAGCGAAAATGCCTCAAAAACTCATCCCAAATCATCGCACGATAAATTCAAAACAGCTTCTAAATCAACTATCACGATGAACCATTCATATCACATTGATTGATTTAATCTGCGTAATCTGTGGTGAACTTCAAATTTGGTCACTTTTACATTTTTCGCTATCTTTGCGCACAAAACGCTGTAATCAAGTAAACTATATGAAGAATATCCGAAATTTCTGCATCATCGCCCATATTGACCATGGGAAATCCACACTTGCCGACCGCTTGCTGGAATACACCCAGACTATCAAAATCACCGAAGGGCAGATGCTCGACGACATGGACCTGGAACGGGAACGCGGCATCACCATCAAGAGCCACGCTATCCAGATGGAATACACCTACGGAGGCGAAAAATACATTCTCAACCTCATCGATACCCCGGGGCACGTAGACTTCTCATACGAAGTGTCACGCTCCATCGCTGCGTGTGAAGGAGCCTTACTGGTAGTGGATGCCTCGCAAGGAGTACAGGCACAGACTATCTCAAACCTCTACATGGCATTGGAACACGACCTGGAAATCATCCCCGTAATGAACAAATGCGACATGGACAGCGCTATGCCCGAAGAGGTAGAAGACGAAATCATCGACCTGCTGGGATGCAAGCGTGAGGAAATCATCCGTGCTTCGGGAAAGACCGGTATGGGCGTGGAAGAAATACTGAAAGCAGTTGTCGAACGGATACCTTGTCCGCAAGGTGATGAAAACGCACCACTCCAAGCATTGATTTTCGACTCTGTCTTTAACTCGTTCCGCGGCATCATCGCCTATTTTAAAGTAGAAAACGGCATCATCCGCACCGGCGACAAAGTAAAATTTTTCAATACAGGAAAAGAATACGATGCCGATGAAGTAGGCGTACTGAAAATGGATTTAGTACCACGCAAAGAACTGCGAACAGGTGATGTAGGCTACATCATCTCGGGCATCAAGACTTCACGTGAGGTTAAGGTGGGCGATACCATCACCCACATCGACCGCCCATGCGAGAAAGCCATTGAAGGCTTCGAAGAAGTAAAGCCGATGGTATTTGCCGGTGTTTACCCTATCGAGGCGGAAGATTATGAAAACCTGCGTTCCTCACTGGAAAAACTCCAGTTGAATGATGCCTCGCTCACTTTTCAACCCGAATCGTCTCTCGCACTTGGTTTTGGCTTCCGATGCGGATTTCTGGGCTTGCTCCACATGGAAATTGTACAGGAACGGTTAGACCGCGAGTTCAATATGAACGTCATCACCACCGTGCCCAACGTATCATATATGGTATACGACAAGCAAGGAGGCGTACAGGAAGTGCATAACCCCGGCGGTATGCCCGACCCGACACTTATCGACCACATCGAAGAGCCCTACATCGATGCCTCCATCATCACCACGACCGACTATATCGGTTCTATCATGACGCTCTGTTTGGGCAAGCGTGGCGAACTGGTGCGCCAAGACTATATTTCGGGCAACCGCGTGGAACTGCATTACAAGATGCCACTGGGCGAAATCGTCATCGACTTCTACGATAAACTGAAAAGTCTTTCAAAAGGATATGCCTCGTTCGATTATCATGCGGCAGGATTCCGCCCCTCAAAACTGGTGAAGCTGGACATCCTGCTCAATGGCGAACCGGTAGATGCGCTCTCTACCCTCACCCACGTAGACAATGCATACGAACTGGGACGCCGTATGTGCGAAAAACTAAAAGAACTCATTCCACGCCAACAGTTCGAAATAGCTATCCAGGCAGCTATCGGCTCAAAAATCATTGCCCGCGAAACCATCAAGGCTGTACGTAAGGATGTAACGGCAAAATGTTATGGAGGCGACGTGAGCCGCAAACGCAAATTGCTTGAAAAGCAAAAGCGCGGAAAGAAACGTATGAAACAAATCGGCACAGTGGAAGTGCCGCAAAAAGCTTTTCTGGCAGTGCTGAAACTGGATTAAACAAGTAGGCCGAACGCAAAGATACAATATGAATGTCCGCATTCCTCCCCAATCATTATACTATCATTTTGGGCATAATCATTGGGGATGGCCGCTGCGGACATTACTTGTTCTTTTTCCGGACAAGACTGTATCGGCAAAGAAAGATACAGTCCTCGCATAATCCTAATCTACCAGGACTGCAGTCCTAGTAGATATAGGACTGGAGTACTGGTTATATAGGACAACAGTCCTGACAGCATAGGACTGGGACAGGACTGCAATTCATCTTGCCACGCAGTTGATAAGTAGATGTTGAGAATTAGTTTATATAATGTGTCTGCTCAGAAACACAGGATTAACACAGATTTTCGCGGATTCTTTTAATTTACTATTTTCCGATTTACGAAGTACGATTTAAAGCTCAAATAGTAGATAGCAAATTGTCAAATCGTAAATTACAATAATCTGCGCTAATCCGCGAAAATCTGTGTTTCTGGCAATATCATTTAATTTTGCACACTTACTTATATGCTAGAAACTGTTTTGAATTTCTCCAAAAAGTTTTTCTTGTCTTGATGTATTCGTTTTCAGAACAGTTTCTTAGAACTTACAGAATCTGAAGAGCTATCTGTGCACATGCCTCAGCGTCAGCCAGCGCATGATGATGTTTAGTCAAGTCGTATCCACAACAAGCCGCTACAGTCTGCAACTGATGGTTAGGCAACTGCTTGCCAAAAACACGCCGCGAAGCACGGCATGTACAATAAAAGGTATAATCGGGATAATCCATTCCATATGTGCGGAACACTGCCTTTAGGCACCTCTCATCGAAAGGACTGTTGTGAGCCACTAAAGGCAAATCCCCTATAAGCCGGGCTATTTCCGCCCATACCTCCGGAAAAAGCTGCGCATGGGCTGTATCTTGGGAGGTCAATCCATGCACGCGCGTATTCCAATATGCATAATAATCAGGACACGGACGTATCAAACGGTAGAGCTTGCCGACTATCTTTCCTTCACGTACCACTACCACCCCGACACTACATACACTGGATGGACATTCATTGGCTGTTTCGAAATCGATGGCAGCAAAATCTTTCATAGAATGAATATCAAGAAAAAAAATAAAGGATTAATTTAAATGGAAGTGGGCGTTGACGGATTCGAACCGCCGACCCTCTGCTTGTAAGGCAGATGCTCTGAACCAGCTGAGCTAAACGCCC
>NZ_JACSPP010000074.1 GCF_014837065.1 Phocaeicola intestinalis
TTTCTTTCATTTACAAATTTAATAATTCTCTTGGCTTTATGCTATTTTGCTAGCACATTACAAACATAGGAACTAAAGTTTTTGCAAAAATACAATTTTTTCCATTTGCAGAACAGGGGTGCCTATTTAAAATAGAACCGAAATGAAAAAGAATCGCACTCTTACAACAGATATGTGGCAAAGAATGTTTATTGAGAAATGAATTCCGCATTTTGCCCAATAAGGAGTTAAAAGGAGTTATCTCAGGGAGTTAAAAGAAGTTAGAAGCCAATACTTTTGCTCATGGAAGCCATAGCAGGACTGTTGGCCTTTAACTTCTGCCGAAAGCATAACTCCTTCTAACTTCCTTTTATACTATGGGCATTTTGCGGACCACATATTAGGTTTTTATGGTTACATGCAGGATAATTTGCAGTATCATAGTGCAAGATTCGGCAATTTTTACTAATTTTGCCACTTTGAAATAGAAGTGCTAAACCAAAAACATTAAAACTAACATATTGTGGCAGAAACAAAGTACATTTTCGTAACAGGTGGTGTTGCCTCTTCTTTGGGAAAAGGCATTATTTCATCATCTATCGGTAAGTTGCTGCAAGCCAGAGGCTACAGCGTGACTATACAAAAGTTTGATCCCTACATCAACATCGATCCTGGAACACTGAACCCATACGAGCACGGTGAATGCTACGTCACGGTGGACGGACACGAGGCTGACCTCGACTTAGGACATTACGAACGCTTCCTGGGAATCCAGACAACGAAGGCGAACAACATCACGACAGGCCGTATCTACAAGAGCGTTATCGACAAGGAACGCCGCGGTGACTACCTGGGTAAGACGGTGCAGATTATTCCCCATATCACGGACGAAATCAAGCGCAACATCAAATTGTTGGGCAACAAGTACAAGTTCGATTTCGTAATTACTGAAATCGGCGGAACTGTAGGCGATATTGAGTCGCTCCCTTATCTGGAAAGCATCCGCCAGCTGAAATGGGAATTGGGACGCAACGCCTTGTGCGTGCACCTTACTTATGTACCCTATCTGGCTGCAGCCGGTGAGTTGAAGACCAAACCCACACAGCATTCTGTCAAGGAATTGCAGTCGGTGGGCATCCAGCCCGACATTCTGGTATTGCGTGCCGAACACGCATTGAGTACGGGGCTGAAGAAGAAAGTGGCCTTGTTCTGTAATGTCGATGAAAATGCTGTCGTACAGTCTATCGACATGCCTACCATTTATGAAGTGCCGCTCCGCATGCAAGAGCAAGGACTTGATGTCACCATCCTCAAGAAAATGGGCCTTCCCATTGGCGAGACTCCGACACTGGGTCCGTGGCGTGCCTTCTTGGAACGCCGTCATCATGCTACAGAAGTAGTGCGTATCGGTCTGGTGGGAAAATACGACTTGCAGGATGCCTATAAGTCTATCTTGGAAGCCCTCTCGCAGGCTGCCACCTACAACGACCGCAAGGCAGATATTCATTTCATCAACAGCGAGAAGCTGAACGAAGGCAATGTGGAAGAAAATCTGAAGGACATGGACGGTGTCATCATCTGTCCGGGATTTGGTCAGCGAGGCATTGACGGCAAATTTGTAGCTATCAAGTATTGCCGTACCCATGATATACCCACTTTTGGCATTTGCCTGGGCATGCAGTGCATGGCCATCGAATTTGCCCGTAACGTATTGGGCTATGCCGATGCCAACAGCCGTGAAATGGATGAGCAGACCCCTCATAATGTCATCGACATCATGGAAGAACAGAAATCCATCACTAACATGGGTGGCACGATGCGTCTGGGAGCCTATGAATGCGTACTCGAACCAGGCTCGAAGGTTTACGAGGCCTATCAGACAGAACACATTCAGGAGCGCCACCGCCACCGCTACGAGTTTAACAACGACTACAAGGAAGAATTCGAGAAAGCAGGAATGAAGTGCGTGGGCATTAATCCAGAATCGGATTTGGTGGAAATCATCGAAATTCCTACCTTGCGCTGGTTCATTGGTACCCAGTTCCACCCCGAATACAGCAGCACCGTGCTCAAGCCGCACCCGCTGTTCTTGTCATTCGTCAAAGCGGCAATCAGCAAGTAAAAAGATTCGCACAGAGAACACAGGGATATGCAGAGTATTTAACTAAAAAAATCTTCTGGTATATCCTGTGCCCTCTTGTGGAAACAGAAAAGAATAACTTATAAATTTAAAAGCAAATGGATAAAAACACGTTAGTGGGAGCCATCCTGATTGGCGCAGTTGTCATCGGATTCAGCATCTACAGCCGCCCTAGCCAGGAAGAGATGGAGCGTGCACAGCACTACCAGGACTCCATCGAGACTGTGGTGCAACAGCAGGAAGAACAGATGCTGAAAGCCAAGCAGGCTGAAGCTGCACAAGTGCTTCAGGCAGACTCCACTTCGCAATTCTTCGCCCATACCCAAGGCACCGAACAGTTCACTACCCTCGAAAACAACGTCGTGCAAATCACGCTTTCCAACAAGGGAGGACGAGTAAGCAAGGCGATGCTGAAAGAATACAATGACCAGCAAAAGCAACCGCTGGTATTGTTCGATGGCGATGATGCCTCGCTCAACATCGGTTTCGAAGGAAAGAACGAGAACATATTGAGCAGCAATCTGTATTTTGAAACCACGGATGTAACCGATAGCACCGTAACAATGCGCTTGAACGCGGCGAATGGTGGACATTTGGACTTCAAGTACCGCCTGTTGCCAGACTCGTACATGCTCGACTTTACCGTGCAGGCCAGCGGTTTGCAGAACTTTTTTTCGCCTGCGGTAAAGACTATGACTATCGACTGGAAGCAACGTGCACGCCAGATGGAGAAAGGATACAACTTCGAGCAGCGATATACCTCGCTAACCTACAAGCCGGTGGGGGATAGCTTCGACTACTTAAGCGAGACCAAGGATGAGCAGGCAAGTATAACCGAACCGCTTGATTGGGTAGCGTTTAAGAACCAATACTTCTCGTGTGTGTTTATGGCTGAGAAGAACTTCGAAAATGCTACTCTTGACTCGAAGATGGAAGAAAAAAGTAGCGGCTATATGAAAAATTATCATGCCGGCATGCAAACAGCTTTCGATCCTACCGGTATACAGCCCAGCCACTTCCAGTTCTACTTTGGCCCCAACCATTTCAAGACATTGCTGGCCAGCAATGACCTGAGCTTCAAAGATAAAGATCAGGAACTGGAAGACCTGGTTTACTTGGGTTGGCCCATTATACGGCTCATTAACCGCTGGTTCACCATCAACCTCTTCGACTGGTTGTCGGGACTGGGACTGAGCATGGGTGTCGTTATCCTGCTGATGACTATCATCGTGAAGATATTGGTACTGCCCACTACGTGGAAATCGTTTATATCTTCGGCAAAGATGCGTGCCCTGAAGCCTTATGTAGATAAAATCAACGAGAAATATCCCAAGCAGGAAGATGCGCTCAAGAAACAACAGGAAACCATGTCGCTTTACAGCCAGTACGGCGTAAGTCCGATGGGAGGGTGTTTGCCGATGCTGATACAGACACCAGTGTTCATGGCGCTATTCTTTTTCGTACCCAATGCTATCGAGTTGCGTCAGCAGAGTTTTCTGTGGGCCAGCGATCTTTCATCGTATGATGATTTGATTCACTGGAGCACCAGCATCCCGTTGTTGGGAAATCATCTCAGCCTGTTCTGCCTGCTTTTCAGTGCCACTACGGTAATCAACCAGATTATCATGATGAAACAGCAAGACACAGGTGCCAACCCACAGATGGCAGCTATGAAATGGATGATGTATATCATGCCGGTAATGTTCTTTTTTATTTTCAATGAATATGCTTCAGGATTGAGTTATTATTACTTTATCTCTGGGTTAATAGGTATTCTTACGATGTGGATCATGCGGCGTATGACCGATGAAAAGAAGTTGCTGGCACAACTGGAAGCCAATAAGAAAGCGCCTTCTGAACGCAAGCAGAGCGGACTGATGGCGAAGCTGGAAGCCTTGCAGAAAGAGCAGGAACGCCTGCAGAAGGAACGTGAAGGACGAATGAATAAAAAACATTAAGAAGCTGTTTTGAATTTCTCCAAAAAGTTTTTCTTGGCTTGATGTATCCGTTTTCGTGTGTGCTTTGGGCAATTTTTTGGTCCTTTCCGCTCCTGTTCTTCGTCAGATAGCCCGCTATCTTCCTCATCACAGAAGCGAAAATGCCTCAAAAACTCATCCCAAATCATCGCACGATAAATTCAAAACAGCTTCTAAGAATTGTTTTTCAATAAAATAAAAAAGCTCTGTTCTATTAAGAATCGGAGCTTTTTCATTTTATTGAAAACAGAATTTACAGAGGAACATCAGTGAATCACAGACAAACAATTTCTGTGCATTAGAAATGTATTTACAATGCTATATTGCTATACATTCTCTAATTTTATTTCTTTTTTTAGAGCAAAAGCTTTGACATATTATTTGATTTGGTTACATTTGCGCAACTTAAAGAGATAATATTATGAATTGGCTACAAGATTTATTGACGAATCCCAACTCCATAGCGCACATTGTTGCGCTTTATGCCTTTGTAATTTCAGGCGGAGTACTTTTAGGGAAAATTAAAATTTTCGGCATCTCACTGGGAGTTACTTTTGTCTTGTTCGTTGGAATCTTGGCAGGGCATTTCGGTTTTACGGGGAATCCTGCCATTCTTTCTTTCCTACAAGACTTTGGGTTGATATTGTTTGTATTCTGCATTGGTCTGCAGGTTGGTCCTTCATTTTTCTCCTCATTTAAGGAGGGAGGAATTAGACTGAACCTACTTGCTACTGGCATTGTTGCATTTAATATCATTGTTGCCCTTATTATTTATTATGCCTTGCAAGGACGCATTGAAGTTCCGATGATTGTGGGTATCCTTTGTGGTGCAGTAACGAATACACCGGGGCTAGGAGCTGCCAATGAAGCGTTGCAACAGTTACACTATGAAGGTCCGGAAATTGCCATGGGATATGCATGTGCTTATCCGTTGGGAGTAATCGGCATTATTCTTTCAATGATTCTTATCCGCTATATATGCAGGGTAGATCTTGAAAAGGAATCGGAAGCTATCCAACAAGCCGAAGAAGCCAACCCGCATCTGAAACCTTATCGAATCCAGCTAAGGGTGGAAAATCCGGCTTTAAATGGCAAGACTATTTTGCAGTTGCAAAATTTCTTGGCACGTAATTTAGTGTGTTCGCGTATCCTCCAAAACGGAGAGGTAAATATTCCTAATTCTAAAACAGTGCTACACACAGGTGATGAAATGAACATCGTATGTGCCGAAGATGACGCAGAGGCAATAGAGGCCTTTATCGGTTCAAAAATTGAAGTGGACTGGGAACATCAGAATACAGAAAACAAACCGATGGTATCGCGCCGTATTTTGGTGACACAACCTTCTATTAACGGGAAAACTGTGGGTGAACTACATTTCAGTAGCATGTATGGTGTGAATGTGACTCGTGTCAATCGTTCGGGTATGGATCTTTTTGCAGCCCGAAGTTTAACATTGCAGGTCGGTGACCGTGTAATGGTAGTAGGACCGCAAGATGCCATTGAACGTGTGGCTGGAATGTTAGGTAACCAGTTGAAACGTTTGGACCACCCCAATATTGTGACTATTTTTGTGGGGATTCTTTGTGGTATTATTTTTGGCAGCCTGCCATTTGCTATTCCAGGTATCCCTACACCTGTAAAGCTAGGCTTAGCAGGTGGTCCATTAATCATTTCTATTCTGATTGGACGTTTCGGATATAAAGTTCATTTAGTGACTTATACTACAATGAGTGCAAATCTGATGCTGCGTGAAGTCGGATTGGTTTTGTTCTTGGCAAGTGTGGGCGTCAAGGCTGGTGAAAACTTCGTGCAAACTGTTGTCGAAGGTGATGGTTTGCTATATGTAGGAGTCGGTTTTCTTATTACATTACTTCCTTTAATGATTATCGGCTTAATAGCACGGTTATACTATAAAATCAATTATTATACCCTGATAGGTTTGATAGCTGGTAGTACAACTGATCCACCAGCACTGGCATATTCTAATCAAGTGTCAGGTAATGACGCACCAGCGGTAGGTTACTCTACAGTATATCCATTAGTTATGTTCTTGCGAATTTTAACTGCACAATTATTCATCCTATTTATGGCTTAAACCATTAAAAGCCAATAATAAATTCAATAGGAGAGGAGCAAAAAATAGAATTAATAAATGAACAATTGACAATTATGGTGCTACCAGCTAATTGTCAATTGTTCATTGTTAGGTTACTTAGTCATTATCATTATCCATATCGATGAGATTTCCATTAAGGTCAAAAGTCAATTCCCAAAAATTGGAGAGTCTTACTTCGTATTCATAACGGTCTTTCTCAATCTTTATTACATTGGCATCGGGATAATTGCTTTTTACGAATTCTTGTACTTTGGTTGGCACTATGGCTTGTGGAACCGTCATCCGCCGGCAACTCACATCTTTCCAATTACCTTTTTTATCGAATTCAACCTTATCACCATTGATGAATATAACATCGTAGGACGAATCAAGAAATTCTTTTTCCATTTTGACAAAAGCAACTTTCGCATCAGCAAAATGTTGCTTAATAAAAGTTTGTGCAGCCGCCGGCAGCTGTTCAAAAGTAATAGGCTTATCATTGTCTGCCATAGCTACTTGCATCGAAAACATACATACTAATAAAAACATCCACTTTTTCATAAGGCTTACATTTTTAATGGTTAATAATTTCATTCCGTTTAATTTTTCTATTGCAAAGTAAAGCAGCAAATCTGAAAGAATTTGGGAATTGAAAAAATTAGAATACCTATTAACATTCTTTTTATGTTTATCAATTCGATAAAAACAAATGATTGAAAGTGGTGGGAATATTATTACGAATTAAACATAATCGCGATTATACTAATATTGGACGTCCATCCAATTTTATAATAGTCAGTAAAAGTATGCGATTTATCGAGAATATTATCTACCTTTGTCTGCAGAACTCATTGTTCCTAAACATGGAAAGACAAAAGAAATAAACCGAATCAAATTTGATTTTGTAATCTACTAAAATCAATTTAACCAAATTAAAAGTATGAATAATTTTATGTTTTACAGTCCCACAGAGTTTGTTTTCGGTAAAGATACTGAACTACAGACGGGAACGTTAGTGAAAAAATTTCACGGGACAAATGTATTGATAGTATATGGAAAAAGTTCTGTCCGAAAAAATGGTTTATTGAATCGCGTAAAAAAATCGTTAGAAGAAATAGGCATTGTCTACACCGAACTAGCAGATGTGCAACCTAATCCTACTGATTTGAAAGTGTACGAAGGCATTGAGCTAGGAAGACGTAACCAAGTAGATTTTCTCTTACCTATAGGCGGAGGTTCTGTTATTGACACGGCTAAAGCGATTGCTGCCGGCATCCCTTATGAAGGTGATTTTTGGGATTTCTTCACCGGTAAGAGTGTGCCCCACATAGCGCTGCCTGTGGGTGTGGTGCTCACCATCCCTGCGGCAGGTAGCGAAGGGTCAGGCAATTCGGTCATCACGAAAGTGGACGGACTAAAAAAACTAAGCTTACGCACTCCTGAAGTGTTACGTCCACAATTTGCCATAATGAATCCAGAATTAACTTATACCCTACCTGCTTGGCAGACAGCAAGTGGCATCACCGACATGATGGCGCATATCATGGAGCGTTATTTTACAAATACTCCTGGTACGGAAGTAACCGACCGCCTGTGCGAAGGCATCTTGAAAGCCATTATCGAGGAAGCACGGAAAATAATAGCCGACCCGTATAATTACGAAGCCCGTGCCAACATCATGTGGGCAGGTACCATAGCCCATAATGGCATTTGTGGTACAGGCTGTGAAGAAGACTGGGCCTCTCACTTCATGGAACACGAAGTAAGTGCTCTCTACGATGTGACTCACGGAGCGGGTCTTGCCGTAATTTTCCCTGCATGGCTCACTTACATGATTAACCATAATGTTGGCAAAGTAGCGCAATATGCTGAACGCGTATGGGATGTGCCGGTTAGTGAAGACCAAAAAGCAGTGGCACAAGAAGGTATCACACGCCTGAAAGCCTTCTTATGTGAAATCGGCATGCCTACAACGTTCCGGGAACTTGGCATCGAACACCCAGACATTGACAAACTGGTAAAACATCTGCATGCCAATAAGGGTGAACGAGTAGGTAACTACGTTCCCTTAGACCGCCAGGCAACACGGGAAATTTATGAGATAGCCAATAGTTAACGAAAAAATTAAGGATATTAAAAAAGTTAAAGGAGTGACCAATTCCTTCTGCTTCTGACTTCAAATAAAAACTAGTCTTATGAGATTTGACAATTCAACCATCCGTCGGCAAGACCGGACACTGGAACAAGAACGCGCCTTTGAAATCTTGCGGGAAGGCGAATATGGCGTGCTGTCTATGCGCAGCGAGGACGGGAACGGTGCGTACGGAATCCCCCTTAGTTACGTGTGGGACCGCGGCAATTCCATCTATATCCATTGCGCCCCTACTGGACACAAGCTATTGTGTATTGATGCCTGCCCACAAGTGTCCTTCTGCGTAATAGGACGTACGCAAGTAAAGCCAGCGCAGTTCACTACTGCCTATGAAAGCGTGATTGTGCAATGTACTGCTCACCGCAGCTTACATGAGGCGGAACGCATGTCGGCGCTCTCGCTCTTACTTAGCAAGTATTGTCCAGATAATAAGATGCAAGGCATCGAATATGCCCAAAAGTCGTTCCATCGTACGGAAATAATCCGATTAGACATAGAGCTTGTCAGTGCCAAAAGCAAACAAGCATTTGTCTAAGTTAAACACGAAAAGCTTATTGGAAAGAGGGAAATCCCTATCATGAATAGGAATCTCCCTTGTCCGATTTAGGAAAAATAAGTTGGAAGTACCGAGTGTCAAGTTTATCTTTGCACATAGAAACCAACAACAAGAAAAGGAGGATGACATGAAAACCCAGACACACAAACTTTACCGCATATTTTTCCTGACGGCAATGGTGCTCACATTAGCTTCATGTGAATACGCAGGAATAGGAATCGAATTTGGAAATGGCACGAACAGTTACCGCGAATGTACCGATTATCTATGCAGCAGGACATGGGTGGAAGAATGGTACGATGAGTATGACACGTATTATTATCAGGAACTTCGCTTCTACCCTGATAATACAGGTACGGACTACCTCTATCAAGAAGACCGGTATGGGAACCGAAACGAGTCAACGATGCATTTCGGATGGGACTGGTGGAATGTTTCATACACCAGCATCCGAATTGACTACCGGAACGGTTATTCGTACATGGATAACATCCAGATGGGAGGCAACCAGCTGAACTGCTTGTTCGACAACTATCCGGCCTATTTTACCGGAAAGTGAACTGCACATTCACTACCAAATACAGAAGAGCTATTGAAAACAGACTATGCTTCCCTGTCTTTCTATGGTGAAATAATTGAACAACCTAAATTTAACATTAAAAATAAATGAAAACAAGTTTAATGACTATGACTGCCGCCGTGATGCTTGCTGCAAGTGGACAGACGTACGCCGGCGTGCAAACAGATAAACCTTTTATCGGCAAACAGGAGATAACCATCAAAGACGGCCGGTTAACCCCCGAAGCCCTTTGGGCAATGGGTCGTATCGGTAGCACCAATGTGTCGCCCGATGGAAAACGGATTGCCTACACCGTATCATATTACAGCGTAAAGGAAAACGCTAGTCACACGGTCATCTATGTGATGAACGCTGACGGTACAGGAAACACTATGCTCACCACCTCTGCAACTAGTGAAAATTCCCCTACCTGGATAAAAAACGGTACCAAAATCGCTTTCCTCACATCGGAAAGTGGAAGCAGCCAGCTTTGGGAAATGAATCCTGATGGCAGCGGACGCAAGCAACTCTCGGCACACCCAAGCGATATTGAAGGCTTCCAGTTCTCACCCGACGAAAACAAGGTACTTTTTATTGCTCAAGTAAAATACGGCGAACGCACCTCCGACCTATATCCTGACCTTGACAAGGCGAGCGGACGGGTGATAGATGACTTAATGTACAAGCACTGGGACGAATGGGTGGAAACAATCCCACACCCTTTCATTGCATCTTTTGACGGCAATCAAGTGGGCGATGCTACCGATATCTTAGCTGGAGAGCCTTATGAATCACCGATGAAGCCTTTCGGAGGCATCGAACAACTGGCATGGAGTAACGATGGCAAGCAAATAGCCTATACTTGCCGCAAAAAAAACGGTAAAGAGTATGCCGTATCGACCGACTCGGACATCTACCTTTACGACATTAATACCAAACAGACTCGCAACCTCTGCAAAGAAGATGCCATCGATAAGAACTTGGGCTATGATACCAACCCACAATTTTCGCCAGACGGTAAGCACATTGCCTGGCAAAGTATGGAACGAGATGGCTACGAAAGCGATCGTAACCGCCTGTGCGTAATGAATCTGGACAGTGGAGAGAAAATCTACGTGACGGAAACATTCCAATCAGGCGTGGATAGCTACTGCTGGGCTCCAGACAGTGAGACCTTATACTTTACAGGCGTATGGCACGCTACCAGCATGATTCATAGTACCAACCTGAAGGGAGAGGTGAAACAACTCACTGAAGGAATGTACGATTATACATCGGTCAGCATGTTGAATGATAAGCAACTGCTTACCATGCGCCATTCGCTGAGCGAAGCTGACGAGCTTTTTACTGTCGACCTGAAAGAAAAACACAAGGTGACTCGCATCACGACGGAAAACGACCATATCTTCGGCCAATTGAAGAAAGGAAAGGTAGAACCCCGTTGGACCAAAACCGTAGACGGCAAGGACATGCTCTCGTGGGTAGTTTATCCCACAGACTTTGACCCGAGCAAGAAATACCCCACCCTACTCTTCTGTGAAGGAGGACCGCAAAGCCCCGTCAGTCAGTTCTGGAGCTATCGCTGGAACCTGCAAATCATGGCTGCCAATGGTTACATAGTCATCGCTCCCAACCGTCGCGGATTGCCTGGATTCGGCATGGAATGGTTGGAGGAAATCAGTACTAACTATGGCGGACATTGCATGGATGATTACTTGAGCGCAATAGACGATATTGCCCAGGAACCCTACGTTGACAAGGAACGCCTAGGTTGCGTGGGAGCCAGCTTTGGAGGATACTCGGTATACTGGCTCGCCGGACACCACAACAAACGTTTCAAGGCTTTTATCGCCCACGATGGATTCTTCAACATGGAACAACAATACTTAGAAACCGAAGAACTGTGGTTTACCAACTGGGACTTAGGCGGTCCATATTGGGATAAGCAGAACCCTGCCGTACAGCGCAGCTATGCCAACTCGCCACACCTCTTCGTCGATAAATGGGATACACCTATCCTTTGTATCCATGGTGAAAAGGATTACCGCATCCTCGCTTCACAGGGAATGGCAGCTTTCAATGCTGCCAAACTCAGAGGAGTGCCCGCTGAACTACTCATTTTTCCCGATGAGAACCACTGGGTGCTGAAACCTCAGAATGGTGTATTATGGCAACGCATTTTCTTTCGCTGGTTGGACAAATGGCTAAAAAATAACCCTAGAAACAAATAACAAGTATGATAAAGAATGTTGTATTTGATTTCGGTGGCGTGATAGTCGACCTCGACCGCGAACAAGCGGTCAAGGCTTTTGTACATCTTGGTCTGACCGATGCCGGCCACATTCTTGACAAGTATCACCAGACCGGAATATTTCAAGAATTGGAAGAAGGGAAACTGCGCGAAGAAGACTATCGTGAGAAACTGGGGCAATTGTGCGGACGCACACTGAAGCGCGAAGAAGTACGTCAGGCCTGGATGAGTTTCGTGAGTGGCATGGACTTGCGCAAACTGGACTACATCACCGAATTGCGCAAGCAGGGGTATCGTACCTTCCTACTTAGTAACACCAATCCCTACCTGATGGATTATTGGGCACGCACGCCCCAGTTCACTCCTTCGGGTAAAAGCATTGACACGTATTTCGACAAGCTCTACCTCTCGTTCGAGATGAGATGTATGAAACCTGGAATGGATATTTTCAAAAAAATGTTGGAAGACGCACGGATGCAGCCTGAAGAAACACTATTCATTGATGATAGTATAACGAATATAGAATCAGGTAAAAAAGCAGGTATGAACACTTTATGCGTATCAAATCTGTCTGATTGGCGGAAACAAGTAGATAATCTACTGGCAAAAGTCAACCAATCAGGTCTTATCCAGAAGTCATGACAGTACGGGAAGTTTACTAAGATTCAGCAATTTGCACAATAAAGATGGCATATAAGATGATTAGGTAGTTCATCTTCATATGCCATCTTTTATTTTTAAGGACATTCGGATAATCCCTGAAACAGGCTTTTATATTTCCCTGAGACCTTCTATAAATTCACACAATTAATCCTCGCCAAGCAAGAATTCCATAACTTGACATGCCGACTTCGCAACCGAAGTTCCAGGACCAAATATAGCCATTACACCAGCCCGATAAAGAAAATCGTAGTCTTGCGGAGGAATAACACCACCGGCAAATACAAGTATGTCTTCACGGCCTAAATTTTTCAGCTCTGCGATAATTTGTGGAATAAGTGTCTTATGTCCTGCAGCCAGTGATGATACTCCTACAGCATGCACATCGTTCTCTACAGCTTCACGAGCTGCTTCTGCCGGAGTTTGAAACAAAGGACCCATATCTACATCGAAGCCACAATCAGCAAATCCTGTGGCTACAACTTTAGCCCCTCGGTCGTGTCCGTCTTGTCCCATTTTAGCAATCATTACCCGCGGACGCCTTCCCTCTTTTTTGGCAAACTCTTCGGTTAACTCACACGCCCGTGTAAAGTCTGCATCTTTTTTACTTTCTGATGAATACACGCCTGAAATTGTTTTAATTACTGCTTTATATCTTCCTACCACCTTTTCGCATGCGTACGAAATCTCACCCAATGTTGCACGTACTTTGGCTGCCGCCACTGCAAGTTCAAGTAAATTCCCCTTACCGGTGCGTACACATTCTGTAATTGCATTCAAGGCATTATCTACCTCTTCTTGATTTCTTCCTTCACGCAGACGTCGCAGATTTTCTATTTGTTCTTGACGTACAGCTGTATTATCTACTTCTAGAATATCAATCGGATCTTCTTTTTCCAAACGATACTTGTTAGTACCAACAATAGTCTGTTCGCCCGAATCAATACGTGCCTGAGTACGTGCTGCTGCTTCTTCAATACGCATTTTCGGAATTCCTGTCTCGATAGCTTTTGCCATTCCACCCAATTTTTCAATCTCTTGAATATGTTCCCATGCACGATGGGCAAGTTCATGAGTCAATGATTCTACGTAGTAAGACCCAGCCCACGGATCTATCTCACGGCAAATCTGTGTTTCTTCCTGTATATAAATTTGAGTGTTACGTGCGATACGTGCCGAAAAATCGGTAGGCAGCGCAATAGCTTCGTCTAAAGCATTGGTATGCAAAGATTGTGTATGTCCTAATGCAGCTGCCATTGCTTCAATACAAGTACGGCCAACATTATTAAAAGGATCTTGTTCGGTAAGCGACCATCCGGATGTCTGGGAATGAGTACGCAAAGTAAGTGATTTGGGGTTCTTCGGATTAAATTGCTTGACTATTTTTGCCCACAACATACGTGCCGCACGCATCTTGGCTATCTCCATGAAATGGTTCATGCCGATTGCCCAAAAGAAAGAAAGCCGAGGAGCAAAGGCATCAATGTCAATCCCAGCCGCAATCCCGGCACGAAGATATTCCAATCCATCGGCAAGAGTATAGGCAAGCTCGATATCAGCTGTAGCACCAGCTTCCTGCATGTGATAGCCTGAAATAGAAATTGAATTGAATTTGGGCATCTTCTGCGAGGTGTATTCAAAAATATCAGAAATGATTTTCATTGAAAATGCAGGTGGGTAGATATACGTATTACGCACCATGAATTCTTTCAATATGTCATTCTGAATAGTGCCAGCCATTTCCTCCAGTTTCGCCCCCTGCTCTAATCCTGCATTGATATAAAATGCCATAATGGGCAATACGGCACCATTCATGGTCATTGAAACGGACATCTTGTTCAAGGGAATGCCATCAAACAAGACTTTCATATTTTCAAGTGAACAGATAGATACACCTGCTTTTCCCACATCTCCTACTACACGAGGATGATCTGGGTCATAGCCACGATGAGTAGGAAGGTCAAACGCGACCGATAATCCTTTCTGTCCTGAAGCCAAGTTACGACGGTAAAATGCGTTCGACTCTTCTGCCGTAGAAAAACCAGCATACTGACGGATTGTCCAAGGACGGAAAGCATACATCATCGAGTAAGGCCCACGCAAAAATGGTGGAAGCCCTGCTGCATAATTGAGGTGTTCCATACCTTCCAGGTCCTCCTGGGTATAGACAGGTTTTACTTGGATTTGCTCAGGTGTTTTCCAGCTAGCAGTAATGCCATTGGAGCGTTGCCATTCTTTTCCATCTTGAGGATGAAAGCCGGCAAATATGTCAATGTCTTTAAAATTCGGTTTCATGGTTTATGGTTATTCCGTGGTTCTGTGTTCGATAAGTCAATCATAATAATTCAGCATTGAATGTACGCAAGGTTTCCAATACATTGCAACGGACATGAATGAAATGTTTAATACCTGCTGCTTTTAAGTCCTCCATGCAGGCAGGAGCACCTGCAACAATGAACATTGCACGACCATTCAAAGCCTGATAGGCAGGCACTGCATATTGAGCATATTCATCGTCACTGGAGCAAAGGACTACAACATCTGCATTTGACTTTAAAGCCGCTTCTATGCCTTCCTCCACTGAATCAAAGCCCAGGTTATCTATTACTTCATATCCGGCACATGCCAGGAAATTGCAAGAGAACTGGGCGCGTGCCTGACGCATTGCCAGATTGCCAATGGTAAGCATAAACGCTTTCGGACGTTTTCCCGAACGTTCGGTTTCCAGGCGGAGTGCTTCGAATTGGCTTGCTGCACGCTCGGTACTGAGTCTTGCAAACGATTTTTCCTCCTCATGATGATGCTTTCCATCACATCCGCACACATGTTCATACGGGACTTTACTTCCAGCTATTTCATTAAAGTTCGGATACTGATTGGTTCCCAGCAGAATTTCTTTCCGGCGTGATACAGCTTCGTGGCGTGCCTGGTTACTTTGGTTTACGGCATTCTGTACATTTTCTGCAAGAATAGCTTTTACCATTCCACCTTCTTCATCGGTTTTCAGAAACAGGTTCCATGCCTGCTTGGCTATGGATACAGTAAGGTTTTCAATGTAATATGAACCGCCGGCAGGGTCTACAATACGATTGAAGTGAGACTCTTCTTTCAGCAACAGTTGTTGGTTGCGTGCCAAACGTTCAGAAAATTCACTCGGCGTTTCATAAACACTGTCAAAAGGAGTGACGGTTATCGAATCCACCCCTGCCAAGGCTGCACTCATTGTTTCCGTCTGTGTGCGAAGCAGATTAACATACGAATCAAACAATGTCAGGTTGAATGTAGAGGTTTCTGCGTGTATATTCATTTGGCATGCCGTATCTTCCTTCGGCTGGTAAGCTTTCACTATAGACGCCCAAAGCATACGTGCAGCACGGAATTTGGCGATTTCCATAAAATAGTTAGAACTTATGCCAAAATGGAACTTGATTTTTCTTGCAGCAAGGTCTGCTGGAATTCCGCTTTCTACCAGCATGCTAAGATATTCATTTCCCCATGCCAATGCATAGCCTAATTCTTGATAAATATAGGAGCCGGCATTGTTAAGTTGACATGCATTGACAACTACACAGCGGAAATGGGGATAATCGGCAAGAATACGTACCAGCTCAGCTGCCTGGCTGATAATCGGGCTTACATCTTTACCTTTTTGCAGCATCTTGCCGATAGGGTCAAAATTGAGCGATCCGTAAAGTTTGTCAGAGGCATACCCTTTCTCTTTAAAATAATCGGTTAGTAACTGCGCCAACAGCACGGTGTGACGCTGGCAAGTAGTGAAGTTCAATTCGATGCTGTCACAATAGATTCCTTCCAATAACGTGCGAAGGTATTCAGCATTCAAGTCTTTTGCCTTGATATGAAATCCCAACGAATCAACCCCTTTGTTGAGTAAGGCAAGAGCATGCTGATTGGCTTCTAAAGGATTTTCCACATGGATATCTTGACGAATAAACCAGGCATTGTCATTTTTTTTATTTCCTCTCAAATAAGGGAATTCACCTGGAAGCGAATCAATTGTTTTCAGTTCTTCCAAATCTTCCCGACGATAAAAAGGCCTTACATTAAAACCTTCATTGGTTTTCCATACCAATTTCTTTTCATAGTCAGCTCCTTTCAGATCTGTCTGGATTCTGTCCATCCATTCTTGAGTTGTCACTTCTGGGAAATCGGAAAAGAGTTTTTCTCTATTATCTGTCATACTTTGTGTTTTATGGGTTTACGATTTAAGTTGATTGGCACACGGATTAAATACGCATGCTTAGGCAAATATACAAAATTATAGTAGAACAAAACTGATTTGCGGATTTTTTTTAAATGAATTCCGCAATTAGAGCCGTCGTTTAAATTTTGCTCAGGTTAGAAGCTGTTTTGAATTTCTCCAAAAAGTTTTTCTTGGCTTGATGTATCTGTTTTCGTGTGTGCTTTGGGCGATT
>NZ_JACSPP010000075.1 GCF_014837065.1 Phocaeicola intestinalis
AGCCCGCTATCTTCCTCATCACACAAGCGGAAATGCCTCAAAAACTCATCCCAAATCATCGCACGATAAATTCAAAAACAGTTTCTTAACAGCGTTGCCTTGTCTGGTGTAATCAAGGACATATTCCTAAAAATGAATATATACTGCATCCGCTGTTGAATATATACTGCATCCACGGTTGAATATATACTGCATCCACGGTTGAATATATACTGCATCTGCCGATGAAGTATATATCCGTAGGCAGATGCAGTACTACTGCGTTTTCAATTCAACCGAATAGGCTAATGGCGGACATTTGTCATTCCCCTTCGGGCACGTAGATGATTTCACCGTTTTCCAGTTCGTAGGCGATGCCCACTTTTTTGCCTCGCTTGCCGCTGGACGACTGGTCCTGACTGGGCGTGTAACGGTTGATTTGCTTGCCTTCCTTGGTGATGATTTCCATGTTGTCTTTGCCGGGATTCTTTACGATGGTGAAGTCTTTGTCGGTGAACACTTCGGTCATGTTCATGTGCATCACCATCGCTACCATCAGGGAGACTGCGAATACCATTGCTACGTCGAAGAGGTTGACCACTACACTCAACGGGTCGGTGTCTTCTTCTTTCTTGAAGAAGCTGACACGGCGGTTACGTCTACTCATACTTGCCCTCCTTTCTCAATCAACAGGCGCGACACATAGTCGAGGTTGTTGACGCACTTGGCATACCAGCGTTGCTTGAATTGCATCGAAACCAGCCCTACGGCACTGACTACCAAACCCACTACGGTGGTGGCAAACACCACTTGCATGTTGTATGCCATGCCGGCAATGTCGCCTGTTGAGAGTCCGACCAATGCAGGGCTCATGGCAATCAGGGTGCCAATCAGTCCCAATACGGGTCCTAACTTGGAGAGCATCTTGGAGAGTGCAACGTCTTTCTCGGCTTCCACCTCGAACTTGGAGAGGGTAAAGTCGGCATAGTCTTCGTTGACGGGACGGCTGAGCATGTCGCGCAGGTAGCAGACGTAGAGCGAATTGTCTTTGTCGGGCAATGCTTGCTTCAGGGCTTCTATGTTGCCTTCTTTGATAAGATGATCGAATGCTTGGTCGTTTTTACGTTTGGTGATGTACATGTTGTAGGTGCCTCCGATAAGGATAAGTGCACGCACGAAGAGGAAAAGCAGGATAATTACATCGGGTATCAACAGGCTGTTGGCTACCCAGAAAAGCATTTTAGAGATAAATTCCATTATTCTTGAATTAATAATTAATAGTGAATAGTTAATAACGTTTTTTCATTTTCCGTTCTTTCCATCGCTGGATAAGTGGATACTTGATTTGGCTCCATACATAACCTACGATGAATAGGATAACGAAGAGCGAAAGGGCGAGAATAACCGCGTTCCAGTTGACCGGTTCGTCTGCGGCGGCATAGACCGTCTTGCCGTTTACGGTGGTGAGCAGTCCGAGGATGCAGACGAAGAGGCTGATGAGGAAATGGATTTCCAGCCGCAGGTCTTTTTCCGGAACGAAGTATGTTACTGCCTTTGCCAATGCCGGAATGCCCATTAGCATCAAAGCCGCCACGATGTAAGCGGTTGTGCTGAATGCGGTTCCTACAAAGGTAAAAATGGCTTCGGTGAGGCAATAGAACACCACGGGGAACAAGAGCAGGCTGGGGTACCACCACAGCAGCTTTGCCCACCAGGGATTCTTCTTTCCGTAAAGCCCGCGCAGGTAGGTGACGCAGAACCCGAAGCAGAGGGCGGACTCAAGGGTGATGATGACCGCCATGTTCTGCAGGGCTTCGGTGTTCTGCAGGTAGTCGGCTATCTGTGTTTTCGATTGCAGGATGGCATATGGATATGCCAGCACGGTGAATGCCGCCACAATCAGGCTATAGATGCCTGCCTGCCACCACCGCCACAGACTGAGCTTGAAAGCGCAGTTTATGGCGATGAACAGCATCAGGATGAGAATGATTTGTTCCATTTTATTTATGGTTTTGTGAACGTTTTCTTTTCAGTATCATCAGCAGGATGATGAAGGCGGCAAGTACAACACTGATTACTACGGTGCTGCTCAGCTTGTTGGTTTCCTCTTCGGGCTGACTGGAAGCGTTTACGGTGCTCTTCTTGAGAGTCATGCCTTTCTGTACGGTTCCGTCGGCAAGGGCGGCTTCTTTCATCCCGTCTATGCGTTGTTTGTAACCGGCTGCTTGCGGGACACTGACGTTTGCGGCGATGAAGTCTTGCAGTTTGGCGTTGTTGTCGGCGAATCCTCCTCCCGAAGTGCCGTACTTGGCAACCAGTCCGGTGTGCAGTTCTGCCACGGCTTTCAACTGCTGGGGCGATGCTTTCCAGTATCCTTTGCGGGCGGTTTCCAGCATCACGGCGGTCATGTTTTGCAGGGCGGCAGGATTTTTATCTTCGAAATAGCCTTGTGTGCCGAGATGGTATTTATCCTTGACATACACGTCGTAGATGTCGTTCCAGAGTTGCTGGTCGATGGCCTGGGGCTTCATTACGTTCCAGCCGTAGGTGTTCTGCACGATTTCGGCGATGGAGCTTGCCGCTCCGGCATCGCCTTTCATCTTTTCGCGGATGTAGGCGGGATTGAGGATGGTGGTGCGGCTCTCTACTCCGATAGCTTCTTTCACTTCCTGCATCCGTACGTTGTTGCGGTTGCGGTAATCGCTCAGGTAGGCATCGGGGTCTTTTCCGGTGACGTTGCGCACCGCCAGGTTCATGCCTCCCATGAACTCGTACACGTGGTCGAGGCTCAGCGCACCCCATGTGTTGCTTTGGCGGGGCTGTACGACGGCATCGGTACGGGTCAAGGCGGCTTCGAACGCATATTGGCGGAAGGCTTCCCAGTTCTTTTCGCTTCCGTAATAAGCTCCCATATTGTGCAGGTAGGTGCCGGCTATCTCTTTTTCATTTTCCCACCGGTCTCCGGCTTCTACCATTCCTTGGATGCCGGTGCCGTATCCGCCGTTTACGCCTCCGAATACACGGTATGCCGACATTTCGCGGGCATCTTTCGGTGTAAGCCCTTTCTCTATCAGGGCACGTTCGGTTTCGACGATTCCTGCAGCTACCTGGTTTTCGTACATATCGTCTTTGGCTGCCGCAGCCATTTCTACGGCACGGTTAATCAAGAAGAGGCGGGATGCCGCTAAGTCGCGCAATTGTCCGCTGGTCTGCACTACCACATCGATGCGCGGACGGCCCAATTCTTTCGACGGAATCAGCCGGATGTCGTTTACACGCCCGAAAGCATCGCGGATGGGTTCTACGCCCAGCATGTACAGGATTTGTGCCACGGTGGCTCCTTCGGTCTCAATGAATTCGCTGCTCCATAACGTATAGCTCACCTTGCGCGGGATGGAGTCGTGGTGGCGGCTCTTGTACATTTCGATGGTGTTGTTCGCCAGGCGGATACCTTTTTCCCATGCAGCTTCAGACGGAGTGGCTTCGGCATTGATGGCATAGAGGTTACGTCCGGTGGGCAAGGTGTTGGGATTGGCTATCGGGTCGCCTCCGGGCGAAGGCTGCGTATAGCCTCCGGCAAGGGCGTTCATCATGCTTTCCAGTTCCTTGGCAGGGCTTTCCAGCAGGGCGGTGCGATAGCGGTTCACGTTCTTGACGGCACGTTCCACTTCCATGATTGCCGTGGCGCGGGCGATTTGTTCCTTGGTGTATTCTTTGCGCTGCATCATCTGCTTCATCATTGCCGCCATGCCTCCTCCGGCAGGTTGGGCGGAAGTGGCGTGACGCTTCATCGCTTCTTCCATTTTGTGGAGCGAGGCGGAGTCGGCACCCATTTTCTTTGCCATTGCCAGTGCCTTGTCGGGATCCATGCCTTGTCCGGCTTTTTTCATTTGCTCGTGCATCTTTGCGCTGATGCCCGACGGATGTCGGACAGGCATTGAGGCGGGTTTTTCCTGCATCTCTTCGGCTGCTTGCATCATCATCGACAGCATGCCTTCGGGACGCTGGCGCGAGGCTTCTATCTCGCGTGCTTCGTCCAGCTGGGCTTGCGTGATGCCGGTGGTGCGGCATACCAGTTCGTCGGTGGCAAGCGAGGGATTGGCAAGCAGGCGGGCAACCAGCGTGCGTGCCGGAGTGAGGTACAGGCGAGTGAACCGGCTGCGGTGCTTCTCGGTCTGCGGACCGGTTTTCCCGTTCAGCTTGTCCAGTGCCAGCAGGCTATAGGCTATGGGTTCGGTAGCCATGGCGTATACACTCGATTCGATACGTGCCTGTTCGTAGGGCACGCCCATCGTGTATAGCTGCCCTGTTATCTTTTCGTTGGCAAGCTCTTCGGCGAAATTTTCGACACGTGCCACTTCGTCTTCGGTGTAAGGACGGGTCAGCAGGCTGTCCAATCCCAGGTCGCGGTGGATGCCCAGCTTGACGGTCAGGGCTTTCACCTTCAGCGATGCCCGGTCGAGGGCGGAACGGTCGGGAACGTTTTCTTCCAGCAGGTTGTTGTAGTTCTTTATGGCTTCACTCAGTTCGCGGTAGGTGCCGCGCACGTTGCTTTCCATAAATGGAGGCGTGAGGTACGATTGCAGCCCGGCATACGAGCGGCGTTTGGCGATGACCCCTTCGCCCACATTGCCGATGGTATAGATGTAGAAATGGGGCAGGGCGCCTACGAGGCGGTCGGGCCAGTCTTTGCTGCTCAGCGCCACCTGCTTGCGCGGAGTGAATTCCAGGCTTCCGTGGGTGCCGAAGTGAATCAGCGCATCTGCCTTGAATCCGTATTGCACCCATAAGTAGGGGGCGATGTAGCTATGAGGAGGTGCGGCATCGGTGCCGTGCACTATCTGGAACGAGTTGCTGCCCGCTCCTGCCGCCGGTTGGGGAAGCAGAACGACATTGCCGAACTGCAGGCGGGCGATACCCAGCTTGCCGTCCGCCGTTGCCATGTATTCGCCCGGAAACTCTCCGTTCGCCTCTGTCACTTGGGCATACTGTTCGGGGCGGATGCTTTGCTTCACCCAGTTTTCGTATTCGTCTTTCGTAATCAGTTGCGGATGTCCTTCGCGCATAAACCGGTCGGAAGCTCCTTCGGCGTAGGTGCTGAACACGGTGCCGCGCTCTTGGATGAGCCGTCCGAGGGCTTCGCTGCTCTCCGGCATCCCGTCTACCCGGTATCCTTCCTGGCGCAGGCGCACCAATAGGTTGTAGAGCGAAGGCACTACCTCCATGCCCGAAGCGGTCAGGGCGTTCTGTCCCGGTCCTTTATAATAGACGATGGCAATACGCTTTTCGGCGTTGGGCTTGCGTTGCAGGGCGATGTAATTGTTCACGGTCTGCACAAAGGTCTCCAGCCGTTCGGGGATGGCGGACGCATGTTGCAGCCCCTCCTTGTCGGCATAGTGGCCGAAGAGCGCAAAGGGGCGGATGGCTCCGTCAATCTCAGGTGTCACCACGCTTTGCGAGAGGAATCCGCCGTTCATCCCCATCGGGTCGTTTTCCCAGTCTTCCACCAGCGTGTTTACGTTCAGCGGGGCGAAGAGGGGGATGTTCTGCCGGGTCAGGTAATCGGTGATGTAGTCGCCCATGCGCCCGTGTGCCATGTTGATGACGGCAGAGGGACGCACCGAGTCTATCTGGTGGCGGGTGATGAAGCTCTTCATGCGGCGCACGGGATAGACCACGTTGCCCGTCTCTTCCAGCCGGCGGATGAGGTCGGTGGGTTCGCCCATCTGTCCGGTGATGATGATGCGTGGCGCATCGTCTTTCCACAGGTCGTGCTCTTTCAGAAATTGGTTGTATCCGGCTACGGTGTTGAAGCCTTTTGCCTCGTCATCGGGGTGGGAGGGGTCGATGTGGTACAGCATTTCGTTTGCCGCTTCCTGCACAGGTTCCGGTTCACGGGTGGAAATCAGCTTGCCGTCCACCGTGCCGCGCACATACTCCAGCATGCTGCGGTAGTTGCGCCTTCCGCCGCCAGCCAGGTAGGCACGCAGGGGAGCGGCGGTGGCGGAGTCGAGCGAGCAGATGTCGTTAGCAGGGTTGGTGACCGCTGTCGAGAGGACGGGAAGCCCTCTGTCAGCGGCTTTTTGGATAAGGGCGCGCTGCTCTTCGGTGATGCGGATGCCCATCGCGTTGATGAAAACCATGTCGCAACCGTCCAGCTTGTCCAGTTCGTCGGTGCCGATTTCGGCGAGGCGGATGAACGGGTTGTCATTGGCTTTCGAAATTTCGCCCAGGGTAATGGCCTGGTAGTTGATGAAGCCTATCTTCGTGGTGCTGAACCAGCTGTTCCATACGGCGAACAGCAGGAGGGCGGCTACGAGGAGGCTACCCAACACAATCATTCTTTTCTTTTTCATTGCTCATTTGTTTTTAAGTAGATGTTGAAACTATAATTTGTCTGTTCAGAAACGCAGATTAACACAGATTTTCGCAGATTCTCATTTTGATTATCTGTTTTAATCTGCGTTAATCCGCGAAGATCTGTGTTTTTACTTTGTGGCGAGAGGTTTTATCCTGTCTGTCTCCGCCCTTCGGAGAGGTGGAAAATGTGCGGCGAGGGGTCGCCGCAGACCTTCGGACACCCGGAAAATGGATTTTAGCCCCTCGCCGCAGACCTTCGGACACTTGCAAAATGTGTTTTAGACCTCAGTTTCGGATTTTGCACGTCTGCAAAATGGATTTTAGACCTCTAAAACTGATTTTGCAAGTGTTGCAAGGTCGATTTCAGACCTCTAAATTGCATTTTGCACGTGTTCCGATGCCTTTTCCGTCAGAACAGCTGGTTCACGTCGAGCGAAAGCCCCACGGAAACGGTGGTGCCGGTGGTGGTGGGCGTGCTGTTGTAATAGTGGTCTGGGCGGTAATTGAACAGGTTGTCCACCACTACGTTCACGCGGATGCCCCGGTACACGCGCTGCGCAAGGTTCAGCTTCCACAGGGTGTATGCCGGATAGGTGGTCGAGGTGGTGCCTGCGTCGGGGTCGGTATAGCTCACGTATTCGTCCGTGGTGACGCGCGAGAGGACGCGGCCGGTCAACGTCACGTCGAAACCGTAGTTTTTCCACTGCTTGCCGTAGTCCAGCTTGGCGGTGGCGGAATGGGGACGGGTGGACGAGAAGTAAGGCTCGCCATCGGGGATGTGTACGTGGGTGTAGGCATACGAGAGGCGCACGCCCAAGCCGCAGGGATACTTGGCGGCTACGTCGGCGTTTAGCCCGGCGATGTTCATCTGGGCGATGTTGGAGTAGACCATTCCGTTGCGGCTCTGGTCCCACACGGTGGTGATGCGGTTGTCCACCAGGTTGAAATATCCGGTCAGGGTGACGTTGTAGCGGCTTTTCAGGTATTCGGCGGAGAGCGAGAAGTTCTGGCTGCTTTCGGGTTTCAGGTTCTCGTTGCCGTATATCATGAAGACGTTCGCCATGTTGAAGTCCATGTACATTTCCTTCAGCGTGGGGGCGCGGAATCCGCCGGCGTAGGAGGCGCGGAGCGAGCAGTTGCGCCATTTGTACATGATGCCGAGTTTCGACGAGGTGTTCTTCACGTCGGCTTCGGAATAATAGTCGAAGCGGATAGACGACATCACGTTGAGGTTGTGGATGGGGTTCAGGTCGAACTGGGCGAAGGCGTCGGCGGTGTATTGTTCGTGGTCGCCGTTGTCGGTGAACTGGTAGCTCATCAGGTAGTCGCGCATGAAGTCGCCTCCCACGGTAAGGGTGTTCTTGTCGTTCATCGCATAGTTGTAGAGGGCGCGCACGGTGTGCTGCACGTTGGTATAGTCGCGCAGGTCATAGTCTTGCGCAGGGTCGTAGTCGCTCTTGTCGTACTGGTCGAAGCTGTACGACAGTTCCAGGTCGCTCCGCTTGTTGAAGGTATAGTTGCCCCGGAGCCCTCCCGAAAAGTCGCGGTAGCGGTCCTTGCTCGATGTGCTCTTGTCACGTTCGCGGAAGAAGTATCCTAGCCGTCCGGTCAGCTTCAGCCGGTCGGTAGGGGTATAGACGAGGCGTTCCTTGAAGTTCCACGTGCGGTTGCCGTACACGCGGCTGAAGTCGTTCTCCTCGCCGTCCTCGCCCACGGTGCCTACTTCGATGGGGTCGGTGGAGGTGTGCTGCACGTTGAGGCTGTTCTGGAAGTCGCCTGCGCGGAAGGTGAAGGTGCCTCCGTAACGCTGGTCGTTGTGCGCGCCGTACTTTCCGTTCAGGTTCAGTGTCCACGGCTCGGTAGCTTCCTTGGTGATGAGGTTGACCACTCCGCCCACGGCGTTCGAGCCATAGAGCGACGATGCCGCCCCTTTTACGATTTCGATGCGTTCCACGTTGTCCAGGTTCAGGCGGCTGTAGTCGATGTTGTCCAGCGTTTCGCCCGCCAGCCTTTCGCCGTCGACAAGGAAGAGGACGGCGTTTCCTCCGAAACCCTGCATGTTGAGCGAGGTCTGCTGGTCCATGGAGTAGGAGAACTCGATGCCTGGCAGCTCTGCCTGCAGCAGGTCGCCGATGTGTGTGGCGTCTACCTTGCGGATGTCGTCGGCGGTGATGACGCGTGTCACGATAGGCACGTCTTTCAGCAGCTTGGGCGTGCGTGTACCCGTTACCACTACAGTTTCCATACCTATGGCATCTTCTTCCAAAGCGAAGTCCAGCCGGTCTTGTCCCGGTTGGAGTGCATGGCTTTGCGTCACGTATCCGATGAACGATGCCTGCAGGGTGTATGCTTTCCCGTCGGGGAGGCGCAGGCGGTAGTTCCCTTCGGCATCGGTGGTCATTCCGATGGCTCTGTTCTCTTTCACGAACACCGTTGCTCCGGCAAGCGGCCCGTTGTCCGCATCGAGCACTTTCCCCGAAACGTAGCGTTGTGCGGCGGCGCTTGCCGCGATGAGGAGGCAGCCCGCCAGCACGATAAGATTTTTCAGTATAGGTTGTTGCATATTCTTTTGTTTTTTATTAAATGGGCTGGGGGCTACAGCGGATAAGCATATTCGATAGTGAGGTGTCCCGAAGTATTCTGCTCGTTGCGGAATGCCGTGAGGCGCAGGGCGGCATAAGTGCCGTCGGCCATGCGCAGGATGTACACCTTATTAGATAAGGTATAAATAGGTGGCATCGTGCTGGTGTCCACGTCCAGCCATTTGGCAAGCTCGGCGTTGTAGCTGGAGGTGGCATACAGGATGTTGCCCTCCATCATACCCGACATATCGATGGTGATTTGGGTCTCGGTGTCGCTCACGTAGTTTCCCGTGGGGATGCTGCTCATCAGTAGTACGGCATCCAGGCTGGTCGCCTCGGTCTCCAATACAGCACCGCCGTTGGTCTTTACATCGTAGCGGTGGATAGCGAAGTCCCACTCAGCAGGCAGTGAGGCGTTTTCTCCCATTGGTACCTCCGTGCCGTCCGTTCCGGTGATGCGGGTGGAGTCTATTTCTTCGGTATGCAGGTTGATGTAAGTCCACTGGGCATAATCGGTAGCATCAATGAAGAGTGTTCCCGTTCCGTCGCCGTTCGGGTTGAATCCGTAGCCGGTAGTGGTGCGGGGCTGGTCGTAGATGCCGTCCAGTATGCCGTCGCACGCCGGGAACAACAGCATTGTTGCCCCCAGCGCGAACAATTGATAAAGACGAAACAATTTCATGTACTATTTACTATTTGATTATTTACGATTTGCCTTAAATCGTACCTCGTAAATCGGAAAATCGTACATACATCAGTTGGCGGCAGGCATATCGCCCAGGGTGAAGGTGATGGTAAGCCCGCCCATCACGCCGGGTACGGTGAAGGTGAAACTAACGTTTTCCTTGCTTTTATCGATGCTTCCGCTCAGCGTGCAGGGATATTCGCTCACGTTGCCGTTCATTCCCATTTGGGTGGTACCTTCGCCGCTCAACGTATAGGTTCCGTTGGCTTCGGTTGCGCTTACATTTGTGAATGAAAACTCGCCCCACGTATCCGATGTGTATGCCAAGGTGAAGGTACCGTCGTTATTGGCAGAGAGCGTGATGGTTTGGTTTTCGGCCGTCATGCTTTCAAAATAAGCGCAGCTGGCATTGGTCCATCCTTCGTAGGAGCCGGCAAGAAGTTTCTCTGCCGGAATGTCGCCCAAGGTGAAGGTGATAGTCATCCCACCCATTACTGACGGTACGGTGAAAGTGAACGTGCCTTTGGTCCGTCCTTCGTCCAGTGTGCCTTGCAGGGTGCATTCGTATTCGTTTTTCGTGTCTCCCATTCCCATTAAGGTCGACCCGCTTCCGCTTACGCTGTACGTGCTACCCGAATGCGTCACTTCGGCTCCACTTACGGTGAACTCACCAAAGCTGGCAGAAGTATAAGTAAGGGTGGCTGTGCCGTTTTCCCCGTCGTTGGTTATTGTCAGCGATTCACCTGCCGATACCAGCGGCGTATCGGTATATTGGAATGAGGCTTCGGAATAGCCTGCATATGTGCCGGCGATGTCTGCTGCCGGATTCTCGTTGATACTGTTGTTTTCATCGTCGCTGCATGCAGCCGCAAATAATGCAAGGGCCGCACATGCTAATAGATTCTTTAGTTTCATGTTGCTATTTTGATTAGGTTTTGGTTTTACGATGCAAAGGTAGAGTGGTTTCAGAGGGTGGTCAATACCTAAAATTCATGAAAAAAGACGGTGGTCTTGAGTCTGAAAGGAAGTGAGAAAATCAGTATTTTTAGGTATTTATATAAAAAAGAAACGTCGGAAACTCCGTGTTTCCGACGTTTGGGGTAGTAACTTTTTGTTAGAACAAGATGATGAGCCTTTGGTAATTGTCAATTGTCAATTGCCATCGGGTGATAGTCTTTGGCAAGCCCACCCTCGCTGGTTTCTTTGTAGAGTGAGGGTAGGTCGTGTCCGGTTTCTTTCATTACTTCTACCACACGGTCGAACGACACGCGATGGTGTCCGTCGGTGAACGCAGAGTAGGTATTGGCGTCAAGGGCACGGGCAGCGGCGTAGGCGTTTCGTTCGATGCAGGGAATTTGCACTAGTCCGCACACAGGGTCGCACGTCATGCCCAAGTGGTGTTCCAGCCCCATCTCGGCAGCATATTCTATCTGTGCGGGACTTCCACCGAAGAGTTGGCTTGCCGCTGCAGCCGCCATCGAGCATGCCACGCCTACTTCTGCCTGGCATCCGGCTTCGGCTCCCGATATCGAGGCGTTGTGTTTGACGATATTTCCTACCAGTCCTGCGGTGGCAAGGGCACGCAGGATGCGGGCATCGCTGAACTCCCGGGTTTTCTGTAAATGATAGAGCACGGCAGGCACCACGCCACAGGCTCCACACGTGGGGGCAGTTACGATTTTTCCGCCTGAAGCGTTTTCCTCGCTTACGGCAAGGGCGTACGCAAACACCAGTCCGCGTGAGCGGAGCGAGTCTTTGAATCCCTTTGCCTTGATGTAGTATGCCGATGCTTTCCGGCGCAGGTTGAGCGGTCCAGGCAATACGCCTTCAGCATCCAATCCACGCAGGATGGCTGCCTTCATTGTTTCCCATACTTCGGCGAGGTAGTCCCATATCTCTTTACCTTCGCATTGTTCTACATATTCCCAGTAGCTGCGTCCGGTGTGTTCGCACCAGTAGAGTATCCGGCTCATCGTGTTCATTTCATAGATGTCAGGAGTGCTACCTTGCGGATGCCCTTCTTCAGCAAGTGCCCCTCCCCCGATGCTGAACACGGTCCACTCATCGGTTTTCTTTCCGTTTCCATCGAAAGCCTTGAAAGTCATTCCATTGGGGTGGAAGGGAAAGAACACATGCGGTTTCCATACGATTTCGACCGGTGCGTGTGGTTGGAGTACGTCTAAGATGGCCACATCGGTCATGTGTCCCTTGCCTGTAGCGGCAAGGCTTCCGTAAAGCGTCACTTCGAAAGATTTTGCTTCGGGATGGCGGGCAAGGAATTGTTCGGCAGCCTTCCGCGGTCCCATGGTGTGGCTGCTAGAGGGTCCTGTGCCTATCCGGTATAATTCTCTGATTGATTTCATCTTTTTAAGTATGTATGTGAAATGGTTAATCTTTTACCACAGATGACACAGAGTATCACAGAGGAGATAAAAATAAAAAACGCTGTGTCCCTCTGTGTTCTCTGTGGTGAATGGTTCATTATATATAATGTAAGTCATTTCAAATCTACCACCGTGATTCCCGCCCCGCCGAACTGTACGTGCTCGTCTTGGAAATGCGCTACGCCGGGTACGGTGGCAAGGTATTGGCGTATCAGTGTGCGCAGGATGCCCGAGCCTGTTCCATGCAGGATGCGGACACGGCTTACGCCTACTTGAATGGCATCATCGATGAAATAGGTGACCGCCTGTATGGCTTCATCGCCGCGCATGCCCCGTACGTCGATGTCTTGCTTGAAGTTCAGTTTCTTCTGGTACATCTGTTCTTGCGTCTCGCTGCTTACGAAGGTGGCTTTTGCCATCACGTTCGAAGTCTTGGGTGGGTCGGCGTGTTCCAGCCGTTCGGTCTTGACATTGGTTTTCATCAGTCCGAACATCACCACGGCGTTCTGTCCGTTCAGTTCCAACACCTGTCCTACACTTGTCTGACCTTTGATGCGCACATAGTCTCCCGTGCAGATGGGCTTTGCTTTCGGCTGCATGGGGGCAGTTTCGGCTTTTTTGTTCTTCCGCTCTTCTTTGCGTTTCTGCTTTTCGCGCAGGCGTTCCATTTTGCGGGCTATTTGTTCTTCGAGGGCTGCGGTGTCAATGGTCTCCACTTCTTGCTTGAAGTCGGCAAGTTCCTGGCGTGCCGTGCGTGTGCGTTCTTTTTCCGCCTGTGCCTCCTTGATGGTGCGGATAGTGTTCTCTATCTTGGCGTTCGATTCCTGGAGCAGGTGTTCGGCATCCTCCTTGGCTTTTTGCAGGATTTCCTTCCGCTTGCGCTCCAGTTCTTCTATCTCTTGCTGGTAGCGGGCAATGGTGTCTTCCATCTGCTTTTCTTTCTTGCGGATGTTTTGCCGCTTGGTTTCCCAGTAGCGTTTGTCGCGCACGATGTCTTGCAGGTATTTGTCGCTTTGAATGTATTCGCTGCCCACAATTTCCGAGGCATCGGCTATCACCTCTTCGGGCAATCCGATTTTACGGGCTATCTCTACGGCGAACGAGCTTCCGGGATTTCCTATCTGCAACTGGAAGAGTGCGTGCATCTCGTGGCGGTCGTAGAGCATGGCTCCATTGATTACGCCTTCGTGGTCTTCGGCAAAGTGCTTCAGGTTCTGGTAATGGGTGGTGATGACCCCGAATGTCTGTTTCTGGTTAAACCGTTTCAGTACCGCTTCGGCAATGGCGCCTCCGATTTGCGGCTCCGTACCTCCGCCGAACTCGTCTATCAGGATAAGGCTCTTGCCGTTGCAATATTTCATCATATTCTTCATATTGGTAAGGTGTGAAGAATAGGTGCTCAGGTCGTCTTCGATGCTTTGTTCGTCGCCGATGTCGATAAAGATGTTTTCGAAGATACCCGCATGGCTCCGTTCGTTCAGCGGTATCAACAAGCCACATTGGAGCATGTATTGCAGCAGTCCTACGGTTTTCAGACATACCGATTTGCCTCCGGCATTGGGTCCCGATATCAGCAGGATGCGTTGGCGGCTGGTCAGTTCGATGTCCAGCGGCACTACCTTCTTATTGTGTTTCGCCAGCGATTTCTGGAGCAATGGGTGTACGGCTTCTATCCAGTCGATGATTTGTTGTTCTTCGAAGGCGGGCTTTACTGCTTTGATATCCATACAGAAAAGGGCTTTGGCACGGATAAAGTCGATAAGTGCCAGGAATTCGTATGATTGCAGGATGGCGGGTACTTGCGGGCGGATGGTTGCCGAAAATTCGGTCAGTATGCGGATAATTTCCCGTCGCTCTTCACCTTCCAGTTCCCGGATGCGGTTATTGGCTTCTACCACTTCTGCCGGTTCAATGAAAACGGTCTTGCCTGTAGCCGATTCATCGTGTACGATGCCTCGTATCTTGCGCTTCATGCCCGGAGCCACAGGAATGACCAACCGTCCGTCGCGCATAGTCGGCGTCACGTCTTTTTCCACGAAACCTTCTGCCTGTGCACTGCGCAAGATGCTGTTCAGGCTGCGCGAGATGCTGCCTGTCGTGTCAGCCAGTTCGCGCCGGATACGCAATAGCTCGGCAGAGGCATTGTCTTTTATCTTGCCGAACTTGTCAAGAATGTTGTTGATGCGTGCTATGAGCTGTGGAAATACCAGAATATCGGCAGCCAGGGCGTGTAGGGCAGGGTAGGGTGAGTGTGAATCTTCGTCTTCCTCGTCCTCTTTTTGCAGAAAACCCACGATGTCGCGTATCGTTTCCAGCGAGCGACGCAGGTCGAACAGTTCCTGTTCGTCCAAATACAGTCCTTCCACCCGGATGCGTTTCAACGAAGGGCGCACATCGAAAAAGTATTGGCTGGGAAATTCGTCTTCCTCTTCCAGGATGCGGACGAATTCCACTACTTCCTCCAGCCGGCAGTTGATTTCTTCGTAGTCGCTGGAGAAAGCCATTCCGTCTGTTTTTTCTTCGCCCAATGTGCTCAGGCACTTGGCTTTTATAAGGTTCCTGATTTGGTCGAACCCTATTTTCTGTTCAAAGTTTTGTGGATATATCATGCTTTGTTAATGTCTGTTCTAACAATTTGGTTATCGTCGGCAAAGTTACGACAATGCGAAAAAACAATCAAAAAAAGTGATGAAATATTTGCCAAATTGAAAATAATCCGTACCTTTGCAGCGCTTTTGAAAGGAAGCACATCGCGAAAAGCGTTTTGGAGAGGTGGCAGAGTGGTCGATTGCGGCGGTCTTGAAAACCGTTGTACCGCGAGGTACCCGGGGTTCGAATCCCTG
>NZ_JACSPP010000076.1 GCF_014837065.1 Phocaeicola intestinalis
AACTCAATTTCTCGACTCCGGCTGAGGTCTTTTTCAAAAATATTTCGTAATGTTGCACTCGCTGGTTGACTCTGCCTTCTGCCGTCCGACAGTTTATTTTGCTCCAATTTAGGGTTTTCTTTCGTTTTATTTTCTAACTTTGCCATTGTTTAGAGGTTTTATCCCGATTTAGGTACCATAACCGGGTGATTACGCTAAATAATTGATTTTCTTTTGTTTTCCGATATTGCAAAGGTACAAAAGAAAATGGAATTTCAAAGTGTACTAAAAGTGTACTTAATGACGAAAAATGGGCAAAATATGGCAAAAATGGAGAAAATAAGAAATATACAAATAACTGATAATAAGGAAGATAAATTCTTTTATTTTCCTATGATTTCTATGCCTTGTGCCGGGTCTGGGTACATAAAAAGGCTGATAATCGACTGATTATCGGCCTTTGTTATTTTCCGTTTTTTTAGAGGAACAAAAGTTCACTATCTCACGAAAAATGCGTATCTTTGACCGTTTTAAAAAGTAGACTGAAAAGATATGAGCGAAGAACTGACCCTAAACAGCGGAAATACGTATTCGGCAAGCAGCATTCAAGTATTGGAAGGACTGGAAGCCGTACGCAAACGCCCCGCTATGTATATTGGCGATATCAGCGAAAAAGGATTACACCATCTGGTGTACGAAGTAGTAGATAACTCCATTGATGAAGCACTCGCCGGTTATTGCACCCACATAGAAGTAACTATCAACGAAGACAATTCAATCACCGTGCAAGACAACGGGCGAGGCATCCCAGTAGATTTTCACCAAAAGGAAAAAAAGTCGGCACTGGAAGTTGTGATGACCGTCCTCCATGCCGGAGGTAAATTCGACAAAGGCTCATACAAAGTATCTGGAGGACTGCACGGTGTCGGTGTATCGTGTGTGAATGCATTGTCTACCCACATGGTGACCAATGTGTTTAGAAACGGAAAAATCTACCAACAAGAATATGCATGTGGAAAGCCACTTTATCCTGTAAAGGAAGTAGGAACAACCGATATTACTGGAACCCGTCAGACTTTCTGGCCTGATGCATCGATTTTTACCACTACCGAATACAAGTATAACATTCTCCAGGCACGTATGCGCGAGCTTGCCTACCTGAATAAAGGTATTACTATTACCTTGACCGACAAGCGCGAAAAAGAAGAGGATGGTTCGTACAAACAAGAGGTCTTTCATTCGGAAGAGGGCGTAAAAGAGTTTGTACGCTTCCTTAATTCGAGCAATACACCACTCATCGATGATGTCATCTATCTGAATACTGAAAAACAGGGTATTCCTATCGAGTGTGCCATCATGTACAACACAGGCTTCCGCGAAAACCTCCATTCATATGTAAACAATATCAACACCATCGAGGGAGGTACGCACGAAGCAGGATTCCGCACGGCATTGACTCGTGTGCTGAAGAAATATGCCGAAGACAGCAAGGCATTGGAAAAAGCCAAGGTAGAAATTTCGGGCGAGGACTTCCGTGAAGGGCTGATAGCAGTCATTTCGGTAAAAGTAGCAGAGCCACAGTTTGAAGGACAGACTAAAACCAAATTGGGCAACAACGAAGTGAGCGGTGCTGTCAACCAAGCCGTGGGTGAAGCTTTAACTTATTATTTGGAAGAACATCCGAAAGAAGCCAAACTTATCGTAGACAAGGTAGTATTGGCAGCTACGGCACGCATTGCAGCCCGTAAGGCACGTGAATCTGTACAACGTAAAAGCCCGATGGGTGGAGGAGGGCTTCCGGGCAAGCTTGCCGACTGCTCCAGCCGCACACCCGAAGAATGCGAACTGTTCCTTGTCGAAGGTGATTCGGCAGGTGGCTCTGCCAAGCAGGGCAGAAGCCGCCAGTTTCAAGCCATCTTGCCGTTAAGAGGTAAAATCTTAAACGTAGAGAAAGCCATGTGGCACAAAGCGTTTGAAAGTGACGAAGTAAACAACATCATACAGGCACTGGGGGTACGCTTCGGTGTAGATGATTCGGAAGACAGCAAGAAGGCAAACATTGAGAAGCTGCGCTACAACAAAGTCATAATCATGACGGATGCTGATGTTGACGGCTCGCACATTGATACCCTGATTATGACTTTATTCTATCGCTACATGCCTGAAGTAATCCAGGGCGGACACCTTTACATCGCCAATCCTCCTCTCTACAAATGCACCAAAGGCAAAATCAGCGAATATTGCTATACCGATGAAGAACGTCAGGCATTTATGCAGAAATACGGTGACGGTACCGAAACAGGTATCCACACTCAGCGTTACAAAGGTTTGGGTGAAATGAATCCGGAACAGTTGTGGGAAACGACCATGAATCCGGAAACCCGCATTCTGAAGCAAGTCAGCATCGAAAACGCAGCAGACGCCGACTACATTTTCTCCATGCTGATGGGGGATGATGTAGCTCCACGACGTGAATTCATAGAAAGACACGCCACATATGCGAATATCGACGCATAAGGCGTTTTTATTAACTTCATATTCATTCACAATTAAAAATCCAGCCCCGCATCTTACACTAGGGGAAGCTCCAGCAATGCATTTTGTTGCTGGAGTTTTTTTATTCCCACATTGACACATTCCCACATTTGCATATTATCATATAATTCCTTATATTTGACACATAAACTAACCAACAGAATCAGATGAAACTCACATTCCGTATCCAATACCATACTGTTTGGGGAGAAGACCTCCGTGTCATCTTCGATGAAGGTGACCCTCTCTTTCTCCAGCTTTCCACCCGCGACGGAAGCGAATGGAAAGGAAGTTGCGATTATTCGCCTGCCGAGTCCGGACGTCCTATCACCTATCGTTACGGGGTGTTCCGCGACGATATGTGCATCCGCAAGGAACTGGGAGCTATTGCACACACCGTGTATTCGGGCAATGTCCAGCAACATCAATACCTCATAGAAGATTGCTGGCGCGATCTTCCTACCGAAAATTACCGTTATAGTTCCGCCTTTAATGATGTCCATCCACTGACATCGCCCAATCGATTGAGCAACAATGTGGGAAGCTGCATCACTTTCCGTGCCCTTTGTCCGGGATTGCATGTACAAGGACAGGAACTGGGGATTATCGGGAGCTGTAGTGCACTGGGTAATTGGGAGTATTGCCGTCCTATCCGGATGCACGAGGTTGCTTCGGGCGTGTGGCAGCTCACATTGGATGTATCGGCACTAAAATCACCATTCGAGTATAAGTTTGTCGCCATCAACGAGAAGACGGGAGCTGTAGAAGAATGGGAAACGCGTCCTAACCGCCTTTTTCAGATACGTCCGCTTCAACGCGGAGAAACTTATCTGCCTGCCGAAGCAGAAGTATTCTTCAACCGTCCTGCCTGCCGTATTGCGGGAACAGCCATTCCTGTGTTTTCGCTCCGCTCGGAAGGAAGTTGCGGTGTAGGTGACTTCGGCGACCTGAAACGGTTCATCACGTGGGCCATCGAGACCGGACAACGTGCCGTACAGATACTCCCTATCAATGATACTACAATGACTGGTACGTGGATGGACTCATATCCCTACAACAGTATCTCCATTTATGCTTTTCACCCGATGTATATTGACCTGCGCCAGTTGCCTGCATTGAACGATGAAGAAGCAATGAAGGCTTTCGAGCGACGCCGTATTACCCTGAACGGCTTATCGCAGGTCGACTATGAAAAAGTAAACTGCCTGAAACGGGAATACCTGCATACCTTATTCCACCAAGAGCAAGAACAATTTCTGGAAATGCCGGAATTCAAAGCTTTCGTGCAAAAGAACGAAGAATGGCTACAGCCTTACGCTGCATTCAGCGTGTTGCGCGACCGGAATGGCACTGCCGATTTTCGCCGATGGGGAGTGGACAGCGTATACCAAGCAGACCGAGTGCAGCAAATGTGCATCCCCGGAAGTACGTACTACGAAGACATCTGTTTCTACTATTTTTTGCAATACTACTTGCACGTACAACTGCTTGATGCCTGCACCTACGGACGCAGCCAGGGAGTCATCGTGAAAGGTGATATCCCTATAGGTATCAGCCGCAACAGCGTGGAGGCATGGGTAGAGCCTTATTATTTCAATATGAACGGGCAAGCAGGAGCTCCTCCCGATGCTTTTTCCACCAACGGACAAAATTGGGGAATGCCCACCTACAACTGGCAAGTGATGGAGAAAGACCAGTACCATTGGTGGCAACGACGTTTCCGCAAGATGGCAGAATACTTCACGGCCTACCGTATCGACCATATCCTTGGTTTCTTCCGTATCTGGGAGATTCCTTATCATTCTGTCCACGGATTATTGGGGCAATTCGTCCCTTCGCTTCCAATGAGCAAAGAAGAAATACAAAGCTTCGGACTCGATTTCGACAAGGAACGTATGACACGTCCGTACATTGATGACCAGTTGATAGATAAACTTTTCGGTGACAAGGCACACGAGGTGCGCCACACTTTTTTGAAACATCTTCCCAGCAAACTGTATGCCTTGCGACCCGAATACAACACTCAACGTAAGGTCGAGACATACTTTGACGGAAAGGATGACCCCGCCAGTACGGATATGCGCGAAAAACTCTATTCACTCATCAGCGATGTGCTCTTCATCGCTGACCGCGATGACCCTAATAAATTCCATCCACGCATCGCCGTACAGAACGAACCGGTATTCTGCCACCTTTCTGCTAAAGAACAGCAAGCATTCAACCGCCTTTATGATCATTACTACTACCAGCGTCATAATGAATTCTGGTACCACGAAGCGATGAAAAAACTACCTATACTGCTTCAAGCAACCCCGATGCTGGTATGCGGAGAAGACTTGGGTATGGTACCGGGCTGCGTACCTTGGGTAATGAACCAGTTACAAATACTTTCACTCGAAATCCAGCGGATGCCCAAACAAACCGGTATAGAGTTTGGCAGACCCGAGAACTATCCTTACCTCTCGGTATGTACCATCGGCACCCACGATATGACTACCCTGCGCGGCTGGTGGAAAGAAGACTCCACCGTTACCGACCGCTTCTATCATAACGAACTGCACTACTGGGGCACAACACCCGAAGAAGCTCCTGGCTGGTTATGCGAGGAAATCGTCCGCCGTCACCTGCAGTGTCCTTCGATGCTTTGTATCCTGACGTGGCAAGACTGGACCGCAATGGACGAAGCCATCCGTAATGCAGACATTGATGCCGAACGCATCAATATCCCGGCCAATCCACATAATTACTGGCGCTGGCGGATGCATATCACCCTCGAAAAGCTGATGAGTCTTACCGACTTCAATCAACATATTCGCCAGATGATTGCTGAAAGCGGAAGAGCAGACGGATAAAGTTTTTTCTTTAAAACACAGTTTTTCGTTGACTAGTTCTATAGATTGAAAATTCAAAACAGCTAATCTGCGAAAAACTGTGTTTGCTTGCTTAGAAACTGTTTTGAATTTCTCCAAAAAGTTTTTCTCGTCTTGATGCATTCGTTTTCGTATGTACTTTGGGCAATTTTTTGTTCCTTTCCGTTTCTGTTCTTCGTCAGCTAGCCCACTATCTTCCTCATCACACAAGCGGAAATGCCTCAAAAACGCATTACGGTAAATTCAAAACAATTTCTTAATTTTTAATCCGAATCAGCAGATTCGCCAATATTGCCGTAAGCCCTCCGGTAGTGATGCCTGATGAAAAAATAGTGCGTAGGGTTTCGGGAAGCTGGCAGAGAATGTCAGGTACCAGTTCTACGCTTAAGCCAAAGGAAAAACTTAGGGCAACAACCAATGTTGCCTTGCGGTCAATGTCTTGTGAAGCAATGATACGTATACCTGCTGCTGCCACCGTGCCGAACATCAGCAACGTGGCACCGCCCAGTACCGGTTCAGGCATCAGCGAAAAGACCAATCCCACTGCAGGAAACAATCCCAATATAATCAGCATCGCGGCAATGTAGTAACCCACATAACGGCTTGCTACACCCGTCAGTTGTATCATTCCGTTGTTTTGGGCAAAAATGGAATTGGGAAACGAATTAAGGCAAGCAGCTATCATCGAATTAAAGCCATCAGCAAAGATGCCTCCTGAAGCACGGCGGACAAACTTCTCTCCCTCTACAGGCTCGCCCGAAATTAGTGAGTTTGCCGTAATGTCACCATATGCCTCAATGGCGGTAATAAGATAAATCAATGCCAAGGCTATGATAGAAGATATATCAAAAGAAAGTCCATAACGAAAAGGCATGGGAACATTCAGTCCGCCATAATCCGGGATAGAAGCGAAATCTACCATCCCCAGACACCATGCCACTATATAACCGATAGCGAGTCCAATGACAATGGAACTCATACGCAGGTAACGGTTTGAACTACGGTTAAAAAAGATAATCAAAACCAACACCAGTCCGGCGAGTCCCACATGACGCAGGCTGCCGAAAGTTCCGTCGGCTTGTGCTGCAGCTCCGCCTCCGCAAGCCGTGATGCCCACCCGTATCAGACTCATGCCAATAAGAGTTACCACAATACCCGACACCAACGGGGTGATAATCCGACGGGTATATTTCAATAAACGACTGATAAACATCTCGACCGATGCAGCAGCCATACAGGCACCAAAGATAGCTGAAAGCCCTCCAGTCAGTCCTGCTGCAATAATAGGACCGATAAACGAAAAGCTGGTACCTTGTATGCACAGTAAACCACATCCGATAAAACCTATGCGGCGACATTGGATGAAAGTGGAAATGCCCGAAGCAAATAATGCCATCGATACCAGATAACCAGTTGTTTCCAAATCCAATTTTAGAGCACCGGAAATAATGAGCGGCGGGGTGATAATTGCCACAAAAATGGCCAGGAGATGCTGCAATGCGGCAAAAAGAGTCTCACGCAAGGGCGGACGGTCATCCAGCCCATAGATTAACCCGGAAGATACTACAGGTCCTTGATGTTCTTCCATTATTCGCGGATTTTGATTTCACAATTCTCCAAACTCTCAATGATAGCAAGCGACTCGACGTGTATCCCCTGCTGACGCAAGTAGTCACCTCCGTGCTGAAACGCTTTTTCTATTAAGAATCCCATCCCCACCAATTCAGCTCCTGCCTGCTGTACCAGATCAATGACACCTTTGGCTGCATTACCGTTCGCCAGAAAATCATCAATAAACAACACCCTGTCGCCCGGACACAGGTAATCACGGCTGACACAGACTTCATACGAACGGTCTTTGGTGAACGAATAAACCATTGTGGTCAGCATATTCTCCATGGTACTGGGACGTTTTTTCTTGGCGAACACTACCGGCAATTCGAGAAGATAGCCTACCATAATGGCTGGAGCAATGCCACTCGCCTCGATAGTCATCACCTTATTTATATCTGTACTTGCAAACCGGCGGACAAACTCTACCGCCATCGATTTCATCAAAACCGGATCCATCTGGTGATTGATGAAATTGTCTACTTTCAAGATTCCTCCTTCAAAACATTTTCCGTCCCGCAAAATACGCTCTTTCAGTGCTTTCATATTGTGTAAATTTTGTCTTTCGCGCCACAGATTACATAGATTTGAGAACAATGCTTACATCCGTATTACTATGTTCTTCAGTCTATGTAATCTGTAATGAGTTAATTTTGTGCAAAGGTACGGCTTTTTATCCTATTTCCGGCAATACATGGAGCAGAGATATTATCTGGAAAGCGAAAAAAAAATCAAACATTCTCCGGTTCTCCATCTACCACCAAGTTTCCTCCACCTGTTACTTCACCGGTAGTCCATTCGGTCACATCGGAATCGCCAATAATCAGTTGTCCGTCATTGATACGGATGGTATACTGGTAGCAATAACCGGCGGCAAATGCGTGACTGATATTTTGCGTGCTTGCCGTGAACGATACGCCGTCGCGTGTATAGCCAATAGAGAATGTCAGCGTCACTTGGCTTTCCGACGGATTGAGCAACAAGGCTATCTGTGTATCGGTAACATCATCAATAGTTGTGCCTCCTGCAGACATCGTCCACTTGTTCTTCGCTTCGGCTCCCGATATTTCAGTCATTAATTCGCTGGTGAAATTGTATGTATGCTCCGTAAAACAACCTTCACCTTCAATGCTGACTTCATTTAACAAAGTTTCCATATTGCCCTCATCAACCAAAGTTATCAACAACAGACTGTATGTGTGTTTGAACGCATTGGCACCGGTAAAATTAACCGTACCATTATTGTCGCCGAAGTTACATTCTTTTGTCGCTACCAAAAAGTCGTATGTCCCCAGTTCGGCAAGTTTGCCTGACTGAAGACTGAGGTCGGGCATTGGCACTTGGCTGCGCATAGCTCCCGCTTGGTAAGGATAAAATGCGCAGAAAACAAAATCACTGGTCAGGTCGGGCCAAGACAGTCTGGCGGCAGCTTCCCAAGTGCCTGCTTTGTTGGTAAACAATGTCGGGCTATCTTCCTCGGGCATAAAGAAACCAATTTCATCCCCCGGATTGAATGACACATTGCCACCCTCATCTGTCGTTGTACGGCTTTCCACACTGCCCGAGACTTCAGCACGCAGGCGGATATCGGTATTTTCTTTTGCCGTTCCCGCTTCGGGAACGTTCTCTTGCTGGCAGGCAAACATTGTCAATGACAAAGCTATGCCCAATAATACTTTTGTTTTCATCTGAATATAATTTAATATACTAATTCATTTATAACTAACGCAACATTTGTCGGTTGTATCTGTTTGGCACCAGTTTTTTTTCAAGATTATTTCTGCATTCCTTTATTTTCCTTACCTTTGCCCTTAGAAGCTGTTTTGAATTTATCGCACGAAAACGGATACATTAAGCCAAGAAAAACTTTTTGGAGAAATTCAAAACAGCTTCTTGGATAGTAACCAAATTTAAAAACAGCGATATGAAAAAAATTTCATTCTTCCTTCTTTGTTCCCTGATTTCCGTATGGACATATGCACAAGAAGCCAAATACGTGTTTTTCTTCATCGGCGACGGAATGGGAGTCAACCAAGTACAGGGTACCGAACTTTATTTGGGCGAACTGGATGGTAAAATCGGACTTACCCCGCTCGACTTTACCGAATTCCCCTATGCCACTACCAGTTCCACCTATTCAGCAACCAATGGCGTAACCGATTCAGCAGCCGGAGGCACTGCACTTGCCACTGGCACAAAGACTAAAAACGGTACCATCGGCATGGAGCAAGACCAGCAGACCCCCATCGCCAGTATCGCCATGCTGGCAAAAGAGAAAGGATGTCGTGTGGGTATCGCTACCAGCGTAAGTATAGACCATGCCACACCTGCTGCTTTTTATGCTCACAACCCGAACCGGAAAAACTATTACCAGATAGGGAAAGACTTGTTTACTGCCGGTTTCGACTTTTACGCCGGTTCTGATTTTCTCGACCCCGATAACCACGGGCAAGGCGAAAGTCTCTATACGCTTGCCTCACAGTATGGATATACCTTGGCAAGAGGATACGAAGACTTCATGGCAAAAAATGAACAGGCCGACAAACTTATCCTGCTGCAGACCGAAAAAGCTTCGGCAACCTACCGCGATGCTATTCCCTATGCTATCGACCGTCGCGAAGGTGATCTTTGCCTGAGCGACATTACAAGTGCTGCTATCCGTTTCCTTTCGAAAGACCTAAGCAAAGGTTTCTTCTTGATGGTAGAAGGTGGAAAAATTGACTGGGCATGTCATAGTAACGATGCTGCTACAGCATTCCGGGAAGTGGTTGATCTGAACGAATCCATCCGCCAGGCACTTCAGTTTTACGAAAATCATCCCGATGAAACTCTCATTGTCATCAGTGCTGACCATGAGACAGGTGGTTTGGTGCTGGGTACAGGTGCATATGCCCTCAACCTGCAAGCCCTGCAATACCAGCGCGTAAGCGAAACTGCCTTTACCTCCATACTGAACAGTCTACGTCGCCAGACAGGCAACCGCGTGACGTGGGAGCAGGCACGTCAGGCACTTGCCGACAACTTCAGGTTCTGGAATGAACTGAAACTGACCGAACAACAAGCAAAACGCCTTGAGGAAGTATATTGCCGCACTTTTACTAGCTCCGATGTAGAAATGGAAAAAAGTGAATATGCACAAGACGAACCACTGGCAGCCGAAGCCGTACGCATTATCAATGAAATAGCCATGGTAGGTTGGGTCAGTGGCGGCCACTCAGCTGGCTACGTACCCGTATTTGCCATTGGAGCCGGAGCGGACTATTTCCAGGGACGAATGGACAATGTCGAGATTCCGGCACGCATTGCCGAAATTGCACACTACCAGTAAAAAACTGTTTATATTTTACCTAGGTTTGTTTTGAGAATTGTTTTCGAAGGTGTTTTTCTGATTTTATAAGGAGGACAAGTAAGCTATCTGACGAAAAACAGAAGCGGAAAGGATCCAAAATCCGTCAAAATAGTTAAAGTTATTGATTAGGTTGTATTATCAATCCAAAGGGTATCTTTTTATAGTTTCCATCTCAAAACCGTACGTTCTTGATATGGAAACCGTATGTTTTCGATATGGAAACCGTACGGTTTCCATATGGAGAACGTAAAAAGAAGACAGTTTGAAACAGATACTGAACCTTTCAATCATACATTGATTTGTATCTGTCCAACAAACTTATCGGAGAAATTAAGCTGTTTTGAAATGTGCAAGGTATCCATCACCTCTTTAAGCGGATGTTTTCAGTTCCTCGCTTGCGGCTCTAAAATCTTTGGTGTAACTTGCCTCTGTTTTTCAGTCAGGTCCGGTGGATAGTGTGTCATAACTTTATTGTTTGCTACCTTTAAAGATATGACATTTTTCCCAAATTGACCGGCTGATTCTGAGAAGCTGTTTTGAATTTCTCCAAAAAGTTTTTCTTGGCTTGATGTATCCGTTTCCGTGTGTGCTTTGGGCGATTTTTTGGTCCTTTTCGCTCCTGTTCTTCGTCAGATAGCCCGCTATCTTCCTCATTACAGAAGCGAAAATGCCTCAAAAACTCATCCCAAATCATCGCACGATAAATTCAAAACAGCTTCTGAAAAAAGAAGAAAAAAATTCGATTATCGAGATTTGCCCAGTCCGTAATGTAATAGCACGTTTCGGTAACAAGTGGGCGTTGCTGGTCGTACTGGTAATCAGCGAGCACGAATGTGTCCGTTTCAATGAGTTATGCCGCCTGATTCCGGATGTTTCTTCACGGGTGTTATCGGGTACGCTCAAGACACTGGAAGCCGATGCCCTTGTTGCCAGAAAAGTGTATCCTACCGTGCCGCCAAAGGTAGAATACCGTCTGACGGATATAGGCCGCTCGCTCATGCCGCTCATCGCTCAACTGACCGAATGGGCGCAGACGAACATGAAGACCATCGTCAAGCACCGTAAGGCGTTCGATACAAAGGCTGCGAAAGCAAATTAACAGGTTGTTTTCCTGTATATATAACACTTTCTCCTTTTTGTTTAACATCCAAAAGTTTGTCCATGCATATTTTTGCAGTCGTAAAAATATATCTTGTAAAAGCGGTGTGAATATCTATTGTGGCAAAGTAAAGAAATAATGAAAATACAGAAAGGGAAAATTATTGAAATCAATACAGTGGAGGAATACGTCGCCCTGTTTGGCTGTCCGCCGATATGCCATCCACTGTTGAGCGTCTGCCGCCTGTCTGATGTAAAAGACTACAGTCCTATCGGTAAACCGGTGCGGTTGAACCTCTATACCATCACGATAAAGGACAAGACCACCTGTAATGCAAGTTACGGGTGGCGCAGCTATGACTTTACACGCGGCTGCATGAATTTCTTTGCACCGGGGCAAGTGCACAGTTGGGAAGAGAAAACTGTAAACGCCGGCAGGTGGGGATGGATGCTGGCTTTCCATCCCGACTTCATACGCAAATATCCGTTAGGCGCAAAAATCGGCAGGCTGAAATTCTTTTCCTACGATGTGAGGGAAGCCCTGCACATATCCGACATGGAGCGGAACGTAGTGGAGAATATTTTGGAAAACATCGAGAACGAGTACAGGCAAAACATCGATGCACATACGCAGGACATTATCGTCTCGCAGCTTGATGTCCTGCTGAATTATTCGGAACGCTTCTATACGAGGCAATTCCAGACACGCAGCAGTGTGGAGCCCGACATCGTGACACGGGTACATCTCCTGCTTCAAAAGCATATAGACGAGCATCGCAAAGAGTTTATTTCCGTCAATGCCTTAGCCAGTGAATTGAACATGTCTACCCATTATCTCAGCGACCTATTGCGCAGCCAGACCGGAATGAACACGCAACAGCACATCCACGCATTTCTGATAGAGCAGGCAAAATCCTTACTGGCGACTACACAACTGTCCGTAAGCGAGATTGCATACCGGTTGGGATTTGAATATCCCCAGCATTTCAACCGTCTGTTCAAGAGCAAGACAGGCATTACCCCACTGGAATATAGAAATATGAACTGAAACGCGTATGGAACAAACTGAAAACAAAGGAATGTCGCGCCGTTCTTTCCTGAAACGGCTGGGTATCATTGGGGCATCCACCGGATTGTCTGCCTGTGGACACGGGCAAGCCGGACAAGAAACCATGGGCGGGGAAATGGCTTACCGCACCGACCCTAAGACAGGACAGCAAGTTTCCCTGTTAGGCTACGGCTGTATGCGCTGGCCACCCGCCACCTCTCCACAAAAGGACAGTTGCCCGATAGACCAAGAAACCGTAAACGGATTGATAGACTATGCCATAGAACGGGGCGTAAACTACTTCGATACCGCTCCCATTTACGGACAAGGTTGGTCGGAAACCGTTACGGGAAAAGCCTTGAAGCGTCATCCCAGAGAAAAGTTCTTCATCGCTACCAAGATGTCCGGGGCATCCGACCTTTCTCGCGAGAATCTGACAGCCATGTATCACCGCTCGTTTCAGCATTTGCAAGTCGATTACATAGATTATTACCTCCTGCACGGCATAGGTGGTGGCGGAATGAACCTGTTCAACAAGCGTTTCATACAAAACGGGATGCTCGACTTCCTACTTGAGGAACGGGAACAGAGAAGAATCCGACCTCTTGGCTGGTCCTTTCATGGCGATATTGAAGTGTTCAATCGTGTGCTGCAGATGCACGAACAAGTGCATTGGGACTTTGTGCAAATCCAACTCAATTATGTGGACTGGAGGCATGCTTCCGCTTACAATGCCGATTGGCAAAAGGCTATGGGAGATGACACCAACGCCGAATACCTGTACGAAGAATTGGCAAAGCGAGACATTCCCGTAGTCGTCATGGAACCTTTACTGGGCGGAAGGCTGGCCAACGTCACACAAGACGTACTGGCTCAGATGAAACAGAAGCGTCCGGATGACACGGCTGCGGCATGGGCTTTCCGCTTCGCCGGGTCATTCCCGAAGGTGCTGACCGTTCTTAGCGGAATGACTTATAAGGAACATCTACAGGACAACCTGCGTACTTTTTCACCGCTCATTCCCCTGTCCAGCGAAGAAAGCGATTTCCTTGAGGATGTGGCGGAACGAATGAAGGACAGCCAGAATATCCCCTGCACCGACTGTAAATATTGCATGCCCTGTCCATACGGGATAGATATTCCGGCGAACTTCCTCCATTACAACAAATGCGTCAACCACGGCTATGTTTCCAAAAGCCATCTGGATGCCAATTATGAGGAAGCCCGGAGAGCCTTTCTGATAGGTTATGACCGCCGCGTGCCTAAATTGAGTCAGGCAAGCCACTGCATCGGTTGCGGGCAATGCGTGTCCCAATGCCCGCAGGGCATCGACATACCGTCACAGATGAGAATGATTGATGATTATGTGGAGCAGTTGAAGCAAGGAACTTTATAGGAAATGATTTCAGTACATTTATCCCACTTCCAATTTTTGAAACATTTCTCATAAATGCAGTGCCTGCTTGCCTGATTCTTGCGCAAAATCATTACTTTTGTGCTTATTGAATCCTTTAAGCAAAAGGAATATATGGAGAATTACGAAGATTGCTTCCACCAAACATTGATCGGAAAAGAACGGATGAAGATAAAACAAACTTTGCAAGAGCCAATGAACACATACAATATCATATCCCTTCATGCCCACCCCGAATGGCGCATTCCTGCAGCCAGATGGTTCCAAGAAAAATGGGAAATTCCTTTAGAGGAGTATCTGACAAGTATCGATGAAAGTATTAAAGGAACTATAGCTGTTCCTCAATGGTACATAGTAATTGAAGGGCAACAGATAATTGCCGGAGCCGGTGTGATAGAAAACGACTTTCACGACCGCAAAGACCTGACTCCGAATATCTGTGCCTTATATGTGGAACCGGAACGACGTTGCCGCGGCATTGCCGGACAGCTGTTGGAACATATCTGCAAGGATATGGCTGTAAAAGGTATCAGCACCCTCTACCTCATCACGGAGCATACCTCGTTTTACGAACGTTATGGCTGGGAATACCTGTGCATGGTGAAGGGCGACGATGGGGAACAGATGCGGATGTATAAAAATCGCCCAAAGCACACACGAAAACGGATACATCAAGACGAGAAAAACTTTTTGGAGAAACTCAAAACAGTTTCTTCTATGTTGTAATCCAAATATCCAGAGAATTTTTTTATTTTATTAAAGGTTTTCATTAGCTTT
>NZ_JACSPP010000077.1 GCF_014837065.1 Phocaeicola intestinalis
TATAAAGAAGAGTTGGAGTCACTTCTGACTCTTAAATTCCGGTTGTCTAATTCGCAAACCATTTCTTTTTGACTATATAAAATTCAATCGGTGTCTGCATGTTTATCCTCCTTGATGATTCTTTCAATGGCTTCGCGCTCCAGTTTAGACCAGCTTCCTTTACGCATCTTTGTCATAAAGGTGGGATAAGAGAATCCACATGTTTCAATAACCTTTTTAATGAACTCGGATTTCTGCTTAATCTCGAGTGATGAATAATAGTCAGATATAACCATATATATTACTTTTTAGAGGTTTATTTTTATTACAATCGTATTTATTATTAATTTTATAGTGCAAATGTATAGAAATAAAACCATAAAGTATATTATAATATACCTGTAAATCACTATTAGTATATTAATTTATACTTATTATAAATTAAGAATATATGTTTAAAGGACAGATTATAAGCGATTTAATAGATAAAAGAAGAGCCAAAAAAGTAGACGTTTACACGTATGCAGGTATAACAAAAGCTACTTTAGATAATATCATTAAAGGAATAAGTATACCCAATTGTACTACAATCGAAAAGATCGCAGACTTCTTTGACGTGTCAATAGACGAGTTCTTTGAACGAGAAAAGCACCATTTGAATATAGGACATACAGTTAATGGAAACGGAAACAATGTGAGTGGTGATATTCAACTGCATGAATGCCAAAAAGAGATAGAGCATTTAAAGGAATTGCTTAACGAGAAAGAACGCTTGATTCAAGTTTTAATGAAACGATAATGTATAATGGACAAATAATTAAACAATTATTGGTAGAGAAAAATATACAAAACAAGGAACTTTTAAGTTACCTTGGTACGGAAGCTAACTCTTCTCTCAGCCAAATTGTGAACGGGAATCCCACCGTAAAACGTCTGGAGAAAGTAGCCGACTTTTTTGGAGTATCGATGGATGTGTTCTTTGAACGGGAGAAACCTTTTAAGGCTTATCCATCTACTCATGGAGATAATGAACAGCAATACAAAGAAAAAATTGCATTGCTGGAACGTCTACTTGAAGAAAAAGATAAAAGAATATTGCTCTTAGAGCAAATGAATCAGCTAATTAACTCCGGAGAGAATCGGACTAATTCGGGACAAACCAAATAAAATAATAACTTAATTCGGAAACGTAACAGCTTGAATATCAGAATAGGGAAAGAAGGACAAAGTTTCTGTAGAGTTCGAGTCTCTCTTCCCGTGCAGGAAGTAAGAAGCCACAACTGATGACGTTGTGGCTTTTGTTTTTTATAGACTTGACTTGTAAGAAGCTGTTTTGAATTTATCGCCCAAGGCACACACGGGAATAAATACATCAAGATGAGAAAAACTTTTTGTAGAAATTCAAAACAGTTTGTTAATATGATGTCCGATTGGGGAAGACAGGAAAGGTTGTTTATACTTTGGACGGTATGCAATTGTGCATTTTAATGGAATGCATACTTCCGGTGTCGCTTCTGTTGACAGGGTGTCACGCTGGATTGTAAATCCGTTTCTTCAATTATGCCGGATTATACATCCGGCATGACAAGTAAGCTTTGGTCTTTTCGCAATATAGCTGCATCGCTTGTAAGATTATTAATCTTACAGCGTGAAGATTAATAATCTTTCGGCATGAAGATTAATAATCTTACAAGCAAGATAGCTATGTGGCTTGGATTGTCGGACTAAGCTGATGAGGCTGTCTCAAAATGGTAATTGAGTATCAGAAAGTAATTTCATCCTGAGTGCCTGTTTCTATTTTGAGACAGCCTCTTCTGATTCGTGTAATTTATTTCTTCGGTTTTTTCTCCCTCTCTGGTCTTAACAAATGGCGGTGGAATTTCATTTCCGCCCGCTGGATATCGTATATCTTTTTAGATGAGAGGAATTTCTTATATTTCCGTACGTATTCCAAGTCCAGCTGGTCAATGGTGATTCGGGTTTGTATTACGTCTTCTACGATACGGTTGTATTCTTCTTCGCTTACGTTGGGTTGTTTTCCTTTTCTTATTTCTTGCCAGGCTTCACGGTTATACTTGCTTTTTTTATCTTGCAGTTCGAAGTAGAGTGGAAAAAACTCTTTGGCTTCTTGCGGAGTGAGTCGGGCGTTTTCGGTAATAAACGCTTCTTGCCGTGCACGGAATTCTTCTTTGCTCAATTTGTTTTTCTGCGCATGCATGTATGTGCAGAAGCAGGTAAGAAGAATCATAATCGAAAATAGTTTCTTCATTGAATTGGTCTTTTAGTTATAGATACCGGCATCGGCATCCGTTAAATATTGGTATAGTTCATAATCATCCATCATCGTTTGGTCTACGATTGATTCGATGTATTCATCCGGCATATCGATAAGGTTGTCTGAGTCATCTGCCGATTGGGTAGTGCCTACAAAGGCACGGACAGTGAACATCAGGCCTACGAACATGGCCGCCATGTAAATCCATGGTTTCACACGGTCCCATAACTTGATTTCAGGAAGTGCTTTGACTTCTTTTTCGGGAAGTCGTTCCATCAGGTTTTCGGTAAAATGCTCGAAATATCCTTCCGGTACGGTGAATGGATTTTGTTTCCCGTATTTCTTTTGTAGTTCAAGGTCGTTTTTTTTCATCGTATCATCCCTCCTTCCTTTGTTTATTAGATTGATAATCCGGTACAAGGTTTAATCGTTTTGGTTTAAAAATTCTTCTATTTTTTTCACGGCATGGTGGTAAGAGGCTTTCAGGGCACCTACGCTGGTTCCTAGAATCTCCGACATATCTTCGTATTTCATTTCCTCGAAGTATTTCAGGTTGAACACGATACGTTGCTTTTCCGGTAAGGTTTGTATGGCTTTTTCGAAAAGTAGCTGGGTATGGTCACCATCGAAATAGGGGTCGCTTTCCAACTTGGCAAGTGCTGTTGTTTCGGCTTCATCCAATGAGAGTTGGTTTATGGCACGTTGTTTGTTCAGGAAATTCAGTGATTCATTGATGGCAATGCGGTAAAGCCATGTAGACAGGCGTGCTTCTCCCCGGAAATATTCCAAATTGCTCCATGCCTTGATGAATGTGTTTTGCAAGAGGTCGTTTGTATCATCGTGGGAGAGTACCATACGTCGTATTTGCCAGTACAATGGTTCGCTGTAGTGCCTGACCACTTTCCCGAAAGCTTCCCGTTGCAGCTTTGGGTCTTGTAGCTGGGCAATTATCTCTTCCTCGTTATAGTTATTCATAATGGTGTCTTTGTATATGTTTTTAGATAAAATGAAGTGCCAACGTTTAAATGGGATAAGTTTTTTTAACTTGCCTATAAGTTGATTTGCAGGTTTTCTTGTGCCAATAAGGTTGCAGGGAAAACTTCCTGTGCTTCTTTTAAAAGTTGCTTTTCATCGTCGTACCGTGCCGAAAAATGACCGATGACCAAACGTTTCACTTCTGCATCATGGGCTATTTGGGCAGCCTGACGGGCGGTGGAGTGTTGGGTTTGGCGGGCACGCGTTTCATCGGCATTGACAAATGTGGCTTCATGGAACAGCAGGTCGGCACCGTGTATTTGAGGGATGATACGGGGATAATAGGCGGTATCCGAGCAATAGGCGTATGTGCGTGGCGGGTCGGAAGGTGTGGTAAGCCATTTGTTGGGGATGGTTTCACCGCTGTCCGTGATAAAATCTTCGCCTTCTTTGATGCGGTTTATCATCCATAAGGGTATGCGGTAGAAGTCAATCATATCTCGCCGGATGTGGTTTAGGGTAGGTTTTTCGCGGAACAGGAATCCGCATGTAGGCATACGGTGGCATAAAGGAATGGTTTCTACAGATATGGAACGGTCGTCATAAATAACAGCTTGTTCTTTCGGGTTAAAAGGATGGAAAATGACCTTGTAGCTCATTCCTTTGCAAAAGAATGCGATTTGTGCTTGAAGTAAGGATATCAGGTCGGGATGACTGTAAATGTGCAGGTCGGCAGTACGTTCCAGCATGCCGAATGTAGAAATCAGTCCAATCAGCCCGAAGCAATGGTCGCCATGCAGATGGGAAATGAAAATATGATTCAACCGGCTGAACTTCAGTCGTGAACGGCGCAATTGTACTTGCGTGCCTTCTCCACAGTCTATCATAAAAAGTTTTTCCCGGATATTGACAATTTGTGAGGTGGCTTGGTGACGCATCGTGGGTAGTGCTGACCCGCATCCTAGAATATGTAATTCGAATTTTTCCATACATATTGTTTGTTCACCACAGAAAGACAGGCAAGTGGTATTGGAAAAACCGGAATGTCTTTGTGTCTTTCTGTGGCGGTAACATCAATCTTTGTTTATTTGTATTTTTGCAATAGCCCGTCTGCCACTTCATCTCCCAAGTCTTTGGCTTTTTGTAAGTTGGCCAGGCCTTTATCTTTCTCTTTATTCTGGATTTGTGCATATCCCAGCATACGATAGGCAGGAGCATTTTCGGGATCCATCTTGATGGCACGTGTCAGGGCTTGTATAGCTTCTGCTGCTTGGTTGACTCGAATGTGTATGCCTCCTTTTTCTACCCAATAGGTTACGTTGTTAGGATCAAGTTCAACAGCTTTGTTGATGTCGTTGATAGCTTGCTGATACATACGGCAGTTTAATTCTGCTTGTGAACGGATGAGATGGAATTCGGCAGAAGTTTGTCCCAGCATGGCATCGTAGAAGTCATTATAGTCGGTTACGGCACCCCGATAGTCTTCCATGTCCGATTTGATACGGGCGCGTTCGTACAGGTAGGGGGCTGCATCTTTTCCGTAGGGTTTGGGATAAAAAGCAATGGCGCTGTCCATCAGGGCTATGACTTCTTTCTTGTCGGTTCCTTCTATCAGTTCCTTGGCTTTTGCTGCAGAATAGAAAGTTGCGGCTGAAGCCAGTTTGCTCTTGTTCACCTTGTCGTAAGCAGTATAGGCTTCTGTAAATTTTTGCATGGCAAAATAGATGTCTCCTTGCAGTTGATAATAGATAGGTTCTTGGGTGATGGCTAACGCTTCGTTTATTTCATTGAGGGCATAATCGAATGTCCAGGAAGCATAGGGCTTCTTGTCGCCTATATTCAACTGGTACGAATAGATGAGTTTGGCTATGTTGTAATGTGCTTCGTCTTTTTTCTCGGCCACATCAAGCATTTTTTTCAAGTCTTCAACAGCCAGGGCATAATGAGTATCATCGCCGATATTGATGTAATAAGTAGCACGGCGCAGGTAGCCTTCCATATTATTGGGATATTGGCTGATAAAGTCGTTCAGCAAATCGAAGTATTGGTTGGGGGCATATACGCCGGATGCCATATACAGATAGACCAAAGCCTGCGATTCGTCTTCGGGAAGTCCTTTTTTTATCCCGATGGAGTTGAGGGCAAGGTCATTGACAGAGAGAGCGTTGATAGTTAAGTCGGTCAGATAGCGGATGCCAATGGCAAAACTTTCTTTGCTTTCAGAGTCGTTGTTTTTTTGTATCATGCCTACTACTTGTCCTGCTGCATTCATAATGGGGCAGCTTACGGTTTTTTCTGTAGTCTGCATGGTAAGGGTGTAGTAGTATTGTTGTTCGCCAATGGTATCTACTTTGGCTATAGTGCCTGTTTGTCCTTTTGATGATTTTTGGGTAGAATAGGGAACCAGATACACGGTTTCGCCAGTCGATGAAGGCAATGTGGCTGGTTGCAAAGCCTCGGCTTTCTTGTCAAAATCGGTTTTGAATTTCACTACATCATACATATCGTTTGCACCCATCATGTATTTCACGGGCAGCTCTTTACCGTTTGCGGTGATGATTATGGCACGTTCGGCGCCTTTGAAGAGGCTATAATCGGAAACTCCTGTACCTTGTTCATCGATATAAAATCCGTTTCCGGTGCTCAAAATTTGGCCGTCTTTGGTATAAGTCACGATGGAGAAAACGGCTTTTCTGGCATTTTCTGCCCATTTAGGCAATTCTTGTGCCAACAGGACAGAGAATGGCATAACGAATACAAATAAAATAGCTATAGTTTTTTTCATGTGTGTAAACGGTATATAAAGGTTATTGTTTTTCATTTTCGGCAAATCCGCGCTGTTCTATGGCTTTGTAGATAAGGATGCCTGCAGCTACCGATACATTTAGCGATTCAATGTTTCCGAAAAGTGGAATTTTTACCCATTCGTCACACAAGGCCAGGTTTTCGTAAGAGACTCCTTTATCTTCGGCCCCCATAATGATGCAGGTAGGTGAATGGAAGTCGGCTTTGGTATAATCATAATCTCCTTTTTCGGTAGCTGCTATAATCTTGAATCCACTGTCTTTCAGAAAACGGATGGTTTGTGTCAGGTTGTTTTCGCGGCATACTGGAAGGGTGAGCAGGGCACCAGCCGAAGTCTTTACGGCATCAGCATTTACGCTGACACTGTTTTTGGCGGGTATGATGATAGCGTCTATGCCTGCACACTCGCAAGTACGGGCAATGGCGCCGAAGTTACGCACATCGGTTACGCCATCCAACATGATGAACAATGGTGTTTTTCCTTGTTCGAAAAGATACGGTACAAGGTCTTCCGTACGCTGGTATGCAACAGGCGAGATGAATGCTACCACTCCCTGATGATTTTTCCGGGTAATGCGGTTGATGCGTTCCACAGGTACGCGTTGTACTGGAATATCTGTTTGCTTCAGTATGGCAAACAATTCTTTTGCTACTTCACCTTGCATGTCTTTTTTTATCAATACTTTATCAATCTCTTTTCCGGCTTGTATGGCTTCGATGACCGCCCGTACGCCGAATATCATTTCATTTTTTTCTATCATAAAATCAATGTTTTATTAGTTATTGGTTTTCCAGTAAGGCACGTGCATTGTTTAATGCGGCTTCTGTCAGTACACTTCCACTCAGCATGTGTGCGATTTCTTTGACCCGTTCTTCCGGTGTAAGCCGGTGTATGTAACTGTTGGTGCCTGTTTCTGTATCTTTTTTATATACTTTATAGTGTGTTGTGCCTCGTGCCGCAATTTGAGGCAGGTGAGTAATGCTGATTACCTGCCGGTTCTGGCGTCCCATATCGCGCATGATAAGTGCCATTTTTTCAGCTATCGAGCCTGATACGCCTGTATCTATTTCGTCGAAAATGATAGTAGGCAGCTTTACAGCTCCGGCTATCATTGCTTTGAGCGAAAGCATGACACGGGCTATTTCTCCTCCCGAAGCTACCGAAGCAACGTTTTGCAATGCCCCGTTTTTGTTGGCAGAGAAGAGGAACGTTACGTTGTCCAGTCCATTAAGGTCGGGCTCTTTACGCGAAGTCAGCTCTACGGCAAAACGTACGTTGGGCATACCCAGTGGTATTAAGAGTTTTTTCATCTGTTCTTCGATATGATGTGCCGACTTTGTACGGAGATTGGTCAGCTGGCGGGCTTGTTCCAATACCTTATTATATAAGGCCTCTTTCTGTTGGTTGAGTTCAGCTATTCGTTCGTCGAACGATGAAATGTCATTCAGTTGATGGCGGTAATTTTCTGCAAGTTCCAACAAGGCTTCGATAGTCGTTACCCGATGTTTTTGCTGAAGATTGTATATCAGGTTCAGCCGTTCGTTTACATAATCCAGCCGTTCGGGGTTGAATTCTGTTTCTGCTTCTGCTACCGAGAGATCGTGTGCGATGTCTTTCAGTTCGATGTAGCAGCTTCTCAGACGTTCTACCCATTCGGATGCCGAAGGATATACATTGGAAATGTTTTGTAATGCCTGTTGGCAGTCTTTGGTCTGTGAGAGGATACCATTTGCTTCGGTACCGTCTATCAGCTGTTGGGCTTTGTAAAGGTTTGCTTTGATTTCTTCGGTGTGGCTTAAGGTTTCGGCCTCCTGCTCCAGTTCTGTTTGTTCGCCAGAATGGAGGCTGGCTTCTTCCAGTTGTTCCAGCTGGAAACGCAGATAGTCTTCGTCTTGCCTGCTTTTTTCTGCTTGTATAATCAGTTCCTCCAGTGTGTTGCTTATATCTTTATAGTGCCGGTAGACCTGTTTGTATGCTTCCAGTTGTTTTTCATCTTGTGCCAGAATATCCAGGATATTCAGTTGGAATCCTTCTTTATTGAGCAGCAGGTTCTGGTGTTGGCTATGGACGTCTATCAGTTTTTCACCCAAAGCTTTCATCTGGTTCAGTGAGGCTGGAGAGTCGTTGATGAATGCCCGGCTTTTTCCGCTGGCATATACTTCACGTCTGAGGATACATTCTTCAGGGTCATATTCCAAGTCGAGTTCTTGAAAAAATGCTTCCAGTCCGTATGAAGCAATGCAGAAGCGTGCTTCCACAATGCATTTGGAAGTTCCGTTTTTGATGGCTTTCACATCGGCACGTTGGCCCAACAGCAGTCCGATAGCCCCAAGGATGATGGATTTTCCTGCTCCGGTTTCACCGGTGATAACCGAAAAACCTGGTGTGAAATCAATATCCAGCTTGTCGATCAACGCATAATTCTGTATGTGAATAGACTGTAACATAATGTAGTCTTCGGGTTTGTCTGTAAGAATTATAAGATTGCACTTAATTTGTCGATAATGTCGCTTGCCACTTCGTGTTTGTCTTTCAGTGGATAGGGGGTGATTCCCGATTCGTCGAGAATGGTTATCTTGTTGGTGTCACATCTGAATCCGGCTCCGGCATCATTCAGCGAGTTCAGTACGATAAAGTCGAAATTTTTCCGTTTCCGTTTTTCTTGGGCGTGTATCTGTTCGTCATACGTTTCCAAAGCAAATCCTACCAGTCGTTGGTCCGGACGTTTTATCTTTCCTAAAGCAGCGGCAATGTCTTGGGTAGGTTTCAGACGGACAATCAGGTCCTCTCCTTCGCGCTTGATTTTGTTGGAGGCTACAGTTTCGGGGGTGAAGTCTGCTACCGCTGCACACAAGATACCTGCATTGGCTTGTGGATAAATACGGATAGCAGCTTGATACATTTGCTCGGCACTTTCCACATCAATGCGCCGGATAGCAGGATGCTGTACCTGGAGAGCGACTGGTCCGCTGATGAGGGTAACATCTGCACCCCGTCTGGCACATGCTTCAGCCAGTGCGTATCCCATTTTCCCTGAAGAATAGTTTCCGATGAACCGTACTGGGTCTATCTTTTCATACGTAGGGCCTGCTGTTATCAGGATGTGTTTGCCTTTCAAGTCTTCGGCCCGGGCAAAAAATGTTTCCAGTACTTCTACTATCTTTTCGGGTTCTTCCATACGTCCTTTGCCTACAAGGTGGCTTGCCAGTTCGCCCGAAGCGGGTTCGATAATGTGGTTTCCATACGAACGCAGGATGTCGAGGTTGTGGCGGGTAGACGGGTGAGCGAACATATCAAGGTCCATAGCCGGAGCGATGAATACCGGAGCTTTCATTGACAAATAAGTGGTGACCAGCATATTGTCAGCTATCCCGTGTGCCATTTTTCCGATGGTGGAAGCCGTGGCAGGTGCAATGAGCATTGCATCAGCCCATAGCCCAAGGTCAACATGACTATGCCATGTCCCGTCGCGTTGTGCGAAGAACTCGCTGATGACCGGTTTGCCGGTCAGTGCCGAGAGTGTGATGGGAGTGATAAATTCTTTTCCTGCGGGAGTGATGACAATCTGCACTTCTGCTCCTTTTTTTATCAATGCACGGGTCAGTACTGCCGCTTTATAAGCAGCAATGCTTCCCGTTATGCCTAATACAATTTTTTTGCCTTTCATATTTTTAAGTAGACTAGATGTTAGGTACCGGTTGGCCAGATTTTATAATAAGATAAAATAATCTGGCATCTGGTGTCTAAAACCTGATACTTGAATATTATTTTACCAGTCCGCTTTCGCGCAATTTGATTTTTGTCAATACATTTTTGGTGTTCAGCGTGAAATCGCCATTCATCATCCAGCCGAAATAACCGGGATCGCGTTTCAGAACATCTGATACAGGCATTCCTTTGTATTTACCGAAATTGAATACTTCCACTCCTTTATCATCGTACACGATGCGTCCCGCAAAGTCTACGTTTTTGCTGTATGTAGAGTATTCAGAAAGAAACGCAACATCGTTCTGTAATACTTCCGGATAGCGATCCAACTGTGCCTTCAGCACTTCATAGGTAGCACGTGTGTCGGCTTCGGCGGTGTGTGCATCCTCCAGGTTTTTGCCGCAATAGAATTTATAGGCAGCCGAGAGTGTGCGTTGTTCCAGTTTGTGGTAGATGACCTGCACGTCAATGAATTTCCGCCGGCTCAGGTCGATATCGATGCCTGCACGCAAGAACTCTTCTACCAGTACCGGTACATCGAATCGGTTTGAGTTGAATCCGGCTATATCGGCACCTTCGATAGACCGGGCCAGTTCTTTGGCTATCTGTTTGAAGGTAGGACAGTCTGCTACATCCTCATCGTGGATGCCATGGATGGCAGTCGATGCTTCGGGAATGTGCATTTCAGGGTTGATGCGCATCGTTTTACTTTCTTCGTTGCCGTTGGGATATACTTTTAGGTAGCATATTTCCACGATACGGTCGGTATTAATATTGGTTCCGGTTGTTTCCAAGTCGAAAAACACTATCGGATTCTTTAGGTTCAGTTTCATTCGGATTCTTTTATGAATTGTCTATATCATGTGGCTTAAGAGTTAAAAACAATTGGATGTCTATGTTTTATTATGCTGATGTCATAAACGGGACTATTGGTTTTAAACTCTTGTTATCGCTTAGTCATTCAGCATCATCGGCATCAACAACATCAGCAGGTCTTCGTTTTCACTTTGTTCTTCGGGTACAATTACTCCCGCGCGTGAAGGGTCTGCAAGTTCTATCACTACGTTGGTCGAAGGTATGTTGTTCAGGATATCAATCAGGAATGATGATTTGAATCCGATACTCATGTCATTTCCCTCGTACTGGCACATCAAGGTCTCTTCGGCAGAGGTCGAAAAATCAATGTCTTGTGCCGAGATTTTCATCTGGTTGGTCGAGAGGTTGAGCTTGATGAGGCTACTGGCTTGTGACGAGAATACAGATACACGGCGCAAAGCACTGATAAGCGAGCTACGGTCGATAACGGCCTTGTGCGGATTGTTTTGTGGGATAACCGAATTGTAATTGGGGTAGCGTCCTTCTATCAGCCGGCATACCATTTGGTAATTTTCCAGGATGAATGTTGCGTTGCGGTCGTCGAAACCTATCTGGACATCACCCTGTTCTTTCGTTAGCAGGTTTTTGAGCAGATTGGCAGGTTTCTTGGGCAGGATAAAAGCTGCTTTTTCCGAACCGTGTGCTTCATAGGTCTTGTTGCGTACCAGCTTATGTCCGTCGGAAGCAACCAGTGTGATATCCTCGGATGTGATGTCGAAATAGATACCGTTCATTACCGGGCGCAATTCATCATCAGCAGTGGCAAAGATACAGCGGTTTACTCCGTCCAGCAGGACGTTGGCAGGAATAGTGAGTTGTACAGCATTGTTTCCCAATGCTTGCGGTTTCGGATACTCATCGGCATTCTGTCCCATCAGACTGTACTTCCCGTTTTGGTATTGCACCGTTATTTCCAGATTTTCAGGGTTGATGGCAAACGAGAGCGGCTGTTCAGGAATTTCCTTCAATGCTTCCAGTAGTGTACGCGATGATACGGCAAAGCGTCCGTCTCCGTCAAATTCATTCACTTCAATCGAGGTAGAAAGTGTGGTTTCATTATCTGATGCGGTCATCGACAGTGTCCCGTCGTGCAACTCGAGCAAAAAGCAGTCCAGAATTGGCAATGAGTTTTTCGAATTGATAACACGGCTGATAGCCTGCAAATGACTGAATAAGCTTGTACTTGAAACAATAAATTTCATATTTGTATGTTTTATCCTTATTTTTATTTTATCAGCCAAAGTTACGAAAAGATTGTAGATGCATCGCAAAAAGTATCTAAAAAATTAGTTTACTTGTGTAGAAAAACGTATTTTCGTAGCCAAATTTAAAAATGAAAATATGGAATTAGCAGGAAAAGTAATTGCCGTTCTCGAACCGAAGAGCGGTACTTCCAGAAATGGAAACGAATGGATGGTACAGGAGTATGTCATTGAAACACACGACCAATATCCCCGCCGGATGTGTTTTGACGTGTTTGGTGCCGACAAGATACAGCAGTTTGCTATTAAGATAGGTGAAGAACTAAACGTTTCGTTCGACATTGATGCACGCGAATGGCAAGGACGTTGGTTTAACAGTATCCGTGCATGGAAAGTGGAACGTGTAAGTGCACCACAACCTATGCAACCCGAAGCTCCATTCCCGCCGATAGGTGCTGCTCCGGCTGCTCCTGTAGACTTTTCGGCAGGTGATGAAAAAGATGATTTGCCTTTTTAATGCTGCATACAGAGTCAGGAATGAGATAGAGTTATAGGGAGTTAAAGGCTAATGCCTTGTATGTCTGTTTTATAAGGCATTGGCTTTCGACTCCCTGACAAAGCCGTAATTCCTGCGACACATGAATGTTTTTCACTTCTGGCCGCATTCTTTTTAGAAGTTTGCCGGGTATGCCAGCAGCTGGTAAGCAAGTGCTTTTGCCATACGGTAGTGTCCGTTAGCGTTCGGGTGCAGGCGGTCGGTCTGTGCATCGTGGAAGTATGGAGCATGTTCGTCCAGCAAAGGATACAGCCCGCTGATGCTGTTCAGGTCGATAACGGGTACTGCCCATACGTTGGCAGCTTCTTTTACAACGTTCACATATTCGTCTACATACAATCCCAGTTTGTTGGGAAACGATTCTTCGGGTTGGATGTTTTCCTTGCTGAATCTTGCTTGGGCACGGTGGATGGGGGTCAGCAGGATAATTTGTTTCATTGGGAAATTTTTCTTCAGGTATAGCATTGCTTCGTTGATTCTTCCGCGGAACGTGTGCGGGTTGGGTGCTGCATGTCGTTTCTTGCGCACTTCTTTTGTTCCGCCTTTTACGGTTGTTTCTTCGTAAGTATATGTATACCATTCTCCTAAAGGTATGCCGGCGTTGTAGTCGTTTGTGCCGCAAAATACGATGATGGCATCCACGTTATCACCGGCTTCCGCCTTCAGCCGTTCGGCTTGTTTCAGAATACCGTTCCATTGGTTGCCGTTGATGCCATATACCAGCGGTGTAAGTCCCAGCATTTCGGCAAGGTATTGCCAGTAGTTCTTGGTAGTTCCTACGTGTTTCTTGTCGGTAATGGAATCGCCTAAAAAAGCCACTTTTTTCCCTTTCCATTGGTTCTCGCTTACCGTGGTTATGGTGTCAGATACGGTGCTTTGTTGCCATAAGGATGCAGGGCATGGCAGAGCCTGCGATGAAAGCAATAGTGCGGCTAAGGTATAAGAGGTTATTTTATCGGTCATCGGTGTTGTCGTTTTTTTGAGTGTTATGTCTGGTTGCAAAGATAATTCCTTTCTTTCAGCTGGCAATGGATTCGGAAAAAGTGTTCGCAGAAAAATGCAGATATCTTCATGGGCGATTCCAGTTAACTGCTACAGCTCATGAAGATATCTGAAACGGCAAAGTAATAAGTAACTAATCAAAATTAAGCAGCATTATGTTTAAGTTTAATTCCCAAGGTATCCCCGACAGCCGCCAATGCCCT
>NZ_JACSPP010000078.1 GCF_014837065.1 Phocaeicola intestinalis
AGTGGCCAAATGGGGCAGACTGTAAATCTGCTGGCTTACGCCTTCGGTGGTTCGAATCCATCTTTGCCCACTGATTTGCGGAAGTAGCTCAGTCGATAGAGCATTAGCCTTCCAAGCTGAGGGTCGCGGGTTTGAGTCCCGTCTTCCGCTCTTCTTTTCTTCTTTTGCTGTTATAGCTCAGCGGTAGAGCACTTCCTTGGTAAGGAAGAGGTCCCGGGTTCAAGTCCCGGTAACAGCTCGCGAATATGTAAAGCTGATTATTAATCAAAATAAATAAGTAAAGCTATGGCTAAAGAGAAATTTGAACGCACCAAACCCCATGTGAACATTGGTACGATTGGTCACGTAGACCACGGAAAAACAACTTTGACTGCTGCTATTACTAAGGTATTGGCAGAGAGAGGTTTCACTAAAGCTGACGAAATCAAGTCTTTCGATCAGATTGATAACGCTCCGGAAGAAAAGGAACGTGGTATTACTATCAATACTTCTCACGTAGAATATGAAACTGCAAATCGTCACTATGCACACGTAGACTGTCCGGGACACGCCGACTATGTGAAGAACATGGTAACTGGTGCTGCTCAGATGGATGGTGCGATCATCGTAGTTGCTGCAACTGATGGTCCGATGCCTCAGACTCGTGAACACATCCTGTTGGCTCGTCAGGTAAACGTTCCGCGTTTGGTTGTATTCTTGAACAAATGCGATATGGTTGATGACGAAGAAATGTTGGAACTGGTAGAAATGGAAATGCGCGAACTGCTGTCATTCTATGACTACGACGGTGACAATACTCCTATCATCCGTGGTTCTGCACTGGGTGCATTGAACGGCGTGAAGGAATGGGAAGACAAGGTTATCGAACTGATGGAAGCTGTTGACAACTGGATTCCTCTGCCTCCGCGTGATGTTGATAAACCGTTCTTGATGCCGGTTGAAGACGTATTCTCAATCACAGGTCGTGGTACTGTAGCTACCGGACGTATTGAAGCTGGTCGCGTAAAAGTAGGTGACGAAGTTGAAATCTTGGGTCTGGGTGAAGATAAGAAATCAGTTGTAACTGGTGTTGAAATGTTCCGCAAGATCTTGGATGAAGGCGAAGCTGGTGATAACGTAGGTCTGCTGCTCCGTGGTATCGACAAGAACGAAATCAAACGTGGTATGATTTTGTGTCACCCGGGCCAGGTTAAGGCTCACTCTAAGTTCAAAGCTGAGGTTTATATCCTGAAGAAAGAAGAAGGTGGCCGTCACACTCCGTTCCACAATCACTATCGTCCTCAGTTCTATCTGCGTACTATGGACTGTACAGGTGAAATTACTTTGCCGGAAGGAACAGACATGGTAATGCCGGGTGATAACGTAACTATCACTGTAGAATTGATTTACCCGGTTGCATTGAACGTAGGTTTGCGTTTCGCTATCCGTGAAGGTGGACGTACAGTAGGTGCAGGTCAGATTACTGAAATTCTTGACTAATTAAAGGAAATCATTGAATTAAGATAGATAGTTCCCGGATTCATTTTCGGGAACTATTTTTACGGGAATAGCTCAGTTGGTAGAGCATCGGTCTCCAAAACCGAGTGTCGGGAGTTCGAGTCTCTCTTCCCGTGCTAAATTTGAAAACTATGTTTAAAAAGATAACGAATTATTGTAAAGAATCTTACGACGAACTAGTCCATAAAGTATCTTGGCCTACTCGTAAAGAACTTTCTAGTAGTGCAGTAGTTGTTTTATATGCTTCCCTGCTTATTGCACTCGTTGTTTTTCTTATGGATTCTGCCTTCCAGTTCATTATGGAAGATGTTATCTATCCGCACTAATTAACAGTTGAAGAAAATGTCTGAGGTTGAAAAGAAATGGTACGTACTTCGTGCCGTGAGTGGTAAGGAAACCAAGGTGAAAGAGTATATCGAAGCAGAAATGCGGAATACGAACCTTGGCGAATACGTATCTCAGGTATTGATTCCTACGGAGAAAGTCTATCAGGTTCGCAATGGTAAGAAAATTGTGAAAGAGCGGACTTATCTTCCCGGTTATGTCTTGATAGAAGCTGCGTTGGTTGGTGAAGTGGCTCATCATTTGAGAAACATTACCAATGTAATCGGTTTCTTAGGAGGACTGGATCATCCGGTACCATTAAGACAATCGGAAGTAAATCGGATACTGGGTACGGTGGATGAACTGCAGGAGGCAAGTGAGGACACAAACATTCCTTATGTTGTAGGAGAAACAGTAAAGGTTTCTGTCGGACCGTTCAGCGGATTCAGTGGTGTCATTGAAGAAGTGAGTACGGAAAAGCGGAAATTGAAAGTGATGGTCAAAATATTCGGGCGGAAGACTCCGCTTGAGTTGGGCTTTACGGATGTGGAAAAGGAATAAGACATCTTGTTACGTGTCGTTATTCTATTCGTTAATCATTTATATTAAAAACTAAGAAAATGGCTAAAGAAGTTGCTGGACTAATCAAATTACAGATTAAAGGAGGCGCTGCAAATCCATCACCTCCCGTTGGACCTGCCTTGGGTTCGAAGGGTATCAACATTATGGAGTTTTGCAAGCAATTCAACGCCAGGACCCAGGACAAGGCAGGTAAGGTATTGCCTGTTATTATTACCTACTACACAGACAAGTCTTTTGACTTCGTAATCAAAACTCCTCCTGTGGCTATTCAGCTGCTTGAGGCTGCGAAGATTAAGAGTGGTTCTGCTGAGCCGAATCGTAAGAAAGTCGCTGAATTGACTTGGGATCAGATTCGTACAATCGCTCAGGATAAGTTGGTTGACTTGAACTGCTTTACTATTGAGGCTGCCATGACTATGGTAGCAGGAACAGCTAGAAGTATGGGTATCGCTGTAAAAGGTGACTTCCCGGGTAAATAACAAATAAACTTCAATTAATAATGGGTAAACTGACAAAAAATCAAAAGTTGGCTGCAGAAAAAATTGAAGCAGGGAAAGCATACTCACTGAAAGAAGCTTCGGAACTGGTAAAAGAAATTACTTTCGCCAAATTTGATTCTTCAGTTGATATCGACGTACGTTTAGGTGTGGATCCTCGTAAAGCTAACCAGATGGTAAGAGGTGTTGTATCTTTGCCTCATGGAACAGGTAAACAGGTTCGTGTGCTTGTATTGTGTACGCCGGATGCTGAAGCTGCTGCAAAAGAAGCTGGCGCTGACTATGTTGGTCTTGATGAATATATTGAAAAGATCAAAGGTGGATGGACAGATGTTGATGTAATTATCACAATGCCTTCTATCATGGGTAAGATCGGTGCTCTCGGTCGTGTACTTGGTCCTCGTGGATTGATGCCGAATCCGAAGAGCGGAACTGTGACTATGGATGTAGCTAAGGCTGTTAAGGAGGTTAAGCAAGGTAAGATTGACTTTAAGGTAGACAAGAGCGGTATCGTTCATACTTCTATCGGCAAGATTTCTTTCACTTCTGACCAAATCCGTGAAAATGCGAAAGAATTTATCGCTACTATCATCAAATTGAAACCGGCAGCAGCTAAGGGTACTTATATCAAGAGTATTTATCTTTCAAGTACTATGAGTAAGGGTATTAAAATCGACCCGAAATCAGTAGATGAAATACAATAAACTAAGGAGGAGTCATGAGAAAGGAAGATAAAGGCGTAATTATAGGTCAATTAGCTGATACCGTAAAGCAATATGGACATTTCTACCTGGTAGATACTACAGCTATGGATGCTGCTGCTACCAGTGATTTGCGTAGAAAGTGCTATAAGGCCGGTATTAAGATGGTTGTTGTGAAGAATTCTTTGCTTCACAAGGCTTTGCTGAGCATGGAAGATGTTGACTATTCACCGTTATTCGATTCTTTGAAGGGTACTACGGCAGTCATGTTTACTGAGGTTGCCAATGTCCCGGCAAAATTGTTGAAAGAATACAAAGACGGTGTTCCTTCATTGAAAGCTGCATATGCAGAAGAAGGTTTCTATGTAGGAGCAGAACAACTCGATGCTTTGGCAACTATCAAGAGCAAGAACGAAGTCATTGCAGATATTATTGCTTTGTTGCAATCGCCTGCGAAGAATGTTATTTCTGCTCTTCAATCAGGTGGAAACACCATTCACGGCGTTCTTCAGACGCTTGCAGAACGTCCCGAATAACAACTTTAATATTTTTCAATTAGTAACAAACAATTAAATTCATACAAAAATGGCAGATTTGAAAGCTTTTGCAGAACAATTAGTTAACTTGACAGTAAAAGAAGTTAATGAACTTGCAACTATCCTTAAAGAAGAATATGGTATTGAACCTGCTGCAGCTGCTGTAGCTGTTGCTGCTGGTCCTGCTGCTGGTGCTGCTGCTGCAGCTGAAGAAAAAACTTCATTCGATGTAGTTTTGAAGAGCGCAGGTGCTGCTAAATTGCAGGTAGTTAAAGCAGTGAAAGAAGCTTGTGGCCTGGGTCTGAAAGAAGCAAAAGACTTGGTTGACGGAGCTCCTAGCACTGTAAAAGAAGGTTTGGCTAAAGACGAAGCTGAATCATTGAAGAAAACTTTGGAAGCTGCTGGAGCTGAAGTTGAACTCAAATAATATTTGCCTGTTTAACAGGTATTTCGGTTAAGAATCCTCATAGGAGGATTCTTAACCTTTTTGCGTCTACACAGGTTTTACTCCTGAAATTAATAAATTAACTCCATACAGATGTCTTCTAATACAAATAACCAACGAATTAATTTTGCTTCAATCAAGAATCCGATGAAGTATCCGGATTTCTTGGAAGTTCAGTTGAAGTCATTTCAAGACTTTTTGCAGTTGAATACACCGCCCGAGAAACGCAAGAACGACGGCTTGTATAAAGTTTTTGCTGAAAATTTCCCCATTGCGGATACGCGTAACAATTTCGTATTAGAGTTTCTCGATTATTATATCGACCCGCCTCACTATTCGATTGATGAATGTTTGGAGCGTGGGCTGACTTATAGTGTTCCTTTGAAGGCGAAGTTGAAGCTCTATTGTACCGATCCCGATCATGAAGACTTTGACACCGTTATTCAGGATGTGTATTTAGGTCCTATTCCCTATATGACTCCTAAAGGGACTTTTGTTATCAATGGAGCTGAACGTGTGGTTGTTTCTCAGTTGCATCGTTCTCCAGGTGTGTTCTTCGGTCAAAGTATCCATGCCAACGGGACTAAACTTTATTCTGCCCGTATTATTCCATTTAAAGGTTCATGGATTGAATTTGCAACAGACATTAATAATGTCATGTATGCTTACATCGACCGTAAAAAGAAATTACCAGTTACCACGCTGTTGCGCGCTGTTGGATTTGAGAATGACAAAGACATTCTTGAAATATTTAATCTCGCCGAAGACATAAAGGTGAACAAGGCCAATCTGAAGAAAATAATCGGACGTAAGTTGGCAGCGCGTGTATTGAAGACATGGACGGAAGACTTTGTAGATGAAGACACTGGTGAAGTAGTTTCTATTGAACGTAACGAAGTCGTTATCGACCGTGAAACGATTATTGAACCTGAGCATATTGATTTGATATTGGAATCGGGTGTTCAGAATATTCTGATTCATAACGAGGAAGCGAATGCTTCTGATTATTCCATCATCTTCAATACATTGCAGAAGGACCCGAGTAATTCGGAAAAGGAAGCGGTATTGTATATTTATCGTCAGTTGCGTAATGCTGACCCTGCGGATGATGCGAGTGCACGTGAAGTAATCAATAATTTGTTCTTCTCGGAAAAGCGTTATGATTTAGGTGAAGTCGGCCGTTACCGAATCAACAAGAAGTTGAATTTGGATACGCCGATGGATGTCAAGGTTTTGACAAAACAAGATATTATCGAGATTATCAAGTATTTGATAGAATTGATTAACTCGAAAGCTGATGTGGATGATATCGACCATTTAAGTAACCGTCGTGTACGTACGGTAGGCGAACAATTGTCCAATCAGTTTGCCATCGGTTTGGCTCGTATGTCTCGTACGATTCGTGAACGTATGAATGTGCGCGATAATGAGGTGTTTACTCCGATAGACTTGATCAATGCGAAGACAATTTCGTCTGTAATCAATTCGTTCTTTGGTACGAATGCATTGTCACAGTTTATGGATCAGACCAACCCGCTGGCTGAAATTACTCATAAGCGTCGTCTGTCGGCATTAGGTCCTGGTGGTTTGTCGCGCGACCGTGCCGGATTTGAAGTGCGTGACGTACATTATACTCATTATGGTCGTTTGTGTCCTATTGAGACTCCTGAAGGACCGAATATCGGTTTGATTTCTTCTCTTTGTGTATATGCGAAGATTAACGACCTTGGATTTATTGTAACTCCGTATCGCAAGGTAGCTGATAGCAAAGTAGACCTTTCACCGGAAGGTATCGAATATTTGTCTGCCGAAGAAGAAGAAGATAAGATTATCGCACAGGGTAATGCGCCGTTGAATGATGACGGAACGTTTATCCGTGATAAGGTAAAAGCGCGTCGGGATGCAGATTATCCGGTGGTAACTCCCGATCAGGTGGAATTGATGGACGTTTCTCCACAGCAGATTGCCTCTATTGCTGCTTCGTTGATTCCTTTCTTGGAACACGATGACGCAAACCGTGCATTGATGGGATCGAACATGATGCGCCAGGCTGTGCCTTTGTTGCGTACAGAGGCTCCGATTGTAGGTACAGGTATCGAAAAGCAGCTGTGCGAAGATTCTCGTACACAGATTGCGGCTGAAGGAGATGGAGTCATTGAGTTTGTAGATGCTACTACTATTCGTGTATTATATGACCGTACCGAGGATGAAGAATTTGTAAGCTTCGAACCGGCATTGAAAGAATATCGTATTCCGAAATTCCGTAAGACCAACCAAAGCATGACTATTGACTTGCGTCCGATATGTAGCAAAGGACAGCGTGTGAAGAAAGGCGATATCTTAACGGAAGGATATTCTACGGCAAATGGCGAGTTGGCTTTAGGCAAGAACTTGCTGGTGGCTTATATGCCGTGGAAGGGATACAACTATGAGGATGCTATCGTATTGAATGAACGCATGGTGCGCGAAGATATTCTTACTTCTGTGCATGTGGATGAATATATCCTGGAAGTGCGTGAAACAAAACGAGGCATGGAGGAACTGACTTCGGATATTCCGAACGTAAGTGAGGAAGCTACTAAAGACTTGGATGAAAATGGTATCGTACGTATCGGTGCCCGTATTGAACCGGGTGATATCCTGATTGGTAAGATTACTCCGAAAGGTGAATCGGACCCGTCGCCGGAAGAAAAACTGTTGCGTGCTATTTTCGGTGATAAGGCAGGTGATGTGAAAGATGCTTCACTGAAAGCTTCTCCTTCATTGCGTGGAGTAGTCATTGACAAGAAATTGTATTCTCGTGTTATTAAGACTCGTAGTGAGAAGAATGCTGACAAGCAGATTCTTCCAAAATTGAATGAAGAGTTTGAAGAAAAGGCTGCAGCTCTGAAAGAAATTCTTATAGAGAAGCTGTTGGTATTGACAGACGAGAAAGTTTCACAGGGTGTGAAAGACTATTTGGGTACAGAAGTAATTGCCAAAGGTGCGAAGTTTACCAAGCATGATTTGGAATCTTTGGACTATACGGTTGTCCAGTTAAGCAAGTGGACGGCAGATGCTCATAAGAACGATATGATTCGCGATTTGGTAATGAATTATCTGAAGAAATATAAAGAACTTGATGCCGAGTTGAAGCGTAAGAAGTTTGCTTTGACTATCGGTGATGAACTTCCTTCGGGTATTATCCAAATGGCAAAAGTATATATTGCAAAGAAACGTAAGATTGGTGTGGGTGATAAGATGGCAGGTCGTCACGGTAACAAAGGTATTGTATCGCGTGTAGTCCGTCAGGAGGATATGCCGTTCCTTGCTGATGGTACCCCGGTAGATATCGTATTGAACCCGTTGGGTGTGCCTTCTCGTATGAATATCGGTCAGATTTTTGAAGCTGTACTGGGACGTGCCGGTAAGGAATTGGGCGTGAAATTTGCTACTCCGATTTTTGACGGTGCTACTTTGGATGATTTGGACAAATGGACAGACAAGGCAGGCTTGCCACGTTATTGCAAGACATATTTGTATGATGGTGGTACAGGAGAACAGTTCGACCAGCCTGCTACAGTCGGTGTGACATATATGTTGAAATTAGGTCACATGGTAGAAGACAAGATGCATGCGCGTTCTATCGGTCCGTACTCTTTGATTACTCAACAGCCGCTTGGTGGTAAAGCACAGTTTGGTGGTCAGCGTTTCGGAGAAATGGAGGTTTGGGCAATTGAGGCATTCGGTGCGGCTCATGTCCTTCAGGAGATTCTGACCATTAAGTCGGATGATGTAGTAGGACGTTCGAAAGCATATGAAGCAATCGTAAAAGGCGAGCCGATGCCTACTCCGGGTATCCCTGAGTCTTTGAATGTGTTGTTGCATGAGCTGAGAGGTCTTTGCTTGAGTATTACATTGGAATAATAGTTAATTTTGAAATTAAGAAAGTATGGCTTTTAGAAAAGATTCTAAGATAAAAAGTAATTTTTCCAAGATTACGATCGGATTAGCGTCACCCGAGGAAATCCTTGAAAACTCGTATGGTGAAGTGCTTAAGCCCGAAACTATCAATTACCGTACTTATAAGCCGGAACGTGACGGTTTGTTTTGCGAACGTATTTTCGGTCCGGTAAAAGACTACGAATGCCATTGCGGTAAATACAAACGTATCCGTTATAAAGGAATCGTGTGCGACCGATGCGGTGTGGAGGTGACAGAAAAGAAAGTGCGCCGTGAACGTAGCGGGCACATACAGCTGGTAGTTCCTGTAGCGCATATCTGGTATTTCCGTTCTTTGCCCAATAAGATAGGTTATTTGTTAGGTTTGCCTACCAAAAAACTGGATGCTGTAATTTATTACGAACGTTATATCGTTATTCAGCCGGGTGTAAAAGCTGAAGACGGTGTTAATCAATATGATTTGTTGTCTGAAGAAGAATATCTTGACATCATGGATACGCTTCCGAAGGACAACCAATACCTGGAAGATACCGATCCGAACAAGTTCATCGCCAAGATGGGTGCGGAAGCAATCTATGATTTGCTGATTCGTTTGGATTTGGATGCGCTTTCATACGAGTTGCGCCATAAGGCGAACAATGACTCTTCGCAACAGCGTAAGAACGAGGCATTGAAACGTCTGCAGGTAGTAGAATCTTTCCGTGCTTCACGTGGACGCAACAAGCCTGAATGGATGATTGTTCGTATTGTACCGGTTATTCCGCCTGAACTTCGTCCGTTGGTTCCGCTGGATGGTGGACGTTTCGCCACTTCCGACTTGAATGATTTGTATCGTCGTGTGATTATCCGTAACAATCGTCTGAAACGATTGATTGAAATCAAGGCTCCTGAAGTGATTTTGCGTAATGAAAAGCGTATGTTACAAGAGGCTGTCGATTCATTATTTGATAATTCACGGAAATCAAGTGCGGTGAAGACTGATTCAAACCGTCCTTTGAAATCTTTATCGGATAGTTTGAAAGGTAAGCAAGGACGTTTCCGTCAGAACTTGTTGGGTAAACGTGTCGATTATTCAGCACGTTCGGTTATTGTTGTAGGACCGGAGTTGAAAATGGGTGAATGCGGTATTCCCAAGTTGATGGCTGCCGAATTGTACAAGCCGTTTATTATCCGTAAGTTGATTGAGCGTGGTATAGTCAAGACCGTGAAATCGGCAAAGAAGATTGTCGACCGTAAGGAAGCGGTGATTTGGGATATCCTTGAGCATGTAATGAAAGGTCATCCGGTACTATTGAACCGTGCACCGACACTGCACCGTCTGGGTATTCAGGCATTCCAGCCGAAGATGATTGAAGGTAAGGCTATTCAGTTGCATCCATTGGCTTGTACGGCATTCAATGCTGACTTTGACGGTGACCAGATGGCTGTTCATTTGCCTTTAAGTAACGAAGCTGTATTGGAAGCCCAACTATTGATGCTTCAATCGCATAATATCTTGAATCCTGCCAATGGGGCGCCTATTACTGTGCCTGCACAGGATATGGTATTGGGACTCTATTATATTACTAAACTCCGTAAGGGAGCTAAAGGTGAGGGATTGATTTTCTACGGTCCGGAAGAAGCGATGATTGCTTATAATGAAGGAAAGGTGGACATTCATGCTATCATCAGTGTGGTGGCAAACGACCTTGACGAGAATGGCAACATTGTTAAGAAGATGATTAAGGAAACTTCTGTCGGCCGTGTCATTGTCAATGAGTTGGTTCCGGACGAATGCGGTTATCTGAATACCATTATTTCGAAAAAATCCTTGCGCGACATCATCAGCGATGTTATCAAGAAGGTCGGTGTGGCACGTGCCTGTGACTTCCTGGATGGCATCAAGAACCTGGGTTACCAGAAAGCATTTGAGGGAGGTTTGTCGTTTAACTTGGGCGATATCATCATTCCGAAGGAAAAAGAAGAACTTGTAAAACGCGGTAATGAAGAAATTGAACAAATCACGATGAACTATAATATGGGTTTCATTACCGATAACGAGCGTTATAATCAGGTTATCGATACATGGACTCACGTAAATAGTGATTTATCAGATATCTTGTATAAGACCATTAAGAACGATGACCAAGGTTTCAACTCTGTATTTATGATGTTGGATTCCGGTGCCCGTGGTTCTAAGGAACAGATCCGTCAGTTGTCTGGTATGCGTGGTTTGATGGCGAAGCCGCAGAAGGCAGGTGCCGAAGGCGCACAGATTATCGAAAACCCGATTCTTTCGAACTTTAAGGAAGGTCTTTCGGTGTTGGAATACTTTATTTCTACCCACGGTGCCCGTAAAGGTCTTGCCGATACAGCCTTGAAGACAGCCGATGCCGGATATTTGACCCGTCGTTTGGTTGACGTGTCACACGATGTGATTATCAATGAAGAAGACTGTGGTACCTTGCGTGGTCTGGTTTGTACGGCATTGAAGAACAACGATGAAGTTATCGCTACGCTGTACGAACGCATCTTGGGACGTGTGTCTGTACACGATGTGATTCATCCTACTACCGGAAAGCTGATTGTAGCTTCGGGCGAAGAGATTACCGAAAGCATTGCTGAGGAAATCGAAAACTCTCCGATAGAAAGCGTGGAAATCCGTTCGGTATTGACGTGCGAATCGAAGAAAGGTGTTTGTGCAAAATGTTACGGACGTAATTTGGCTACCAGCCGTATGGTACAGAAAGGTGAAGCAGTGGGTGTCATTGCAGCACAGTCTATTGGTGAACCGGGTACTCAGTTGACTTTGCGTACCTTCCATGCCGGAGGTATCGCAGGCAATATGGCAGCAAATGCAAGTATTGTAGCAAAGAATGACGCACGTCTGGAATTTGAAGAATTGCGTACTGTAGATGCAGTAGAAGAAACTGGCGAACCTGTGAAGATTGTTGTAGGTCGGTTGGCCGAAGTCCGGTTTATCGATGTTAATACAGGCATTGTCTTGTCTACCCACAATGTACCTTACGGTTCTAAGTTGTATGCTTCGGATGGCGAAGTGGTAGAAAAGGGCAAGCTGATTGCGAAGTGGGACCCGTTCAACGCTGTAATCGTAACCGAGGTTTCAGGTAAGATTGCTTTCGAGTCGGTTATCGAAAACGTGACTTATAAAGTGGAATCCGATGAAGCTACCGGTTTGCGTGAAATCATCATTACTGAATCGAAAGATAAAAACAAGATACCTTCGTTGCATATTACCGATGAGAATGGCAACGAAATCCGTACTTATAACTTGCCGGTAGGTGGTCACGTGGTTGTAGAAGACAAACAGACCGTGAAGGCAGGTGATATCTTGGTGAAGATTCCGCGTGCCGTAGGTAAGGCGGGTGATATCACCGGTGGTTTGCCTCGTGTGACTGAGTTGTTCGAAGCACGTAACCCGTCCAATCCTGCCGTAGTATCCGAAATCGACGGTGAGGTGACGATGGGTAAGATTAAACGTGGTAACCGTGAAATTATTGTGACTTCGAAGACGGGTGATGTAAAGAAGTACCTTGTTGCATTGTCTAAGCAGATTCTGGTACAGGAAAATGACTATGTACGTGCTGGTACACCGTTGTCCGATGGTGCCATTACGCCTGCCGACATCTTGGCTATCAAGGGACCTACGGCTGTACAGGAATACATCGTTAATGAAATCCAGGATGTGTACCGTCTGCAGGGTGTGAAGATTAACGACAAGCACTTTGAGATTATCGTACGCCAGATGATGCGTAAGGTACAGATTGACGAGCCGGGAGATACTCGCTTCTTGGAACAACAGGTGGTAGACCGTCTGGAGTTCAATGAAGAAAACGACCGTATCTGGGGCAAGAAAGTTGTGGTTGACGCAGGTGATTCGCAGAATCTCCAGCCGGGGCAGATTGTTACGGCACGTAAGTTGCGTGACGAGAACAGTATGCTGAAACGCCGTGACTTGAAATTGGTAGAGGTACGTGATGCTATTCCTGCGACTTCTACACAGATTCTGCAAGGTATTACCCGTGCCGCATTGCAGACTTCCAGCTTCATGTCGGCTGCATCCTTCCAGGAAACGACGAAGGTGCTCAACGAAGCGGCCATCAACGGTAAGGTAGACCGTCTGGAAGGTATGAAGGAAAATGTGATTTGCGGTCACTTGATTCCTGCAGGTACCGGACAGCGCGAGTTCGATAAGATTATTGTAGGTTCGAAAGAAGAATACGACCGTATCCTTGCCAACAAGAAAAATGTGCTCGACTATAACGAAGTAGAATAATCATTATCTCTTTGGTGTTTATCATAGAAAGCTCCCGCCCGTTAAGGGGTAGGGAGCTTTTTTGGTAGTACGCTCGGCATGAGTATTAGCTAACGGGTGCAAGTCCCCAATGAGCCCTAATAGCGGGAATCATACAGCCAAAAGCAAGGGTGTCCATCGTGAGGTGGAATCTGAAGGAAGCTGGCGGCAAACATCTGGTCTGACGAACAGAAACTTCATATAAGGAATAAAACCGTGGGTAAGGTTGCTATACAAACCAAAGCCCTATAGCTATTCGGAACGGTTGGTGTAAATGAAGCAGACATAAGATGGAAAGTTAATACCCTTATCCGAG
>NZ_JACSPP010000079.1 GCF_014837065.1 Phocaeicola intestinalis
AGCATAATATGAACAATAACAAGGGCGTTTGATACTGCTTTTTTAGGAACGTAGAACTGGACACACTAATTAATAATTAACAATTAATAATTAATAGTTGGTTGGTGTCTTTTTCACCACAGATTACACGGATTTTTAAATTTATTAATCTGTGTAATCTGTGTTGAACTTTATTTCATTCTGTCTTGATGCTGTTCGCCGGATTCTCGTTGGCGTTCTTCCAGCTTTGCACCGTGACCGTAATCATGGTGATGGCGGTGACGAGGAGGAAGGAGGTGAGGAATATCCAGGCACGGATAGGTGTGCGTTCGGCGAATCCTTCCAGCCAGTGCTGTCCTATCCACCAGCCGAAGGGAGCGGCAACGATGAAGCATCCTATCAGTATATACAGGTAACGGCGGTTGAACATGCGCAGGATTTCGCCCGTGGTGCTTCCGAATATTTTCCGGATGCCGATTTCCTTGCGGCGGTATTCGCTCTCGAACATGGTGAGCCCGAACACGCCTATCATGCTGATAACAATGGCGAGCAGGGAGAAGAGCAAGATTTGGCGGGTGAAGCGCAGTTCGTTGCGGTAGGCATTGTCGAGCACCTGGTCCATGAACCGGAAGTTGAAGTCATGCCCCGGCGTGAACTTTTCCATTGCCTTTTGCAGGGAGCGGATAACGGCTACCTTGTCCGTTCCGGCGGAGATGCGGACGTTGACGATGTTTTCCCAACCTTCCCAACCTAAATCTTTGGTAGAGAAGAATGCCATGGGGCGTTCATCGTTATCGTTGCGGAACGAGGTAAACTTGATATTCTCGCAGAAACCTATGACAGGGAAAGCCATGCTCTTTTGGAATGGAGGCTGGTTCAGTGTGAGCCATGGGTATTTCTTTCTTGCGGCTTCGTTGAAAATGAATCCGCTGCCGTCTGTAGATTTAAAATTACGTCCTTCGGTCAAGCGGATGCCCATTACATCCAAGTAACGGTAGTCTACTGGCATCACCTCATAGTTCATTGTCCGTTCTCCTTCGGAGATGCCCCAGCTCATATAAGTGTCGGATGAACTGAGAACGAATTGCGAGAACGCCACGCCTTCCACACCCGAAATGCGTGACAGTTCGTCTACGACGGCATTCATTTGTTGCTTGACTTCTTTGGTTGTTTCGCCCACAATGATGGCATCTTTGTCATAACCGTATTCCGAAGTGCGGATGTATCGGCTTTGAGCATACATGATACCGATAGCGATAATCAGCATAAAGGAGATGAAGAACTGGAAACAAACCAGTGTTGTGCGCAACTTCCGTCCCTTGGGTGATAAGCCGAACGAGCCTTTCAGTACGAGGGCAGGAGGGAAAGAGGTAACGTAGAACGATGGATATAGCCCTGCCAGTATGCCTATTAATACACTGATGCCGAAGGTGGCGATTAAGAGAATCACATGTTTGCCTAAACTCAAGTCGGCACTGACCAAATCTTCTACGCCCGAATCGCGCAAAGCCAGTATCAAAACAAGGCTGAGGGCAAAGGCAAGGATGCTGACGAGCACCGATTCCATAATCAGGCTGGTGCGGAGCGAGCCGGTAGTTGCCCCTAACACTTTTTGCGTATTGATGCTTTTGATACGCATCGGCGTTTCGGCAAGCGAGAAATTCATAAAGTTGATAGCGGCGATGATGACGATGAGAAACGACACGCAGATAAGCAGATAGACCGTAGTACGGCTGCTGGCACTCTTATTCCCTATTTTCGAGAAATGGACTTCCGATAAGGGAGTAAGGCGGAAGAAAGGAGTGCCTTCCTTCAGTTCGATTCCTCCCGTGAAAGGTTTCATTTCTAACAGTTTTTGGCTGACTATTTTCTCGATGCTTTCCGCTTGCGTGGCATCGCTTAGGCGTACATAGCAGATATAGTTGAAATTGTTCCAGTTGTCTTTGTTCTCGTTCTTGTCGAGCGGTTTGAGGAGCATGTTTCCTAACTGTGTGTTTTCGGGGAAATCCTTATATACTCCACCTATGGTCAGCGGTTTGTTGTCCGCTTGTTTGCCTTCGAAGATGGTTTTACCTACGGCGTCTGTGCTTCCGAAAAAGCGTATCGCCATCGATTGGGGAATCAGGATATTCCCTTCTTGGTTGAGCGCATCGGCAGAACCGGCAATCATTTCGGGTTGGAAAGTCTTTATAAAGTTGCCGAAGCCGGTTTGTGTGGTTTCGTTGAACAGATGTCCGTTCACTTCATAATCGTAACCACTGTTCCAAATCATTGCGTTAGAAACAGCTTCAACGTAGGGAGAACTGTTCTCGATTATTTCTCCAAACGGACGGGATAACCATGTTTGCCAGTCTCTGTCTTCCCCTCCTTTAAATTCGGCGCGGAATATCTTTTCATAATCCTTATACCCTTTATTGAAATTCAAATCATAGTCTACCTGCGTCATGATGACGAAGAAGGAGGCGAAGGCGATTGCCAGTCCGATGATGTTCAGGACGCTTGCCGTGAAGAAGCGCCGGAAGGTATGCGAGAAGTTGCGTGCTAAGGTGTTCATGTGGTTATTTACGATTTTGCGATTTACTATTTACGATTTCTTTTCACCACAGATTACACAGATTTTTTAATTGATATTTCTGTGTATCCTGTGGTCCTGTGTTTTAAATTTATTAATCTGTGTAATCTGTGGTGAACTTTATTTCATTCTGTCTTGATGCTGTTCGCCGGATTCTCGTTGGCGTTCTTCCAGCTTTGCACCGTGACCGTAATCATGGTGATGGCGGTGACGAGGAGGAAAGAGGTGAGGAATATCCATGCACGTATGGGTGTGCGTTCGGCGAAGCCTTCCAGCCAATGTTGTCCTATCCACCAGCCGAAGGGAGCCGCTACGATGAAGCATCCTATTAATATATATAGGTATCGCTTGTTGAACATCCGGAGTATTTCGCCCGTGGTGCTACCGAATATTTTCCGGATGCCGATTTCCTTGCGGCGGTATTCGCTCTCGAACATGGTCAAGCCGAATACGCCGATGATGCTGATGACAATGGCAAGCAGGGAGAAGAGCAGGATTTGCTTGGTGAATCGCAATTCATTGCGGTACGCATTGTCGAGCACCTGGTCCATAAAGCGGAAATGAAAGTCGTGTCCCGGCGTGAACTTCTCCATGGCTTTCTGGAGCGAGCGGATGATTTCCACCTTGTCTGTTCCGGCAGAGACGCGGACGTTGACGGTGTTTTCGTAACTCCAAAGTTTGGCTTTGCTGACGTAAATGAAAGCCATTGGTTCGGTGCTGTCATTGTTTCGGAATGTGCTGAACTTGATATTCTCGCAGAAACCCACTACGTTCCAGTCGCCCGGAGTAGAGGGCATATCTACTGCCATCCATGGATATTTCTTCCGTGCGGCTTCATTGAAGATGTACACGCCATTATCGCTGGGCTTGAAATTACGTCCATCGGTAATGCGGATGCCCATTACGTCTAAGTAACGGTAGTCTACCGGGAAACAGGCGAAATTAATGCTCTTGTCTCCTTCGCCTCGTCCCCAACTCATATAGGTATCTCCCGAATTGAGCACGAATTGCGAAAACGCTATGCCTTCTATGCCCGATATCCGGGAAAGTTCTTCTACTACAGCGTCTTTTTGCTTCCGTGCTTCTTGAGTCATTTCGCCCACGATGATAGCATCCTTGTCATAGCCATATTCCGAGGTGCGGATGTATCGGCTTTGGGTGTACATGATTCCGATAGCGATGATGAGCATAAACGCCACGAAGAACTGGAAGCAGACTAATATCGTGCGCAGCTTCCTCCCTTTAGGCGAGAGCCCGAACGAACCTTTCAGCACAAGAGCAGGAGGGAACGAGGTGACGTAGAAAGAAGGATATAATCCCGCCAGCACGCCAATCAAAATACTGATGCCGAACGTGGCGGCTATTAAAGGAAGATGTTTGCTCAGGCTGAGGTTTGCCGTCACGAGGTCTTGCACGCCTGAATCGCGCAAGATGAGCAGCAATACGATGGATGCCGCAAAGGCTATGAGGCTGATGAGTACGGATTCCGCCAATAGCCCTCTGCGCAACGAACCGGTAGTGGCTCCCAATACCTTTTGCGTGTTGATGCTCTTGATGCGCATCGGCGTTTCGGCAAGGGTGAAGTTCATGAAGTTAATGGCAGCTACGATGATAATCAGGAACGATACGCAGATGAGCAGGTAGACCGTGGTGCGGCTGCTGGCGCTCTTGTTGCCGATTTTCGAGAAATGCACTTCCGATAGGGGAGCAAGGTTGAAGAAGTTGGAATTGTCTTTTTCTTGCTTGAGACCTTCCCTCAAGTCGTCTGGCGCAACTTTAAGAAGCTGCTGGAAAGCCAGCTTTTCCACTTCGGAAACATTTGCCGGATTGTCCAGCCGGTAATAGCAAGTGTAGTTCCAGTTTCCCCAGTCGTTTTTGTCTTGGTCAGGGTCAAACGGCATAAAAATATGATTGCCTATCTGCGAGTTTTCGGGAAAATCTTTGTAGACACCGCCTACGGTCACGGGTTTGTTGTCCGATTGTTTGCTTTGGAACAGCATTTTGCCTACGGCATCCGTGCTTCCGAACATACGCATAGCCATCGAGGCGGGAATCAGCACGTTGTCTTTCTTTTCCAACGCATCGGTAGAACCCGCTATCATTTCGGGCTGGAACACTTTCATAAAGTCGCCGAAACCGAAGGCGGTAGTTTCGTTGAACAGGTTTCCGTTCACTTCATAATCGTTGTCGTTTACCCATCCGGTCATGGCGTATGCCTGCACATGCGGCGAGGCTGTGCCAATCAGTTCGGCAATAGGGCGCGGAGTCCAAAGCTGCCAGCCCCATTCCTCATTGGGCTTGATTTCCAGCCGGAATATCTTTTCATAATTCTTATACCCTTTATTGAAATTCAAATCATAGTCTACCTGCGTCATGATGACGAAGAAGGAGGCGAAGGCGATTGCCAGTCCGATGATGTTCAGGACGCTTGCCGTGAAGAAGCGCCGGAAGGTATGCGAGAAGTTGCGTGCTAAGGTGTTCATGTGGTTATTTACGATTTTGCGATTTACTATTTACGATTTCTTTTCACCACAGATTACACAGATTTTTTAATTGATTTCTTCTGTGTATCCTGTGGCTCTGCATTTTAAATTTATTAATCTGTGTAATCTGTGGTGAACTTATTCCTCGACTTTCAGCCGGCGGTCATTGATTTTGCTTAAGAAGCCGTCTTTAATGTCTGCCGAACGCGCCTTGCCGCTCAGCTTGAGCGAACTGACTCCATCGGCACGAGCTTTCAGCTTATCGCAATACACGTTGACATTGCCTTTGCCCACACCGTCGATATCTATCTGTACTGTCTGACAATGCAGGTCGGCGATTTTTATAGTGCCGACGCCGTCTATTTCGAAACGGATGTCTTCGGCTTTTAGTGGTTCTTCGCATTCGAATGTGCCTACGCCATCTATTTCCACTTCATCGAGCGTGGGGGCGGAGAGATAGAGGGTTGTACCTTGAATGTTCTGCTCCCGTTTGCCCTCTTTCCGTTGGTCGATGATTAGTGTGCCGTTTTTTACGGTGGTGGTGAGCCTGCCCACTTCTTTTGCCTCGCCTTCCACGCGGCACGCCCACGTGTCGCCTTGGGTGAAGCGGACGGTTGCCACGCCGTCGATGTGAATGGCTGTGTAGCCGCTGATGTCGCGCATTTCGCTGGTCTGGTTGTCTTTTGCCATGCAGGCGTTGAGGCTTGCGCCGAGAAGTACGATGAGTGAAAGGATAATCTGTTTCATAAATTTCATGTTTTTAATGGTTGTTGTATCGTTCGAGGGGTCGAATCGGGCTTTTTTCACCACAGATTACACAGATTTATCAAATTATTATTTCTCATTCTTCGTTCTTCATTCTTCATTTAATAAATCTGTGTAATCTGTGGTGAAAAATCCGTCATTTCAGGATGAGCACTTCGTTGTCCTTGTAGCTTTCGTAGCCGGAGACGATGACGCGTTCGCCCTGCTCCAGGCCTTCCAGCACCTCGTAGTATTGGGGGTTCTGGCGTCCGATGCGGATTTGGCGGCGGTATGCTTTCTTGCCGTCCTTGTCGAGGACGAAAATCCAGTTGCCGCCCGTTACTTGGAAGAATGTGCCTTTCGGGATGAGGACGCTTTGGGTCGGTTCGCCCAATTGCAAATCGATGTAATACGTCTGTCCGCTGCGGATATTTTCGGGGCGGTTGCCTTCGAAGACAAGGTCGGTGCGGAAACGTCCTTCGCGCACTTCGGGGTAGACTTTGCGCACCTTGAGGCTGAACGTTGCTCCCTGCCGTTCGAAGGTGGCTGGCAGCCCGTTGGTGACGCGGTCGATGTAGTGCTCGTCTATCATCGCTTCAATCTTGAAGTCGGAAAGGTCGTTGATTTGGCCTACCATCTGTCCGGCAGTGATATTCTGTCCCAGTTCCACATCCAGCAGTCCCAGTTCTCCGTCTATCGGGGCACGCACTTCCAGCTTGTCCTTGCGCTCGCGGATGAGGAGGACGTTCTGGCGCATGTTGTGCAGGTTGTCTTCCATCTGGTCCATTTGGATGGTGCGGTAAATGGAGTCTTGCACAAGGCGTTCACTGATGAGGGCATGCTGCTTTTGGGCTACCTGATAATCTTCTTCCGCTTGCAGATATTCTTCGCGGCTGATGAGCCGTTCGTTGTAGAGGCGTTCGTATTGTTGGAAGGTGCGGAGCTTGCGGCGGGTATCTACGTCGAGCTGTACCTTTTCGGTCTCGTTGTTCAGCTTGTCTTGCTGCATGGTCACTTGGGTGTTTCGCAGCAGGTTTTGTTTTTCGGCGAGTTCCGATTCGGCGTTCAATATCTGCAGGTCGAGGTTCGAGTTGCTCAGGCGGAGGATGACGTCGCCTTTCTTCACGTGCGCGCCTTCCTCGACTACTTTTTCCTGCACGATGCCGCCTTCTTCGGGGCTGAGCTGCACGATAGAAATGGGTTGCACTTGTCCGTTGAGGCGGATGTAGTCGTTGAACTCTCCGTAGGTGACGTCGGCGATGTTGAGCGCGTCGCCGTCGATGCGCAAGGTGGATGCGTGGTTGCCGAAGATAATCCATACCAGCAGGGCGAGGATGACCGCGCCGCCTGCGATGTAGGGGATGTGTTTCTTCTGAATGCCTTTTTTCTTTTCGAGTTGAATATCCATAATTTTAAAATTTACGATTTTGCGATTTACTGTTTACTATTTACGATTTACGATTCTTCATTCCTTATTCTTTTTTGAAACGCAGATTCACGCAGATTTTCACAGATTATAAATTTTAATGATTAAGCCCAATCTGTGTTAATCTGCGATAATCTGCGTTTCTTTAGTAGCATTTCTCTCTTCATTCCGAATGATTTCTTCTCCTTTATAATAATCTACCAGGCGGCACTTCATTACGTAGGTGAGTTTGCTTTGCAGCAGTCCGGTCTGGCTTTCGAGGAGGGTGGATGCATTGTTCTGCACGTCGAGCGAGGTCATCAGCCCTTCTTCGAATTTGCGGCGTGTGACGCGGTAGGCGATGGAGTCGGAGGTGACTTTCTTTTCCATCTGCAGGCTTTCCTTGAGGAATCCTTCGCGGTCTTGCACGGCTTGCAGCACCAGTTTCTGCAAGGCTTCTTTCTGTGCCTCGTATTGCTGGGTGGCGATGAGGTAATTGTTTTTTGCCTGCTTCACACCAATGGAACCGGACATGCGGTTGAAGATGGGGATGCTCATCGAGATGCCGAAGTAGGAACCGAAGTTGTTCTTCATCTGGTCGGCGAAGTTGTCGTAGCCGCTTTGGTGTAACTCTTTATAATAAGAAGAAGAGATGCCACCGAAGATGCTGATGGTAGGGAAGAGCGAGCCCCACGATATCTTGCGGTTCATCCGCGCCACTTGCTTGTTCATTTCCGACTGGCGCAGGGTGGGGTTGCAGTTGAGGGCGATGCGGAACACGTCATCGGCGTTGTCTGCCGAGAGCCGCACCTGTTCGATGACGGGTGTGTCTATCAGCCGGGTGTCGAGCACGAGGGTATCCGCTACGGGATAGTTCATCGTCTGCTTCAGGGTGAGCATTGCCGTCTCATAGAGGTTGCGCTGATGGGTCAGGTTGTAGGCATCGGTGGCTTGCTGGGCTTCCATTTGTGCCACGTCCGCCATGCCTTTCAGTCCCAACGCTTCTTGGCGTCGGGTCTTGTAAACTAATGAGTCGCTTTCTACCAGCTTCTGTTCTGCCAGGCGGGTCGTTCCGTAGTAATAAAGAGCGTCGATGTATGCCTGGAAGGTTTCGAGTGCGGTATTGTCTTTCGCTTCCTGCAGGGCGGCTTTGCCTAACAGTTCGTTCGCTCTTGCCCGCCGCACTTGGTTGATAAGGCTTCCTCCCTGAAAGATAGGCATCGAGCCTTCCATGGCATAGCCGTTGTTGAACGTAGATTGTGAGATGTAGGTGTTGGTTCCGGGGTCTACCGAACGTCCGTAACTGTACTGTGCACTCACGCTTCCGCTTACTCCGGGCAGGAATTGCCCGATAGCCTCTATCTTGTCCAGCCGGTAGTTGTCGGCTTCCAGTTTCCGCTGCTTCACGGTACGGTTGTGTTCTACAGCGTATGCCATGCAGCGGTCGATGTCCCATGCTTCTTGGGCGGTTGCCGACAGGCTGCACAGGCAGAGCAGCATGCCCATTGATTTTCGTATGTTCATATTCTTTTTCATATTTTGTCTTTGTTTCTGTCAAATCAATAACAAATATCGTGCCAGAAAATTAAATGATTGTTTTTCTGCTTGTTATAAAAAAGCTCATTTGGTGGAGTGTCAAAAAATTAGACACTTGGTGTCAAAAAATTAGACACTTCCTATGAAAGGGCGTATTGTTTCTTTGTGTATCTTTGCAGACAGAAAGATGAAACGCAGATTAACGTAGATTTTCGCGGATTAATAAAAATCAGCGTTAATCCGCGTTAATCTGCGTTGAAAAAATCAGAAACAACAATGGCAAAACAAGGAACTTTATTGGTGGTGGATGATAACCGCAACATCTTGACTTCTTTGCAATATTTGCTGGTAGATTATTTCGGGCAGATTCTGACACTTGACTCTCCCGTAACGATACCGACTGTACTGGCTCAAAACGGTGTAGATATAGTATTGCTGGATATGAACTTTTCTTCGGGCATCAACAACGGGAACGAGGGACTTTACTGGCTGAAGGAAATCCGTCGATTGCGTCCGCAGGCGGCAGTGGTGCTGTTTACGGCATACGCCGATATCGACCTTGCGGTAAGAGGGATTAAGGACGGTGCTGCCGACTTTATCGTGAAGCCGTGGAACAATGACAAGTTGATTCAGACTTTACTGGATGTATATCGTAAAGTATGCAACGGACGAAAGGAGAAAAAACGTGCAATGTTGGTCTCGGAAGGGAATGATACGACAATGTATTGGGGCAATTCGGCAGCTATCCGCCCTTTACGTGCATTGGTGGAAAAAGTCAGCACTACGGATGCCAATATTCTGATTACCGGCGAGAACGGTACGGGCAAGGATATGCTGGCACGTGAGATACACCGCCTTTCGAACCGGAAAGACGGACCGATGGTCGTGGTGGATATGGGTGCCATTACCGAATCGCTGTTCGAAAGTGAATTGTTCGGTCATGTAAAAGGTTCGTTTACTGATGCCCATGCCGACCGTATCGGACGCTTTGAGGCTGCCGATGGCGGAACCTTGTTTTTGGACGAGATAGCCAATCTGCCTTATTACCTGCAGGCAAAACTGCTGACCGCCATTCAGAAGCGGAGTTTCATCAAGGTAGGAAGCAACCTGCCGCAACCTACCAATATCCGCCTGATATGTGCCACCAACCGTGATTTGGACGAAATGGTGCGCAAAGGCGAATTCCGCGAAGACTTGCTTTACCGCATCAATACCATTCACCTGCATATCCCTTCGTTGCGTGAACGCAAAGAAGACATCTTGCCGCTGGCACGGATGTTTTTGGAACGTTATGCCAAGCAATACGGACGGACCAACGGTACATTTGCTCCCGATGCGGCAGCCCGGCTATTGGCATATCCGTGGTACGGGAATATCCGTGAATTGCAGCATACGATTGAGAAAGCTGTGATTTTGGCGGATGACGGTGAGTTGCGTGCCGAATCGTTGCAGTTGGCTGATATGGCAGAAAGAGAAAACGCATCGGGGACTGAAGAAAAAACAGAAATGGCATTTCACACCTTGGATGAAATGGAGCGTACGATGATTCAGCAAGCTATCGGACAGTGTGACGGCAACTTGTCACAAGCAGCCGCCAAGTTGGGAGTAACCCGGCAAACGCTTTATAATAAGATGAAACGGTATGGCTTATAAGTGGTTTTATGCAACGTTTGTCCGTCTGGTAGCTTTGATGGGTGGAATAGCATTGCTTACGGCCGGTATCTTGGAAAAGGTTTGGTGGGCAGGCATTGCAGGAGGAGGATTATGCGCTATAGTCGCATGGATATCCTATCAGATGCAACAACAATTGCGTGAGAAAAGCTGGCTGATGCTGGAAGCCATCCGTAACCGTGACTATTCGTTCCGCTTGCCTCTTTATGGCTTTTCGGGTGGAGAACGTGTGTTGCAGGAAACATTGAACCAGTTCGGTAGCCTGATGGGTGAACAGAAGCAACTGATGGAACAGCGGGAACGGTTCTACGAACAAATATTGTCGAGTGTAAGTTCAGGGGTAATCATACTGGATGAAAATCACGTTGTCGTACAAACCAATCCGGCAGCTGCGCGGCTGTTGGGAATACCGATACTTAGCACGCTACGTCAGCTGGAACGTTTCGGTACCGAAGTTCCATACTTGTTGCGTACACTGAAAGCCGGAGAACGGTGCAATCTTCAGTACACAACAGGAAAAGGTGATGTGCAATTGTCGGTGCGGGCAACCGAGATGCAGCTGGGCGGGAAGAATGTGCGTATCCTTACTTTGAACGATATCCGCAATGAACTGGACGCAAAGGAATTGGATTCGTGGATTAAGCTGACTCGTGTGCTGACCCACGAAATTATGAACTCCATCGCTCCCATTTCTTCGCTGAGCGAAACATTCCTGAAACGGAAAGATGTCGTAAACGGTCCATTGTACGACGGTATCCGTGCCATTCACGAGACATCGACAGGGTTGATTTCGTTTGTAGACAGTTACCGCAAATTTTCAGCCTTACAGAAACCTTCTCCCGAACCTTTCTACCTGATGGACCTTTTGAAGCAGATACAAGGACTGAGTCTTGTGCCCGAGACAGTGGCACTTACTTTGCAGATAGAACCGGTAGAGCTGATGCTGTATGCCGACCCGAACCTGATTCGGCAAGTATTGATAAACATTTTGAAAAATGCGGTACAGTCTATCGGTGGGAACAAAGGGCGCATCCACATACGTGCCTACAGTGCAGCTGATGAGCATGTTTTTATTTATATCAGTAATGACGGTCCGGTAATTCCGGAAGAGGAAGCCGAACAGATTTTTGTTCCTTTCTTTACCACTCGTATCAACGGAAGTGGCATCGGTCTTTCACTTTCCCGCCAGATTATGAAACTTTCGGGAGGGAGCATCAGCTTGTTGCGTGCCGGCACTAACGGATGGAACACCACGTTTGTCTTGGAGTTTGAATAACGTATTACTGGAGATTGTATCACATTAATATTCTATTACTATGCAAATAGACCGATTCTTGACCGCACAACAAAACACGTATGCAGAAGCTCTTGCCGAGGTAAAGGCTGGACGGAAAACTAATCATTGGATTTGGTGGATATTCCCACAACTGAGAGGGTTGGGTATAAGTGAAACTTCTGATTATTATGGTATTGCAGACTTGCAAGAAGCACAGGATTACCTGAAGCATCCTGTATTGGGAAATCGCTTGCGCGAAATCACCCTTGTTCTCCTGAATACGGATAAAAGTGCTGAAAGCGTATTTGGTACGCTGGACGCAATGAAAGTACGCTCGTGTATGACTCTGTTCAACCAAGTAGCTACAGACGACCTGTTTCGGCGTGTGTTGTGCAAGCATTTCGGTGGAGAACAGGACGCGCTTACGCTCCGCTTGCTTCGTTCTTCTTCGAAAAACTTTCTGGCAGGAGCTGCGGCAGGCGATATCATCGGTTCGGTTTATGAATGGCGTGGATGTAAAACCCCAGACTTTCCTTTGTTTGGCAAAGATTCGAAATTTACCGACGATACCGTAATGACCGTAGCTAATGTTCGCTGGTTGCTGGAGAAAGGAAGCCTGACGGACATTATGCAGGACCTTGGACGCAGGTATCCCCATGCCGGGTACGGAGGTATGTTTAAGAAATGGTTGAAAGAGGAGTATCCTCAGCCTTATAATAGTTTTGGAAACGGAGCTGCCATGCGGGTCAGCCCTGTGGGATGGGTATTCGGTACACTTGAGGAAACCTTAGATGCGGCTCGGGAAAGTGCATCGGTTACTCATAATCATCCTGAAGGTATCAAAGGTGCACAAGCTACTGCTGCCTGCATTTTCCTGGCACGCAAGAATCATCCGAAAGAAGCTATTAAGGCATACATCGAGGAAACTTTCCATTACAATCTGGACCGTACATGCGATGAGATACGCCCTACTTATCGTTTCGATTCCCGGTGTCAAGGCTCTGTTCCCGAATCTATTATCGCATTTTTGGAAAGTGCTGATTACGAAAGTGCTGTCCGGCTGGCTGTCTCGTTAGGTGGCGATACTGATACGATGGGTGCCATTGCCGGAAGCATTGCCGAGGCCTATTATGGAGGTGTTCCCGAAACTATTCGGGAAGAAGTCTTGAAAAGATTGCCGGAGGAATTTGCAGACTTGTTACAAAGGTTTTACGCAGAATATATGGAATTGGAATTGGAAATGGATTAGGCTGCATGAGCGATTTACTGCATCGTTTGTAAGATTATTAATCTTACAGCGTGAAGATTAATAATCTTTCGGCGTGAAGATTAATAATCTTACA
>NZ_JACSPP010000007.1 GCF_014837065.1 Phocaeicola intestinalis
AAAAAATTTCTTATAGATTGATTTACAATATTTTATTCTATTATGCCAACATAAATATAATGCCAACATAAGGGCGCTTATGTTGTACACTACATAACCGTCCGATCGCAACAGGCCTTACCGAGTTTTCTATCAAATTATTATCTATACAATATTTACCGTCCATCGTGTAATGTGCCAGTTGCCGCACATGATTAAGGAAGTAGTTCATGGCTTGTCCTATCGGACTTTTAGGAAGGACTTTGCCATACTCCGTAAGACACCATTTCTCAAACGAACAGATTATAGGATATGCAAGCCGTTTACGCAGTTCCATACGCTGCTGTTCATTCATGTTGTCGTCATCGGCTATACGTTCCACGTCATAGAGCATGCCTATCATGGTCAGGGCATACTCCGCCCTGGCCTTGTCATGCTTCAATGCCCTCTCAAAGTAGCGTCTGGCATGTGCCCAACAGCATATGATGATGATACCTTTTGTCTTTTCAAGTATCCCATAACCGGTATATCCGTCTGTCTGTATGGCCCCTTGATAACCCTTGAAGAGTTCCAGAGCCACCTTCATGCTTCTGGAACCGTCATGGTAAAAGAAGAAGACCTGGTTGCCCGTTACGCTCCGCACCAGCCAAAGATATCCCTTTATTGTCTGATGCTTCTCGTTGTTGATTATAGGTATAGTTGTCTCATCGGACTGGACATAATCGGAAGACAGGACCAGTTCCTTCAACCGGTAATAGGCGGGACGCATCAGGTCGGCCACTTCATGGAACCAGGCTTCGATGCTGGACGGTGGCAGGCTGATGCCTATACGCTTGAACATCTGTATCTGCCGGTAGAACGGAAGGTGGTCCACATATTTGCCGACCATCAGCTCGGTAAGTAGCGAAGCGCTTGCATAACTCTTGGGTATCGGTTCATTTTTCACCGGAGCGGTGATAATCCGGTTTGTATCCTTGCGCATACCCTTATGTCTGATAGTGACACGGACATACAGTTCGGCCGGTTTATATTCAAGATGCTCGGAAGTTTCCGTTTCATCAAACAGTACCCATTGGTCTTCATTGCCAAGATAGCCTTCGGGGTAGATATGTTCTTCTTCACGGCGGAGATGTTCCGGCAGTTTTTGGCGGACGGGAACCTTCTTCTCGTGTTCCCTGACCTTCACCTGCCTGTACTCGCTCACCTCCTTTATGGCCTGGCGGACCGCCTCCTCCTCTTCCGGTGTCATATCCGACTCGCCGAAGTCAAGTTTCAGTTGGTTGGGATCGTCAGGGAGTCTTCTCTTTTCAGACATCGCCCCCCATACTTTCCTCTCAAGATACTCCACTTTGCGTTCCAACGATGCGATACGGTTGTCCTTGGATTCAATGGCCTTATCCTTAGCTTCAATGATTCTGTCTTTCTCTGACAGCCTGGCTTCGTAGGAGTCTTTCATTGCCTGCAGATCCGACATTTCTTTAAGCTTTCTTTCCGCCCGCATAAGACGTCTGTACAAGTCGTCACGGTCGCGAAGGACTGCCTCAAGTGCCATATTTAAATTCGGATCTTCTGCCATTTTCTGTATTCTTTTTGTACTGTAAAGATACGAAAAATACCTGATATGCAGGAGGTTTTGAGCATACTTTTTTTACTGTAAAGCTACTGTTTTTTAGGAGTCCAGCGAGGTGCTCTTTTAGCTTCCGAAGGTGATATACCATGCACAATCAATGTCAATTCTGACCAATTGACGGAGAGTGAAGCGGAAGACTCTTCACGGTCAATATCAGACAGACGGAAAGTGCCACTCTCAAGTCTCATATTATATATCACCAGCCCACCGTATTCGGCATGGAGTATTTTCATGTTGGTCAATGATTTATTGATAAATATAAATGCATCGCCTTCCTGTACATCCTTACCCATTTTCTCTGTCACGATTCCGCTCAGAGAGTAAAAACTCTTTCGCATATCAGTCGGATAAGGGTAAAGGAAAAAACGGTCTGAGTCACTGAGGCAAAACATGGCTTACTGGCATAAAAGGATTAATGACTTTAGCACCTCCAGTGATATTGCACTATTGATACGGAGCGTTACACCATTGGCGTATATAATCTCGCATTCGGAACCGTTTTCAGATTCTATCTCTTTTGAAGCCGTAGTGATGTTCAGTTTACCGTTCAGATTGTTCATTCTCACAGGAACAAATCCTTGTACATCAGGAAGAGCTGAATCGGTTAGTCTCCTACGCCAGTAATAAAATTTACCTTCGTCAAATCCGGTATTGTTACAATAATCACGGACGGACAAACCAGATAACTTCCAGTCTTCGTATGTCCGCTTGAATTGGTCTAATGTCATATTCTTCATATTTGCACAATATTGGTTATGGACACAAAAATACGAAGAATCAAGGCTGGAATTTGACGGGGTTTACTGAATGCTTACCCTACAACGGGCTTTAAAGAGGCTACTACACAGGTTGCATTTGGACAATAATTCTTTAACTCATACTTTATTCTTTCTATAAAAGGAGATTCATAATTTTGTAATACGCCTCCAGTAAGTATAACAGTAAATTTTGATTCATGAGTTAATGCGACTTTGGATAAACCACGAACAATATATTGAACCCATCTGTGAGCAATTGTATTCATTATATTAATAGAAACTTTATCGTTGCATTTAATAGCCTCAACTAATAAATGAGCAAATTTCGAAGGATTGAACACAATATTATTACATGTAAAACTAGCATACAAATCTGCCAAAGATTTTTTATTATAAAACTGTAATAGTTTTGCTTCTAAAATAGTTGAGCTCTGAAAGCCATTATAAGAATCAATAATTCCAGACCAAATATGTTGACCTATTGCATAAGCACCATGATCTTCAATATTTATGAATCTGCCGTAAGTGTATTTCATATCATCCTTTGACCATAACGAACAGTTGAGTCTTGTACCAGCACATATTACAGCATAATTATCATTGTCTCTACGAAATGGTATTCCAGCACGCAAGGCTGCAATACAATCGTTAACAATGATAATTTTTTCTTTGGGGAACAATAAAGTTTTAGCAAGAGTATTTTGCATGTTAACAAAATCCTCTTGCCAATCTGCTCCACACATGGCTGCCAATATATAAACCACATTATCCAATGAAGAATGAATCTCAAGAATAGCCTGTTGGATAGAATGATAGATAAATAAATATCTATTATTATCAAAATTGGCCATAGAGTTCCGAAAATCTTTATCTGTTACATAAGCACAGATTTCTCCAGAACATTTTAAAACTATAACATCTGTTTTAGTTTCACCTTGATCAATAGCAACCAGCAAATGTTCCATTCTTATTGTACTTTTATAAATCTATTATAAATAATGTTGAACAACCTATTAGAATGGAGTTTCCATAATATATAAGAAATTAACCTTTTCCATACAGCCCTCATGTTATTGTTAATCATAACATTATAATAAACTTCATACCACCTATTCCACATAATTGAATTAATTTCTGAAAATGTAAATGTGTGAAAAGCATGCAAATATAATCTTCTTTCACATACATTCATCAATATAGACTTTTCTTTATTTAATCTATATGATGTTTTTATTGCCTTTACATAATTTTCAACTACGCTAATGTAGCAATCAAAACGTTCATACGGCTTAACGCTCGTTAATGACCCCGAGGTATACATATAACCATATAATAAAACATCAAGGTATGCAGCTGTTTTAGCTTTAAGAGTTATTTGCCATGAAAATAAACTGTCTTCACTATAAGAAAATCTTGCATCAAAACGATTATTTGCGATAAAATCCCTTCTAAATACAGCGCACCATACAGCACCTGTTTGAAGCATATACAACAAATCCTGTATGTTATTCATATTCATAATCCTAAGCCCTTTATTTAAGCAAGTAATACGATATTTATCCGGAAATCGTGTGAAGTTTTGCTTACCAAAACGGAGGATATCAAAATGATATGTTAGCAAATTTGATTTAATTGTTTTTAAAGCACCATTTGCAATAAAATCATCAGAATCCACGAACCAAATATACATTCCGTTGGCTTTTTCGATACCTTTATTTCTCGCTATTGCAGCACCTTGATGTTTAGGTAGTTTTACGATATTTATACGAGATCTAATTTTCAGTTCTAAAGCAAGGTCCAAATCTTCAAATAATAATGAAGAAACAGGTAAAATCTTTGCAAGATAAGAAGTATTTAGGCTATTTGAGAACTTATTACCTCTAAGTTCTTCAACCAAATGAACAGAATTATCAGAAGAATAATCATCAACAATAATAATTTCAAAATTCATATCTAAGTACTGAGATAATATCGAGTCAATACAAAAGCCGATAGTCTTCTCCCTATTCCATACAGGAATAATGAATGATATTAAAATGTCTGCTGCCATATAATACTGTACTCATCTATTACTTATTAGCGTATTTATCCGAAACAATAACTGTAGATACTATCTCATCATATATGTCGGACATATATATCAAACCCAATTCATTCAGCTGTTTTAATCGCTTAAACAACTCTTCTTTTGTATAGCTATCTGCTAGTTCATTATATATATTGTTGAAATTTACTACGTTTCTATCACAGTTATAAAGAATTTTAATATCATCAAGGCTAAGTTGTATTTGATTACAAGCTACATTGTTAGTATATTCAGTATACTCAGCTCCATTATCATTCATTGATAATGAATAATCAAATTTATGCGTTTTATAATATGTTTCAGTTTCCGCAAATAACTCCCATAGAGGATTGTATTTCCTAGTTTGAATTAAGAACACATCATATGTATATTCTGGTTTCAATAAAGAGGCTGGCATAAATTCCTGCATAGGGGTGTAATCCCAATCTTGAATTCTATTAGAATCAGTCAAAGTTTTATAATCTCGGGAAGTTGACATTACACATAATTCTCTAAGAGAATGATAAAATGAATCGTATTTTAATAGAAATCTTAAATAAAATAGGTTTTGAATGTTCTCTAAAATTAATACATCTGTTTCAAATGGCATACTTCGTAGTATATTTTGAGGATACATAAGCATATCATAAGCAAAACACCATTTACAAATAAGTAATAAATGGGAAAAATGGCTTTTCTTATTCATCAATTTTAGCATTTTATCTGATGTGGATTCATAGCCAATCTGAATTTTCCTAATGCCTGCATCCCGCATCTTCAAAACAATGTCTGCATTAATATCTTTTGCTATAATTTCAGCAAGAGTTATAGCAAATTTATTAGTCTTTCTTATATCCTTATAAAACTCAAGTATCTCATCAAATCTCTTAATATCATTTCCGACAACATCATTATCAATATAATAAAAGAGCTGAGCATTATATTGCTTTATATATTCACGAACTTCATATTTGATGCGCTCAACTTTCTTGACACGATGTTTATAACCATCATTCATAAAACAAAAGGAACAACCATTCCAATGGCAACCTCTACCACTTTCTAATGGGAATCGTACTTCTTCTATATCCACATATGTTTGTTCGATATAGTCTGAGAAATCAGCTATAGGAGTGCTATTTATATCAATAAAATGGTTTATGCGTTTTAATGAAGAAACAGGCATACCGTTTTGACGATATATAATATTGGGAGTCAAGGACAGATTTCCATTACTTACCAAAGAATTTAAAAGACCAAGGAGTGGTAATTCATACTCACCCCACGTGGCAAAATCATAACAATCAAAACTGTCCATCAAAGCCATAGCCTTTCTCTCAAATTCCTGAGCCTCTATTATTGTTATTACCTCAGGATAACTTTCTTTCAATATTTCACAGAATACACCCGCTGAGATAAGCTCGTATTTATAGAATTTAGATTGAACATATACATAATCAAAATTTTCGATGTTCATATCCTTCAACTCTTTTTTTATAGAGTTTTTCAATAAAATGGCGTTGTTTTCCAAATGAGATTCTATTGCTTTGTTAGGAAAGTACTTAGAAATAAGAATCTTTATTCTATCAAAGACATTCTGATCTTTTCTGTCAATTGCATAATAATTATAGAAGGGCATTAAGTCTTTGAAAATCTGTGATAATGGAATTGAATCGATCTGATTTAACCAAAAATCATTAATAACATTTCTTAAAGAAAGATTCCAATATTTTACACTTGCCTTATAACCATTCTGAATTAGAAACGGTTTAATAACCGATAACGAATATCCTGGACGTAATGGGTCTACAGGAGGCAAACAGTTCAACAAAACATTTTTCATGACTCATTTATTTTTTGTTAATCCTAATATAGCTATATCAATAAAACGACCTCTCTCAAATTCATATTCATGTAATATAGCCTCACAACTAAAACCAAGTTTCTTAAATAAAGACATGGCTCTGACATTTATTGGATCCACATATGCTTGAATTCGGTTAAGTTTCAATGTTTCAAATGCATATACTATGACAAGTTTTAATGCTTCAGAAGCATATCCAAAATGCCAATATCTAGGAGAAAATATACAACTTAATGTACCACGATGATGTTGATTAGTAAAGTCCTTAATACCAACAGACCCAATATAAACCGATTTAGCATCAAGTATAACAGCCCACTTAATTGATTCAGACATTAAATATTTGGTGTGTAGAGCTGATATTTCAGATTTTGCTTCCGATAAACTATCAATAGTATTTCGACCATAATACCTTACGGCGCTTTCATCAGATAATAAGTTATAATAATCATTAGCATCAGAATCAAGATGCTCTCTCAAGGATAACCTTATAGAAGACATATTAGGAAAAGACATATTAAGTATGATATAAATTTAACATAAAGGCGTGATGTCTTGCTATAGCAATGGAACAATGATTTTGTGGTGCACTAAGCAAATCATTATTTAATAAAAATGCATCACCAGGGCAGACATCTATACAAAATTTGCAATAATCATATTTTCCACATTCCTTTAAATCAGCAATTTTCAAAGACCGCCAATTATCCAAAAGTTCAACACCATTCAATCTTGTAAAATCTTCAATGAAAGGCATATCTTTTTTCTTACGCTTCAGGCATCTGATATCATTATTTCTCAAACTTGCTATTACACAAGGGAATGCTATACATAGCCCAACTTCACCGAATGGATTAATATATAGAGTATTGGTTTTATTATAACAAGGAGTTTCTGACGGATCCTTATTTATGTTGCACGCACCAATCTTGCGACTCTTATAATAGATTGGGCTATCAGAGGACATTGCCATTTGTAAAAGTTGAGTTTCATCCAAAGAATATTTAGATAATTTTCTATCATCCATGGAAGGATAAATAGTACAATTTAACATCGAACTATCAGATAAATCATAGCCTTTAGCCAAAGTTTCTTTCCAGCAATGATAATTGATAGATAGAGCTGTATTTTTATGACTAGTCTCTATATGTTTCTCCTTGAAATATGACAATGCGTATAAGATTTTATTGTATGCCCCCTTTACTCCAGTTACTGAATCATGCACATTACTGTTATTCCCATAAACACTAAAGCAGACAGTAGAAGGGAACAACGAGGCCACAACCTGCAAAAGTTTTTCATTGAAAGCCAGCCCATTTGTATATATTATCAACTGAATATTTTTAGATCTTATATATTGACACAGCTTGATAAAATAATCCTTCATAAGAACTTCACCACCAGACATAGCTAGCCTAAAAACCCCCAAATAAGACAATTCATCAACAAGCTTTACTGCTTCTTCAAAAGAGAGTTCATTTTCATGTTCATTCCTATGCCCAGAATGAGCATTCATATTGTAGCAATGTACACATTTTTCATTACACCGATTTGTAATGTCCCAGTGGATATCATATACATATCCCTCATTTTTAATTTTCTCATAGAAAGTATCTGGACTCTTGTCAAATATTTCAATGGTCCCAGAAGAGTTTTTACTCTCTCCAAGGGGGGCATAAAATATGATTATACCTTCGTCAATCAATATGGATAATGATGAAATATCCTGATTTACCGTAAAACCTCCAGAAGCCAGTGTTTTCCATATTAAAGACGTTTCACCAGAAAGTAGATAATATTTATGTGATCTTTGTTCATATATCAAAGTTTTCGATAAGCCATCAACAATATATTCTTTCCATGAAATCCATGGCACTATGTAATAAAATCTGCTTTTTAATAAAGCAAAGATATCTATATCAATATAACGTCCTCGATCTAACTCATACTCTTTCAATCTACCTTCATGAATAAAACCAAGGCCTTTTAATGATTTGATAGCATTGATATTATCACAGTCAACCAACGCCTGAATCCTATTAATTTCAGTTGATTCAAATACTTCTTTATAAAATAGAGATGAAGCTTTAACAGAATAACCTTTTTTTCTACACTCTGGTAACAAAATACAGTATGCATTTGCTCTATTATGTATGGCATTGATGTTGAAGACTCCAATCTCACCAAGATATTCATTTGTAAAGGCATCAGCAATTACTCGATGAATGGACTTTTTATTTAATTCAGAATTTATATAAGAAGTCATCAATGTATATGACTCTTCAGTTGTCTTAAATTCATTCATACCATAAAACTGCATAGAAGAAGGATCTGAATGCAATTTATGGAATTGAAGTAGATCCATTTTGGTATCAAACTTCCTTATTATAATATCTGAAATCATTATTATGAATAAACAATATTGTTAATTTATTTAAAAGACGCCCATTTACCAGTTTAGGAGTCATATGTACAATAATACCATAGCCTTTCGATAATTTCTCCTATTAATAAGGTATATGGTAATTACCTTTGTTAATCATGTCGTTTTATTTTTGCATTTTAAGTAAATCATCGATAAAAGCATCTTTGTCTTTCCATACTCCATTTGCAACATCATATGTACAATACCAAGGCTTATCATCAACGATCATACTAATTGAGTCTGGGCGACAATCTTTACATAAATGTCTAAATTCACAATTTTGACACTCCTTCACGTTATCTTTTGAGTAGTTAATAATTGTGCGGTCCAAAATTTCTGTTAAAGCCTTATTCCTCAAATTGCCATGGCATAATCTGCGTTCCATAACACAAGGATACACATTCATATCACTACCTATATAAAGATAATTAGCAAAGCAACATTCAGAATATGTACTTTTGAGAGTAGCTTCCAAATCATTAAATTTAAATGTATCAAGAGTTATTAGCTTTTCTGAAAGTAATTGTCGATTATAATGAGAAAGGTTTCCTCTACCTGTTAAACGGATATAATCTCTTCGATAAGGAACTCCGAAATCTAGTTCTTTACCAATATCAATGCCAGCTGCGTATATACCGACATATCTAAATTTCATATTAAGATCCTGCAAGTTATGCAGTGTCTCTATACTCTTCTCATATGAGCCTTTTACTTGTGTTATTTTCTCATGTTCCTCTTTAATAAAAGAATGTAAGGACATAGCAATCTTACAATTAGGATAATTTTGCTTTATATATTCAAGGTGTTTTTTATTAGTCAATGTACCGTTAAAGAAGAGCTCGAATTCCTCAAATGACGAAGAAGCATAATCAAGCATCTTGAATAAAATATCCTCTTTAATCACAAATGGTTCCCCACCTATAAGTTGAACTGCTTTAATTCCAAATCTGACCAACTCATCTACAACATAAGTAAAGTCTTCATATGATAGACATTTTTTTTCTCTTTGTTCTGTCTCATTGTAACAATGAGTACATTTCAAGTTACATTGATTAGTCAATTCAATCCATGCATAATCAATATGACGAGAGAAATTAAATAATTCTGTTATATCGGGCCACTTTTGTAATTCATTGCAATCTGTTTCTTCTATTAGTTGTAGTTCCAGAGCACCATCTAATGTATCTTTATCACTTTCGGAAACCTGACCGTCTAAAAGGTTATGAAAAAATTGTGATACATCTTTATCTACCCAATAGTGTTTATCATTATTACAATCGTATATTGATGCTTTCTTTAATCCTTCTACTATATATACATTATCTTTTATTCTGTATTTCTTCATAATATTAAAATTTTAGGAGGATGTGGTAAACATCCTCCTTATTAATACATCACGTTATTTAATTTTATTGCAACGTGTAATAGGTGATCCCGGTCCAGCAATACATTCACCAGGACAACAACGGTTTACAATATGGATGGATTTTTCTTTTCTTCCATCACACAAAAGTTTAAACTTATTCATGTTTAAAGACCATTAGATTACTCCTACTCTATTAAAGCTTTTCGGATTCTGCTTTTTATAACGCATAAATTTATAACAAAATATTTTAAAACAAGAACTTTTGATATAAAAAAGAATAATGATTAAAACAAAATCAATAAAAAAACGTATTAATTTTTGATATTAGTAAACAAAGAAATCGCAGTCATAAACATCGCTTCCGCTTGGAAACTCCACACTCACACAGTAATTGCCACAAACTATATATTTTTCTGATACAACAGTTCCGGTTTCTCCTGTATTTGGATCAGTAACCTTGTAGCCTGGTACCATCTTGGCAAGCTCGGTCTTCATTTTCTCTGATGTGAAACAGTTATATCACATCCGTTATGTTCGTAATAGACAAGCCCCATATCCATAGACTGTGTAGCCTGTTCTACAATATTCATGATATCCTATTTGCTTAGTATAGTTTCAGTTTCAAATTGCTGAACCTTTATATCAGGAAACTTTTTTTATAAAATCTTCTTTTATCATAATAAATGTCCTATTATTTATGAATTAACTATTTAAAATAGCATACTATTTTGAATATGTAACAAATTCAAAACTTAAAAATGTACCCGTCAGAAAAGCGTTGCATTATTCGAGATAATCCCGCGTTGCTTCGAAATCATCCCCCTGAATATTGGAACTGAATGTCTTACACGGGAAATAGCTCTGATAAAGACACTCGGATCGTTTCTTCTTGTCAATCTGGTTGAAGAGGTTGCAGAAAATACGTAGTTTACCAGAAGCTTACATAGGATTTGATCTTAGGAAAAATATCGCAATAGTTTTAATGAGAAAGTGAACTTGACAGCTAGGATATCCACATCCTTCGTATTTAAGGAAGAAGCTGCAAAGACTAATAAATGAGAAAAATTCTCAGAAGTGAACTCTCAAAAGAAAGAGCACCAAGCTTGAAGGAAGTTTCGATACACAAAAACAGCATTATTCGTTTTTAGAGAATAAAGACAAGAAATAGAAAGACAGAAATACTGTGGATTTCATTCTTCTGCATGCGTACTGCAAATGCCGTACTGATGATAGAAAAATCACGAACATAACAGCTAAATACGTATAACATGATTTTACTTGCAGAATCAGAAAAGCTCTTCAAACCTATTTGGGAGAGGCATGTTTTAACGGTTAGAATTAAGTAAGAAAATACAGAAAAATTACAATAAATGGCAGATGAAGTGATTATGTTTTATCATCTTCATATGCCATTATATATTTAAGGACTTTTACTGGATACCCATATAGTTAGAAAAAGATATGGTCATCCCGCATTTAAACAAAACTCCTGACTACCCCCAAGTTTCTTCAGTATAGTAGTCTTCTATATACCAGGCATGATAACCGGATTCACATTCACACCCATATGATTCAGGTACACCTGCTTCAGCGGGTAATCTTAATGTGCATCCACAATTTCCACATTTCCAAATGTTCCATCTAATTTTTCTCATAAAATTATAATTTCAAGTTTCGCAAGTACTCAAATAATGTAATAAAAAAGGCTAAAGAGTTTGATAATTCGATGATTATCACTATATTAATGTCGCCAAACAAACGATATAGCACCCTTTAGCCATGAACAAAAATAGATATATTATCGGTGAACTCCAAGAGTTTTTTGCAAAGAATGACTCTAGCAAGGCAATAAACAGCATATCAACCATTATGAACAGCATAAGGATACAAAGCAAAGTCATCGGGTCAGTTAAGAATCCGAATTGCAAATTCACCTGTCTTCAGGTGTTGCAGCTGCTTGTTCTGTTCCCGTTCTTTTCAATTAAGAATGCTGCCAACTATTCGTCTTCTGCCCTGGGCAAGATGTTTGTCTGCCACAAAGATATGTTCTATCGTTTCATGAACGACGGCAACATCAATTGGCGACGTATAATCTACTCGGTTTTCAGGCAGGTGTATTCACGTGTGAAACGTAGAACGACATTGAAGTCGGACATCAGGTGTGTCATCATCGATGATACAGACCTTCCGAAGACCGGATTCAAGACCGAGAAGATTGGCAAGGTATTCTCTCATACCCAAATGAAGCCTATACTTGGATTCAAGGCAATGTTCCTCTGTTTTACGGATGGTGTATCCCAGTTTCTCCTTGACTTTTCTCTTCATGGATAGGAAGGAAAACGAAGCGATAAGCCACAGGGTTTATCCAAGAAACAGACGGAAGCTCGCTACTGCAAGGAACACTCAGAGGATAAGCGTATTGCCAGGCGTAGCGCTGAGTATTTTGCAAGTAAGATTGAGACGGCCATCAGTATGCTCAAACGCTCAATCATAGAGGGCGTACGTTTCGATTATCTTCTTGTTGACAGCTGGTTTACCTGCTCTGAGCTTTTGAAGTTCGTAGTCTCAAGGCACTTTGGATGCCACCTTATCGGAATGATAAAGATGGGCAAAACCAAGTATGAGACAGATCTTGGAAACAAGACAGCGCCTGAGCTTATCAAGGCTCTCCAGAAATCCAAGAGCGTAAAGTATAGCCGCTCAATCGGTTACTACACAGCAACTGTCTCTGCTAAAATCTCCGGCATTAAGGTCAGTCTGCTCTTCTACAGAAGAGGTAAGAACGGCAATTGGAATGCTCTGCTTACCTCTGATCTTAAACTTGATGTAAAAGAAGCCTTCAGACTTTATTCAAGAAGATGGGTTATCGAAGTGGCTCATAAAGAGATGAAGCAAAACCTCAAACTCGGAAAGAACCAGTGCAGAGACTTCGCCGGACAGATTGCAGGCATATCATTGTGCGTACTACAGTACAATATACTCAGTTATGTCAAACGCAATGAGTCATACGAAACTATCGGAGGACTCTTTGCTGAAATTTCAAAGAACTCTGTTGAACTTTCAGTAGCCGAAAAAATTTGGCTGCTGATCGTAGAAGTTATAAACGTCATTGCCGAGGTACTTAACTGTGATGCAATGGTTCTGACAGAACAAGTAATATCAAACGATAAACAAATCAAAGCAGTAAAGCAGGCTTTCGACAGGCTGACACCAGCCGCCTGAGGAGCTACACTTTACTTGCGAAACTTAAGTTATAATTTAGTTAATAATGTGTATCAACTTGAATTTGTTGATTTATGAATTACACGATTTGAGAAAATTGTCGTGTCTTTACACTGTTAGATTTTAAAGAATAACAACAAAAATTACTTAGCTTCGCAAATATATATAATTTTTTTAGAATGGTAGAGCTTTTGGTTGTTTTTTCATATATAATACTTCGATAAATTTTTACCGATAAATTTAAATTAAATAATAGAATTAGTGTTAGCTAGTTTAAAATTATATTAAAGAGATCATTACTGTCAAAAATGAATAGTTAAGGAGTAAGAAAAGTGATAAAAAATATATGCAAAACTACCGAAATCAATGACCGTATTTATAATTCACTGATTATTAGTAGATTAAAGATGTATTACCACGCTGAATTGTGAGTAAAGAATCACTCCTTATGAAATACCAATTCGAGCACAGAAATGCTCTCGAATCAGTTGTAGATATAAGCAAATATTTCTGGAAAGTATTCATAGATGTTATATAATTGTTCATAGCCATACCTGACCGTAACAATTTTGAAAATGACAGCTTTGAATGATTTTCCTTCAATTAGGCCATTATCAGGGAACACCTTAAAGGTGGTCATAAGGCGATAGCCGTTGATCCGTTTTTCATTCCAAAGTCAAGCAACAAAACTTCGTGAATTGGCTATTTCTGGTCCGGTTGTGCCGGTAAATACAAACGCGGACTGAAAATAACAGGTATAGGAGTTATAAACGTTAACAACCATGAATGTATGATTTTGGGCTCTTTACAGACGCTTGAGAATGCAACGCTGGAAGGCTGTGAAAAGAATCTTGTTGACTGGTACAGTTCTTATCTTATCAGCATACAGAAACATCTTAAAAGTATTTCTGGCACTGTCGTATGTGATGCATTCTTTTCAAAGGAAACTTTCATCAAACCATTGTACGATAACGGTTTCCACGTAATAAGCTGTTTCAGGAATGATGCCATATTATTTTATCCCACTTTAGAAAATAGAATAGTAAACGCGGACGTCCAAAATTGTATGACGGAAAGACTGGCTTTGAAAATCTGGACATTGCAAGATGTGCCGAGTACAAAGTGAATAAGGGTAAACTTTACGGACTAAAAGCATACTCAAAAGCACTCAAACGCTTTGTAAACTTGGCTATATGGTATCCTATGGATGGAAGAACAGACAAATAGCAGTTGTATTTTTATACGGACGAAATACAGAACGCACAAGATGTTCTAGACTTTTACAGGAGACGTTTCCAACTCGAATTTTGCTTTCGTGATGCCAAGCAACATACCGGAATAACAAACTATCAGTCTACAGACTTCATGAAACTGGCATTTCACTTTAATGCATCACTTGCAGCGATAAACCTTGCCAAGGTAACCTGTAAGAAAATGGAAATAAAATATTCCATATCATCATGCAAGTCAGTCATACACAATGCTTACGTGCTTAAACGATTTATTTACATGCTTGAGATTGAACCAGATACGCATTTAATTGACATACTTTTTAAAGAACTCATTTTATTTACTGCAAGAGCCGTTTAGACTAGGCTAATTTTTAACGAACTATTGCCAATAAATTAAATATAAAATAAATAGCTTAAAATAGGAATTACAAATGGTTACTCCATTAAAATTATTCTTTCTTCTGCATCAAAGAATTATTACTCTCTTTTTTTGAAGAATGATATAGACAAAATTTTAACGAAAAACTAGCTAAAATTAGTTAGTTATCTCTTCCATCAAAGATAAATCCCAATCCTGATTTGCCAGCCGCATTTATTTCTTTTTTCAGGAGAATTTTCCTTATGGCTTACGCCATGAAAATTCACCTGAAAAAGAATGCGGCGGCAAACGGATTGGAATTAAAGGAAAGATTACAGGGATAAACTGCGACCGATGTGACGCATAGCCGTAAATCAAAGGCGGCTATCCTTATATCCCATATACGACCTCACAATTACAGTGAAAATCCACCTTCCCAAATAACCAAACATAGTCTGCTTATAAAATCCCGAAATAAGACAGGGATTTCAGCTCCCTCCGATCTGCATAGTTCAGTTGCTTCGCTATGACATCTGATGTAATATAATGCACTTTGATGATAGTCTCTTGTGTTCCACAGCCTTCTATTCTATTTTTGTACCAACCACTTAAACAAATGATTATGGAGATAGTGAACATAGAAGCCAGTGCATTTATGGAAATGAACGACATATTGTTCAAGATAGAAAAACAACTGAAAGGACTGAACTCTTCCAAATCTGAACAGAATGAATGGTTGGATAATCAGGATGTATGTATTCTTATGAATATATCAGACAGAAAACTGTTGTCTTTAAGACAGAAAGGGCTAATCCCCTTCAGTCGTATAGACAGAAAGATTTATTATAAAAAAGAAGATATTCTAAGCTATGTAAGGAATAACCTTAAAACATATACAAATAATGGAAATGGGACAGCAGGTATTGAATAAGGATAGTAATGAGGTCAAGAGATTTATTGAAGCCATGGAAGGTATATCCAAAATGTTGGATGCAAATCCTTTAATCTACAGACTTATATTAGACGGGAACCGCTATATTACAGAACAAGAATTATCAAAGGCTCTCAAAATAACCAAAAGAACACTCATTGAATATAGAATGAATGGTAAATTGCCATATTACAAAATAGGAGGAAAGATCCTGTATAAGGAACAGGACATTATAGAAATATTGGAAAGAAACAAAGTTTTGGTATTTGAATGATATTTCTTAAAACATTAATAATCAAAAGATAAACTTTATAAAATAGCTTGTAGCTACCCCTAAATAATTATATAAATATTTGGAGGAATAGAACCGAACACTTACTTTTGTAAAGTCAAAGGATGATTAACGAGAATCTATCGAAAATTGGTGAATTTGGCAGATGGCTGATTCAGTGGTTCGGGGATTTTTCCAAAGATATTAAAGTGCTGTAATTTAGGATTTTGAATTAAAATATTCGATTCCTGGTGGCACCACATGATAATTGGAGAGTTACAGGTGATGTAGCTCTTTTTTTTATGCTCTTTTTGAGGCTGAGTGACCCCCTTAAACAGGAAATTAAATCAAATAAAAAGCTCCCTATCATTATCCGTATTCTGAATAATGATAGGGAGTTTTTTATTGTGCGATGAAGGTTGTTGCAGATGGAAAGTTCTTAGAAGCTGTTTTGAATTTCTCCAAAAAGTTTTTCTTGGCTTGATGTATCTGTTTTCGTGTGTGCTTTGGGCGATTTTTTGGTCCTTTCCGCTCCTGTTCTTCGTCAGATAGCCCGCTATCTTCCTCATCACAGAAGCGAAAATGCCTCAAAAACTCATCCCAAATCATCGCACGATAAATTCAAAACAGCTTCTTATGACGGATCAGTCTGAAGAACCAATACTGAAGAATCTGCTTGTTTTTATATTATTCATCGCCATATATGGATTCTTTACCAAATGTTCACGCGTTTTTCCGGAGCTACGTAAAGTGGATCGTTCGGAGTGATGTTGAAAGCATCATACCAAGCCTGGATATGAGGCAGGGCACCGTTTACACGCCATTCGCCCAACGAGTGAGGATCGCTCTTGGTATATACACGAATCTGTTCGTCGCGGATGTTTCCTGCCCATAACGTAGCATAGGCAATGAAGAAACGTTGTGCAGGTGTAAAGCCGTTTTTATCTTCCAACGGGGCATCTTTTGTGGCGTTTTGGAATGCCAGGTATGCGATGTTCAAACCTCCGTGGTCGGCAAGGTTTTCACCCAAGGTGAGCTGGCCGTTTCCGTGTAATCCTGGAAGTACTTCGATGTTGTTGAAGAAGTCCACCATTACTTGTGCACGTTCTTTGAAGCGGTCGGCATCTCCTGCTGCCCACCAGTCTTTCAGATTGCCTTCCTTGTCGAACTGACGTCCCTGATCATCGAATCCGTGAGTCATTTCGTGTCCGATTACTACGCCGATAGCACCGTAGTTGGCAGCATCATCGGCTTCCATGTTAAAGAATGGTGGTTGAAGGATTGCTGCCGGGAAGCAGATTTCGTTAGTAGAGGGATTGTAGTAAGCATTGACGGTTTGCGGTGTCATCAGCCATTCATCGCGGTCGACTGGTTTTCCCAAACGGGATATCATGTCGTTGAAGCCCCAGGCAGCAGCACGGCATACGTTTGCCCAATACGAGTCTTTCTGGATTTCAAGTGCTGAATAGTCTTTCCACTTGTCGGGATAACCCACTTTCACGCGGAAAGCATCCAGTTTTTCATGGGCACGCATTTTGGTGCTGTCGCTCATCCATTCTTGTGCATCGATGCGCTGTCCCAGTGCTGTTTGCAGGTTTTTTACGAGGTTGACCATACGTTCCTTGGCTGCAGCGGGGAAATATTTTTCGACATACATTTCGCCTACCAGTTCACCCAATAAACCATCGACGCTATTAACGGCACGTTTCCAGCGTGGTTGATTGGCTTGTCGTCCGGACATCACTTTACCATAGAAGTCGAAGCGTGCAGTCACGAAATCATCGCTCAATGTGGGAGCTGCAGCGTCAAGCAGGTTGTATTCCAAGTATGAAATGCTTTTGGAGAGCGGCAGGGTATTGATGAGCTTCGCTACTTCCTGAATGGGTTCTATTTGTTCTACGTTCAGTTCGGCAGGTGCTTCGATACCCAAAGCCTTCATAAAGGCATCCCAGTCAATGCCGGAAATCTGCTTCTTGAGTTCGGCATATGTCATTTTGTGGTAATTGGCTTCGGGGTCACGCAGTTCGGTTGCACTTTTCGATACTTTGGCAATGGCAGTTTCTATTTCCATTACGTCTGCCACCTTCTGTTGTGCATCGGTTTCAGTAAATCCGGCAAGGGTGAAAAGTTTTGCAATGTATTTTTTGTATTGCTCGCGGATGTTTTGGGTGATGCTGTCATTGTCGAGGTAATATTCTTTTTCGCCCAAGTTGATGCCGCCTTGTCCCATCTGGAAGATGTTCAGCACACTGTTTTTGGGATCGGCATAAACGTAGTAGCTGAAGAAAGTGCCTATACCTGCTGTACGTCGCATCTCGACTGCCATCGGGATGACCTGGCTTTTGTCAGTAAGTGCGGCTATTTTTTCAAGCATAGGTTTCACTGGTTCGCATCCTTGCTTGTTCAGTGTCACACTGTCCATTGCCATATTATAAAGGTCACCGATTTTCTGTGCGGCGGTTCCAGATTCGTTTTGTTTGGCTGCAAGTTCTTCAATCAGCCCGCGCAGCTGCTTCTGATTGTTTTCTGCCAGTTGGTCGAATGTGCCGTAGCGTGAATATTCAGCGGTTAGCGGGTGTGCGTCATTCCATCCTCCGCAGGCATAACGGAAGAAATCGGTACCGGCGGATACGGTAGTGTCCATATTCGCCAAATCAATGCCCGAAGTGTTCGTGGCATTCTTTTGTCCGGTGCAGCCGGCCATTGCCAGTGTGGCAAAAGCGGCTACTGCTACATAATGTTTTGTTTTCATATTGCTATTTTGTTTAAAAACTTAGTTTTGTCTTTATCATTACGAGTAAAAGAATTATGGGGGTGTTTTCCCAGTCAAGTGTAGGTTGAGAATTTATTTCAGTTCTTCCAGTTCAAGTGAAATGGTTTCCCATTCGGTCTCCGCTGCGGCTATCTGCTCTTTCAGTTTCTGATGTTCCTGGTAGAGTGACATGTCGGCTGCACCTTCGGGTGTTGCCATACGGTTTTCGAGTGCCGACACCTGCTGTTCCATTTTTTCGATAGATGTTTCCAGTTCTGCTACCTGTTTTTCCAGCTTGCGTATCTTGCGTGTTTGTTCTCGTTGGGCTTCGTAAGAAAGTTTGCCTTCACTGGGAGGGTCTTTTTCTTCCTTTTTCTTTACACCTTCGGATGTAGATGCGGAGAGATGAAGTTCATTCAGATTTTCTATTTTTTTCTTCTGTAAGAAATCGTATATGCCGCCGATGTGTTCTTTCACCAGTCCTCCGCCGAATTCGTAGACTTTGGTCACCAGTCCATCGAGAAACTCACGGTCGTGCGAAACGACTATCACAGTGCCGTCGAATTCGCGTATGGCTTCTTTGAGTACATCTTTCGAGCGCATATCAAGGTGGTTGGTAGGTTCGTCGAGAATAAGCAGGTTGACCGGTTCGAGCAAGAGGCGTATCATTGCCAACCGGCTTCTTTCTCCTCCCGAAAGCACTTTTACTTTTTTGTCGGAAGCTTCGCCTCCGAACATAAATGCGCCCAGGATATCGCGTATCTTCAGGCGTATGTCTCCTTTTGCCACGCGGTCGATGGTATCGAATACGGTCAGGTTCTCGTCAAGTAGTTGTGCCTGGTTTTGGGCAAAATAGCCGATTTGCACGTTGTGTCCGATGGTGAGTTTTCCTTCATAGGGTATTTCGTCCATGATGCACTTGACGAGTGTGGATTTTCCTTCGCCGTTCTTGCCCACGAATGCTATTTTTTCACCTCGATGGATGGTAAGGTTCACATCGTGGAATACCACATGGGAACCGTACGCTTTCTTCAGGTTTTCGCATATCACGGGATAATTGCCCGAGCGGATGGCGGGTGGGAACTTGAGGTGTAAGGATGAGTTGTCTTCTTCGTCCACTTCGACAGGTACGATTTTTTCGAGTTGCTTGATGCGGCTCTGCACCTGTACTGCCTTAGTCGCCTTATAACGGAAACGTTCAATGAAGTCTTCAGTGTCTTTTATTTCTTTCTGTTGGTTTTCGTAGGCACGGAGTTGCTGTTCACGTCGTTCTTTGCGGAGGACAACGAACTGGTCGTAAGGTACCCGATAATCATAGATATGTCCGCACGATATTTCGATAGTGCGATTGGTGACATTGTTGATGAAAGCCCGGTCATGGCTGACCAGTACTACGGCTCCCGGTTCCATTTTCAAGAATCCTTCCAGCCACTGAATGCTCTCGATGTCAAGATGATTGGTAGGCTCGTCAAGCAGAAGCACGTCTGGATGGCGCAAAAGCAGTTTGGCAAGTTCGATGCGCATACGCCATCCTCCGCTGAACTCACTGGTAGGACGGTCGAAATCAGAACGGGCAAAGCCCAAGCCCACCAAGGTGCGTTCCAGCTCAGCCTGGTAATTATTGCCTCCCATCATTTGAAAACGTTCGTTTTCGTGTGTAAAACGGTCTATCAGTCCGTGATAGTCTGGCGAGTCATAATCGGTACGGTCTGAAAGTTCCTGGTTCATCTGTTCCAGGTGTTTTTTCATTTCGAAGATATGTTCGAATGCCATTTCTGCTTCGGCACGTACCGTACGTGTATCGCTCAGCACCATAACCTGGGGCAGATAACCGATGGTAACTCCGCGCTGTACCGCTACTGTGCCTTCGGTGGGACGTTGCATGCCGGCAAGTATTTTCAATAAGGTAGACTTGCCTGCACCGTTCTTGCCTACCAGGGCAATGCGGTCTTTCTTGTTGATAACAAACGATACATCTTTGAACAATGGAGTTACTCCGAATTCCACTTTCAAACCTTCTATAGAAATCATATAAATGCCTAGTCCTTTAGTTCTTGAGTTTGTAAGTCCTTAAGTCTTTTCGTTTTGCAAGCTAAACTTAAAACTTCAAAAACTTAAGAACTTACAAATTCATCTACTCATTATTCAGTATAGCGTTCGATGGTCTGTTCGCGGTCGGGACCTACTGATACGATTTTGATGGGAGTACCCAACTGGTCTTCAAGGAAGGAAATGTAGGCGTTGAATTCTTCGGGGAATTCGTCTTCACTAGTCATCTTGGTCATATCGGTCTGCCAGCCGGGCATTTCTACATATACCGGCTCTACACCTTCGGTGATATCGTAGGGGAAATAGTCGATTTCTTCTCCGTTCACTTTGTATGCTACACAAGCTTTCACGATGGGGAAGGCATCGAGTACATCACTCTTCATCAGGATAAGCTGGGTGACTCCGTTGACCATAATGGCATAACGCAATGCTACGAGGTCGACCCATCCACAACGGCGTTCGCGTCCGGTCACTGCCCCATATTCATGTCCAAGGTCGCGGATAGTTTTTCCAGTTTCATCGAACAGTTCGGTAGGGAATGGTCCGGCTCCTACGCGGGTACAATAAGCTTTCATGATGCCATATACTTCGCCAATTCGGTTGGGTGCCAGTCCCAGTCCCGTGCAGGCTCCGGCGCAAATCGTATTGGAAGAAGTAACAAACGGATACGAACCGAAATCAACATCAAGCATCGTACCTTGCGCACCTTCGCACAACACACTCTTGCCTTCATTCAGGAGGCGGTTTATTTCGTGTTCGCTATCCACCAAGTGGAACTGGCGCAGGTATTCGATACCTTCCATCCATTGTTTTTCGGCTTCGGTTATATCATACGAATAGTTCAGGCTTTGGAGAATTTTTTCGTGACGTGCTTTGGCAGCTGCGTATTTCTCGTCAAATCCATGCAGGATGTCGCCTACACGCAGACCGTTGCGGCTCACCTTGTCGGTATATGTCGGTCCGATACCTTTTCCGGTGGTGCCTACTTTCGATGCTCCCTTGGCAGCTTCATAAGCTGCATCCAGCACCCGATGGGTAGGTAAGATGAGGTGTGCTTTTTTCGAAATGTGCAGGCGTTCTTTCAGCGGATGTCCGCTTGCTTCAAGTGCTTCTGCCTCGCTCTTGAATAAAGCTGGGTCCAGTACCACGCCATTACCGATGATATTGACTTTATCGCCTTGGAATATCCCTGACGGAATAGAACGGAGTACATATTTTTGACCTTCAAATTCCAGTGTATGACCGGCATTAGGTCCTCCTTGGAAACGAGCAACAACATCATAACGCGGGGTCAGTACATCTACGACCTTCCCTTTACCTTCATCGCCCCATTGCAAACCTAACAATACATCTACTTTCATATAATCTAATTTTTAAGTTTTTGAAATTTTTCTTCTTTTCGCTACCATACACTTGTTGCATAGCCCGTATATATATAAGGAGTAGTGAGAGGCATGAAAACCTTTCAGTTTGGTATCTACGATGGCTTGTTTCAAGGTTTCATCTTCGAACTCGGAAACCTTGCCGCACGAAGTGCAGATCATGTGATGGTGAGTCTCGTTGTTGTACGAACGTTCATACTGCGATGTATTGCCGAACTGGTGCTTGATGACCAGTCCTGCATCAATCAGTAAGATAATCGTATTGTATAGCGTGGCACGGCTGACACGGAAACGTTCTTTTTCTGCCATATATGAATATAGCATCTCGATGTCGAAATGTCCTTTGATGGTATAAATCGTGTCGAGAATGGCATATCGTTCGGGTGTCTTGCGATGCCCGTTCTTCTGCAAATAATCAGTCAGAATCTGTTTTACCTTTTCTTTTATATTTTCTTCCATCCGCTCAGTCTCTTTCTGGGTCAAAGGTAATCTTTTTTACGTAATTTAGAAAGGCTACAAAGAAAAATTTCTATAAGAAACTGTCTTGAATTTATCATGTGCTGATTTGGGATGAGTTTTTAAGGCATTTCCGCTTCTGTAACTGGCGTTTTCTTTACCGGCTTTAACTTCTGCAAGTCCCGTATCATTCTTCTTTGTTTTTCTGTAGAGTGAACACGAATTCCAGTCCTCCACTCGGATTGTTCTTGGCGAAAATGGTTCCTCCGTGGAAGAGTACGGCGTTTTTTACGATGGCAAGTCCCAGTCCAGTGCCTCCAAGCTTGCGCGAGCGTCCCTTGTCTATCCGGTAGAAACGTTCGAAGATGCGGTTCAGGTGTTCTTCGGGTACGCCTACTCCTGTATCGGAAAAGCTGAAATAGTAGTATTTTTCGTCTTCGCGGAAACAGTTGATGCGGATGGTCACACCGGTTCCTGCGTATGCAATGGCGTTGTCCATCAGGTTACGGAAGATGGAATAGAGGAGCGAACTGTTTCCGTTGATGATAAGTCCGTAGGGCACTTTGTTGATGACCGTGATGTGTTTTTCTTCCAATGCCAGTGCCAGCTCGTTCAGCATATTCTTCAGCATCAGGCTCAGGTTTACCTGTTCGCGTTCTACCAGGTTCGGGGCTTCATCCATGCGTGTCAGCACCGAGATGTCGCGTAGCAGAACGGTAAGCCGGTTGCTTTGCGCATAGCTTCGTTCGAGGAATGCCTGCATTGTTGCCGGAGGCAGGTTGGGGGTGTTTAGTATTGTTTCCAGGTATCCCTGTATGCTGCTGACTGGTGTCTTCAGTTCATGGGCGATGTTTTGGGTGAGTTGCCGCTTCAGGCGTGCCTGTTGTTCTTCCTGTGAGATGTCGTTGATGGATATTTCGAATGAGTGATCTTGGAAAATGATGCATTCTACCGAAAAAGAACGTCCGTTCTTGTCCACATGAAGCGATAGTTTTTTCTCTTCTTTGCTGAAGTTTCCGTCGTTGCGGTTCAAAAAGTCGGTAATGGGATGCAGTTCGGCAATGTTGAACACTTCTTCGGTCGAGGTCAGGTTGTGGTCGGAGATCGTGTTGGCATATTGGGTAAAAAGGTTGTTTACCAGTATTTCTTTTCGCTCGCGGGTGAAGACTCCCAATCCTTCATGTGAGGTTTGCAGGTGCGATATCAGTTTCTCGCGTTCGATATACAGAGCCTCTTTGGCACGGTGCAGGCGCTGGTATATCTTGATGATGTGTTGGGAGATTTCGCCCAGTTCGTTTTTGGGGAACGATTCAGAAATGTCGATCGGTTCGTTGCGGTCGGCACGTAGGGCGAATTGTTGCAGTCGGGTGATGGACATCCCCAACTTTCGTGTGTAGCGGTAGAACAGGATGACCAGCATCAGGCTGATGGTCAGTGTAAACCATACGAATTCCGAGTCGGCTTTGAGGTGCTTGCTTAGGCTTACGTTGTAGGGCAGTGCTGAGCGGATGATGAGTTGTTGTGAAGGATAATAGTGTGCCGAATAGAAATATTCTTGCCCTTCGATGCTGGCAGAGATGCGGTTGATGTCATAGCCGCTTCCATACATCAGTGCGTCTTGCACCTCTTTACGGGTACGGTGGTTCTCAAACTTGCTTACATCGGGTTGGATGTTGTCGTATATCACTTTACCTTGGGTGGTAATGATGGTTACACGGATATCGGGAATGATATGGGTAACAACGTATTGTTGCAATGAATCGGTATCGAGGGACTTGCACGAGGTGATGAAGTCATACATCCGGTTATTGTAATTCTGTAATTGCATGTTCAGCAAATCGCTCTTGTATGCTTTTTCACGCTGGTATTGAAAAACGAGGAAGCACGTCGCGAAGATGACGAACAGCAGGATGACCGACAGGAAAAGCCGTTTACTGAACGGTAACAGACGGTATATCAGTTTAGTCATAAGCTTTTTTTTTAGGTACTAGTTGACTAGGTACTAGGTAGCTAGGCTCTAGATACATCGGCAGAATTGTTTAAACCTAGTACCTGATTCCTAGTATCTGAAAATAATTTATTCGCATTCGAAGCAATAGCCGTATCCCAGACGGGTAACGATATGTTTGCCGTATTCGCCGATTTTCTTGCGCAGGCGGGTGATGTTAACGTCTATCGTGCGGTCGAGCACGTACACCTCATCGTTCCACACCTTCGAGAGGATGTCCTCGCGAGAGAACACACGTCCTGAGTTTTGGAGCAGCAGCAGTAGGATTTCGAACTCTTTCTTGGTGAGTGAAACTTCTTCGCCGTTGATTGTCACCTTTTTCTGTGGCACATTGATGACCAGTCCCTTGTATTGCAGTTCTTCACTGTCTTTCAGCTGGAGGTTGGCGGTGCGGCGCAATACGGCTTTCACGCGCATGATGACTTCGCGTAGCGAGAATGGCTTCGAGATATAGTCGTCAGCACCTAGGTTGAAGCCCGTGATGGTATCGTTTTCCGTGTCTTTGGCGGTAATGAAAATGATGGGGATGTTGGCAGTGTCTTTGTCTGCCTTCAGCATGCGCGCCATCTTGAATCCGGAAATTTCGCCCATCATCACGTCTAGCAGCAACAGGTTGTATTGCGTAAGGTCCAGTTTCAGGGCCTCTTCTGCCGAGTTGGCAGTATCGACTTTGTAACCCTCCATTTCGAGGTTGAACTTCAGGATTTCGCACAAATCGTCTTCATCGTCTACTACAAGGATTCGGTATTCGTTCATGGTTCTGTTTTTTTAGTTAATAATTAATAGTTAATAATTAATAGGGTATAATGGCGATATTTGCCTTTATTAACTATTAATTGTTAATTATTAATTAATAGAAAATCTGTGTAATCTGTGGTGAAAAATTCACTTGCAAAGATGAGGCTTTCTTGTTTCGGTATTGTGAAATAGGTATTACAATCCGGTTACAAAGTAGGGCGGGTAAACTCTCCGGCAATGGGACGGCTCAGCTCGTTACGCACCTGTTGCGGGGTAAGCCCGTGCCCTAACAGGAACATCAGTTTGGTGAGCACGCTTTCTACAGTCGAGTCGTATCCGCTGATGACGCCCGCGTCCAGCAGGTGCAGGCCGGTTTCGTAGCGTGCCATTTCCACCATGCCTGTAGGGCATTGCGAGATGTTGACGATAATGATGCCGCGCTCCGTAGCTTCTTTCAGCAGGCGGATGAACCAGGGCTTTTGCGGGGCATTGCCCGAGCCGTAGGTCTTCAGCACCACAGCCTTCAGTCCCGGGGTGCGTAAGACACCTTGTACGATGTTTTCCTGTATGCCGGGGAAGATGGTGAGGATGATGACATTGGTGTCGAACACGAAGTGGGGGTGCATCGGCACATCGGGATGCGCTTTGCGGATGCGGTCGTATTCATACTTGATGTGGATGCCTGCCGTAGCGAGCGGGGGATAGTTGTACGAGCGGAAAGCGTTGAAGTTTTCGGCGTTGATTTTCGTCGTGCGGTTTCCGCGCAGCAGCAGGTTTTCGAAGAAGATGCACACTTCGGGCACCACTGCCGTACCGTCGGGATGCTTTGCTGCGGCAATCTCGATAGAGGTTATCAGGTTTTCTTTTCCGTCGGTGCGCAGCACGCCGATGGGCAGCTGGCTTCCTGTCAGGATGACCGGTTTGCTCAGGTTTTCCAGCATGAAGCTCAGTGCCGATGCCGTATATGCCATGGTGTCCGTGCCGTGCAGGATGACGAATCCGTCGAAATTATCGTAATTGTATTGGATAATCTTGACCAGTTTTGCCCACAGTGCCGGTTCCATGTCCGATGAGTCGATGGGTGGGGTGAACTGGTACGAAGATATCCGGTAGTTGAACCGCCGCAGTTCGGGCACGTTTTCCTGAAGCTGGTCGAAGTTAAAGGCTTCCAAAGCCCCTGTTTCGGGGTTTTCTATCATACCGATGGTTCCGCCGGTATATATAAGGAGTACGGATGGATAGTCGGGCTTAATCATAATTCGTGTCTGTTTTGTGCATGCAAAGGTACGAAATAGCGTGTGAAATCCGAAATGTTTTCTATGGTAAATAACAAAATGTTTGCCTTTGAGTGAGGAATTGAAAGCCCAGATGGGTATTATTGTGGCTAATTGATAGCTTATATCTCAGTCAGCTAAATTTGTAAATCAGTGTAGACAAGAAATGAATTTGTAATTCCGGATAAAATCATAGCAAGGCGCATCCGGTTGCGGAAGCCTGCGGATAGAGGTGCGTCGGCAACGCATATAGGTCCATCCGCTGTAAGATTATTAATCTTCAGGCTGCAAGATTATTAATCTTACAAGCGGAAGATTATTAATCTTACACCAGACGAGGTTATCTGTACTGAGAGAAGAAGAAAAGACCAACAGCCTTTTAAGTCATCTGAATATGATAAAGTGCAGTTCCTGAAAATTATCTTTTTGGGTCTGTGACAGATAAAAACAAAATCCCCATAACTTGAGAGTTACAGGGGTTTTCTTATAATAAAGTAACTTATATTACTTATTCAGAGCCAAAGCCACATTCACAGCGCAAGCTACTGTACATCCTACCATCGGGTTGTTACCGATACCGAGGAAGCTCATCATTTCTACGTGTGCGGGAACTGATGAAGAACCTGCGAAGTGAGCGTCTGAGTGCATACGGCCTATGGTGTCGGTCATACCGTAAGAAGCGGCGACACAACATCCCTGTAAGTCTTTGCAATCAGTAGCAATGTGTAAACTCCTTGTTAGTAAATGAAAGAACGAATTATCCAAAAGGGCTGCATCATGGGCAAATGCCTGTGTGTTACCCTTTAGATGAGAGTACTCCTAAATGGAGTTAAGACCGTAATCTAATCTGCGTGTCAATGAAGTATAAATCTCCGTCTATGCCATAAAGCACATTATTGGGAACTGCATCAAACACTTCATAATCCGAATTGTGGTATTCGTCGTAATAGTCCATTTCAAAACCTAATGCTTGCATATGGGTAGCTATTTCATCTTCCGTAGCTTCCCGCTCAGCCAAGATGTAAGGTTGTATAAGAACTGCACAAAACTCTTGTTGGCTGTTGTAAGCGAAGCCTATCATCTGATAAGGAACATTGCTAAAGAACTTGTTGTGTGCTGCAATGCGGATGAAGAAGTTTTCTAAATCATCTCCTGCGTATTCAAAGTTATTGAGTTTTACAACAATATCGTCATTGTCCCCTGTATAAACTTCGTTTTCTCCTCCTTTGCTAAGGAACTCCACTTTTAAATCAGAGAGAGAAATCCATAATCCGTTGGCATTGGCAAACTTTATGAGTTCTTCTGTTTCTCCTCTCTTATAGCTCTCTGTTGGTTCAAGCGTTCTTGCTGCTTTCTTTTGGCTTCTAACGATATGGGCTGCTTGCTCCAAGAGATTATTGATTGGCGGGTGCGTTCTATCCATTCTTTGTGAAATTCGTTGATATATTCCATAAATCTTCTGCCTTATGAGTTTAAGACAAAGGTAATCATTCTTCTTTTAATCACCAATGTTTTAATTGCAGCATTTTTGCGAATGGGATTATATATGGGAGTTTTTCTTAAAATTGTAGTAGCTATATAAAAAAGAAAAAGAGGCCATCTCTAGTTTTTTGAGACAGCCTCTTATCTATGTATAGTAACTTATATTACTTATTCAGAGCCAAAGCCACATTCACAGCGCAAGCTACGGTACATCCTACCATCGGGTTGTTACCGATACCGAGGAATCCCATCATTTCTACGTGTGCGGGAACTGATGAAGAACCTGCGAACTGAGCGTCTGAGTGCATACGGCCCATCGTGTCGGTCATACCGTAAGAAGCAGGACCTGCAGCCATGTTGTCCGGGTGAAGTGTACGGCCTGTACCGCCACCTGATGCTACTGAGAAGTAAGGCTTGCCGGCAAGTACACGTTCTTTCTTATATGTACCTGCTACCGGATGCTGGAAGCGGGTCGGGTTAGTAGAGTTACCTGTAATAGATACGTCTACGTTTTCGTGCCACATGATAGCTACACCTTCACGAACATCGTCGGCACCGTAGCATTTTACTTTCGCACGCGGACCGTCTGAATACGGAGTCTCGTTTACGATGTTCAGTTTACCGGTGAAGTAATCGAACTTCGTCTGAACGTATGTGAAGCCGTTGATACGAGAGATAATCATAGCGGCGTCTTTACCCAAACCGTTCAGGATGCAGCGCAACGGGTTCTTGCGGACTTTGTTTGCCATTTCGGCAATCTTGATAGCACCTTCGGCTGCGGCGAATGATTCGTGGCCTGCCAGGAAAGCAAAGCACTGTGTTTCTTCGCGGAGCAGACGGGCTGCCAGGTTTCCGTGACCCAGACCTACCTTACGGTCGTCTGCTACAGAGCCCGGAATACAGAATGCCTGCAAGCCGATACCGATAGCTTCGGCTGCGTCAGCAGCGTTCTTGCAGCCTTTCTTCAGTGCGATGGCGCAACCTACCACATAAGCCCACTTTGCATTTTCGAAACAGATACCTTGTGTTTCCTGACAAGTCAGATAGGGGTCGAGGCCTGCTTCGTCACAGATCTTGTTAGCTTCTTCAATGTCTTTGATGCCGTTTTCGTTCAATGCAGCCAGAATCTGCTTCATACGACGGTCTTGACTTTCAAACTGTACTGGTCTAATCATAATCTGTGTCCTCCTATTATTCTTTACGTGGGTCAATATATTTAACTGCGCCTTGTTCGGGTTTGAAGCGGCCGTAAGTTCCGGTAACAGCTTTCAACGCTTCGTTAGCGTCAACACCCTTCTTCACTTGTTCCATGAACTTGCCCATGTGAACGTATTCATAACCGATAACCTGGTTGTCTTTGTCAAGAGCCATACGGGTGATATAACCTTCGGTCAGTTCCAGATAACGGGTGCCTTTGGCTTTTGTACCATACAATGTACCAGTCTGGCTGCGGAGACCTTTGCCCAGGTCTTCCAGTCCTGCGCCGATTACCAAGCCGCCTTCTGAGAAAGCCGACTGAGTACGGCCGTAAACAATCTGCAGGAACAGTTCACGCATAGCCGTATTGATAGCGTCGCAAACCAAGTCGGTGTTCAATGCTTCCAGGATGGTCTTGCCCGGAAGGATTTCAGATGCCATGGCAGCAGAGTGAGTCATGCCCGAGCAACCGATGGTTTCTACCAGACATTCTTCGATGACGCCTTCTTTTACGTTCAGGGTCAGCTTGCAGGTTCCTTGCTGCGGAGCGCACCAGCCGATACCGTGGGTCAGTCCTGAAATGTCTTTGATTTCTTTTGCCTGAATCCATTTCCCTTCTTCAGGAATGGGAGCCGGACCGTGATTGGGTCCTTTTGCGACACAACACATGTGTTCAACTTCGTGTGAATAAGTCATATTCGTTACGTTTTATTGAGTAATAAAAAATTAGTAGTCAAACGCGGTGTTCGGGAGGAGTTTCTTCTCCGAATCCGCACGCAAAGTTAGTCGTTTTCTTGATTTGTGCAACGTATCGGGACGAACTTTTTGTTGCTTTTTAATGATATTTTTTATGGGAAGTGCCGTTTTGTAATGTCAACTTGGCAAAATCTTTTTCGTATGTGAGGGGAAAGCTGTATCTTTGCCTCGTGATTCGATTCACCACAGAGGCACACAGGGGTCTTTTAATTTACGATTGGGCAATTTACTATTTACTATTTAATGCCAATCAGGAGTTAAAAGGGAGTTAGATGCCAATACCTTATTGCGCCGGTTTCAGAAGCAAGGCTATGGACCTTTAACTCCTGAACGAAGTGATAACTCCTGTGTAACTCTTGATTCGCATATTTTTAATCGTATTTCGTTAATCGGGAAATAGTAGATTATGTATTCCTCCGTGCACCTCTTTGTACGTTGTGGTGAATTTAAAATGTATAGAAGATATGGAAGAAAAGAAGATTACAGTAAGCGATGAAGCGTTGCGCCAGGCGGCGGGCGAAGGGATGGACGAGTTTTTGCAAGTGTTTACCGACCGCTATCTGGAAGTGACGGGCGGGCAAATCGATGCCGGCACGATGCCTTTGCTCAACGGATGGCAGCATACGCTTTTGGGATACCGCCTGTTTTGCGAAGAAGTGGGCGAGGGCGGTTTTGTACAACTTATCCAGAACGGATACGGTCCTTACATCTTTCTCAACCCTTTTGCGAAGGCGATGCGCCTGATGGGGGCGAAGGAGTTCTCGAAGCTGGTATACGCGGCGCGGAAGATTTACGAGGAAAACCGCGAGGACCTGGAGCGCGAGTGTACCGAAGATGAGTTTATGGCGATGTACGAGCGTTACGAAGTGTTCGATGACCTGGAAGAGCGGTTTGCAGAAATGGAGGAGGAGGTGACCGGGCAGGTGGCGCGGTATGTAGACGAGCACTTAGAGCAGTTTGCCGAAATAGTGAAGGATGAAGAGTGAAGCATGAAGCATTGGCTATGTGCTTTCGTGGGGCGTTGCATATAGGTGCAAGTGCCGGTGCACGTACTTTCATCGGGCGATGAAGATAGGTGTATGGAGCAGTGAAGATGATTGGTTGAAAAATATACGTTAAAAAACGTAAACCGATGCAGTATTTTCAGCATCTTTGCATTCTAGCTAAAAAGTTTATCAAATTAATTGCAAAATCAAATAAAAAAGGAAGAACATGAAAAAGTTTAAATTGAGCGTGCTGGCTATGGCATTGACAACAATGTTGGGATTTACTTCTTGCTTGGATAATGGAGATTCGGATTATGGAGGTGTCGGCTATGGTGCTGAAATTGTGCGGAACAGTAGTTATTTGGGTACCCATTCATTTGTCAACCAATATGGTGCCGTATACGAACCGCTGAATGCATCGCAAGTGACAACCTGGCCTTCTACAGAATTTTCTTATATTATGTATTCTTATGAAGCCGAGGAAGTGACTGATACAACCGATAATAGAATAAATGTGACATTGATGACATTGGCTGCGGTTAATGACGGATCTGTGCTTGCACGCCGTCCGACGGATACGGATGCCAATGCACCGGTAAATTACTTTGCTACAGGAGATGGAAATGCGGTGGCTTTTTATCAATTGAACGATATGATTCTTTCTATCAACTTCTTCCGTCGGAATGTAGACAATGATGAGGTATTGGAGGAAATAGACAAGCATCAGTTCAGTTTGTATTATAATGCGGAAGAAGATTTTACAAGTTCCTCAATGACATTCTATTTACGTCATAATGTAACGGATCTGCAAGATGATGATAACTTCAATGTGACAGTATCCAATTTGTACCATTTTAATATGGCTTCGGCATTTGCCCAATATCAGCAGATGTTCGGTAAAGAACCGACACGAATCGTTATTTCATACGAGCAAAATTCTTCAAATGGAAGCTATGAGGATAATATGGTGGCGGATCGTACTTATGAGTTCAATTATGAAGATATGGTGAAAAATTATAAGACGTGGCTGGAACGCTAATCTTATTCAGAGGCGGACAATGCTTGTGTAATTTATTCTAAGTGCCAAACTTTAAAAGCCGGGCAATATTTGTCCGGCTTTTATTTTGAAAAGTGCAGGGTTTTCTGCATCTTTGTAGGCGCTAACCCGAATTTGAATTTGTAAAGGAATAGTATATGAAACACATGAAATATGGACTGCTTGTTGCAGGATTGAGTCTTATGTTGGGGGTTACTTCATGCTTGGATGGTGGAGATAACAGTACAACGGTGTCGTATTATGAAATAGTAAAGAAAGATGCTTTAACAGGTACTTATACCAGCCAGATGGGGTATAAGGTTGCTCCGTTAAATCCGCAGGATTTGGAAGACCTGCCTTGGGCTTCCGATTATATTCAGCTGTATTATTCGTACGATTACGGACAGGACATGTCGGGTGGAGAGATTGATGCGAATGTTTATGGCTATTCGCTGATAAGGGAGGGGCAGTGGCTTCCTCAGTCTCCGGCTGAAGGCGATGCCAATGCGCCGATATCCGATGTGGTATTGGATTCTGGCAATAAGCCATACGACTTTTTTTATAAACAGGACGATATCTTCCTTCCGATAGAGCTTTTTGTGCGTAAAGAAGTGGACACAAATGATTTGGAGCAACGCGAAGCGGAGATGGCACAACACGAGTTTGCCTTGTATTATGATGCCGACAAGGATTTTTCGGAAAGCGGCATGACTCTTTATCTGCGTCATAAGATGCTGAATGTGGAAGAGGATGATGAGTTTACCCAGCTTTCGGGAGGATGGTGGCATTTCAATATTATCGATGCCATGGCACGTTATCAGGAAAAGTACAGCAAGCGTCCGGACAAGATAACGATTTCATTCGAACAGAATACGAAAGACGTAAGTTATGCCGATAATCTGGTTTTGGAAGGAAAGGCAGAGCTTGACTATCAGAAGATTGTCGAATTTAATGAAGCATTATCGGGAAGCAAGGGGATATCCAAGTTGCTTCGCGGCAAGAGATGAATTTTTTCATCCCAAAGTGCAAAGAAATAAAAATAAAGCCGGGCATTTGGGTGCCCGGCTTTATTTTTAGCACTTTTTTTGTACATTTGCATCCTAAGAAGAGAGAAGTGACTATGTATAAAGGATTATTTCATCAAATCGTCTCCCTGCTTTCGGCACCGGGAGAGGCTTGGGACAAGATAATGGAGCGTGGAGGTGCACGCGACATCCAGTCGGGATTTGTTTATCCGCTTATCGGGCTGTGCGGGTTGTCGGAGTTTATCGGTACGTTCATCGGGAGAGATTTTTCCTCGCTGATGTTCCAGTTGGCACTTACGCGGTGTTGTGCCGTAGCGGTGGCGTTGTTCGGCGGTTTCTTTCTGTCTGCCTATCTGCTCAACAAGCTGGGCATGGGCTGGCTGAAACGGGGTGACGCATACGGAAAGATGCTGGTGTTCGTGGGCTATTCGATGGTGGTCACGTTCGTGCTCGACATCATCAGCGGGCTGGTGTCCATCGACTTGCTCCACTGGATATTGCAAATCTATACCCTCGTGGTGGTGTTCGAGGGAGTGCGTCGCTGGCTGGAAGTACCCGAACGGCAGCAGATGGCATTTACCATTGTGGCCACACTTGTTATACTGATTTGTCCGGCATTGATAGAATATCTGTTTAATCAATTATCTGTAATTTTGAACTGATGAAAACAAACGCAAGCAACATAAATATCAAAAACAAACGTGCCTCGTTCGATTACGAGTTTATCGACACTTATACGGCAGGCATCGTGCTGACGGGTACCGAAATCAAGTCTATCCGTCAGGGCAAGGCGAGCCTGGTCGATACGTTCTGTTTCTTTTCGCGCGGCGAGTTGTGGGTGAAGAACATGCACATCGCCGAATACTTTTACGGTTCGTACAACAATCATGCGGCACGGCGCGACCGCAAGCTCCTGCTTACGAAGAAAGAGCTTCGTAAGCTGGAACGCACTTCGGCAGAGCCGGGATTCACTATCGTGCCTACCCGTATGTATATCAACGAGAAGGGGCTGGCAAAGGTGGTCATCGCCCTTGCCAAAGGAAAGAAGCAATACGACAAGCGCCAGAGCCTGAAGGAGAAAGAAGACAAGCGGATGATGGACCGGATGTTTAAACGATAATTTTAGGGACTAGTTGACTAGGTACTAGGAACTAGATTTTGAATAGTTTCGCTAATTGTATTTATAACCTAGTCACCTAGTCCCTAGTCAACTAGTTCCTAAGAAAAGAAGCAATGAAAACAATACAAGAACAGATAAACGAACGTATCTTGGTGCTGGACGGGGCGATGGGAACCATGATTCAGCAATACGGACTGACAGAAGAGGATTTCCGTGGAGAACGGTTCCGCGAGGTGCCCGGCATGTTGAAAGGGTGCAACGATGTGTTGTGCCTGACCCGTCCGGATGTGATAGCAGATATCCACCGTAAATACTTGGAGGCAGGTGCCGATATTATCGAGACCAATACCTTCAATGCCACCCGTGTGTCGATGGCAGATTATCATTTGGAAGGGTATTGTGCGGAAATCAACCGTGAGGCGGCACGTCTGGCACGCCGGCTTGCCGATGAATATACGGCAAAGAATCCGGAGAAGCCGCGTTGGGTGGCAGGGTCGGTAGGCCCTACCAACAAGACCTGCTCGATGAGTCCTGATGTGAACAATCCTGCTTACCGTGCCCTGACCTTCGACGGGCTTGCCGGGGCTTATCTGGAACAGATGACGGCATTGCTGGAAGGTGGGGTAGACACGATTCTGATAGAAACCATTTTTGATACCTTGAATGCGAAGGCGGCTATCTGTGCCGCAGAACAGGCGATGGAGCGATGCGGACGCAAGGTGCCTCTGATGCTTTCGGTCACGGTCTCGGATACGGGCGGACGTACCCTTTCGGGACAAACGCTTGACGCATTCCTGGCTTCGGTGCAGCATGCCGATATCTTCTCTATTGGGTTGAACTGTTCGTTCGGTGCCAGACAATTGAAGCCATTCCTGGAGCAACTTGCCCGCCGCGCGCCTTATTATATCAGTGCATATCCCAATGCCGGGCTTCCCAATACGCTGGGACAATACGACCAGACTCCCGAAGAAATGGAGGGGGAAGTAAAAGAGTACATCGATGAGGGCTTGGTGAACATCATCGGTGGATGTTGCGGAACGACCGAAGCCTATATCCGGCGGTTTGCTTCGCTGGTGGAAGGCAGAAAACCGCATCAACGGGTGGATGCTTCGAAGTATTTATGGCTTTCGGGCTTGGAGTTGCTGGAAGTTACGCCCGAAATCAATTTCGTCAACGTAGGCGAGCGGTGTAACGTGGCAGGCTCGCGCAAGTTCCTTCGGCTGATTAATGAAAAAAAATACGAGGAAGCTTTGTCCATCGCCCGCAAGCAGGTGGAGGACGGAGCGTTGGTGATTGACATCAATATGGACGACGGTTTGCTGGATGCCGCTCAGGAGATGACCACCTTCCTGAACCTCATCGCATCGGAACCCGATATCGCGCGCGTACCTATTATGATAGACTCGTCCAAGTGGGATGTGATACTTGCCGGGCTGAAATGCGTGCAGGGCAAAGGCATTGTCAATTCCATTTCATTAAAAGAAGGCGAAGATGCCTTTATCGGACATGCCCGTACGGTCAAGCAATATGGCGCGGCGGTTATTGTCATGGCTTTTGATGAGAAAGGGCAGGCGGATACCTACGAGCGGAAGATAGAAGTGTGTAGCCGTGCGTACCGGATTTTGACGGAGCAAGTAGGCTTCCGGCCGCAAGACATCATCTTCGACCCCAACGTGCTGGCGGTAGCTACGGGGATGGAAGAACATAATAATTATGCCGTCGACTTTATCCGTGCAACCGGATGGATCCGGAAGAACCTGCCGGGAGCACATGTCAGCGGGGGAGTGAGCAACCTGTCTTTTGCCTTCCGTGGGAATAATTACATCCGCGAGGCGATGCATGCCGTATTCTTGTATCATGCGATAGCACAAGGCATGGATATGGGTATCGTCAATCCGGCATCGTCGGTGCTTTATACCGATATTCCTGCCGATATTTTGGAACGTATCGAAGACGTGGTGCTGAACCGCCGTGCCGATGCTGCCGAGCGGTTGATAGAGGTGGCGGAAAAGCTGAAGGCGGAGAAAGAGAATGCCGGAAATGCACAGGCGGCAGATGCTCATTTGGCATGGAGAAACCATGCGGATGTGGATGTGCGCCTGCAATATGCGTTGGTGAAAGGCATCGGCGATTATCTGGAAGAAGACTTACAAGAGGCTTTAGGAAGCTATCCCGATGCGGTAAGCATCATCGAAGGACCGCTGATGAAGGGCATGAACCAGGTAGGGGAACTGTTCGGTTCGGGCAAGATGTTTTTGCCTCAGGTGGTAAAGACGGCACGCACGATGAAGAAGGCGGTGTCCATCTTGCAGCCTTACATCGAAGTGCAGAAGAAAGAAGGGGCGAAGAAGGCAGGAAAGGTGTTGGTAGCTACGGTAAAGGGAGATGTGCACGACATCGGGAAGAATATCGTGTCGGTCGTGATGGCGTGCAACAATTACGAAATCATTGACCTGGGTGTGATGGTTCCCGCCGAGAAGATTGTAGAAACGGCGATACGTGAGAAAGTCGACATCGTAGGATTAAGCGGATTGATAACCCCTTCGTTGGAGGAAATGGTGCATGTGGTGCGCGAGCTCGACCGTGCCGGCGTGCATATTCCGGTGATGATTGGAGGGGCTACGACTTCAAAACTTCATACGGCACTGAAGATAGCTCCGGTCTATCACGGACCGGTAATTTATATGAAAGATGCATCGCTGAATGCTCCCGTTGCCGCCCGCTTGCTGAATCCGGCAACGCATGATGCTTTTGTAAAAGAATTGGCAGACGAATATGAGGCACTGCGTGAAGGCAACAAAGAGAAGCAGGTAAAGTTTGCATCGCTGGAAGAAGCCCGGAAAAACAAGCTGGAGCTTTTTTGAATGAAGAATTAGGAATGAAGAATGAAAAATGCCATTCGGCTGAAAACGATTCTTCATTCTTCATTCAAAAAGTTTTTCCGCTTGCGCCAATGTTTCCGGTTTTCCGATATCTATTAGGTGAAGATTTTGTGCTATGTATCCACCGATGCGTGCTTCTTTGCAGGTTTGAAGATAGAAGTCGGTAATGGAAAATTTCCCGGTCCAATGTCCGTCCATATACCGGAAAAGGGAAGGTGAGATAACGTGGATGCCGCTGAAGGCATACGCTTCGTGTTGTTCGGGATGATAGGCAAAACCGTTGGGCTTGGTTTGCAGGGTCTGTTTGTTTATCCAGCCGCAAAGGCGGGCATTGTCTTTATCGAACAACAAGTAGCGTGAGGTTTCCCGTTGGCTGACCAATAAGGTTGCATCGTTTGTGCTTTGCCGGTGATAATCGTATAAGGCTTTCAGGTCGGTGTCTGACAATATATCCACATTATGCACCAAAAAAGGCTCATTGCCGCTAAAGAAAGGAATGGCTTTCTTGATGCCTCCGCCTGTATCCAGCAATTCTTCTCTTTCATCGCTGATACGAACCGTAATGCCGAAGTTCTGGTGGGCTTGCAGGAAGCTGATGATTTGTTCGCCAAAGTGGTGGATATTGATGACGATTTCAGTAAATCCGGCTTGCTTTAGCTTTAGGATGACATGTTGCAGCATGGGGATTCCGTTTACAGGGACCAATGCTTTGGGTATCCGGTCGGTCAAGGGCTTGAGCCGGGTTCCCAGACCGGCGGCAAATATCATGGCTTTCATGGCATCTTAATAGTTATAAGTAATATTTTGTTCCCGGTGAATCACTTCCACCCTCACTCCAAATTGCTCGTGGATGTGTCGGGCGGTATGTTCGGCTGCATAAACCGAGCGGTGTTGTCCGCCTGTACATCCGAAACAGATGCTCAGGTGGGTAAAACCTCTTTCCAGAAAGCGTTGCACATGGGCATCGGCCAGTGCGTATACGTGTTCTAAGAAGGTCAGTATCTCTCCGTCTTCTTCCAGGAACCGGATAACCGGCTCATCGCGTCCGGTCAGTTGCTTGTAGGCATCGTATTTGCCCGGATTATGGATGGCACGGCAATCGAATACATATCCGCCTCCGTTTCCGGACGGGTCTTCCGGAATCCCTTTCTTATAGGAAAAGCTCATGACCCGCACCGTAAGCTTGCGCTTGTTCAGTTCGGTGGCATATACGGGAAGCCTGGTTAATTGTTTCAGCACTTTGCATAGGTAAGGATATGCCGGAAAATCCTCTTCCAATAATTGGTCCAGGTTTTCGATGGCATACGGGATGCTTTGCAGGAAGTGTGGCTTCTGTTCAAAGTAACCACGGAATCCGTAGGCACCCAATACTTGTAAGGTGCGGAAGAGGACGAATTGCCTTAACTGTTCCCTAAAGTAGGATTCGGGCATGGGGCAATAGGCATGAAGGGCGTCCAGGTAGTCGTGTATCAGCTCTTCACGTAAATGTTGCGGGAATCGTGCTTTGGCTTGCCATAAGAATGAAGCCACATCGTAATAAACGGGTCCTTTCCGTCCGCCCTGAAAGTCGATGAAGTAAGGTTTCCCTTCCCGTATCATTACATTACGGCTTTGGAAGTCGCGGTACATGAAGGTGGAAAATGTATCGGCAAGCAATACTTGCGTCATGTTTTCGAAATCGTCTTCCAGTAAATTTTCCTGAAAGTCAATGCCCGTGGCTTTTAGGAAGCAATATTTGAAATAATTCAAGTCCCACAGGATGCTGCGCCGGTTGAATTCAGCTTGCGGGTAGCAGACGGAGAAATCCATGTCTTCCGCTCCTTCGAATTGTATGCGTGGAAGCAGGCGGATGGTTTGTTTCAGCAAGGATTTTTCTTCGTTGCTGAATGTACCTGTTGTACGTCCGTGCCCAATGGCTTGAAACAGGGAGATGTCTCCCAGGTCTTCTTGCAGGTAAGCCATAGCGTCATCGGTTTGGGCGTAAACGTGTGGAACGGGCAACCCTTTTGCCTCGAAGTGTTGTGCCATGTACAAGAAAGCACGGTTCTCTGCTTCCGATGTGCCATATACGCCTATCAGTTGCGGAGTTCCTTTCAGGCGGTAATACTTGCGGTTAGAGCCTGCGCCAGCCAATGGTTCGATGGCTTCGGGGAGATGTCCGGTATATGTTTGGTACAGTGTTTGTATGTTTTCTTGATGCATAAGTCGTATAGGTGTTTCAGAGTCCGTTTTGTGCAAGGATGGCTTTCAATTCGGCATCGGTCAGGTTTTCACATTCGGATTTGTCGTATAATGTGAGCAGCAATATATCTGCTTTATCCGATGTAACAAGTAAGGTCAGTGTAATGACTCTTGCCCCACCGCTTTTACCTGTCCCTTTCGAAGTAATAGACATTCTGATTTTGTGTAGTCCTTTACCTAGATCAGTTCCTTGAAATGGATTCTCATGTAATGAAGCAACAAGCAGATTTACGTCTTCTTTTAAAGATCGGTAACGTTTGCTGAGGCGTTTGAGTTCTTTTAGGAAATAGGGAGTCGGTTTTACATTATAGTTCATGATATACTTCTTCCCATGTTTGTAGTTGCAATTTTCCATCTTTATAGTGCTTTGCTTCTTGGCAAGCTTGATTGAATCCTTCTTTCAGTTCTTCTTTCGTGCGATAGGGCACAATGTCTTCTGCCAATGTATCAGTGGCGGTAAGGGGCTGTGCTTTCTCCTTTTGGATAGCAAGCTTCCTGATATAGTCCAATGCTTTCTTCATGCAGTTTTCATCATCGGCGATGTAACTCAACTGGCGGAACAGTTCCGCATTGATGCTTTTGGTACTCATGTAGGTATCTCCTTCTCCTTATTTTATATATGCTTTCCGGCAAAGGTAGTGAAATTTTTCCTGAATAAAAAAAGAGTTACCCGATTTCTCGGATAACCCTTCTTAGGTAGCCCGTGGGAGAATCGAACTCCCCTTTCAAGAATGAAAATCTTGCGTCCTAACCGATAGACGAACGGGCCATCTTTCTTTTCTGCCTTGGCAGATGTTGTTTTTGGAAGTAGCCCGTGGGAGAATCGAACTCCCCTTTCAAGAATGAAAATCTTGCGTCCTAACCGATAGACGAACGGGCCATCCTTTGTCGTGTTGAGAAGGTGTTTCTCGAACACGGGTGCAAAGGTACGCATTATTTTTGAATTTGCAAGCGTTTTTGCAATTTTTTTTAATGTGGGAATAAATAATGTGCTAATGTGCCAATGTATGGGCTTAATAAAAATCTCTGCATTTGTTGGGCTTTTCATTTCTTTTTCATACATTTGTCGCATCCTTAGAAAAGGATGACATATATTTAGGAAAGAGCGTTTTGAAGATATTATCCTATCGTGGAATTTGGACAATTTCATAAGCCGAGGATAATAAGCAAGAACGCTCACGTCAATGTTATATACCTATCTCATGTGCGAGTAGCTTATATATCCTTTGGCGTGGGCTATTGTTTATTACTCGGTTTAGGCAGTCCAGAGCCTCGCGATAGTAATACGCAATGGTTCCCACGCCTTTTTTGTATAAACGCTTGTGGGGGGGACAGCAAGCATAAATTGAAATACAATGAAAACATGGAAATGGTTGGCTATGACTTTCATGGCTACAACATTGGCAACAAGTTTTACGGCTTGTAGTGATGATGATGAACCTTCGAATGAAAATCCCGTGTTAGGTACGACTGGTAAAAGGCTGGTTCAAGAATTGGAGAATGGAAATCCGGATGATTCGTACACTTACTATTATGGTACCGATGGCTGGCTGATTAGAGCAATTTCAGATAATGATCCATCAGATAATTCTAGCCAGTCCATTACGTACGAAAAGAGAGACGGATATACTTATGCGACTACGACATGGAATGATGGGGACAAAGCGGAATGTATGTTTGACAATTTAATGCGGATAGCAGGTGATGCGACTTGTTCCTACGATGAAGAAGGGCATTTGGTAAGATATGGTGACGTTACATTTGAATGGGAAAATGGGAACGTATCAAAAGTTCATGCCCATGATGGGACTACCACATATACCTATTACACAGACTTGGAAAATAAATTTCCAGTATATCCGGATCCCGTAACAGAAGAGGTGGACGAATATATCATGTTATTGACAGCTCATCCACAACTTTTTGGCGTACCGTGTAAGAATCTCGTTAAAAGTGAAGTAAACCCTTATGCTACTTGCAATTATACATACGAACTTGATTCGGATGGCTATGTATTGTCAGCCATAATAGAAATAGTTGATGGTGAAGATAAAGGTGAAAAGGGCGTTTATTTTAGCTACAAATGGGAATGAACAAGTATGTGAGTTATAGTTAATCAGAAATGAATTGCGAAAAATCACTTGTCATATTCTTGTAGTCTTGCGTCCCCGAATGCATTCACGGATAGTTTTATGTGTGTATGGTTAGCCATACGGATGTAGAGACGCAAGACCTTGCGTCTCTACAAATATGCAACAAATCTTGGCAGGTATTTGAAAGAGTATGTGTCGGAGTTTTTACTGTAATACTGTTCGTAGGATTTTATGGGATGATACTATTGAATGTAGATTATACAGATGAAAACACAATAATAAAGATGGTTGGAGGATTGCCTTTGATAGGAATCGTCTTTATGTACGTTTCCTATGTTATATTTATAAGTACGATACAACCAATTATGATAAAAAACATTTCGAAAAAATGAAAGCATGAAAGACGAAAGCAAAAATTGACTAACTTTGGCATTCCTGAAATGCATAGAGACAGATGAAGGCATAAACGACAATACTTGCAAGCAATACGCTTATTTGGCTCTTGGAGAAACAGATAAAGCGATAGCCTATCTTCGTCAGGCTATCGACAACGGATACAGAAACATCAGACACATGGAAAAAGACGACGACATGGATAATATCCGAGATATGAAAGAGTTTCAGGAACTGCTGAAAAGCATCAGAAAAATGAAGAACCTTTGGAAATGAAGAATTAAGAATGAAGAACGAAGAATTGCTCCGCCCGCATGGAATTGGCTAACGCCGAACGTTGTTTCTTCATTCTTCATTCCTCATTCTTCATTCAAGAAGGTTCTTCATTTAACCGTTATCCACACCCCTTCGCCCCGTGCTTTTGCCTCCACAATCTTCTGTTTCAGCCGGTGCACCCAGATGTTCGAGTTCAGCACCATGCCCGGTTTCAGGTTTTCGCCCACGAGGATGCAACCAGCCGTGTCTTCCGCCGTGTTTCCGGCATGGATGCGGACGCCTTCGAACATCGGGACGTGGAGCAGAAGCGGAAGCCACTTGTCAAACTTCGGTGAGTAGGTGATGACCACCGGATAACGCCCTGCGGGGATGGCGGTCCGTCCGGGAATCTTCCGTCCGGGACGCCCGTAGCCGATGTCGCGCCACGTAGGTTCCAGCGTGTCACAAAACGGTTCGCCGTCTACCGCCAGCCTGCCTATCGTATAGGTCTTGCGCTTAGCCGTTCTTGTTAGTGTCAATTCCATCGCCGTCATTATCTCAGCTTTTTGTAGCTGTCACCTGTCACTTCGATGTACTTTCTGTGCACCCATTGCTTCAGTAAGTCTTTTGCTCCTTTCTCCGGATGCCCTTCCTCCATACGTACGCGTACAAGGTCCTCGTAAGTAAATCCGTCGGGCAGCTTCGCTAAAAGGTTGCTTCGAGATTTTGCAACGGGAGCGAAAGAAGTTTCCGCTCGCATGACATTTTCCATTTCTTTGCCGAAAAACATCATTTTACAAGCCAAGTCGTATTGCAAGGACCAGCGGATGAAATCTTCCGTTTCCGGCTCCCACTTCTGTCCGTTTGCCAGATAAAGCAGGCACGCCTTGCGGTAAGCGATGAGAACGGCACGTTTGCGAAGATAATCGTAGGCCATGCTTTGTCTTTCTTTTGCGATATCCCGGCATTCTTCGTTCAGCCGTTTTGCCAAACCGAACGCTTCGGGACATTCCATCTCGCCCTCAGCGGAACACAGATTCTCTATGTAAGGGCGCAAACGTTGTGCGAACTGCTCGTCGTATGCGCCATACACGGGGATATCCGCGCCGATGCCTTGATCAGGAATTGTGCACAGATTGATGCGCGACAAGGGTCCGTCTGCCAGATTTTTCAAGAAAAACTGCTTGCCCTGCAAGATAGTGGTAGATGCGTTCCAATTGAAACGCACCCGGACTTTTCCGGTAACCGATTGTGTGCCTACACGCGTCTGACCATAGGAATCCTCGTCGAAAGCCAGGCACATGATTTCAAGATGCCCGTCTGTCCTCGAATTGGTTTTCAATGCTTCGAACATTTTCAGCTCGTTCATGCGGGTGTACAGGAAACGTCCGTTTGCATCCATCAGGCGCAGCACAAACGCCGCGTTCGTCATGTCAGGGTTTACCCACTGCACGGGAAGTTCCGGACGTTTGCGCTTGTCCTTATTGGCACCTTTCGAGTTCACGTCGTCTTTCCACGCCTGCTCTTTCCGCATATTTTCCTCGTCGCGCGCCCTGATGTCTGCCATGATGTAATCAATCGGCTCGTTGATGCAGCCTTTTCCCCCCGATGAGGCAGCCATCAACAGACACATCATAGGGAGTCCCGTCCGTTTGTTGTCGATGTAAGGGAAAGTCACACGATAAGTGTGGGTGGCAAGTGCGGGAAATACAGCGTTCGCCACTGTGGGCTTCAGCGCATCGGGGACGTTCGATGTCAGCAGCTCTATCAGCTGGGGCAGTTTTTCGGGCAGTGGGGGCAGTTCCGCCGCCGACTGCTTGTCCGACAAGGCATTCAAGACCTGTCTCAATCCCCAAGGCATATGGGGCTTTAGCGGATAACCGCATGCATCGCGGGCTATTTTCGACATTTCCTCACGAGGAAGACCGAACGAAGGCATTTCCTGCAACAGCCATGCCGGATTGTTGTCGCAAATATAACGCAACGCGCTTGCCAGCTTCAACAAGGTCGTGTGCCGTTCGCCCTCTTCCGGCTTGCCTCCGTTCGAGGCAAACCAGTCGTCGATGATGGCGCTATACGGCGTGCCTTTGTATTCGGAAGGAAAGCCCGTCTGCGGGACATTTGCCGTTTGCGCGGGAATGTCGGCAGGTGCTGCTTCGGACCGGACGGGTTCTTCGAATACCGGCTTTTGGAGTTCGATGCCCCGTTTTGCCAGCTCCGCTCGGATATCATCGGCAAACAGCAAATCGAAGTCGGAAAAAAGCAGTGCAGATTCGGGGAACATGAATGAAGGACGCGCGAGGTCTTTCACACAAGCGTCATACTTCGGAGCGGCCAGCTGGTCTGCCATCCACTTTTGCGCCTGAGGGATTTCCATGTCCGGCGGCAAGACAGCCACAATCCGAAGTCCTTCGCCGCTGGGAGTGACGTGTGCCAAGACGATGTTCAGCCTCTTCGTTTTCTCCTTGACGTGCGTGTCATAGAATTCCTTGGGATTGCCGATATGGTCGTAGTCCATGATGAACAAACCCGTAGGGATGGCATTTTCGTTCTTGCGGATGCCGTTCTTGAACGTGGCATGATAAGTCACGATGGGTAGCTGTTCCTTCAGTGCTTTTTTCTTCTCGGCGAACTCTTTGTCGGTCAGCTCTCCTCGGTCGCGCTGTTCTTTCAGCGCAGCAATGTCGGCATAGACCTTCTTGACACTTTCCATGCGAAGGAAGCTCGAGAAAGCATCCCGGCCGCATTCCTGCAGCTGGGGTACTTTTACACTTTTTGCCATGTTAAGCATCGGCATGAAGACCTCCTTTGTTTAAATAATTTAACAGGAGCTTGTAAAACCAATACCCGTCTTCCTGGTTCAAGTCGATGACCACCTGTTTTTTGTCGCCATTAACCACAATGTGTATGACGATTATCTGTGGATTTTCGGGATCATCCTTGATTGCCGGCTCCCTGTCATGCGGTTTCCGCGGCCCCCGGCTCCCTATGTTGTAGGGAGTGAAGTACACGCCATCAATGGCGGCATGCAGCGAACCTTTTATTTTTTCGTCGTTTGCCAGCTTGGTTATCACTTCACGCGGAAGCAATACGGTTTCTTGCGCTGTGCCGTTTGAAGCGGCTGATTCAAAAATCACTCTTCGACGGGTCATTCTCTCAAATGCCGCGTCATTTAAGTTTTTTATTATTGTCATTTTTTAAGATGTTGAAGATTTGGTTTCCTTCAACAATGCAAAGGTACGGCGTCTCAAAAAAAGGACAAAGCGGGAAGAGCAACGCTTTGTTTACTTTCCCGCTTTTACACTTATATCGAATAAGGTTAGGGTGATGATAATCAATACCCCTGTTCCTTATTCTCTATAAACTCTGATGAAAATTAGTTTATAGGAAAGAAATAATATTTTTTATTTCTTCCCGCGGTTTCCACAACTCGTGGCAATCGCAAGCTTTGTATAACGCGACACGATATGTGTCGTTTTGGCATCCCCATAAGGCACTGCAGATTATCCATGGACACGAAATTTGAAAATGTGTGCATATCGTTTGCACAAGCAGTGCTTTTCCCCAATTGTGAAGTGATGATTCCCATTTGGAATTTTTTATCCATCCATTCTCAATCAGTTTGTCTTGGAAAGGCTTTACCTTCTCGAAAAAATAATCGAGAAGTTCTTCTGTCGTTTTTTTTGTCATGTAAGACATATTTTTATAGGGATAAAAATATCGACTTACAACAGCCACACGGTGATTCCCGAAAAAACTAACAAAAAAGGCTGTAATAGGTAAATCTCCCAAACTTCAAATTTTTTATGAAGTCAGGAGATATGCTCCTTTAAGAGAAGCATGAAACTTTAGCTTCTTTCTCCCGGAGGGGTTGGCTAAAGAAAGAGTTCTGATATATGCCCTTTTTATGTTTGTGTGAACACAAAATAAGGGGACGACTCTTTTATAATATATTAGTTTAAAAATTTGTGAATATCCCGTATCCCGCATGGGGGATATATCCATAACCACAACCATTCACCACTCTCCCTTGTGATTATTTCTTATATGAACTGTTTTCCGGTTTTCCTCCTTTCTTTAAAAATACTCCGCAAAGATAAGTCTTTTTTTATTCCTGCAAAACAAGCGCATTCTTTTTTTATGAATATGGATATCCTTTGAAAACATCCCTTGGATAGAATATGTCTGATTTTTATTTGTCCGTCTTCATATCAGGGTCAATATGGACAAAATGGATGACTAAAAAAAGATACGGCATTCATGCTTGAATTGCGTAAATGCCGTATCAAGAGCTTAATTATATCTTCTTGCCCGTTTTTTCGAACTAATTGAAGAAGAATCGTTTGTTGTTTTCATTTATCAATAGTCCAGACAAAGGGATAAACAACGGAATCGACAGGTATATTGACAGATAGTTCATCTCCCTTTTTGTATTGAATATTCACGTAACCACTGATTGTTTCTCCCGGATTTACTGTTGTAATCTTCAGGTATCCTGCATCTTTGATGTTACGCTCTTGCAGCATTTGATTGTTATAATCTGCAATTCTGTCACTTGCTATCAACTCAGCTTGATAGGCTGCCGCACCGTTGTATGCAACAGTCGTGGAAGAAGTGCTGGAACCTCCTGCATATCCACTAACACCGACGGCACCACCTATCGCAGCTCCGTCAGTACCAATGACCGCACCCGCCGCACCGGAAACAGATGCACCCGAATAGGCTGAATTAGTTTGAGTAGAAGATGCCGAATATCCCGCTTTATTGGCTGCCATGGATTCATTAAAAGCATTGAAGAACATATTCCAGTTCTGTTTCCGGCGAACTTTTGCAATATATTCGTCTGATTTCAGGACATTCAGGCTTTCTGTCTTATTTTTTTCTTTTTATAAGCAGTAATTAATGACGGATCTAAAGTTATGGGTTGTACTGAATTGTTTGTTAGTACAATATATAATGTAAAGTATTTGCCATAATCTTTATTAATCGAAGCATTAACCATCATACACAACCCGTTTTTCATATAATAATCCCATGTAGTTCCTCTTTGATGATATGTTTGCTTCTCATTGAGAGATGGCGTTTCCAAGTATAAACTATTATCTGCTATTTTGTATTTTGTTACTAATCCGTTTTGTGTTGAATAAGTATAATAAGGTTTAGTATACTCACCATTCTTAAATTCAACTTGCGAACAAGCATCGCCATTTTCTGTAAATTGATAAAAGATTCCATCCAACTTGCCGTGTGCAAGATTACTTTTAGTGTGTATTAAACCGTTTTCATAATAGCTTATAGCGATTCCGTTGGGCTCTCCGTTAGCAAGTTCATATTCCTCTTTCTTTTTTCCATTTTCATAATACAAGATGACTTTGCCATTCCCATTGACGACAGTGCAATCCGATGCTATGTTCCCATTCTTGTAATAAGTTTTTTGGATGCCAAAGACGGAATTTTTATCGTCATATCTATCGATAGAAATAAATTCACCTTCGCCCTGTAATTCTCCAGTAATATAGTAATCCCGGTATCTATTTTTATAATTGCTATTTTCTGCATAAGAAGCATATCGAACAAAATTTGCGAATTGTTTAGATTCTACTCCTTTCCAATTATTATCATAATAGAGAGTATCGATTTTTTGCGAAAAAGAGGGCAAACAATAAGCGAGTAAAACGAATAGTATAAATTTACCTTTTCTCATTTTTTTATTTTTTATTAGATTAGAGATTATTTAGGAAGTCCGATAGCTGGATTTAGACAATAAAAAAGCGCGGACTTATAACTTCGTCTACGCTTTCAGAGGTATCGCCAAACACCGTTGCCACATATACGAGTAAAAGCCCACGCCGTATGGCGTGAGCATCAACTTTTACTCTTGCGGCATCTTTGAATTTTGGCGAATTTTCTGAAAGCAAGAATAAAGCTAACGCTTCTTTATCTTTATGTCTATTTGTCTGTAATGTTACATAGGCAGTTCTTTTTAATTTATGCCACAAAGTTACAAAAAAACTTATAAATGCAATGGGTCAGTATATTAAAATGAAATTAAGCAGGTAGAAAATCCATTTTCATTCTTACTTATAAGAGTAAATTCTCTGATTTTTCAACCTCTTGGATATTTGGGAAACAAACGCAAGCATTGAATGAATCATACCTTTTCTGATTTATCAGGGCAGGAAAACATTGCTTACGGCCGGATAGTCTTGTTTCCTCTGCAAAAAATAGCTTAGTTTTATCCAACAATTAAAAGTATTACCCAAATTATCACGATAGCCCAATCTCCTAAGCCTCCTTTTGCTAACATAGTCAGAGGCCATAAAAAATCCCAATTGCTGATAAAGTACTGCGGTGACAGGTGACAGTAACAACATCTATTCTCAATCTCTTACACATAAAGAGAACGTATTGCAGTGTTTAATTTATTTGTATAATATAATTAATTATATTATACAAATAAATTAAATCCAAGTAGGGTAAATCTCTTTGATAGTTTGATATTGTGTCAATAAGTGTCACCTGTCACTGCTTATAGGTTGACATATCCAAGTATTTGCACAGGATGGGGAAACTATATGCATTCGCACGCGCATATATATGCGGCGGCGGACGAATGTAGTTGACAATCGGAAGGAAAGTAAGTCATTGATAATCAGCATTGGAATGCGATTCTCCTCGGAATTGCCGTTTTGTTAACGGATTTTTACACTTTAGCGTCATCCGTTTTTTGGCAGACGGGAGAAGAAGCAGTACCTTTGTGGTATACAGGTGACAAGGTACCGGGCGAGGTAATGAATGGTTGGGCAGTCGTCCCGCTAAACTATCTGAAACATAATCAACTAGTACCTTGTCAACTAAAAAACTAACTTAAACTAAACTACTATGATTGACTATTCTGTTTACATGATGACTAACCCGATGGACGAGGAAGCTCCGTCGAAAGCCTACGGAAAAGCTCAGATGAGCGAGTTGATGACCTTTGACAAGTTTGTGAAGCACATTGCCGACCACAACGGGGCGTTTTCGCGCGGCACGGTGCAGGGCGTGGTGCTGGACATGTGCGAGTGCCTGGTGGAGATGCTCCTGAACGGCAACAAGGTGCAGCTGGGAGCGCTGGGTGATTTCTGGATTTCGCTCTCGTCGAAAGGCGCGGATTCGCTGGCGGACTTTACGGCGGCGAACATCACGGGCATCAACGTGATTTTCACTCCCGGCTCGGACTTTGACGACCTCATCAACCGCGCACAGTTCAATCCCGTGGCAAGCCGCATAGCACAGGCGGCTACCCTGAAAGCCGAGAAGGCGGGCGAGGCTACCGTGGACCTCGAAGCGGCGAAGCGCAAGCCGTCGGGCTCGGAAGAACCGGGTGTTTAAAAATCGAACGCAGAGACACGGAAGCGCGGAGAATTTTTTTAGAGAAGGCATGAGGACACGAAACAAGTTTCAGTTGACAAGGTACTAGGTACTAGTTGACTAGGTTTCAGATACCATTATTTAGTTGACTAGGTACTAGGTACTAGTTGACATAGGTTTTAGATACTATTAGTAAAACTATTTAAAACCTGGTCCCTAGTACCTGGTTCCTAGTCCCTAATCATTAGCAAAGCTATTCAAAACCTAGTCCCTAGTACCTAGTTCCTAGTACCTTAATAAAAACTTTGCGCTTTTGCGTCTCTGCGTTCGATTTAAACTATTAACTATTAATTGTTAACTATTAACTAAACTAAGCTATGGAAAAGAAAAACATTTGGGGGATTATTATCCAAACCCTTATCACGATTTTGACCGCTATCGGAACTACGCTGGGAGTAACATCTTGTATTTAATTAAGAATTAAGAATGAAGAATGAAGAATTTCCATGCAGGCGGAGCAATTCTTCATTCTTCATTCCTCATTCTTCATTCAAGAAGGTTCTTCATTCAAGAAGGTTCTTCATTTAAAGGCATTATTTATTCAGTTCATTCACTTCTGCCAGGCTCTTGTTTATTTCCTCATCGCTCAGGCTATAATTGGTGAGATTGCCTGCCAGGTATTGGTCGTAAGCGCTCATGTCGATCAAGCCGTGTCCGGAGAGGTTGAAAAGAAGCACTTTCTCTTCGCCGCTTTCTTTGCATTTCAATGCTTCATTAATGGTGGCAGCGATGGCGTGGCATGATTCCGGTGCCGGGATGATGCCTTCTACTTTGGCGAAAAGGCAGCCGGATTTGAACGAATCCAATTGTTGGATGTCGACGGCTTCCATGAGGTTGTCTTTTATCAGCTGCGATACGATGACACCAGCTCCGTGATAACGCAAGCCTCCGGCATGGATGTTGGCAGGGGTAAAATTGTGTCCCAATGTGTACATCGGAAGCAGCGGGGTATATCCGGCTTCGTCTCCATAGTCGTATTCGAATTTGCCTCGTGTCAGTTTGGGGCATGATGCCGGTTCGGCTGCAATGTATCGGGTTTTCTTTCCTTCCAGGATGGTGTGCCGCATGAACGGGAAAGCGATGCCGCCGAAGTTGGAACCTCCGCCGAAGCAAGCGATGATGGCATCGGGATATTCGCCCGCCATTTCCATCTGCTTTTCGGCTTCCAGTCCGATGATGGTCTGATGGAGGGTGACATGGCTTAATACAGAGCCTAAAGTGTATTTGCAGTTAGGTGTCGTGCGTGCCAGTTCTACTGCTTCAGAAATAGCTGTACCCAGTGAACCTTGGTGGTTAGGGTATTTGGTCAGGATGTCTTTTCCTGCGCGGGTTGACATGGAAGGTGAAGGAGTCACCTGTGCGCCGAAGGTCTGCATGATGCTGCGCCGGTATGGTTTCTGCTCGTAGCTGATTTTTACTTGATATACGGCAGCTTCCAGTCCGAATACGTTGGCTGCATACGACAGGGCTGCTCCCCATTGTCCGGCTCCTGTTTCGGTTGTGATATTGCTTACGCCTTCTTTTTTGCAATAATAGGCTTGTGCCAGTGCCGAATTCAGCTTGTGCGAGCCGATTGGGCTGACACTTTCATTTTTGAAATAGATGTGGGCAGGGGTGTCTAATGCTTTTTCCAGTCCGTATGCACGTACCAGTGGGGTGCTCCGGTAGTATTTGTACATGTCGCGCACTTCCTCGGGTATCTCGATCCATGTATCTGTTTGGTTCAATTCCTGCTGGCAAAGTTCTTTGGCGAAGATAGGGTAAAGGTCTTCGGGTTTGAGCGGTTCTTTGGTAGCAGGGTTTAAGGGAGGCAGCGGTTTGTTTATCATATCTGCCTGAATGTTGTACCAGAAGCGTGGTATTTCGTCTTCGGGTAAGATGAATCTTTTCTGTTTATTGCTCATAATGACTTACATTTTTAAACGTTTTGCCAAAAATAGGTAAAAAAGTGAAACTATGCAACCTCTTTTACGAAAATTTCTTCCAGAGGGGACTAATCTTGTTTCAATCTTGTTTCAATCGTCCACCCAAAGCAGGTCGCTCATGATGCTGTCGGATATGAAAATACCTTGTTCGGTAAGCTTCAGGAAATCGCCGGTCTGTTGTAAAGTATGTTGTTGTAAATGGGGTGTGGCAAGGTGGATACAATAATCGTATAGTTTTTCTCCGAAACCGGTCTTGAGCCTGGTCAGGGACATGCCCCACATGGTGCGCAGGCTGGTAATGATAAAATCATTGTAGCGGGTGTAGAGGTCGAGCTCTTCTTTTTCAAAATCAGGCTTATGGTTTTCGATGCCTGTCATGTATTTTTCAAGCGATGCGATGTTCCATTGGCGCGAGATGCCGTTGTACGAATGAGCCGAAGCACCGCAGCCCAAGTATTTCTTTCCAATCCAATAGCTGGAATTATGGCGCGAATGTTTTCCGGGCAGGCAGAAGTTGGAAATCTCATAATGTTCATATCCGGCGGTTTTCAACGTATGAATCAGTTCGGAAAAAAGGCTTACACTCAAATCTTCGTCTATTTCGCTTACCCGATGCTCTTCCCTGAGTTTCCATAGGGGTGTGCCTTCTTCGTAAATCAGGTGGTAGGCGGAAATGTGTTCGGGGTGCAGGGCGATGGCTTGCTCCAAGTCGGCTTTCCAGGAAGCGAGTGTCTCACCGGGCAGTCCGTACATCAGGTCGATGCTGATATTGGCGAAGCCTGCTTGCCGGCATCGCTCGAAAGCATCAATGGCTTGTTGTGCCGTATGGCGGCGGTGCAGCAGCCGTAAGGTTGTATCGTTGAAGGTTTGTATTCCCATGCTCAGGCGGTTGAAGGGAAAGTGCCGGAGCATGGTTACATATTCCTTGTTTAAATCATCGGGGTTGGCTTCGAGGGTGATTTCGGCATCCGGGCGGACAGGATAATATATATATAAGGTAGAGAATATCTGTTCGAAGTGTTTTTCCTGCAATTGCGAAGGGGTGCCTCCGCCTAAATAGATGGTTTCGATATCTTCTCCTTCGAGGTACTCTTTCCTTTGTTCCAGTTCTTTACATAGCGTCTGGATATAACGGTCTGTTTGTCCTCCCTGAGTGGTTGAGAAGAAATCGCAATAAATGCACCGGCGTTTGCAGAAGGGAATGTGTAGGTAGATGCCTGCCATATATCGCTTGATGAGGTTTATCTACGTTGAAACCCGAAAACGTATGCGTATACATACGCTTTCGGGTTTCTATTGAAAAATAATGTTATTCTTATTCTTCGCCACAGATAGCAGCTACACCCGGCAATACTTTGCCTTCGATGGCTTCCAGCAATGCACCGCCACCGGTAGAGATGTAAGATACCTGGTCTGCCATGCCGAACTTGTTGATGCAGGCTACAGAGTCGCCACCGCCAATCAATGAGAACGCGCCGTTCTTGGTAGCTTCTGCAATGGCTTCTGCAATGGCTTTCGAACCGCCTGTGAAGTTATCGAATTCGAATACACCGGCAGGACCGTTCCACAGGATAGTCTTGGCATTTACGATAGCAGCCTTGAATGCTTCGCGGCTTGCAGGACCTGCATCCAGTCCTTCCCAGCCTTCCGGTATGTCGTTAGCCGGGCAAACTTGTGTGTTGGCATCGTTCTTGAAGTCATCAGCTGCGATACAGTCGGTACCCAATACCAGGTTTACACCTTTTTCTTTTGCTTTCTTGATGATGTCGAGAGCCAGGTCGAGCTTGTCATCTTCGCAGATAGACTTACCGATCTTGCCGCCTTGAGCCTTAGCGAAAGTAAATGTCATACCGCCGCACAGAATCAGGTTGTCTACCTTATCCATCAGGTTTTCGATGATACCGATTTTTGTAGAAACTTTCGAACCACCCATGATAGCGGTGAACGGGCGCTTGATGTCTTTCAATACGTTATCAACGGCTTTCACTTCTTTTTCCATCAGGTAGCCCAGCATCTTGTGGTCTGCATCGAAATAGTCGGCGATAACGGCTGTAGAAGCGTGTTTGCGGTGAGCCGTACCGAATGCGTCCATCACGTAGCAGTCTGCATACGAAGCCAATGTCTTGGCGAAGTCTTTCTGGCGTGCCTTCATTTCTTTCTTAGCGGCTTCGTAAGCAGGGTCTTCTTTTTCGATGCCTACGGGTTTGCCTTCTTCTTCGGGATAGAAGCGGAGGTTTTCCAGCAACAATACTTCGCCCGGTTTCAAGGCTGCGGCTGCATCCTGTGCTTTGGCGCAGTCGGGAGCGAACTGAACCGGAGTGCCCAGAGCTGCTGATACAGCATCAACAATCTGGCTCAACGAATATTTGGCGTTTACTTTGCCTTTGGGCTTGCCCATGTGCGACATGATAATCAAAGCGCCGCCGTCAGCCAAGATTTTCTTCAAGGTAGGCAGAGCGCCACGGATACGAGTGTCATCGGTAATCTTACCATTTTCGTCCAAAGGTACATTGAAGTCCACGCGGACGATTGCCTTCTTTCCGGCAAAGTTGAATTTGTCAATAGTCATCATAGTCTCAATATTTTTTGTTTAAAGTGTTTGCATTTCAGTTGCACCGCAAAGTTAAGAAAAAAAACTATCCGACATGTATTTCACCCGATTATTTTCTGCCTCTTTGTTATTTTGTTTTAAAAAAGGCGGGTTCGTATGGTAAAGTAAGTTGTCTGTGTTTGGCGCGTCATTCAGGCTGGTTGCAGAATGGTATTTATCATCCTGTTCCGTTCTGAAGTGAATGTTTTCGGCTCCCTTTTTGCGGGTTTATGATCTTTTTTATAACTTGCACTGTTTTTCAGGCAGTGCCGGTTTCATATATTTATGGACGCTATACCGTTATTCTTGGATGGATTCCGGGCAGTTTCTGGCAGGTTGGAAAGATTAAAAGAACTATTTATGAAAAAAATGCATCAATGTGTCTTGTGTATCGGGTCGAATTACCATGCGGAAATGCATATGAATATAGCCGAAAAAGTATTAAGACATTATTTCCCTTGTATCCGATGGGGGAAAACCATACAGACCGCACCCGAAGGGAGCATACATCATGCTCCTTATCTCAACCGGGCGGCACTGTTTGAAACCACTTGGGATCCAGATAGTTTGAGGAGCTTTTTCAAGGACATAGAAAAAGCTTGCGGGCGCACTCCTGCCAGTAAGCAGACAGGGGTTATTCCACTCGACATTGACCTGCTGATGATAGATGGTGTCGTATGCAAACCTGCCGACATGCAAAAAAAATATGTGCACCTGGCACTACATGGGTTGGGGATATAAAAACGGCTTGTGCGATTTATCACCACAGATTTATTAATTTACGATTTGACAATTTGCTATTTACTATTTTGATATTAAAATCGTACTTCGTAAATCGAAAAATAGTAAATATATCTATACCTATAGTATAGCAGAGACAGTTTCCAGGCCTGGGGAAAAGAGTAGGATTAGGTTTGTATGTATAAAATCCGTATCTTTGTGCGCTTGTTTCAAGAATTATATCATCAAACAATCTGTTATGTACACGAACAAAGAAATATGGAATGTAACTTATCCCATTTTCTTGGGATTGCTGGCACAGAATGTCATCAACGTGACCGATACTGCCTTTTTGGGACATGTGAGCGAAGTGGCACTGGGAGCTTCGGCTATGGGTGGACTGCTGTATATCTGCATTTATACGGTGGCTTTCGGTTTCAGTGTGGGTTCGCAGATTCTTATAGCGCGGCGTAATGGTGAGGGGAACTACCATGCCGTGGGGCCGATTATGTGGCAGGGCTCTGCCTTTAGTTTCGGGATGGCGGTAGTGCTGCTGGCGGCAATGTATCTGTTTGCCGAGCCTCTGATACGCCTGCTCATTACATCAGACAATATCTACCATGCTACTTACGAGTTTTTTACGTGGCGCATCTGGGGGTTCCTGTTTGCATTTGTCAACGTGATGTTCCGTGCCCTTTATATAGGCATTACTAAGACGAAAGTGCTTACGATGAGTGCTGTGGTCATGGCTGCGGTCAATGTAATACTCGACTATGTATTGGTGTTCGGTGAGTGGGGTTTCCCCGAGATGGGTGTGCGTGGGGCGGCACTGGCTTCGGTGATAGCCGAGGCGTCTTCGCTGGTGTTTTACCTTGTATATACCTATGCGAAGATAGACCTTCATAAGTACGGGCTGCACCGCTTCGGGCAGTTCGACTGGAACATGGTGGTGCGTATCTTGCATATTTCCTGTTTCACGATGGTGCAGTATTTCCTCTCGATGGCTATCTGGTTCGTATTTTTTATGGCACTGGAGCGGTTGGGCGAGCGCCAGCTGGCGATAGCCAATATTGTGCGCAGTGTCTACGTCGTTTTGCTTATTCCGGTGCAGGCACTTTCTACTACGGCGAACTCGTTGGTGAGTAACCTTATCGGTTCGGGAGGTGTGTCGAAGGTGATGTATCTGCTGAACCGCATCGCCCGGATGTCGTTCCTCATCATGGTGGTTTGTGTAGTGTTGTGCGTGGCATTTCCTCATGCCATCCTTTCGGTATATACAGGCGAGGAGGCATTGCTTCATGAATCGGAACTGGCACTTTATGTAGTGTGCGTGGCGATGCTGATTGCGGCACTTTCCAATGTGTATTTCAACGGTATTTCGGGAACAGGTAATACACAGGCGGCATTGGTGCTCGAAATCGGCATACAGGTGTTTTATGCCCTCTATATCATCATTATCGGCATGGTGGTGCAGGCTCCGGTGGAGATTTGTTTCACTACCGAAGTGATTTACTATACCTTGATGTTGGTTTTCAGTGTGATTTATCTGAAAAAAGCGAAATGGCAGAACAAAAAGATTTGAAGCCTGCAAGTTTTTTACTATTTTTGCACGCTGCTTTTTTATTGGGTGCAGAGACGGCGTACATCTCTGTGCCTCTGTGGCATAAAAATTAAATAGTAAATCGCTAAATAGTAAATAATAAATCGCTAAATAGTAAATAGTAAATCGCTAAATAGTAAATAGAATTATGTTCGATAATTTAAGTGAAAGACTGGAGCGGTCGTTCAAGATATTGAAAGGTGAAGGCAAAATCACCGAAATCAATGTGGCGGAGACCCTGAAAGATGTACGTCGTGCGTTGCTGGATGCCGATGTAAACTATAAGGTGGCAAAGAACTTTACCGATACGGTAAAAGAGAAAGCACTGGGGCAGAACGTCCTGACAGCCGTGAAGCCCAGCCAGTTGATGGTGAAGATTGTTCACGACGAGCTGGCGAAGCTGATGGGAGGCGATACGGTGGAACTGGAGTTGAAAGGCCGTCCGGCTGTTATCCTGATGTCGGGTCTGCAAGGTTCGGGTAAGACAACCTTTTCGGGCAAGCTGGCACGGATGTTCAAGTCGAAGAAGAACCGTAAGCCCTTGCTGGTAGCATGTGATGTTTACCGTCCGGCTGCCATCGACCAGTTGAAAGTGCTGGGCGAGCAAGTGGAAGTACCGGTTTATAGCGAACCGGACAGCAAAGATCCGGTACAGATAGCCTTGAATGCCATTCAGGAAGCCAAGGCGAAAGGGTATGACCTGGTTATTGTCGATACAGCCGGCCGGTTGGCGATAGACGAACAGATGATGAACGAGATTGCCGCTATCAAAAATGCCATCACTCCGGATGCTACCCTTTTTGTGGTGGATGCGATGACCGGACAAGATGCGGTGAACACAGCCCGTGAATTTAACGAACGTCTCGACTTCACCGGTGTGGTACTTACCAAATTGGATGGTGATACGCGTGGCGGTGCCGCCCTTTCCATCCGTACGGTGGTAAACAAGCCTATCCTGTTTGTTGGTACGGGCGAGAAACTGGATGCCGTCGACCTTTTCCATCCGGCACGTATGGCAGACCGTATCCTGGGTATGGGCGACATCGTTTCGTTGGTAGAGCGTGCACAAGAGCAATACGATGAGGAAGAAGCCAAGCGTTTGCAGAAGAAAATCCAGAAGAACCAGTTCGACTTTAACGACTTTTTGGGACAGATCCAGCAAATCAAGAAGATGGGTAACCTGAAAGAACTGGCTTCGATGATTCCGGGCGTAGGAAAGGCGATTAAGGATATCGATATTGATGACAATGCCTTTAAGAGCATTGAGGCAATTATTTATTCGATGACTCCCCAAGAGCGCACACATCCTGAAATCCTGAACGGAAGCCGCCGGAACCGTATTGCCAAGGGTAGCGGAACAAGCATTCAGGAAGTGAACCGCCTCTTGAAGCAGTTCGACCAGACCCGCAAGATGATGAAGATGGTAACGGGCAGCAAGATGGCAGGCATGATGCAGAAAATGAAACGGAAATAACGGGAAGTGTATCTTACGAATTATCCCCTTGCCTTCCTTATGTTGTTAAGGAGCAGGCAAGGGGATAATTGTTTTTTGGAGGTTCTTTGTTTGCTTGTCTATTTGATTTCGAACTCCTCTTTCATGTCTATTTCTTCGTTGTGCGCGTCATAAAATTTATATTGCAGGAAGGCAAGGCTTTGGTTCGGGACAATCTTGATTCCGAAGCCGTATTTCATCTGCCACTTCCGCTTGAGCGACATGATGCCTTGGTTGATGTAAGCAGCCACGTAGGGGTGGATGTGCAATGTAAATTTCTTGACCTTCAACTTATTGACCAAGTAGTCAATTTTGCTTTCCAGTGTATCTGTAAACAGGATGGAAGGCTTTATCTTTCCTTTGCCGAAGCAGGTGGGGCAGTCTTCATCAGTAGCCACATCCATTGCCGGACGCACGCGCTGGCGCGTTATCTGCATCAGACCGAATTTGCTGAGGGGCAGAATATTATGCTTGGCACGGTCTTTTTGCATGTTCTGGCACATACGCTCGTACAGTTTCTGACGGTTCTCGGCAAGATTCATGTCGATAAAGTCGACAACGATGATTCCTCCCATATCTCTTAATCGGAGTTGGCGCGCCAACTCATCGGCTGCGCCCAAGTTCACATCGAGGGCATTGGCTTCTTGTCCGTTGGCAGATTTCGAACGGTTACCGCTGTTCACGTCCACTACGTGCAGCGCTTCGGTATGTTCGATAATCAGATAAGCCCCGCTTTTATAAGAAACGGTTTTCCCAAACGATGACTTGATTTGTTTGGTGATGGCAAAGTTATCAAAAATGGGAAGCTGGCCTTTGTATAGCTTGACAATACCCACACGTTCGGGGGCTATCAGGGCTACATAATTCTTTACTTCATTGTAAACGGTCTCGTCGTTCACGTAGATGTTTTCGTACGAAGGGTTGAACAGGTCGCGCAGCATGGCTACCGTGCGGCTTGTCTCTTCGTAGACCAGTGTAGGCATTTTGGTTGCCTTTTGTACTTTTGTGATGGTCTCTTCCCAGTGTTTCAGCAATACTTTCAGTTCGGCGTCCAGTTCAGCCACGCGCTTCCCTTCTGCCACCGTGCGTACGATGACGCCGAAGTTTTTCGGCTTGATGCTTTGCAGCAATTGTTTCAGGCGTGCGCGTTCTTCGCTCGACTTGATTTTTTGCGATACCGACACTTTATCATTGAACGGGATCAGTACCAGGTATCTGCCGGCGAACGACAATTCGCAGGTCAGTCTCGGTCCTTTGGTGGAAATGGGTTCTTTGACAATTTGTACGATAACCTCTTGTCCTTGTTGCAGGACGTTCGAGATGCTTCCGTCCTTTTCAATATCGGGCAGCATGGATGCCTTCGATATGGGATAAAGCTTCTTTCGGTCGCTGATAACTTGTTTCAGATACTTCTGGTAAGAAAGAAATTGAGGTCCAAGGTCTAAGTAATGAAGGAAAGCGTCTTTTTCGAAACCGACATCTATGAAGCAGGCGTTCAGTCCGGGCATCAGCTTTCTGACTTTGCCCACGTACATATTGCCGACGGAAAAGGAAAGGTTTCTTTCTTCTTTCTGGAACTCTACCAGGTTCTTGTCTTCCAGCAGAGCTATGGAGATTTCCTTCGGCTGTACATCTACTACTAATTCGCTTGTCACTTGTTATACTTAGTTTACGGGTTAATACTTTTTTTTGAAACAAAAGATTCTCAATACACAAAGAACAAACCTGAAAGACTATGAAGGAGCTTTGCAAGTTTGTTCTTTATTGAAGTCGGACAGACTAACAATTATTTTTTGCTTTTGTGTCTGTTCTTTCTCAGTCTTTTTTTACGTTTGTGAGTTGACATTTTATGTCTTTTTCTTTTCTTTCCGCTTGGCATAGCTTCAAAATTTTATAGGGTTAATACTAATGTTAATTATTTCTTTACTGAAAGAGTAAACGTCTTTGCTGGCTTAAATGCCGGAATGTTGTGTTCCGGAATGATGATGGTCGTATTTTTTGAAATGTTCCGGGCAGTCTTCTGCGCTCTTTTCTTCACGATGAAACTGCCGAATCCACGGAGGTATACGTTTTCATCATTTGATAATGACGTCTTTACTGAATCCATAAATGCTTCCAGCGTAGTGAGTACCGTTTGCTTGTCAATGCCGGTGCTTTTGGCAATTTCGTTTACAATCTCTGCTTTAGTCATTTCGCTAATAATTATTGTTATACGTTATCTTAATTTTTTGGATTGCAAATATATAGCTTTTCTCGCTTATGGAAAAATTTCTTTCGAACAAAATTTTAAAAAACTGTTTCAAGCATCCTTAAAACCTGTAATTTTGCAGATGTTTTTAGTGTTTTTAATCAAAAGCAATGGAAAAGTTATGAATCGGTTCGGTGAAACCTTGATACATTGGTATGAGGAGAACAAGCGGGATTTGCCGTGGCGGGACACGAAAGATCCTTATAAAATATGGATATCTGAAATCATACTCCAGCAGACGCGTGTGGTACAGGGGTACGATTATTACTGCCGTTTTATCCGGCGGTTTCCGGATGTGTTTGCTTTGGCTGCGGCCGGTGAAGACGAAGTGATGAAATATTGGCAGGGGTTGGGCTATTATTCACGGGCAAGGAACCTGCACGAGGCGGCACGTTCGATAGCTGCGCGCGGGACTTTCCCGGATACTTACGAAGAGGTACGTAAATTGAAAGGAGTGGGCGATTATACCGCCGCCGCCATTTGCTCGTTTGCCTACGGTATGCCTTGTGCCGTGGTCGACGGCAATGTGTACAGGGTGCTTTCACGCTGGCTGGGGGTAGAAGAACCGATTGACACCACGCAAGGCAAGAAACTTTATGCGGCATTGGCTGGAGAGTTGCTCGAAAAGTCGGTTCCTGCCCTGTACAACCAGGCAATAATGGACTTTGGAGCCTTGCAGTGCGTGCCCTCATCCCCTTCGTGCATGTTCTGTCCGTTGGCAGACAGCTGTATGGCATTGCAGAAAGGATTGGTGGATGTGCTTCCGCGCAAGCAGCACAAAACCAAAGTGAGCAACCGGTATTTCCTTTATTTTTATATAGATGCCGGCGGGGATACCTTCTTGCACAAGCGGGAGGCGGGGGATATCTGGCACAACCTGTATGAGTTCCCGTTGATAGAAACCGGACGGGCGATGGAAGAAGAAGAGGTATGCGTGCTGCCGGCATACAGGCAGCTTTTTGCGGAATGCGAAATCTTGTCTGTGCGGTTGGTGGCAAAGCAGGTGAAGCATGTCTTGTCACATCGGGTGATTTATGCCGACTGTTATGTCGTGCGCATCGCCCCGGGGGGGATGCCGCAGGGGGCGTTCCAATGCGTCCCGGTCGGCGATTTGCACAAATTTGCGGTTCCGCGTTTGATATCTCGTTTTTTTTCTGTAATTTTGAAACCAAATAATCAGTAAACGATTTAGATATGTCATTGAATAAAGTGCAATTGATTGGAAATGTCGGGAAAGACCCGGATGTACGCTATTTGGATAATGGGGTGGCGGTAGCTGCTTTCCCTTTGGCCACTACAGACAGAGCCTATACATTGGCAAACGGCACGCAGGTGCCCGAACGTACGGAGTGGCATAACATCGTGTTGTGGCGCGGACTGGCGGAGACTGCCGAGAAATATGTACACAAGGGGGACAAACTTTATATTGAAGGAAAGATACGCTCGCGCTCGTATGACGACCAGAACGGCATCAAGCGTTATGTGGTGGAAATCTTTGCCGATAATATGGAGATGCTGACTCCGCGTTCTCCCCAGCCGGCAACCGCCCCTTCCCAGCCTGCTGCGGCACAGCAGGCGAATGTTTCGGCGCAGCAGGCTGGCACTTCTGATGATTTGCCTTTCTGACCGATGGCATATAAACCTGATGTTTAACTAAAATTTTTTGTTTTGGATCCTGACTCGTGTTTATCTATCATTGAAGAGTGGTGTAGCGGCTTCACGTTTGCATCTCCTTCCGTAGGAGCGTTGGCAGCTGCTGTGCTGGCTGTGTTGTTATTGTGTGTGTCCGGTCTTGTCTCGGCTTCGGAGATAGCTTTCTTCTCCTTGTCTGAAAACGACAGGGAAGAAGTGGATGAAGAAAAATCGGCGGCCGACAAGCGTATCCGTAAGTTGCTGGACGACTCGGAACGTCTGCTTGCAACGATTCTGATATCCAATCATTTCGTCAATGTGACGATTGTCGTGCTGGGGGCTTTCTTCTTTTCCGATGTGATGCGTGGGGAAGAGGCAGAGGGGCTGCGACTGGCCTTTTGTGTCATCGTCTTGACATTCCTGCTGTTATTGTTCGGCGAGATTATGCCTCGCATCTATTCGGCACAAGATTCGTTGGGGTTCTGCCGGAAAGTAGCGCCTCTCATTGTCTTCCTGCGTAGGATTTTCCGTCCCTTTTCAGACATTCTGGTACGTTCTGCCTTTTTTGTGAACAGGATGGCGCAGAAGCATAAAAAGACCGGCCTTTCTGTGGACGAACTTTCGCAAGCCTTGGAGCTGACCGACAAACGTGAGATTTCGGAAGAAAGCAATATGCTGGAAGGCATCATCCGTTTCGGAGAGGAAACGGCAAAAGAGGTAATGACTTCGCGGCTGGATATGGTAGATTTGGAAATCGGCACCCCGTTTTCAGAAGTCATCAGGTGTGTGGTGGACAATGCATACTCCCGTATCCCCGTTTATGAAGAATCGCGCGATAATATAAAGGGCATTCTGTATATTAAGGATTTGTTGCCCTACTTGGAAAAAGACGACACTTTCAAGTGGCAGAACTTGATACGGCCTGCCTATTTCGTGCCCGAGACCAAGATGATTGATGACCTGTTGCGTGATTTTCAGGCAAACAAGATCCATATAGCGATTGTGGTGGACGAATTTGGAGGTACATCGGGGCTGGTCACGATGGAAGACATTATCGAGGAAATCGTTGGGGAAATCAATGATGAATATGACGAAGAAGAACGCAGCTATGTAAAGGTTTCGGATAACGTGTATGTTTTTGAGGGGAAAACGTTGCTGTCCGATTTCTATAAGATATTGGATGTCGACCCGGATGATTTCGAAGAGCTGGCTGGCGATGCCGATACTTTGGCAGGACTGGTGCTCGAACTGAAAGGAGAGTTCCCGGCACTGCATGAGATTATCCGTTGCAAGGATTTTGTGTTCGAAGTGCTTCAGATGGATGCCCATCGTATTGTGAAAGTAAAAGTAACCCGGAAGAATGTCGCTGTTTAAGAGTTGGAAAAGCGATGGCGCTGTGTTTGCCATCTGGAAGGTGGAAGAAACCGGCGGAGAGTTGCGTGCGATGTTGGGTGACTCATTGCCTTACGATGCTGAACTGTCCGCACTGCGTGCAGAGTCACGCCGTACCGAGTATCTTGCGGTGCGTGTATTGCTTAAGGCATTGTGCGGTGAAGAGAAACAGGTCGGGCATTTTCCTTCGGGCAAACCTTTCCTTACAGACCAGAGCTATCGGCTTTCGATTTCTCACACCAGGGGGTATGTGGCTGTAGCACTGCATCCGTCTGCCGAAGTAGGAGTGGATATCGAGCAGGTGGCAGACCGGGTATTGAGGATTGCCGGCCGTTTCATGTGTGCCGAAGAGCTGGACGGAGAGACGGAAGCGGTAAAAGGGTTTGCCGGAGATTCACGTACCTCCACCTTATATTATATGCTCTTGCACTGGTCGGCAAAGGAAACGCTCTACAAGCTGATGGGAGAAGAAGAAGTCGATTTCAGGGAACACTTGCGTGTCATGCCTTTTCATCTTCAGCAGCAAGGGGATTTTGTTGCTGGTGCATACAAATCTTTTCCGCCGGCAAGTTATCAGGTCTGTTATATGGTTCATCCTGATTTTGTCTGCACGTGGAGTGTGCAGGCAAAGAAATATTTTTAATGAATATCCGCATTTTGCCCAAGACACGGGATGTTTGCGGATATTCAATTAGTTAATTATTAATCGAAATCCACACCCCTTCACCCCGTGCTTTTGCCTCCACAATGCGTTGTTTCAATTTCTCCACCCACAAGCACGAGTCCGTCAAGATACCCGGTTCCTGGCACTCGCCAACAAGGATGCATCCTGCCGTATCTTCTACGGTGTTTCCGGCGTGGATGCGGATACCTTCAAATTTAGGGACATGCAGCAGCAGCGGAAGCCATTGCTTGAACTTGGGTGAGCGGGTTATCACCACCGGATAACGCCCTTCGGGGATTGCCGTGCGTCCGGGCACTTTCTTCGCTTTCCTTTTTCGCCACTTCGGCTCCAAGGTGTAGCAGCACTCTTTCCCGTCCACCAATAACTTGCCCAACGTGTAGGGCTTATCTTTTACGATTCGGTTTAAGGTCAATTCCATCGCTCCTGAATTTTAGTTTTTTGTAATTGTCATTTGTCATTTTGTCATTTGTCATTTTGTTTCGGGTGATATACCCCCTGCATATCCATTGGTTAATCATGGGTCTTGTTCCCTCGGCATTCATCCCCTCTCTTTGCCGTAACCGGATAGCGTCTTGCAGGGTAAATTCATCCGGCAAAAACTCCAATAAGTTATGCCGACCGGGCTTTGAATCAGAACTGTTTTTTTCTTTCATCGCCTCCTCTATCGCCTCCCCGAAAAACTCCATCTTGCACCACATGTCGTAGTGGAAAGACCAGCGCACGAAGTCTTCAATGCTTTTGTCCCATTTCTCGCCATTCGCCACATAGAGCACACAAGCCTTGAGATAAGCAATCACGTTCGCCCGAAAACTCAGGTTTTCATACACACGGCTTTGCGAGAGCGTGGCGAACTCGGCATTCTCCTTCCGCATCTTTTCCGCCAGCCGGAAAGCCTGCGGGCAATCCACCAGCCCCGTGGCACGGTTCAGGTTCTCGATGTAAGGGCGGAGTTCTTCATCGAACGCCGCATCATACGTGCCATACACCGGCATGTCCGCACCTATCTCACGCTCCGGAATCGTACAGAAATTGATGCGCGAGATAGGCCCGTCCGTGAGCACACGCGAGAAATACCGTTTCCCTTTCAGGATAGTTGTAGCGGCATTCCAGTTAAACCGGATGGTCACTTTCTCGGTGATACTCTGCGTCCCCACACGGGTCTGCCCGTAGCGGTTTCCGGGGTCAAAAGCCAAACACATGATTTGAAACTGCTGGTTTCCCCGTCCCGACCCGCGCAAGGCATCGAACTGGTCAATCTCGTTCAGTTTCGTGTACAGAAAATGCCCTTCCGCTTCGGCGGTACGCATCACGAAAGCCGGATTGGTCATGTCCGCATCAATTTCCTGAATCACAAGCCCTTCCGGACGCTGCCTCTTGTCCTTGTTCGAGCCTTTCGAGTTCACCTCGTTTTTCCATTCCCTTTCCCTGCGCAAGTTTTCTTCGTCCCTGCGCCGGATGTCCGCCATAATGCGGTTTATCGGCTCCGAGATACAGTCCTTTCCGGCACCCGTTCCAGCCATAAGCACGTTCATCAGCGTGGCTTCATGCTCCACATTGTCGATGTACTTAAATCTTACCTTATGCAGGTGTGTTGCGAGCGGTGGAAACACCGCATGAGCCACGGCAGGCTTGTACACGTCGGGGGTGCGGCTCACAAGAAGCCCGATAAGTTTGGGCAGCTTTTTCGGCAATTCGGGCGGTACTGTAGGGGCGTATCGCATACGCCCGGAAACATCCGCACACACATCCCCATTGGCGTTCTCGTTGGTGCATTCGGGCGTATGCGATACGCCCCTACAAGCTTCTTTCATCAGCTTCGGCATACTGTACCATTTCGCCGAACACGCCGAATGAATCAGCCCTTTCATTTCTTCCTCCGAAAGCCCGTAACGTGGCATAATCTGTAAAAGAATTTCCTCGTTATTATCCGTAATGTAGCGCAAATGCGAAGCCAGCCGATGCAACTTGTCGTTGCGCTCTCCCTGCACCGGTTCGCCGCCCGTAAGCGCAAACCAATGCCGGATAATGTCCGAGTAAGGTACACCCTTGAAAGCCATCTCCGTAGGGGCGTATTGCATACGCCCGGAAACATCCGCTTTATCATCCACATGCGCATCACCGCTGGCGTTTTCGTTGACGCATTCGGGCGTATGCGATACGCCCCTACGATTATCATCGGACAATCCAGCGTGACAAGGAGATTCTTCATTCTTAAAAAGTTTATCCTCATCCACATAGATAATATAATCCTCCGGCACCACAAACGAAGACCGTGCCAAGTCCTTCACGCTCTGGTCATAATTCGCGTCCCCCAACTGCTCCGACATCCACTTTTGTGCCCCTGCCAAGTCCATCCCATCGGGGATAATGAAGAACAACCGCAGCCCCTCGGTACTGGGCGTAACATGCGCCAACACCACAAAGCGGAGCACATTCTTCGTTCTTAATTCTTCACTCTTCATTTCCCAATACTCCCGCGGACTGGGCAAATGGTCAATATCATACATCGAAAGCCCCGAAGGCACGGCATCCGCATTCAATCTCCTTCCGTTCCTAAACGTGGCGTGTGGCGTAAAAATCGGAAGCCTTTTCTTCAATCCAGCCTTCAAGGTTTCGTAATCTTCCTTTACCATTTCACCACGCTTTACTTTCTCCAGTCCGTCCGCTATCTGCGCACAGATATCAGCGACCAGCGGCGAGCGTACCGCCTTCCAAAACAGCTCGGACGTGCACTCGCGCACCTCCCGGCTTCTGATGTTATTTGATATTCCGAAACTCATAGTGTATGCTTTTTTCACCACAGATTACACAGATTAATAAAATTAATTTATTTCCTCTGTGTGCCACTGTGGTGAATTTTGTCAATAATAAATTATTTAATCTGTGTAATCTGTGGTGAGTGAATCAGTATCCGAAAACATTGTCATACATCCCTTCGATGAACGCGCTCGCCTCCTTGCTTTCGTTCTCAATCACCTGCGAGGGGATTACGTCCACTTCGTCCAGCCCGATGCGGAGCGTCAGGCGTACCTGCGTGTCGCCCACCGAAGCCCTTCCGTGGCGCAACTTGATGCTCCGTGTGCCCGGCTTTGAAACGCCTTTCTTGTGTTCCGAAAAATTACCTTCCGTCGGGTTAATCAGCCCGATAGTCCCTTGGATTCGGCTTCCCGTGGAAACCAGCCGCTGGTATGCGGCGTCCGAAATCTGCAATGTTATATTCATAAGTCTTTGTGTTAAGTTTACCGTAGGGGCGTATTGCATACGCCCTGAATACATCCACGTGGATTAGTTGGCGCATCCGGGCGTATGCGATACGCCCCTACGGTGTAACTAATTATTTAAATCCGTGTAATCTGTGGTGAAAATCTAAATCAGTTTTCCTCGTTCCCCAGCTTGACGAAGTTCACCAGCGTGATGTCCTGATAGGTTTGCTCGTTGTGGTCGTGTGTTTGGAAGCGCAGTTCGCCGTAGATGATGTCTTCGGGATGGATGTCCGCCTCTGCCACCGCTCCCAGCATCACCGCCACGTAGCGGTCGGGGTACCGCCCGCACCAGTCGCTCAATGTCACCACCCGTTTGCTTATCGTTCCCTGTTCCGCCTTCTCGCTGCGCACGCTGAACACCTCGCCGCAACGCTCGATTTTCAAAAATGCTTTCATGGTTCTTTCGTTTTTATTTTTAAGTGACAAGGTGACAAGTTGACGAGGTGACAAGGTTCTGAATACTTTCGTTGGCGCCAGTCGATAGTATCTGAAAACCTAGTACCTGGTACCTGGTCAACTAGTACCTCTTGTTGATTACGGAAGCAAAGGTAAGCGTATGGATTGGGAAAAAACTGCCACGTGGCAGGCACGGCGTGGCTGGCACGGGCAGGTAGAATGCGGAAGAATTTTGCTAATCCCGCGAGGTATCTGCAATTTTAACATTTTATCCGTCTACTTTTCAGAATTTATGCGTTTATAAGAGTATATGATTAAACCATTTTTTGAACGATAAATTTATTGCCTCAATAATCTTTTTTATCGGGCAAAATTTTATATCTTTGCAAGATAGTATTCATTATGAACAACTTTGTAAGGCAACAAGAGGAACGAAAAGAAATAAAAGAAAAAGAAAAGTTAAGTCGGGAAAACCTTGGAAAATTTTTCTTTGACTTGGCTAAGCTCGTATTTACGTCAATGGCTTTGGTAGGAGGAGTTTCACTTATAGTGAATGAGGCCCGGATACAACAGGGCATATTGGCAACAATAGGAGTGTCATTGACATATACGTTTGCAGCAATAGGTTATAAAATTCTAAACGATAGATAAGTATGGATTTTTTGATCATTCTATTTTCGATATGCCTCGTTATAGGCATCGGCATATTGATTTGGTTCAGGACGCCGAAAGGCAAGAAATGGCTTGCAAATCTATAAGACGGGCAAACACAATGTGCTAATAAATAATGTGCTAATGTGCTAATTACTTCATTTCACATTGGCACATTATCACATTCCACATTGCCACATTATCACATTGCCACATTCGCACATTGACACATTCGCACATTATCACATTATCACATTGACACATTCGCACATTGACACATTCGCACATTATCACATTGCCACATTGATGCTTACGCCCTCAGCAGGTCTTTCAGCAATTCTTGGAAGTCGAGCGTTTTCCGTTGGTCAAGGGCTTTTGCCGCGGCACGGCGCAGCGTTTCGGGCTTCATGTTCCACAAGGAGCCGAACGTCTGCCATTGTGCGGCGATGCCCAGCTGTCCGGAGATGTATTGCGCCACGATTCCCCTTTCGGCGTTCGAGAGCCCGAGGGGTTGCCAGTGTTCGTCAAGGATTTGCCCTTCTCTCAGTTTCCCGAGCAGGGAGCGGGCTTTGGGAGTATTCAGTATTTCGGGGATAGCGTGGGGTGTGGAGGTGTTTTTTCCGTTACGGGCGGTGGAAGTTTCGTGCAGGTAGGTGACCGCGGCTTTGCGGATGGCAAGGTTTTCGGCACGCATCCGGCTGATTTCTTCGGCATGGGCAGCGTCCTTGCGCTCGCTCTCGGCGCGCATCCGGCTGATTTCCTCATCTTTCCGGTTGATTATCTCGTCTTTCCGTCTGGCGTCCGCATGTGCCTGCTTGGCTTCTTCCGCCATGTCGTCCGCCCGCTGCTTGTGGCGGTCGCTTTCCAGCAGGGCTTGCTCTTTCAGGCGGCGCTCTTCTATCAGGTGCCTGCCCAGCCCCTCGATGATGTTCCGGCTGTTTTTCAGGAGGAAGGCATCTTGTTCGTTTAATATGTCTCCGGCTTTCGGAGCTTTCTGCTCTTCTTCGGCATCCTCCTGACCTGCCGGCATGTTCTTCATTTGCTTTTTCATATATTGTCGTTTTAAAGTTAACGGTTTGTTCGTTTTACTTGTATGATAGTTACAAATATAAATCAAATATTTTGAAAAAACAAGAATTTATAATGAAAAAGTTGTTGCAATCAACGATTTAACATGTATATTTAGGGGGACACAAGGGCAGACAGAAGAAGTCCGCGCGCGCCCGTGCGGAGGCTCATATTTGCCCGGCGCGGCGCAGCTATATCCGCCGGCATACGCATATATATGCGTTCCTCATTCATTATAAGTGCATCATAATACGGGCATGACAATGACAAATGACAAATGACAATTAGCAAGAAGCCGTTTTTTTGGAGTAAAAAAAGAGAGTATTAAAATTTATATTATATATAATATATATATTATATATAATATACTATATATTGTCATTTTCTTTCCTTTCAAAGCGATTACGAAAAAAGTTAATTGTCATTTTGTCATTTGTCATTCGTCACTGCCTTCGGCGATAACAATGTATCGTGACAATGACAAATGACAATTACTTGTTTATCTATGGCATCGAAAATATGGACTTGTATGATATATTATTTTTTTTGATTCCTTTATTTGTTCATTTACAGCTACATACGGAGTAAAACAGAATACTATTAACAGATTTTCACACCAACCGTTTTCAAATCCATTGCCGGGTGGAAAAGATTGCGTACCTTTGCAGCATACAGGTAACAAGTTAACAAGGTGACAAGGTTTTAGATACTAGGTGACTAGTTGACCAGGTACTAGTTGACTAGTTTTTAGATACCATTAGTAAAACTATTCAGAACCTAGTACCTGGTCACCTAGTTAACTAGTCACCTAAAACAGTACCTTGTCACCTTAAAAACTTAAAAACTTAAAAACTAAACTACTATGATTGACTATTCTGTTTACTTAACTGGAAACCCCATGGACGAAGAAGCTCCGGAAAAGGCATACGCACGTGCCCAGATGAAAGAGTCGATGACCTTCGACAAGTTTGTGAAGCACATTGCCGACCACAACGGGGTGTTCTCGCGCGGCACGGTGCAGGGCGTGGTGCTCGACATGTGCGAGTGCCTGGTGGAGATGCTGCTCAACGGCAACAAGGTGCAGCTGGGCGCGCTGGGCGACTTCTGGATTTCGCTTTCGTCGAAGGCCGCGGATTCGCTGGCGGACTTCACCGCGGCGAACATCACGGGCATCAACGTGATTTTCACTCCCGGTTCGGACTTTGCCGACCTCATCAGCCGTGCGCAGTTCAATCCCGTAGCAAGCCGCGCGGCGCAGGCAGCTACGCTCAAGGCGGAGAAAGCCGGCGAGGCTACCGTAGACCTGGAAGCGGCGAAACGCAAACCTGCTGCTTCGGAACCGGGCGTGTAACTTTTTCACCACAGATTACACAGATTTTTCAATTTACGATTTGACAATTTACTATCTACTATTTTTGACATTAAATCGTACTTCGTAAATCGAAAAATAGTAAATCAAAGAATCTGTGTTAATCTGCGAAAATCTGCGTTTCAAAAAAACTCACAAACTCACAAACTCAAAAACTAACAAACTCAAAAACTTAAAAGCTATGGAAAAGAAAAACATCTGGGGCATCGTGATTCAGACCCTTATCACCATTCTCACCGCTATCGGGACCACGCTGGGCGTGACCTCGTGCATTTGATGATAAAAATCTTAGAAGCTGTTTTGAATTTCTCCAAAAAGTTTTTCTTGGCTTGATGTGTTCGTTTTCGTGTGTGCTTTGGGCGATTTTTTGGTCCTTTCCGCTCCTGTTCTTCGTCAGATAGCCCGCTATCTTCCTCATCACAGAAGCGAAAATGCCTCAAAAACTCATCCCAAATCATCGCACGATAAATTCAAAACAGCTTCTTATTTTTATTTGCACTATTCAATTATACATATTATTTTGTGTCAACAAAAAAAGATTCCCAAAAATGTAAAATCATTGTTCCATCAAAAAGAGAAGTGTCTCTTTAATATACAGACCGACAATGACTTTTTATTTAGTAATCAGAATCGGTGCGCAGGGATGCGCGCCGATTTTTAATAGTAGAATACCCTTGTTATCTCATAATTTATTGGCACATTATCTCATAATTTATTGGCACATTATCTCATAATTTATTGGCACATTATCTCATTATTACTGACACATTGGCACATTAGCATGTCAGTTCATTGTCAATTAAGAAAACTTTATTATCTTTGTCGGCGGTATAATTTATAAAAATATTCGTACTATGGACCGCACGAACATTATCGGAGAAAAAATAAAGGATTTGCGCACCGCCAAGGAAATCAGCATCGATGAACTGGCGGAACGTACAGGGCTTACCGCCGGACAGATTGAACGCATAGAAAACAACATTGACATCCCCTCGCTTGCCCCGCTGCTGAAGATAGCGCGCGCACTGGGTGTACGGCTGGGGACTTTCCTTGACGACCAGTCGGAAGAAGACGGCCCCGTGGTGTGCCGCCGCGGAGAAGCGGACGACACCATCAGCTTTTCGAACAATGCCGTCGACGCACGCCAGCACATGCACTATCATTCGCTCTCGCGCAGCAAGGCGGACCGCCACATGGAACCGTTCATCATCGACATCGATGCGAACAACGATGCCTTTACCCTGTCGGCACACGAAGGGGAGGAGTTCATCATGGTGCTGAAAGGAACGCTCGAAATCAATTACGGGAAATATACTTACCTGCTGGAAGAGGGGGACACGATTTATTACGACTCCATCGTGCCGCATCACGTGCATGCCTTCGAAGGACAGGCGGCACAGATTCTGGCGGTGATTTATACACCGGTTTGACGGTGGATGTATGTTTCACCACAGATTACACAGATTTTATCAATTAATAATTAACAATTAATAATTAACAATTAATAATTAACAATTAATAATTGGCAATTAATAATTAACAATTAATAATTGGCAACGGAAACATCCGCCGTTATTCATTATTAATTAAATCTGTGTCCTCTGTGGTGAATGAATCGATTATTTTTAATCTGTGTAATCTGTGGTGAAAACTTAAATATTATGATTCAACTTTCAGAACGGACATTGGGCGACTGGCTGGAACACTGGGCTGCCGTGTCGCCGGACAAAGAATACTTGGTTTATTCCGACCGCAACCTGCGCTTTACGTGGAGCCAGTTCAACCGCCGTGTGGACAACATGGCAAAGGGGCTGCTTGCCATCGGGGTGACCCATGGCACACATGTGGGCATTTGGGCGAAAAATGTGCCCGACTGGCTGACCTTCCTCTATGCTTGTGCCAAGATAGGTGCCGTAGCCGTTACGGTGAACACCAACTACAAGCAGGCGGAACTGGAATACCTGTGCGAGAACTCGGACATGCACACCCTCTGCATCGTAGACGGTGAGCGGGACAGCAATTTTGTGGAGATGACCTACAAGATGCTGCCCGAACTGAAGACTTTCGAGCGCGGGCACATGAAGAGCAAACGCTTCCCTTACATGCGCAACGTTATCTATATCGGGCAGGAGAAATACCGCGGGATGTATAATACGGCGGAAATCTTGCTCCTGGGGAACAACATCGAGGATGATGTGCTGGCGGAAGCCAAGAAGAAAGTGAACTGCCACGACACGGTGAACATGCAATATACGTCGGGTACCACGGGATTCCCCAAGGGCGTGATGCTGACGCATTACAACATTGCCAACAACGGTTTCCTGACGGGCGAGCACATGAAGTTTACCCAAGACGACAAGCTGTGTGTATGTGTGCCCCTGTTCCATTGTTTCGGCGTGGTGCTTGCCACGATGAATTGCCTCACCCACGGCTGTACGGAGGTGATGGTGGAACGTTTCGACCCGCTGGTGGTGCTGGCATCCGTCCATAAGGAACGCTGTACGGCGCTTTACGGTGTGCCTACGATGTTCATCGCCGAGTTGAACCACCCGATGTTTGACATGTTCGACCTTTCGTGCCTGCGTACGGGCATCATGGCAGGCTCGCTCTGCCCCGTGGAGCTGATGAAGCAGGTGGAGGAGAAGATGTATATGAAGGTGACCAGCGTGTACGGGCTGACCGAAACTTCGCCGGGCATGACGCATAGCCGCATAGACGACCCTGCCGAGGTGCGCTTCAACACCGTGGGGCGTGACTTCGAATTTACCGAGGTGAAGGTTATCGACCCCGAGACAGGCGAGGAATGTCCCGTAGGCGTGCAGGGCGAGATGTGCAACCGGGGCTACAACAACATGAAGGGGTATTACAAGAACCCGCAAGCCACCGCCGAGGTGATAGACCGGAACGGTTTCCTGCACTCGGGCGACTTGGGCGTGAAGGACGAGCACGGAAATTACCGCATCACGGGGCGCATCAAGGACATGATAATCCGTGGGGGCGAGAACATTTATCCGCGCGAGATAGAGGAGTTCCTCTACCAGATGCCGGGCATCAAGGATGTGCAGGTGGCAGGTGTGCCGTCGAAGAAATACGGCGAGGCGGTAGGTGCCTTCATCATCCTGCACGAGGGCTGCACGATGAACGAGTTCGACGTGCGCGAGTTCTGCGAGGGCAAGATTGCCCGCTACAAGATACCGAAGTATATCTTCTTCGTCAAGGAGTTCCCCATGACGGGAAGCGGAAAGATACAGAAGTTCAAGCTGAAAGAACTGAGCCTCAAGCTTTGCGCGGAGCAGGGGATTGAGGTGGTTTAGTTTTTGACTAGGTACTAGGTGACTAGGGAACTAGGTGACTAGGTACTAGGTGACTAGGGAACTAGGTGACTAGGTACTAGGTGACTAGGGAACTAGGTACTAGGTACTAGGTACTAGGTGACCCAATGGTATCTGAAACCTAGTCACCTAGTCCCTAGTCACCTAGTCACCTAATAAGTCCCTAGTCACCTAGTAAGTCCCCTACCTCATATTGCGGTATTGTTTGGGCGATACTCCGGTATAGCGCTTGAAGTATTTCCCGAAGAAAGAGATGTCGGGAAAGTTCAGCGAATAGGCAATCTCCTGTATGGTCAGTTCGGTGGAGCGTAGTTTGGCTTGTGCATCCTTGATGACGAATGCCGAGATGATGTCGGTGAGCGTCCTTCCTGTTGTTTTTTTGATGGTAGTGCTCAGGTGTTGGGGCGAAAGATGCATTTTGTCGGCATAGAACGAGATGTTCCGTTCGGTCTTGTAGTTTTCTACTACGACACGTATCAGTTCTTTCACGATTTCCTGGCTGCGTGTATAATGCTGGGTGTTTTTTGCCAGTGGTTCTTGCCTGTTGATATTTCCCAATTCAATAATCAGTCCGGTCAGAATCAGCGGAAGCTGTTCTTCCCTTATCAGCACATTGCCCAGCCTTTTTGCCTTTATCAGTACTTTGAAATAATCGCCGAACAGGTCTGCCATTTCAGGAGACAAGCTGATGACCGGTTCTTCCAGAATAGAGGGGGCATACTGTATTGTGTTGGAAAACAGGAAAGGGTGCTGTATCAGTGTGGAGGAGAATCCGACAAAGGCGAACCGGCAATCGGGTGTATCCTCTGTTATCTGTACGAACTGGTTGGGATAGATTACGGCTATCGTATTCTTTTTCAGTTCGTATTGGGTCAGGTGGATGGTGATTTTGCATTTTCCTCTTATACAAAGCAATATCAGGCACCCTGATATCTGCTCTGGAGTTTCGAAAAGTTTCTTAAGATTACCGATTACATCAATGCCTGCTATGAAGTGGGTTTCGGCGGGTATAGCGGTTAGTGAACTTACTCGTTTCATTATTTCCTTCTTAATATTAGCAAGCAAATATAGATTTTTTATGCTTCAGTTCCAAATGTGCTTCGTCTGCTTTTCCGAACTTTAAAAGAACTTTGCAGAAGTTAAGCCGGCACCAAGTGGTGCCGGGTTCTTATTTTCCGTCTTTCAATTTTTTTATCAGCCACGAAGAAGCTACAGAGGTGGCATATGGCAAGTTGGCGCCGAATCCGTGGTTTTCTCCCGGTATCAGGGTCATTTCGCTTTTCTTCATGGTCTGGTGGAATCTTTCTCCGTAAGTGTAAGGTACTATCCGGTCGTCCATTCCGTGTATCACAAGTACAGGGCCGTCGTACCGGCTTGCCGTTTCATATATCGGCAGTTCGAGGGCGGTCTGGATGTAGTTTCTTCCCAGTTTGTGTCCTGAAGGCATGGTGATGTATTCAGGGGCGTGCCAGGGGTCGTATACGACTCCCATTGTGTTGCCCCGCAGGGCATCATCGCGCAATACGGCGGCAGGTGCCATCAGTACTACGCTCCGGATGGCATATTTGCCCAGTCGTCCTGCGGTCATTGCCGAAACCACCCCTCCTTGCGAATGTCCCAGCAGGGAGATGCTGGCGGTTTGCGGCAGGTTGCGTGTAAAGGCTATGACGGCCAGTGCATCGTCTATTTCATTGGGGACGGTCATATTGATGAAATCCCCTTCACTTGCTCCATGTCCGTTGAAGTCGAAACGCACTACGCCGATTCCGGCTTCTGTCAGTTTGTCGCTGATGGTGTCGAACAAGGGTCCTTGCATATTGGCGGTAAATCCGTGGCAGAGTATGACCATCGGGCATTTTTCTCCTTGTTGGAGTGCGGGGAGCTGCAGGCGTGCCGCCAGCCGTCCCATCGGTCCTTTGATGTAGAAAGTAGAGTCGGTTTGTGCCGATGCGCTGATGCAGCCCAGCATGAGGGCAAGTGTAAAGAATAGTTTTTTCAGTTTCATATTGTCTTTAGAATTTATGGATGAATGCATTTCACCTTCATCCTATTGGCATTTTGCGGATAAATTTAAACAGGCTCTTAGAAGCTGTTTTGAATTTATCGTGCGATGATTTGGGATGAGTTTTTGAGGCATTTTCGCTTCTGTGATGAGGAAGATAGCGGGCTATCTGACGAAGAACAGGAGCGAAAAGGACCAAAAAATCGCCCAAAGCACACACGAAAACAGATACATCAAGCCAAGAAAAACTTTTTGGAGAAATTCAAAACAGCTTCTTAGTATCTTTTTCTTTTGCCACTTCCGAAGAAAGCACGTACGCGGCGTAATACTTTGATGCCTGTCATCAGTCCGTCGTAGGCGGCGATGCCCATGTTGACATGTTGCATCATCCCTTCAAATTTGTTTTTGCTTTGTGGCGGGGCAAAGAGTTGATGGGCAAGGTGGAGCATCTGTTCTTTTGACTGGAGGATTTCCTTTTTTTTATCTATCCGTTGCTGGCGGATCATTTCCAGGGTATAGTGGTTCGGTGGTAGATTGTTCATGGTTCTGTTTTCTTTGTGTCATCCAAAAATAGCCGTGCCAGGAAATTGACCATCGGCTGGAAGATAAGTGGTACGCGGAAGCGATAGATGAGCAGGGCTATCGCAATCAGCAGGATGCCTACAATGGCGTAGCCCGCTATCAGGCTTCCCACGGCGGTGGCAAGTACATATACCAGCATGAACGAGAAATAGAAAAGGGCCATCACTCCTACGGTCACCAGGATGAAAATCAGAATCAGTGTAGAGAGCAGGATGGTGAGTTTTTCTATCGCTTCCAGCCGGAGGTATTGTCCTTGCAGTTCAAGGTATTTCCTGAATTCCTTGAAGAGGTCTTGCAGGTTGTCAATGCTTTTGTCGTTAGCAAACATAGTTTCTGGAGGTTTAAAAAAGAGGGTGTGCTAAAATTTTCCTTTTACCACACCCTCTTGAAGTTCATGCTCATGATTAGTCGGCATCTTTTACTTCTGATGCGATTTGGTCAACCAAATCATCCATTTCTTCACGGTTCAGACGGATACCTTTTTTACGCAAAAGCTCAGCTATTTTGTTACGTGTGTCGGTACCCTTTTCCGGAGCAAATAAAATACCTGCTGCTGCACCAATGGCAATCCCACCCAAGAATGCAGCTACTACATTCAATGCTTTCATATCAAAACGTTTTTTTAGTTATTACGCTTACAAATCTAAGAAAATTCTGATTATAATGCATCATTTTTGGACGAAATATTTGACAAATCCCATAATATCTTGCATTATTAACAGATTTTAATAGCAAGACTAGGGAGATATTGCTACTTTTGCAAAAAATAAAACGAGAAGAAACGGAAAAGTTAAATTTATAAATTCAAGACAAATGAAGAAAGTTGTTGTATTGGGAATGGGATTGTGTGTAGCTTTGGCATTCTCATCCTGTAAGTCAAGCGAAAGTGCTTATAAAAAGGCTTATGAAAAAGCGAAACAACAAGAATTGGCAGAAGCCGCAACCAGTGAGGCTCCGGCGGAGACAGTTGCTCCGATAGCTCCTGTTACTCCTGCTCCTACAACTCCTGCCCCTGTGACTACGGCACCGGTCCGTGAAGAAAAGGTAGAACTGGTTTCGGGTGACGGGCTGAAGGCATACAGTGTGGTATGCGGAAGTTTCGGTATCAAGGCAAACGCCGACGGTCTGAAAGGGCAGATGGATGGCGAAGGGTATAATGCCAAGGTGGTATATAATGCTGAAAAGAATATGTACCGCGTCATTGTGGCTTCTTATGATACACACGAAGAGGCTTCGGCTGCCCGCGACGCTTTTAAAGCCAAGTATCCCGACCGCAAGGATTTCCAGGGTGCGTGGCTGCTTTATGCCAAATAGTAAATAGACCGGAAATAATATCCGATAATTCAGATTTAGAGCGGTAGCCTTTTGGCTATCGCTTTTTTTTGTAACTTTGCCCGCAAATTAAAATAAGGTAGAATAATACATGAGAAAGATGAAATGGATGTTCGGAGTGCTGGCGATGGCATTTCCTCTTTTTATGAATGCGCAGGAGAAAGTCGTTCCTCTGAAATATGGTGATATGGACCAGTGGATTACGCGCAAGATTCACGAATCGGGTATTATTGGCGGCGATACGAAACTGCTTTATGAAGTAGGGCCTGTGAAAGAACTGGATGGGAATACCCCGTATGTGAACCAGGGAGGTTCGCCGTGGGGAAATTCCAATGTTATGGCAAAGGTGATGGGGATTGTCAAGACCAATACCAGTGTTTATCCCGAACAGAGGGAAGGGGGCTATTGTGCCCGTCTGGAAACGCATATCGAAAGTGTCAAGGTTTTGGGAGTGGTGAATATCACGGTGCTGGCTTCCGGTTCCTTGTTTCTGGGCGATATGAAAGAACCTATCACCGGAACGAAGGAAGGTGAGAAAGCCTTGAATATGGGAGTGCGTTTTAATTCCCGTCCCAAAGCTGTCCGTTACGATTACAAGGTAAAAATGTCGGGTGAGCCGAACCGCATCCGTCAGACGGGATTCAGCCGGAAAAGCACTGTTCCGGGGCAAGACTGTGCCATTATGACCTGCTTGCTTCAGAAGCGCACCGAGGATGCCGAGGGCAATATCATAGCCAAGCGTATCGGTACGGCGGTTATCCGTTATCAGCAGACTGAAGGCTGGCGCAACAAGGCGACTTATGATATTCATTACGGAGATATATCGCATACTTCTTATTACGATGCCGAACTGATGAAACTGGGTGTGGGCAATTATCATGCACGCAATAGCAAGGGTGAGAGTGTCTTGATTCAGGAAAACGGATGGGCGGATGCCGATGAAACACCTACTCATCTCATTCTGCAGTTTACGTCCAGTCTGGGCGGTGCCTTTGTCGGTTCGCCGGGCAATACACTGTGGGTGGATAACGTTTGTCTGGTGTATTAAGATAAATGAATGTCCGCAAAATGCCAATTCATATTTTTTTTATATGGTTGAAAACAATTTCAGTCCCGGAAGTGTTATAAGAAAGAAGGGAATAGAAATCCCCTTCGATAATATCTCTATCAAAAAAGACGGGAAAGCGTTCCTGTCGTGCATTTTACTTAAATTAGTAATTCGGAAAAGCCGATACGCAGGGATGCGCATCGGCTTTTGCCGTTTCAGGCTTTGTGCCTGGTCTTATTTCTTTTTCTTGAACAGGTTGAGTGCCTTGTCGATGACCGATTCTTTTTCTTTTGTTTCTTCACCGTTTTCGTCATTTCCTTTTACCAGTCCTTTTAAGGCTTGTTCTGCAGCGTTTTTGGCAAGGCTCGCCATGTCGATGCCTACTTTGGGCGAGGTAAAGGTTCCGCCGATGGTCATGTCTACGGTTCCCAGTTTCGAGCCGATACCTCCTGAAGGCAAGGTTATCTTGCCGGTGTAGTCGATGGTCTGGTCCAGTCCGGTAGAGCCGGAAAGGTTCATGGTATAATCACCCAGTTTTAAATCGAATGGCTGGGTGGTGACTCTTCCGTCGGCTATCTCGAAATCGAGGTTCAGGTCTTTCACTTGAATATCTTTCATCGAGGGTTTCTTTACGATGTCGGCTACCTGGTTGATAAATTTCACATCGCTCAGGCTCAGGTCTTTGGTCGACAGGCTTCCGCTGCCTTGTACTTGTTGCATGACCGGACTCATTTTCTCATCAAGTGGCGTGTTTATTTTCAAGTTGCCCGAGAAGTTGCCTTTCAGTCCGGAAAAGATAGGTGCCAGTTGTTGTACCAGTCCCAGTTCTTCGTATGCTTGGGCGAATCCGATGCCTTTCATGTCGAATCCGGCGTTCAGGTGCGGTTGTACTCCTTTGGGGGCTGAGTAGGCACCGTTTGCCGTAATGCTTCCTCCCATGGTGTTGAAAGAAAGGTTACGCATGTCAACGGTACCGTTTTTTACGGTCAGTACACCGTTTACCGTTTCCAGTTTCATCTTGTCGAACAAAACTTCTTTCAGGTTTGCCTGCATGGTGAAGTCGATGTTTTCCGGAATACGGATAACGCCGGCTTCCGAAGAGGAAACGGTTGTGCTATCATGGGTTTCCGGGACCTGTACGGTTGTTGTATCGCTGCTGATGAAGTCGTTTACATGAATGTGGTTGCTGCTGATGTTGAGGTTTCCTTTCAATGTGGAGCCTTTCAATGCATATCCCAGGTAGTTTTCGAAGCGGCTGTCTACGGTCAGGTCGTTCTGTCCGATGTTGATGGTTGTTTCGCTCAGTTGCAGGTAGCGGGGCGAGAAGCTGAAGGTAGAACGTTGGATGTCAATGGCCGGCATATCCTGTAGGTTCAGCTTCATGTTGTTCAGCCGGATGCTGCCTGCCGCTTTCATCTGGTCGTATTGTTCTTTTTCGATGTACGAAAGTTTTCCGGCAAGGTTCATGTCGGCTTGAATGGTGCCGTTCAGGGTCATATCTTCCAGTGGATAGACTTCCTTTATCTTGCCCAGGTCGAGTGTCCCTTGGGCTGAGGCTTGCAGGTCTGGGTCGCTCATCGGTGTTTTTACCGAGGCTTTCAGGCTGAACGGATTACCAGCCAATACGAAATCGAAGGGGCTGACTGTTATTTCCGTTGCATCGATGTTTCCCCCTGCATTCTTCACATTGGCGGCGATGTTTATGTTTTCCACACCGGCAGGCAGGGAAGGATAGCGGAACATTCCGTCTTTTACGTCCAGCGCGACTTCAAACTGCGGTACTTGGTCTTGTCCCAGGATACCTTTGGCAAATGCCGTAAGACTTGCTTTGCCGTCCGTTTTCAGGTCTTGGAAGTCTTTGGCATAGATGGCAGGGATAAGCGAAAGCAGTTCCTTGAATCCCACTTCGTTTGTATTCAGTTTCATGTCCATGCCGATACCGTTCTTTTGCATGGCTGCCCATCCGTCAATGTTTACTTGAATGGCGTTCAGGCTGATGGTATTGTCTTTCAGCGTATACTTGTTGTTGGCAAAATCGGCATCTACATTCATATCGGCTTCCAGCCGTGCTTTGTTCAGGAAGGGGATGCCTCCGGTGCGGTAGGTGAGCGAAGGAGTTTCCATACTCAGGTCTACCGTGGTACGTTCGCTACCGAAATCGCCCGAACATGTGGCATTCAGGTGGTTGATGGCTGCATACATGCCTCCCTGCCGGTCATCGTAGCTTACGGAAAGGTCTTTTATCGAAAGTTTTTGCAGCTTGATGCGTATCGGTGCGCTTTCGGTTGGGGTTTCTTCCGTATCGGTTGTGTCGGCAGAAGGCTTCATTACGTCCCAGTTGGGGTGTCCGTTCTCCAGGACGATGGCTTTCACTTTGGTATCTTCGATGATGATTTTGGATATATCGTATCCGCTGTTTCCGAAGAGTGAAAACAGGTTGACGGCTGCGGTCAGCTCGCCCGCCTGAATCAGCGTATCGTTTTGAAATTCGCCCGCTCCTTTCAGCCAGAAGTCTTCCAGGGTGATTGAAGCCGACGGGAAATTGCGTATCAGACTGATGTCCAATGCACTGAAGTCGAATTGTGCATTCAGCATTTTGTTGCCTTCTTGCTTGACAAGTTTTTCTATTTTTCCTTGAAAAGCAAATGGAAGAACCAAAATCAGAATCAGGAGCACGCCTAGTGTGATGCCTGCGATTTTCAATACTTTTTTCATAATTGCCTCCTTATTGATTATATATTAGCATAAAGTTTGGGTTGAAAAATCAAAGGCAAGTTATCAAGAAAAAATCGAATTTGCAAGTAAAGAAAACGTAAAAATAGGGGCAAAAGTATGTGAATTGTTAATCGAATGAATAATTTTTCTACCTTTGTGTGACAATTCATAAAAAAAGACAAGCGATATGAAAATAGGAGATAAAGTACGTTTCCTGAGCGAAGTAGGAGGCGGAATCGTGAAAGGTTTTCAAGGTAAAGACATAGCCTTGGTAGAGGATGAAGACGGATTCGAGATACCGATGCTGGTAAAAGAATGCGTGGTGATACAGACTGATGATTATAATATCCCGTTGAAGACCGGTAAGAAGCAGGGAGCTCCGGAGGTGGAAGAGGAGCCTGAAGAAGAGGAAAAACCCATTACTTACCGGGCACCTGAAATAAAAGGGAATGATGTGCTGAATGTATATCTGGCATACGTGCCACAGGATGTAAAGGCAATCTCGGCAACGGCCTTTGATGCCTATCTGGTAAACGACAGCAATTATTTCATCGATTACCTGTATCTGTCCGCCGAAGGCAAGAGCTGGACGTTACGAAGCCGGGGTACGGTGGCTCCCAATATGAAACAGCATCTGGAAGAATTTGATAAGTCTGCACTGAACGGCATGGAACATGTGGCTGTACAGTTGTTGGCATATAAAGACGACCGTACTTTCCTGCTGAAAAATGCCGTATCGATGGAGTTGCGTGTCGATACCGTGAAATTCTACAAGCTTCATACATTCCAGCAGACCGATTTCTTTGCCGAACCGGCCTTGATGTATGATGTCGTGCGTGATGATGAATCCGTAAAGCAGGTCTTTGTTTCGGCCGATGACATCCGGGAAGCTTTGTTGCAGAAAACCGTGCCCGACCAGCCAAAGGTACCGAAAATGCACCAGCCCAAGGTGAAGAACGACATTGTGGAAGTTGACTTGCATATCCATGAGTTGCTGGATGATACGAACGGAATGAGCAATAGCGAGATGCTGAACTACCAGTTGGATGTGTTTCACAAGACACTGAACGAATACAAGAACAAGAAAGGGCAGCGCATCGTCTTTATCCACGGTAAAGGAGATGGCGTGTTGCGCCGTGCCATCTTGGATGAGTTGAAGCGCAAATATAAGAACTACTCCAGCCAGGACGCTTCGTTCCGCGAATACGGATTCGGGGCAACGATGGTGACCATTCATTAACAAGTAATATAAAAGCTAGCATGAGAAACAACATTTTTCGACAAGCTTTCTTTGCCTGCTGCCTGTGTGGCGGCATGGCATTGCAGGCTCAGGCTCCTCATCCCGAACGCATTTACCTGTCGGGGACAGGAGTTGATGATACCCGTACGTGGGAATTCTTTTGTTCAGAAGGACAGAATTCAGGGAAATGGAAATCGATTGAAGTGCCTTCGTGTTGGGAATTACAGGGTTTTGGCAACTATACTTACGGACGTTTTTATACCATCAAGGGTGCTAAGCCTAGTGAGGAGACCGGTACTTACCGTTATCAGTTCAAGGCGCCGAAGTGGAAAGAAGGCGAACGGGTCAAACTGTTTTTTGATGGGGTGATGACCGATGCCGAGGTGAAAATCAACGGTCAGTCTGCCGGGGACATCCACCAAGGAGCTTTCTATCGGTTCAGCTATGATATAACCGGACTTCTGAAACCGGGCAAAAAGAATACCCTGGAAGTCAAGGTGGCGAAAGAATCGGCGGACAAGTCGGTCAATGCAGCCGAACGCCGTGCCGACTGGTGGCTGTACGGAGGCATTTACCGTCCGGTATGGCTGGAAGTTCTGCCTGCCGTGTCGGTCGACCATTATGTCTTGGATGCACAGGCCGACGGAACTTTCCGGGCTTCGTTGCGGATGAGTGCTGATGCTTCAGGTTACGAATGGACCGTTTCTATGCGGGGATTGAAAGATGGGAAGCCCTTGTTGACGGCCGATGGAAAAGAACAGCTTACGTTCCGCATTTCCGGTGCAGGCACCGAGCAGCAGGTGGAAGGTGCGTGGGCAAATGTTAAGACGTGGTCTACCGAGGCACCTAATCTTTACGTGGCACACATGGAACTGAAAGACCCTGCCGGCAAAGTGGTGCAGACACGCGAGGAGCGTGTAGGTTTCCGTACCGTAGAGTTTTTTCCACAAGACGGGCTTTACCTGAACGGTACGCGGCTGGTAGTGAAAGGTGTCAACCGTCATTCGTTTTCGGTAGACGGCGGACGTACCACCAGTGCCGATATGAGCCGTCAGGATGCTTTGTTGATTAAGGAGATGAACATGAATGCCGTGCGTTCGCACTATCCGCCCGATGAACACTTCCTGGATATGTGTGATTCGCTTGGATTGGTCTACATTGACGAGCTTTCCGGCTGGCACGGGCATTATGATACGAAAATCGGTGCCAAACTGATAAAGGAAATGGTAGAGCGCGATGTGAATCATCCTTCCATCGTTATATGGAGCAACGGTAATGAGGGCGGATGGAACGTGAACAATGATGGTGAGTTTGCCAAGCACGACCCCTTCCAGAAGCGTCACGTCATTCATCCGTGGGCAGACTTCAACGATTTGGATACGCACCATTATCCGGCTTACCTGACCGGAGTAGGACGCTTTACCAACGGTTATAAAGTGTTTATGCCCACCGAGTTCATGCATGCCATGTACGACCAGGGAGGTGGGGCTGGCTTGCGTGACTTTTGGGACCGCTGGTGCACCAATCCGTTGTTTGCCGGAGGTTTTATCTGGGTGTTCAGTGATGAGGCTCCCAAGCGTACCGATAAGGGTGGCATTCTGGATTCGGATGGCTCCAATGCGCCGGATGGTATTGTGGGACCGCGCCGTGAGAAAGAAGGAAGCTTTTATGCCATCCGGGCACAATGGTCTCCCATTCAGTTGAAACCGCTGATGATTACGCCGCATTTCGACGGGTCGTTTTTCCTGACCAACGAATACACCTATACCAATCTGAAGGAATGCCGGATGACATACAGTGTGCTGGCTTGTCCTACTCCTTTGCAGGGAGGTGGGGCTTCCGTTGTGCTGGCAAGTGGTGATGTACAGCTTCCTTCACTCAATCCCGGCGAAACAGGTAAGGCACGCTTTGCGCTTCCCGATGCTTTTCGTGAAGGAGATGTCCTGAAGCTGGAGGCTTTTGATAAGGATGGACATAGCATGTGTACCTGGACTTATCCCATTCATTTTGCAAAACCCTATTTCGAGCGTCACCTTGCTTCTACACCGATGACCTTGCAAGCCGTTCGCCCTGCCGAGGCGGTGAAAGAAGATAATGCGTTTACTTTGCGGAGCGAGCAGGTAAGCGTCACCTTCGATGCTGCGACGGGTATGATTACCCGTGTGCTTTCGGGCGATAAGGAGATACCTTTCAAAGACGGTCCGGTAGCAGTGGGTATGAAGATGCGTTTCGAGGCGGCGGAGAGCTATGTGCGTCGTGCCGCCGATGGTGCCGTGTTCTGTGCCAAGTATAAAGGTGGTGTAGATTCTATCGTATGGCGCCTCACCGATCAGGGCTTGCTTTATATGGATGCTATCCTGCTGAACCGTGCTTCGGGAGGAGGTGGTTTCGATGATGCCTTTATGGATACCAAAGTGTACAACCTGGGCTTGACCTTCTCTTACCCTGAGACGCAATGCACAGGCATGAAATGGATGGGACGTGGCCCGTACCGCGTATGGAAGAACCGCATACCGGGCACCAATTACGACATCTGGCACAAGGATTACAACAATACCGTGACCGGCGAGAGTTATGAAAACCTGGTTTATCCGGAGTTTAAGGGATTCCATGCCAATATGTATTGGGCAACGCTGGAGAGCGATACGACACCGTTTACGGTCTATTCGCGTAACGATGGTATTTTCTACCGCATCTTTACGCCGGCAGAAGCAGGCAGGAAAAAGAAGATTATGCCTGCTTTCCCTGAAGGTGACATTTCGTTCTTGCTGGATATTCCGGCAATATGGTCGTTCAAGCCTATCGAACAGCAGGGACCGAACAGCCAGCCGGGCAATATCCGCATCAAGAGTGGAGACGAAGGCTTGCACTTGAACCTGATGTTCGATTTCAGAAAATAAAACGCTTTTGCCAAGAACTGCTGCCGGATAAATCAGCATGGCACGCAGGTTAATACACGGATGACACGGCATTTGCCTGTGTCATCCGTGTGCTGTAATCGGCTCCCTTCAGAGGGGTGGTTTGTTCCGTTGCGCAACACATGCCCTTTCATCGCTGGTTTCAGTGCACTGAAACTTTTGTTTCATTGCAATAAAACTAGCTGAGATAATGTTTGCGTGTCCGGACGCATATAGTTGGTTGGATTTTTGCAGACGATATTCCTTACGCAAGCAGACGGGAGAAGGGTGCCTATGGGCTTTTTCTTCCGTTTTTTGTTTATTTTAATGGATACTGATGCAGGAGTTTGGGGAATATTTCGTTACTTTAGAAAAACCAAACGAAAACCATATGGAGACGAACAGACTATTGCAGGTGCTGATGGTGATATTCATCGGCATGCTGCCCTTTCCGGTGCTGGCACAGAGCTACGACCAGCTATGGAAAGAAGTGGAAATGTATCAGAAGAAAGACCTGCCTAAGTCGGTCATCGCTACGGCAGGGAAGATTTATGCAAAAGCGAAGGAAGAACGCAACCTGCCTCAGCTGATGAAGGCGCACTTGGTGCGGGCTTCCCAGCAGGTTTCGCTTACGCCCGATAGCGCCGAAGTGGAATATGCGGCGTTGAGGCAATGGGCGGAGGAGGAAAAAGATACCGTAGGGCGTGCCGTGTTGCATAGCATTGTGGGCTCTTGGATGATGGCAAACGAACCGGACAGCATGGAGGCGGCTATCGCTTATTTCCGTGCTTCGGTGGCTCCCAAGGAGGTGCTGGGACGCACTTCAGCCAAAGAGTTCCGCCCGATGACCGAATCGGGCAAGCAAAGCGAACGGTATTTCGGCGACAATATGCTGGACTTGCTCACCCGTACGGCTATCCAGCAGATGTCCACCCTGTATAGTCCGGCGCACCTGCCCAAGGCGAAAGCTTGCATGGAACTGTATGACGGGCTGATAGATTATTATAAGCAAGCACAGAACCGGGAGGCAGCCCTGTTCACCGAAGTGGCGAAACTCTGGTTCCAGAAACGGAGGATGGACAATTTTAAACCGTACCGCCTCACGGATGATGAGCTTATTGCCAGCCTGCACGGGTTGATTGACACGTATGCCGGCCAGCCTGCATGTGCGGATGCATACGTGAAGCTGGTGGTGGCTTACCGCGATGCCAACCGCTTGAAAGAAGCCGTGGAGACGGCTCGCGAAGGGCTGGCGAAGTACTCCAAGGGCGAATGGGCAAAGGACTTGCAGGGGCAGATAGACTACATCACCCGTCCGATGCTGAACGTGGATATCCCTTTCCTTTATCCGAACTACGAAACCGATGCGAACGTGACGTATGCCAATATCGAAGGCGTTACGCTCGAACTCTATCGCCTGAACCTTGCACCCACGGCGGCACAGCTCCAGTTCCGCGAAGAGACCGACCGCGATGCCTTGCTCAAGCAATACGGTACGAAGGTTTCCACCCGCTTCTATGCCCTCCGCGCCACGGAGGATTACCAGCGGCGCGATACCGTGTTGCGCTATACATTGCCCGGCGAGGGCATCTATATGCTGAAGCAAATCCCGAAAGGAGTGGAAAAAGGCATCGCTTCGGCGGTGATGTTTGTCTCGCCCTACCAAGCCATCGAGCTTCCGGTACAGGGCAGGCAACGTGAGTTTATTGCCGTCGACCGCCTGACAGGACGTCCTGTTCCGGGTGCGGAGATAGTGACCTACCAGCTGAATATCTACGATGCGAAGGCAGACTATGCCTTGTGGAACGTGCACCGGACGGATGCGCAGGGGCGGACGGCGTTTGAAGTGCCGAAACGGACCAGTGCTTATTACAATGTGCGTACGCCCGGGCACGACTTTATGGCTATCACCCGGTTGAGTGCAATCGATAGTGTGGTGGGAGCGGCTTCGGTTGGTTGGAAGAAACAAGCCGACCTGTTTACCGACCGCTCTTTGTACCGTCCCGGACAGACGGTGCATGTATCGGGTGTGGTGTACGAGCAGGATGGCGACTCCATCCGTGCGGCTTCGTATGCCAAGGATAAGCTGAGGCTCTATCGGGGGTCTCAAAATGTGGGCGAAGCCGATGTGTGGACCGATGAGTTCGGGGTCTTCTCGCACGAGTTTGCTTTGCCCGATAATTTGCTTCCGGGGCAGTATTACCTGTCAGGTTATGACCGGTCGGTGGTGATTCAGGTAGACGAGTACAAACGGCCTACTTTCGAGGTACGGTTCGACCCTTATAAGGAAGCCTATACGATGGGCGATTCGGTGCGGGTATCGGCTGAGGCAAAGACGTATGCCGGTGCTCCGGTGCGCAATGCCCGGGTGAAATATCGTGTTGTCCGTACCGAAATGTCGTGGTTCCGCTGGCAAGGAGCAACGGAAGAATTGCTTTCGGGCGAAACGCAGACCGATGCCGATGGCAAGTTTTATATCTGTGCCAGGCTGACAGAACCCGATTACGAGGCGGAGCATACCTATTATATCTATAAGGTATCGGCGGATGTGACCGACGGTGCCGGAGAGACCCGTCAGGGCGAACTGGCTTTGCCTGCCGGCGAGCAGACCCTCGGCTTGCAACTGAAGGGATTGAACGCAAATGTGATGCGCGAAAAGCAGGAACGCATCCAGGTGCAGGCGATGAACCTGAACGGACAGTCCGTGCAGGTGGAAGTGGCATACAAGGTATATGCCTTGGACAAGGAGGGCAAGAAAGGTGCTTTGCGCTACGAAGGCAAGGCAGAGTCGATGCAATCGTTTGTGCCTTCGGGCGTGTGGGCATTGCCTTCGGGCAGGTACCGCATGGAAGTCTCGGCACAAGATGAAAAGGGCCGTCCTTGTACGGCAGAGCAGGATTTCGTGCTCTTCTCTAAGACAGACCGCACCTCGCCGGTAGAAGAAACCGCCTGGTTTTATCAAGACGGCGATAGCTTCGGAAGCCAGGAGCCGCCCACGTTCTATATCGGAACGAACGAGGAAGGGGTATGCCTTTTCATTGATGTATACGATGGACAACGGCGTATCGAATCCCGGCAAGTGACGCTGGATAAGGAACTCAAGGCGTTCGGCTTCCCTTATCGTGAGGCGTATGGCGATGCGGTGACCGTAGCATTCACCTTTATGCGCAAAGGAAACCTGTATACCAACCAGTCGCTCCTGACTCGTCCCGTGCCCGATAAGCGGTTGATGATGAAATGGGAAACATTCCGCGACCGCCTGCAACCGGGCGGACAAGAGACTTGGACGCTGCACATCGTCCGTCCTTCGGGGATGCCGGCGGAAGCCAACCTGATGGCTACGCTTTACGATGCTTCTTTGGACGTGTTACGTAAGCACGACTGGCGTTTCGGGCTTTCGTTCCCACGCCGGGCGATGTACGTGCGTGCCGATTTCGCTTCGGCATTCCAGCGGCTACGGATGTACGGTGATTTCCCGATAACCTATCCCGGCGAGGGCTTCGACTTGCTTTATGGAGACTATAGCAGGCTATATACTACGTGGTTGGGAGGTTTCCGGAGAGGATTTACATTCTTGAGTCGTGCCAATGCGGTTCAGGAAGAAATGATGGAAGTAATGCCATTGAGTGCATTGGAAGGAGCGGATATAGCTGATTTGCGTGAAGTAAGATATGATGCTACGGCTGCACCGGCTCCCGCTTTCCAAATGAAGAAAGGGGATGTAGGTGGAGGTGAAATACAAATCAGCATCGCCGATGTGAAGAGTGGAAGCAGTGCGGGCGCGGAACAAGTGCCGATGCCTGCCTTGCGCGAGAATTTTGCCGAGACGGCTTTCTTCTATCCCAACTTGCGCACCGATTCGTTGGGCAATGTGAGCGTCTCCTTTACCGTGCCCGATGCCCTGACCCAATGGCGTTTCTTGGGCTTTGCCCATACGCGGGCTATGGATTATGGTTTGTTGGTTGATACGGTCCAGACCTCGAAACCCTTTATGGTGCAGCCCAACTTGCCGCGCTTTATCCGGAGGGGAGACCGTGCGGTGATAGCGGCTTCGCTAGTCAACTTATCAATGGAAACCGTATCCGGAATCGCCCGCATTGAATGGTCGGATCCGGTTACAGGAAAGGTCGTGGCACACGATAAGCAATCGTTCTCGGTAAGTGAAGGCGAGACGGGAACGGTGCATTTCACTTTCGAAGTGCCCGAAACCTATGATGTGCTGGTCTGCAAAATCGTAGCGGAAGCCGGTGAATATAGCGACGGGGAACAACATTACGTACCGGTGCTGACTGATAAGCAATGGATGACCGAGACCGTACCTGTACAACTGGACGGAACCGAAACAAAATCGGTAGCTGCCGAGGAATTGTTCAACAAGCAGAGCAAGACCGCTACAGAGAAACGCCTGACGGTAGAGATGACCGCCAATCCGGACTGGTATGCCGTACAGGCACTTCCGGTGATGGGAAATCCTTCGGAAGAAGACGCCTTGTCGTGGGCTTCGGCATATTATGCCAATGCATTGGCTGCGCACATCGTCCGTTCGAATCCGCGCATCGAAGAAGTGTTCCGTACGTGGAAAGCTGAAGGAGCAGGGAAGGAAACCTTGCTCAGCAACCTGGAACGCAACCAGGACCTGAAGAACCTTTTGCTTGCCGAGACACCGTGGGTTGCCGAGGCGACCGATGAAGCGGAACAGAAACGCCGTATTGCCTTGCTTTTCGACCTGAATACGATGTCGAACCGCCAGCAGACAGCTATCGGTAAACTGGAAGCCTTGCAACTGCCTGACGGTTCGTGGAGCTGGTACAAGGGAATGACAGGAAGCCGTTATATTACCACCCAAATCGTCGAGATGCTGGCACGCCTGCAAGCCATGCAGATGAAGCTGGACCAAGGCGTGGGCAACATGTATGTGCGTGCTGTCGACTACTTGAAAAAAGAAGCGCAACAGGAATACGAACAGATGAAACGCCGGGAAGCGGAGAATGAGCTGACCGTATGGCCTGACGGGCAGATTGTACATTATCTGTATATATGTGCTATTGACAAGCTGGCGGCAAATCATGCCGACGGACAGGTGAATGATTATTTCATTGCGAAACTGGAAAACCGTTCGGCAGACTATTCCATCTGTGAGAAAGCAATGATTGCCCTGGTGATGCAGGGGGCAGGCAAGTCTGGTCAGGCATCCGAATTGGTACAGTCCATAAAGGAATATCTGGTAGGCACCGAAGAAATGGGCCTGTATTTCGATACGCCGAAAGCTGCCTATTCGTGGCGAAGCTATAAGATTCCGGCTCAGGTGGCGGCTATGGAAGCCATCTACCGCATTGCGCCGGACACCAGTATGCTGAACGGCATGAAGCAATGGCTCTTGAAGCAGAAGCAGGTGCAGGTGTGGGAAAGCTCCGTATCGACCGCCGATGCCGTATATGCTTTCTTGTGTATGGGAAGCGATACGCTGGGCGAAGGCGGAAGCATGGAAGCTACGGTAGGCAAGACTACCTGGCAGACTCCGCAGGATGCCTTGGGCTATGCCCGGAAGACCTTTACCGGAACCGATGCCGAGGCAGATGACATCCGTATCAGCCGTACCGGTGAAGGACTGGGATGGGGAGCCGTTTACGCCCAATACCTGGAGGATATGGACAAGGTATTGCCTTCGAAAGGAACCGGTCTGCAAATCGAGCGTACGTTCTATCGGGACGGAAAAGCCCTTTCACGCAATGCCGAGCTGCACGTAGGCGATAAGGTGACGGTGCGTCTGACTGTTTCGGCAGACCGCGATATGGACTTCGTACAGGTGAAAGACGAACGTGCCGCCTGTATGGAGCCCGAGCAGCAGCTTTCCGGATATAGCTGGAGCGGAGGTATCGGTTATTACCGGGTAAGTCGCGATGCTTCTACTTCGTTCTTTATCGACCGGATGCAGAAGGGAACCTACCAGTTGGAATATACCGTCTATATCGACCGTGCCGGAACGTATCAGGCAGGAAGTGCTACGGTGCAGTCGGCATACGCTCCCGAGTATAGCGGCTATACCGCAGGCGAGACCTTGACGGTGAAGTAAAAGGATGAGATAAAGGAAACGCAGAACAACGCGGATTTTCGCAGATTGATAAATTCAGAAGCTGTTTTGAATTTATCGTGCGATGATTTGGGATGAGTTTTTGAGGCATTTCCGCTTCTGTGATGAGGAAGATAGCGGGCTATCTGACGAAGAACAGGAGCGGAAAGGACCAAAAAATCGCCCAAAGCACACACGAAAACGAATACATCAAGCCAAGAAAAACTTTATGGAGAAATTCAAAACAGCTTCTCAAAACAGTTTCTATAATTTGCGTGAATCCGCGTTAATCTGCGTTTCAAATTTATTTCGATGCTTGGTTTTTTGTCTGTCTTTGATTTTCTCTTTATCTTTGTTCTCTCGAAATTAGTACATGCAAAAGATGAAGAAACGGATTCTATTTTTATTCAGCATAATGCTTGGTGTGGCGCTTACGGCATACGCCCAGCCGAAAATTACATTCGACCGCGAGAAGCAAGACTTGGGGTACATCCTTTGGCGCAATCCCACTACAGTTACTTACCAGTTTACCAATACCGGTGACAAACCGTTGGTCATTTCGAATGTAACCGCTTCGTGCGGATGTGTTGAGGTGGATTGGACCAAACATCCCATACCTGCAGGCGGTAAGGGAACCGTTAGCGCAGTGTTCGATGCCGAAGCCATCGGACATTTCTATAAGGAAGTAGGCGTATATTGCAATGCCAGTGCTGTTCCCGTTTATTTGGAGTTCAACGGAGAGGTGACAGCCGATGCCAAGAACTATTCGTTTACGCATCCTTACGGATTCGGTTCGGTGCACCTGAATCAAGAAGAAATCGAGTTTGAGAATGTCAATAAGGGAGAACGTCCGGAGTTTACGATTCTGGTGGCGAATACATCCAGTAAGACCTATACGCCGGTATTGATGCACTTGCCTCCTTATCTGTCGGCAAAAGCGACACCGGAAGTATTGGGACGTGGCAAGAACGGAAAGATTGTGGTGACGCTGGACACCGATAAATTGCCGAAATTGGGCATTACACGCACTTCGGTCTATTTGTCGCGTTTCCCCGGTGACAAGGTTGGTTCAGATAATGAGATACCTGTATCAATCGCTTTGCTTCCCGATTTTTCCAAGATGACCGCACAGCAGAAGAACAACCCTCCGCAACTTTCGCTTTCGGCTACTCAATTGGAGTTTGCGGGCTTGAAGCCTACGCAAAAGAAATCGCAGCACATTGTCATTACCAATACCGGTAAATCGAATCTGGAGATTCAGGATATGCAGGTAAACAGCATTGCTCTTGCCGTAAGTCTGAAAAAAACGATCTTGATGCCTGGCGAATCAACAAAGTTGAAGATTACGGTATTGGCGGAGAACTTGTCGCGGGTAAAAGGTACACCGCGTGTATTGATGATAACGAACGACCCGGCAAAGCCTTCGGTCACTATCCGGGTGAAGGCGAAATTGCTATGATATAATCAGGAGTTAAGGAGTTAGAGAAGTTAAGGAGTTAAGCCGATACTTTTGCTGACATTTACGACTCTATTGGCTTAACTCCTTTAACTTCTTAACTCCTTTAACTTCTTAACTCCTTTAACTTCTTAACTTCTTAAATAAAAAAACTATGGAACACCCCGAAAACAATGAAGCATACAAAGGGTTGACGGTAAACAAGGGCATTGACCAGCCTGCTACGATAAACCCGTATCTGAAAGCAAGAAAACGTCCGAAACGCCGCCAGTTTACGGCAGGCGAGTATGTAGAAGGTATTCTCAAGGGAGACATTACGGTATTGAGCCAGGCGGTTACCCTGATAGAGAGTGTCAAGCACGAGCATCAGGCATTGGCGCAGGAAGTGGTAGAGAAATGCCTGCCATTTTCGGGCAACTCCGTACGGATAGGTATCAGTGGTGTGCCCGGTGCTGGCAAGAGTACTTCGATAGATGTTTTCGGGTTGCATGTCCTGGAGAAAGGAGGCAAGCTTGCGGTGCTTGCCATCGACCCCAGCAGCGAGCGTTCGAAAGGAAGTATCTTGGGAGACAAGACCCGTATGGAGAAACTTTCGGTGCATCCCGATTCGTTTATCCGTCCCAGTCCTACGGCAGGTTCGTTGGGGGGGGTGGCACGCAAGACGCGCGAGACCATTATCCTTTGCGAAGCCGCAGGCTTCGATAAAATCTTTGTAGAAACTGTCGGAGTAGGGCAGAGCGAGACAGCAGTGCATTCGATGGTGGATTTCTTCTTGCTTATCCAGCTTGCCGGAACGGGAGATGAACTGCAGGGCATTAAGCGTGGAATCATGGAGATGGCAGATGCGATTGTCATCAATAAGGCAGACGGAAACAACATTGAAAAGGCGAAGTTGGCTGCAGCCCATTTCCGCAATGCCTTGCATCTGTTTCCGGCTCCCGAATCCGGCTGGATACCCAAAGTGCTGACTTATTCCGGTTTCTATGGCATTGGCATCAAGGAAATCTGGGACATGATATACGAATACTTTGCATTTGTGAAGGCGAACGGATATTTCGAACACCGTCGTAACGAGCAGGCAAAATACTGGATGTACGAATCCATTAACGAGCAGCTGCGCGATAGCTTCTACAATAATCCCGCCGTATCTTCGCTTTTGGCATACGAAGAAGAGCAGGTGCTTTCGGGCAAGACCTCCTCGTTTTCGGCTGCACGGCGTTTGCTGGATACTTATTTTGGGAAGTAAGTGTGATATTATCAGAAACACAGATTTTCGCAGATTAGCGCAGATTCTTTTGATTTACTATTTTTCGATTTACGAAGTACGATTTAATGCTCAAATAGCAGACAGTAAATTGTCAAATCGTAAATTAAAATAATCCGCGTTTCTGAACTGACACATTATATATACCATGCACGGTATGAATTTGTGCATTTCCTTGAACATTTCGCACCGTTTCTGTAGAGACGATGTGCACATCGTCTCTACTACATGGCATATACAGAATGCACAAATTAATGTTGCGAGAAGTATAAACTAATTCTCAACATCTACTAAGAAGCTGTTTTGAATTTCTCCAAAAAGTTTTTCTTGGCTTGATGTATCCGTTTTCGTGTGTGCTTTGGGCG
>NZ_JACSPP010000080.1 GCF_014837065.1 Phocaeicola intestinalis
TAAGATTATTAATCTTCAGGCTGCAAGATTATTAATCTTACAAGCGGAAGATTAATAATCTTACACCAGACGAAGTTTTCTGCGTTGGGAGAAGAAGAAAATAGCAACAACCTTTTAAATAATCTGCGTTTGATAAATTACAGTTTAAAAATGCGCGGCGAACGGAACGAAGACAGCATACTGGAACTGTGACATTGGCAAAATGTATTAAATCATACCGCTCATGGTATGACTCCTGATTCGCATTATTTAAATGTACAGACTTAGTTATGTTTCGGTACCTCTTTTTCAATGCTTTCCCATGATTTTATTATTTTTTTTGAAAAAACTTCTATTGTTTTTGCTTGTGCAAAATATTTTATTTAAGTTTGCTGCGGATTACTCATAATGTGATAAGTAGAGATTTTGTTGCAAGCTTTTTCTTTAATAGATAACCGGCTTGCATAAAGATACTAAATTAAGTAAAATGTACCGCTATAAATAGGCGGAAAAAGTAGAGATGCTATGAAATGTTTACTAACCATCTTGGTATGTATGATGGGAGTTTTCGGTTATGCACAAAAATGGGTGGTGAAGAGCAATTTGTTATATGATGTAACCACTACAATGAATGTTGCGGCAGAAGTAAGTCTCTCACCTAAATGGACATTTGATATGTCTGCTAACTGGAATCCTTGGGATTTTTCAGCAAATAAGAAATGGAAACAATTGTCTTTCCAGCCTGAAGTGCGTTATTGGTTTTGCGAAACCTTTAACGGGCATTTTGTTGGTGCACATCTGTTGGGCGGCATCTACAATATGGGAAACTGGAATACCGGTTTTACTTTCCTTGGTACCGATTTTGGACAATTGCAAGACTATCGTTTTGAAGGTTGGATGCTGGGAGCGGGTATTGCTTACGGCTATCAATGGTTGCTCTCCAGGCATTGGAGTCTGGAGGCAGAAATAGGTATCGGTTATGTTTATAGCCGGTATGACAAGTATGAGTGTCCCCATTGTGGCGATTTGCTGGAAGAAAACAAACCGCATAATTACTTTGGACCTACCAAAGCTGCTATTAATTTGATTTACGTATTTTAAAAGACGGAAGGAGGAATGGTTATGAAAACAATCTGTTTATATAGTCTGTTGGCTTTGCTTCCGTTGGTACCGGTTGCTGCCGATGAGGTGAAACGTTTACCGGGTGGTGCCGAGGTGAGTGGCGTGGACATCCGGAAGCAACGCGATAGTGTGGTGATACGTATGAACCTCAACTTAAACGGCATGGAGGTAGGGCGTAACCGCTCTATTGTAGTAACTCCTTTGTTTTATGCAGAAGGGGAAGAAGAATGGCTCCCTGCCATTGAGGTAATGGGGCGTACCCGTTATTTGTATTATCAGCGCAATGAAGAATCTCTTTACGCCGATAGTCCATATACCATTATAAAAAAAGACAAAAATGCAACACAACAGGTCGGTTATCAGGTATCTGTTCCTTATCGTAAGTGGATGGACCGTGCTTCCTTGGTAGTGGCGGAAGATACCTGCCAATGCGGTGAGGTCAGTAAAGGCAACAGCATCCTTTTAGCGCAGGCCGACTTGGTGTTTACACCTCGTCTGGCATACATCAGTCCACAGGCAGAAACCCGTAAGGCACGTGCGCTGAGTGGTGAGGCGTATTTGGATTTTCCGGTAAACAAGACGGTGATTTATCCCGAATACCGCCGGAATACGGCAGAACTGGCAAAGATACGTGCTACCATCGATACCATCCGTACCGACAAAGATTTCAGCATTACCCGAATCAGTCTGAAAGGATATGCCTCGCCCGAAGGCAGATATGCCGCCAATGTGCGCCTCTCTGAAGGACGTACCGATGCCTTGAAGGATTATCTGATGGGTGAATACGGCTTCGAAGCCTCCCTGTTCCGCACCAATGCCGGGGCTGAAAACTGGGAAGGCTTGCGCAAGTATGTGGCGCAAAGCGGTTTGGCGGATAAAGAAGCCATCCTGGCTATCATCGATAGCGAGGAAGAACCCGATGCCAAAGAGCAGCGCATCCGCAGGGAACATGCGGCGTCCTACCACATCTTGCTGCAAGACTGCTATCCAGCCCTGCGCCGTACCGATTATACGGTAGATTATGTTATCCGCGGTTTCAATGTAGAAGAAGCAAAAGAGGTCATCAAGACCCGTCCGCAAAACCTCAGCCTGCAGGAGATGTTTGCCGTAGCGCAGACCTACCAGCCCGGAAGCGAGGAATTCAATCATGTATTCGATGTAGCCGTGCGCCTGTATCCAGCCGACCCGATAGCGAACCTGAACGCCGCCAATGCGCTTTTGGAACGGAAAGAGGCCGCACAGGCACTGAAGTTCTTAGACAAAGCAGGCGATACGCCCCAAGCCGACAACGCCCGAGGCGTGGCAATGATTCTGTTGGAACGTTACGATGAGGCGGAAAGGTACTTGCGTCGTGCAGCCCAGGCAGGCGTAAGCGAGGCAAGCGAAAATTTGAAATACATTAGGTGAGCAGATGCTAGTTGACCAGGTACTAGGTACCAGTTGACTAGGTTCTGAATAGTTTAATAGTACTTGGTATCTAAAACCTAGTCACCTGGTACCTAAAGAAATAACGCTCTTTGACATAGTGGGAATAAAAGAATAATTTGTATCTTTGCATACAGATTATAAACGTAATAATGAGGAGGATAAAGCCATGACTGAGAATTCCGCATTAGCCATGCAACGCGAAGCATTGATAAACGAATTGCGAAACGTTGACGACATTGATGTAATCCAAAAAACGCAACGCTACCTAAATCGTGCTTTAGCGGCGGTAAAGAAAGCGGCAAGCAAGACGCAGGAAGAGGATGAGGAGGAATACATCAGCAAAGAAGAGTTGGAACAAAGATACCTCAGAGCCTTTACGCAGATGTATCGTGCCAAGAAAGAAGGCTGGAAATTGAAATCAGCGGAGGAACTGCTCAATGAATTATAATATCAACAAACAACGTCCGGCCAGACACAATCCCACAAAGCTACAAATATTCTTTTAAACACATTCCCTCACAACTCCAAGTCCCCTCCCCCATGGGGGAGGGTTAGGGAGGGGCTTCCCACTACGTCATAAGAGCATATAAAACGAAAGGATATTATTAACTTTTAATTTATATGCGATTATGAGAAAATTTAAGTTTTTTGCTTTGGCATTCGCGGCACTCAGCTTCGCCGCATGCTCTGACGATGCAATCGATGGGCAAGGAGGAAATACCGGCACAACAGGTGACGGCACTCCGGCTTACCTGACTATTTCGTTTGTAACGAATGGAGAAAGCAGTACTCGTTCTACAGCCGATGATGCTAATAACCAAGGTGACACGGATGGGGACCAAGAGGATAGCGGTCATGAGAACGCAGGAATGCCTGATGAACAAGCAGTAGATAAAGTACTTGTGGTTATCACGCCTGTCAATGGAGGCAATGTTAACTTTGCTAAGCTCTATAATACAAGTACAGTTACAACAGCAAATGAAGATGGAACATTTGATGTCACGAATACTGCAGCAGGTGCTCAATTTACAAACGATGAACCTATTGAGCTAACTACAGGACAATATAACGTCGTAGTGGTGGCTAATCCAGTAGATGATTTGATAACAGGAATTGCTGAAGCAGACCTCAACGCCGGTATTGCAAACAGTAATGTAGCGGAAAATCTTTATTCTGCTATTACAACCGGTATTTATACTCCAACCGAAACAGTTTTTGGAAATATTGCACAAGGACAAAAATTGAATGTAGATGATGTTGGGTTTAGAGTAATGATGGCAAGTAAGGCGTTATCATCCACTCCTGGACAGGAATATTCTGTAGAACTAGATGAAGAGAATACAGTAGAAGACCCAGCTACAGTCACCGTAAACATAGAACGTGCTTATTCTAAAATAACTTTCCGTGAAACGAAGTATAATGATGAGGATGGTAAAGAAAATATATATGAAGTACCCGTTAGAGTAGGTCAAGTAGAAGCACGGTTGGTAGAAGCAGCCATTAAAAATTCTGACATTACAGGTACAGAAGAAGGGTCAGCTACATACGTTTACAGAAAACTGAATGCAGCCTTGGATTCTGAAGGTCACGACGTGTATGTGCTGTGGGAAGCTGCGGCAGAAGGAGCTACTCCCGTATTCAAAGGCGTGTATTATCCGACAGAGGAAACGCAAATTGTAGATGTTAGCGATACTGGTACACCTCAGAACGAGAATAAGACTGTTTATGCTAAATTGGAGGCAATTACAGATGCTGCTCAATATGAAGAAGGCACTAACTATGTGATTGAAACATTAGGTCAGCCTACATCTGGTCTTACTTACCTTTCCGATGAAACTGGAGTTGTAGACCATTGGTATGTTCGTTTGGAAGGCTATGCCTTAGTCAACCTCTCTAAGAATGTCTACTATGTACGCCATACCACAGATAATTTGGGACAAAGTCCGTTTGGTACTTTGGACGGTAGCAACTACCTCTATACACCTTATTGGAGCGAAAAAAATGATAATGGTAATTTCACAACCGATGCGAATGGAAATATCGTTTTCGTAAAAGAGGATGGCGCATTTATTTCCGAAAAGTGGTTCTACAATACTTTGGCTCAAGTTTCTACCGAAAGCGAGAACCTGACTATAGATGCAACCAATAGCTTCAAGGTAGGCACCGAGAATGCGAAGTACTTCAAGGCTATGCCTACGGGCGATGACCAAGGTGAGGTAACAGGTGACGTCAGCAACGGACAACATACACAAGCTGGTGGCACACTTCCTAGTGTTGGTAAATTCATGTCCTATTGTTTTGAAAACTCTACTGATATAAATCATCAAATGCATGGTTTAAGTACTGGAATCTCGTTCGTTGCCAGAATTTATGCAGATGCAGACTGTGATGATAAAATTTCTACGCTCTACAGATATGACGGGCATCTCTTTGAATCTTTGGAGGCCATACAGGAATCGTATGGAGCTAATCTAATGAGTAAGAAGTTTAATGAATTAGTTGAAAAAGAGGAAATCAATGAAGCAGGAGTAACCAATATCACTAAAGCTGACATGAAAGCTTTGGCTGAATATAAGGCTGGTGATGAATCAACTTCGAATGTAGGTGATGCTGCTAAGAATGGTGAAGAAATTGACCTCTATGCTGATGGTATCTGCTACTACTACACTACCGAAATCAAGCATTACGACAATGGTTCCAATACATCGCTGGGTAACATGGAGTTTGCAATTATGCGTAACAACATCTATTCGTTGGCAGTAACAGGTATCAATGAAATTGGTGACCCGTATGTAGATCCGACACCGGATACACCGAATGAGAATACCGATCCGACAACTGCACTGAATGTCGAGGTACAAATCGTTCCTTGGATCGTCCGCTACAACGACATAGAGTTCTAATAACATAAGTAATAACTTTGTAGGGGCGAGGTTCGCTCGCCCGAATACATCCACGCGATACAATCAGGGCAGGCAGACCCTGCCCCTACAAAATAAAACCCAACGTACGCATCCCCACCATTATTAATTATTAACTATTAATTATTAATTAAAGAAAAGATGAAAACCTTGCTTTACTCCATACATCATCAGGTACGAAAAGCTTTGCTGGCTATGGCAATCGCCCTGCCTATGGTTTCATGCCATACCGTTTGGGACGATGACGACGATTGCCCCGTAGAAACCGAGTATCGGGTAAAGTTTGTGCACGACTATAACATGCTCTTTACCGATGCATTTGCCACGCAAGTACGTTCCATTACCCTTTATGCGTTTGACGAAGACGGCAAGCTGGTGCTCCAGCAATCCGAACAAGGCGAAGCCCTGAGCCGTGACGATTACACCATGAAGCTTGACCTTGCTCCCGGGAATTACCGGCTGGTAGCATGGGCAGGCTTGGCAGAAGGCAATGCCTATACCGTTCCCGTCCTTACCGAAAACATATCCGACAAGGAAGACCTGACGTGCCGCATCAACCGTTACCCCACAACGCTCCACGATGAGCCGATAGACTCCGTAGGCTATCTGCATCCGTTATGGCATGGCATCGTAGAAACGCAGACCCTGACACGTGCCGCAACGGAAACACAAACCATTACTCTGCCGCTGATGAAGAACACCAGCACCATCCGTGTCATCCTGCAACAACTGACGCAAGGGCAGCTGGATGCTTCGCAGTTTGACTTCACCATCACCGACGAGAACGGCATGATGACCCACGAAAACCGTTTGGTGGAAGGCGACGGCGTATTGACCTACATGCCCTATCATCAGGCGCAAGGCTCAACGGTAGTAGAAGGCGAAGCCTCCGAAGAGCAACTCAACGTGGTAGTGGCAGAACTGAGTGTAGGCAGGTTGATGGCAGATGCAGACACCCGTCTTACTATCTCCAACCGCCAGACAGGAGAAACCATATTGTCTATCCCCTTGATAGACTATCTGGAGCTTTGTCGCACGGTGGCAAACTACGACATGCCCCTGCAGGAATACCTCGACCGCGAAGACTCTTACACCATGACGTTCTTCCTCGACAGCAACCAGTCCTGGATCAACACTCAAGTAATCATCAACGACTGGATAGTCCGTTTTAACGATATAACCCCCGAACTCTAATGAAACCGCATCGCCTATATATAATAATGTGTATCCTCTCCCTGCTCTCCTTTGCCGGTTGTAGGGACGAAGAGCCTGTGCAGTCTGCCGAAAGCAAGCGGACTATCACGGTCAATTTGGGGATTGCGATGAGCAGGGTGGCGAAAGAAGACCAAGTAGTCTATGGGGATGCCAACGACATGAAGGTATGGCTTTTCGACCAGACAGGACGCTGTGTACAATATATCCCCGTGAAAGACCCGCAATTTACCGGCAGAGATATTACAGGTGATCCTGTGGAAAGTGTCAGCACAGAGTTTGATGTGACGGATGTGGAAAGCCTGCAATTTCGCGTGTTGCTGAATACAGACGGACTTGAGGATGAAAACGGCAATCCTTTGGTATTGGGCGGTGAAACAACAATAGATGAGATAGATGACCTCACTTTCCAATTCGGCACAACAATGCCCGACGGCGATAACAAAGTGCCGATGTATGGCAAAGAAAAAGAATCAATAACAATAGACAATAAGCGTGAATATAACGTGGATATCGAATTGGTTCGTGCCGTAGGCAAGTTGGAGGTGTTGTTTACAAAAGAAAGCGAAGATTCTTATCTGAAAATAAATAAAGTAGAGATAACACAAGGAATACCTACTAAAGGATATTTGGCTGAGGTTTCTGATAATGATGATAGAAGTTACGATGAAGGTTCTATAATGCTATTTGAATCAGAACAAGAACAGGAAGGGGTTATAGATGATGACATGTTTTTACCTCAAAGTGAAGCAAGTTATGGCGATTTTAGTTTGCATGCAGACAAATTTCAGAGCTTGGTCCAAGAGTATCTGCTGGAGAATCCGAATGGAAAAGAATGGAATGATGAAAAACATGATTGGACTTATCCTAATGTACCTGATGGTGAAACTTATTGTTACGTATTACAGATTGACTATCAAACTTTAGAAGGAGAAAATTCGAAAAGTAAATATATTTATTTGCCTATAATAGAAAGAAATACTTGGAATAAAATATTTGTAAGGGTAAAAAGGGAGGAAATAGATATGGAATTTGAATTATTGGTAGAGCCATGGCATGAAATAGATATCGAAGTGCCTCCTTTTGTATAATATTGGTTTTATGAAGCGTTTGATGAAATATTTAGTAATGTTTTTGTGTATGGTTGTTTGGGCATCCTCTTGCCAAGACAATGATTTGGTGGAAAGTAAGAAAACAGGTGTGGATTTGAGCCGGCCTGTAAAAACAAATTTGTCATTTGGTGTGCCGGAGTCGCATGAGGTAACGGTAACAAGGGCAGGGAATAGTGAATCGGATATTCTTTCTACAGGGGTACGTATCTATGTCTTTGATATGAATGGAAATTATTTGAGCACGCAGGATATTTTAGGAGAAAACTTGGTTGATGTTAATGAAGATCCGGAAGGACATCATTATGAAGCAAGAAATGTAACATTGTACGTTGGTAGCCAACGGGTTTATGCTTTGGCCAATATTACACATTCCGGTTATTTTGAAAATGCAACAGATTTGTTGGATAGGCTTGAAGAAAATGCAGTAGAAGGGGGAGAAAGCAGTTTTCTTGAAACTTATTACACTTTAGCAAATTCTACTGTGGATGATCAGACTTATCCTCAGTTTAGTGGCGGATATATGCCTTTAAGTGGTGTAGGTGATGTTACTGTAGATGCAAGGGGGGATACAGATGATATTGTAAGAATGAAACGGCTTGTAGCACAAGTGAAATTTATAGTAAATACGGAATATTCAATTCCTAATACTGATAGGAAAGCTGTTTTTACGCCTCAAACGTATACATTTTATAACATACCTAAGCAAGGGCTCATATTAGAAAATAAGGAAAGAACGACAGATTTTCCTGAAGATAATGCTGGAAATTTTTATAATGCGATTCCTGAAAATTTTGGTGTTATAAGCGAGACTACCAAACAAGCTACTTTTGAGAAATTTGTACCGGAAAGTATACGCCAAGGTCAGGAGACATGCGGTGATGATTATGATAAACGTGAGGCTTTTGAGGGGCAAGGAGATAATAAGGAATGGAATTATGCTCCTAAGTATGGAATGTATGTTGTATTGAGAGGAACTTATTCGGAAACAGAGACAGGTAGTGATTCTGATGGGAATGAGATAAATACGTTGAAAAAATATGGAAATGTCAGTTATACAATTCATTTAGGTGATTTTAGTGCTAATAAATTTGATAATTATGCTGTTGAACGTAATAATATATACACATATACAGTAACAGTACATGGGGTGGATAAGATAAAAGTGGAAGCTGAAACTGAAACCGGAGATTATCAAAATGGAGCGGAGGGAGATATTATAGAATTGGATGAGGCTTCGCAAGTCTTTAATTTGGATTCGCACTATGAGCAAGTATATGTAGATTTTAATTTGAACCATGTAGTGAATCTTATAAAGAGTGCGGTTGAAGAAGATGAACAGAATGGGGAAGAATTGAAAGATAAAAGATTGCGAGAACTGATAGGAGGTAACTTTATGTTGTCTTTTCGTACTCCTTTTAATAACGAAGATAAAGTTGTGCGACCTTATTATGATCCAAAACATCCAGATTATAGCGATGATGAAAGTGCATGTATGAGCGGCATCGATTATAAATGGGTGGAATTTCTTCCTCAAAACGATGCGAGTGTTATTTCTTACTATCCAAGCGATAGAAATAGTTTGCTTAACGCTTGGGAAGTATGTCATAAAATGGGTGATATTGTTTATCAGCTTTATAAAAATGGAACTGTTTCTGATAATCAAGGTTTAATTATTAGTGATGATAATGAAGTTCGCTTTACGGTTTTTGTTAATGAATATTTTTATGAACGTGATTTAGCTGGAAATAAAGTAGGATGGAAAAGTTTTACGAATCAGGAAGATCGGGTAATGTTAATAGCCAGTGAGATGAGAATTAGTTCCGATTTGAATAGTACTTATTCTACTGCACTGACATATATTTCTCAAGCTTCGATAGAAACTTTTTATAATTCGGACGATGATAATGCTATGGGAATAGAGACTTATAATGAAAATGGTAATTTAGGAGGATTTGGCTCTATTTATCCGATAGGAAGTGATACACGTTGGGTGCCAGAACATAGGGATGAAGATGGCAATTGGATTCCAGGTCATTATGAAACAGTGTATACTTACGCAGATTTTTGGACAAATGGTCGTGCGAATACAATATGCAATATATCTGATCAATTTGGACGCACAGAGGAAGATGATGTAAAATTACCTGATGGATTAAGGTGGGATCAAACAGGAGAAGAATATGGAGGTCCTAATATTCATTGGGATGAAATCGGTTATACAGCAGATAATTCTATCACAGGAAACAAACCGTTAGAAGGAGGTATCAATGGTAGGTATGTGCGAGCATATAACGCATGTCTTACACGTAATCGTGACTTGGATGGAGATGGGTATATAGATGAAAATGAGTTACGTTGGTATCTTCCTGCCATTTCCCAATATTTGCGTATTGGCATTGGATCACGTGCGTTGTCAGCTGATACGCGATTGTATAATGGTGATAAAGACCAAATGACATATGGTAGTTATCCAATTAATTATATAGATGAGGGTGCGCTATATTGGACGAGTAATGAAAGTCGAAACTTTTATTGGGCAGTAGAAATGGGAGCATATGGTTCAAGACAAGGTAGCAATGCTCAGATACGTTGCGTGCGTAATCTACCAAGAAAATCTTTGATACCTCAAGATGGAGATGCTCCTGTTGGTGCTTTAGCTGGAGCTATTTATGGAGAAGTAAAAACAATAAATAGTGGTGAAAATTATTTATTTGATTTTGGTAATCAGTTGGTTCCAAGTATATTTCGTCCTTCATCTCAGCCACAACAACGACCTTATGTATCACATAATGAAGAGGATGATGCAAATAATTTACCTGAAGCGTTTGTTGTAGCAGAGCATTATGTTAGAGAGCAGAGGCAACAAGAACAATGGCCTTTTGAAATAGTTTGGACTGATATTCGATTTAATGATTTAGAGGTTGTTTATAATCTTGATACAGATCCTTGTAATGGATATGATGAGGAAGATGGTGCAGTAGGATGGCGTACGCCTAATTTAAGTGAGTTGATGATAATGGCGCAGGCACAGGCAACCCATGCCGGTCTAAATTTATTGAAGACAGATGCGGATACTTACAGCTCTACTCAGTTTTCAAACCTTAAAGTGCGTCGTGGATTTGTATATAGTGGAAGTTTAGTGATGGCACCTGATCCAAGTCCAAATCCCGATGATTCTGAAGATATGAATTATCGTCCAGGATATATTCGTTGTGTACGTGACGCAACAATAGAGGAGCGGAATAGTGCAGTGGTATGGAATGGTAATTAGAACATACTTTAAAGAAATGGGTATTTAAAGTTTTATCAGTTTTACTTGATGCTTCTTTAACCGAAAAATAAATATATCTCTATCAACAGCAGGGAAGCGTCCCTGCACATATTTTAATTAGTAATCTCAGAAGCCGGTTCGCAGGGATGCGCGTCGGCTTCGCCTTTTAGGATGGACTTTATGGCAGAGCAAAACTGTTTGCGGACAATCTTCGGTGTATTGCTACCATGCATCATGGTATTTCCGTAAGCATTCGATAAACTACAGTCATTAAATATCTATATAATGATAGCGACTGTTACTATTGGATTCATAGTGACAG
>NZ_JACSPP010000081.1 GCF_014837065.1 Phocaeicola intestinalis
TCAGCGGAGAGACAGGCTCTCGAACCTATACATTCAAGAAATATCATAAAATTGCAAATTACTGATAATCACACACAATTTGGAATACATAGTAAATCTAAATCTTTCTGAATATCTTTTGCTATTCCAAATATTGGGTGTATATTTGGGTGTAGAATTTCAAACGCACCCAATTATGAATATCAAACGAAACATCATTTTTGCATTGGAAAGCCGGAAAAAGAACGGTGTGCCAATTGTGGAGAATGTCCCCATCCGTATGCGCGTCATATACGCAAGCCAGCGCATTGAGTTTACAACGGGTTACCGCATCGATGTAGCCAAATGGGATTCCGACAAGCAGCGAGTAAAGAACGGGTGTACCAACAAATTAAAGCAAAGTGCATCTGAAATCAATGCCGATCTGCTGAAATACTATGCCGAAATTCAAAATGTGTTCAAGGAGTTTGAGGTACAGGAAACCATGCCAACTACCCAACAACTAAAGGATGCATTCAACCTGCGGATGAAGAATGCCAACGAAGAACAGCAGGAAGAAGCACAGATAAGTTTTTGGGAGGTGTTCGATGAATTTGTAAAAGAATGCGGCAATCAGAATAACTGGACTGAATCCACATACGAAAAGTTTGCAGCCGTTAAAAATCACCTCAAGGAGTTCAAGGAAGATGTGACCTTTGAATATTTCGATGAGTTCGGATTGAACGAGTATATCAATTTCCTGCGTGACAAAAAAGACATGAGAAACAGTACCATCGGTAAACAAATGGGATTCCTCAAATGGTTCCTGCGATGGAGCTTCAAGAAAGACTATCACCAGAATATAGCATACGATACGTTCAAACCGAAATTGAAAACCACCCCCAAGAAGGTAATCTTCCTGACATGGGAAGAGTTGAACAGACTAAAAGACTATCAGATACCCAAAGACAAACAGTATCTGGAACGTGTCCGGGATGTTTTCCTGTTCTGTTGCTTTACCAGTCTGCGTTATTCAGATGTTCGTAACCTAAAGAGAAGTGATGTCAAGTCCGACCATATAGAAGTCACCACCGTTAAAACGGCAGATAGTCTGAGTATTGAACTGAACAAGTACAGTAAAGCCATACTTGAAAAATACAAGGACATCCATTTTGAAAACCACATGGCATTGCCTGTTATCAGCAATCAGAAAATGAATGATTATCTGAAAGAACTGGGAGAACTGGCAGAAATTAACGAACCTATACGTGAAACCTACTACAAAGGAAATGAACGTATAGATGAAGTTACACCGAAATACGCATTACTCAGCACACATGCAGGAAGAAGGACATTCATCTGTAATGCACTGGCTCTCGGTATTCCTGCACAGGTTGTAATGAAATGGACAGGGCACAGTGATTATAAAGCCATGAAGCCTTACATTGACATAGCAGACGATATTAAGGCCAATGCAATGAACAAGTTTAACCAACTCTAAAAGTATCAGTCAGTTTCACAGATTATCCATTATTAGAGTTATCTTTGTTAAGTAATAGTTAGTGATATGGAAAATAACAACGAACATAATATAAAGAAAGGTCATTTTGATGCCTTTGTCCATGCTGTCGGTTCGGAAATAGAACAGGCACAAGTCCGACTCATTACCGCAGCCAATGCCCAGATGTTGTTCCATTACTGGAAAATGGGGAATTATATACTGTACCACCAACACCTACATGGGTGGGGTGGTAAAATTATCAAAAAATTGGCACAGGCAATCAGATTCAATTATCCTGAAAAGAAGGGATATTCGGAACGTAATCTTACTTATATGTGCCAGTTTGCCCGTTTATATCCGTTAAATGTACTTCGTAGTTTTATTGAAGCAGATTCAATACTGTCGGTCCCAAATATTCAAAACATTACTAATGAAGTCCTTAAGCTCAATAGCGGACAATTTACGCAGGAGCTTACTGCGCAAATACAATCAGCTGATAATCAATCTTTAGAAATTACGCAGGAGGTTCCTGCGCAATTTCAGAATGTAGCAAAAACAGTAGCAACCATCTATAAAATAAAAATAGAGGATATAGAAGATTTATTCTTGGCGTCACCGATTGCAAGAATAAATTGGGCAAGCCATATGGTCATACTCAATAATCCGCTACCATTGGGCGTAAGGTATTGGTATATGAAACAATCTGTAGAAATGGGTTGGAGCAGTAATGTGCTGAAAATGCAGATTGAAAGTAATCTGTATGACAGACAAATCAAGAGTAACAAGGTAAACAACTTCACTGCCACACTTCCGGCACCTCAAAGCGATCTTGCCAATTATCTGTTAAAAGACCCGTATATCTTTGACTTGGCAGGAGCAAAGGAAAAGGCTGACGAAAGGGATATAGAAGAACAGTTGGTAAAGCATGTAACCCGTTACTTGCTGGAAATGGGTAACGGCTTTGCTTTTGTTGCCAGACAAAAACATTTCCAGATTGGGGACAGTGACTTTTTCGCCGACCTGATCCTATATAATATCAAGCTCCATGCCTATGTTGTCGTGGAATTGAAAGCAACGCCATTCAAACCGGAATATGCAGGGCAGTTAAATTTCTATATCAATGTTGTAGATGATAAACTGAGGGGAGAAAATGATAACAAGACCATCGGTCTTTTGCTGTGCAGGGGTAAGGATGAGGTCGTGGCACAATATGCCTTGGCTGGATATGACCAGCCGATAGGTATCAGCGACTATCAATTGAGCAAGGCAGTACCCGAAAATCTGAAATCTGCCCTACCGAGTATAGAAGAAGTGGAAGAAGAACTGACCTTATTCCTTGACAAGGACAAGAACCCATAATATAAAGTATATGGCAGGAAAGATACAGACGATGATTCCCCAATATGGAGAACTCAACAGAATATACAGAGACTATATAGATAATTACGCTTTTTCTTTTGACAGGCAGAAATTCATATCGGATTTCTATCAGGAGTATAATGACATGAAATCCTTTGAAGCCGCTATCCTTGAACTGGTGCTTGACAAGCAAAAAGAGCAATACACCTTGATACTCAACAGCCTGAAAACTGAAATAGAAAAGAGCATACAGGCTTATGAGATACGCCCGTTAAGTGACAGAGCCATAGAACGTGCTTGCTATCAGCACATGGAAAGGTATTCTCAGGAAATTGAAGCCCAGCTGGATGTTACAAGAAGTCTGAGCAAGCCGCTGAATGAAGCCAACAACAGGTATGATTCCATTGGTTACAGGGAGCATACAGCCGAAGAGGAAAAACAGGCAGAGAAAGAATATGAACGCTGCAAGGCTGAATATGACAGGGAAAAAGCCAAACTGAACAAACTCTATGATCAGCAAAAGGCTGCAAGAACAGAGGCATTCCAATACATGAAGAACTGTTGTGCGGACATATACCGTCAAAGCTGCCTTTTTCTGGATATATTGAAGAAATACATTCCTGACGGAAAGCAAGAGAATAAATCAAGCGAGCCAATCAGTCAGCAGGAAACGACAGAAGAACAACAGGAATATTTCAGCATGAAATTACTTTCGCTCATTCATGAGGTGTGCATAGGAGAACAGTTCGAAGAAATTTCCGCACTGGATTTCTATGCCAATATGAATCTTCACCCCTGCAACTGTAAGCTGAAAATAAAACCGAGAGAGAAAATACGTGTATGCTATCTGATATTCCTGATGAGCGAGAAACTCTCCAAACAGGACAGGGACAAATGGAAAGACAGAATACTGAAACTGCTGGATATTGACGACAGCTACTACAAATCCAAGTACAAGGAGCCTGTTTCAGATTTCCCCAGTGACAGCAACCAAAATTTCGCCAAGGAAATGGAACATATATTCAGATAATCCGTAATATATCCTGATACTTTACGAAAGTTCCACTTTTACCACTCAAAATAATTTTTGAGTGGTATTTTTATTTTCTGATATTCAATAAGATACAATGATATTCAGTTTGTACCGTCCCCATCCTTACCACTCATAACCCTACCTAATTTTGCATCGTTCGAGAACAGAAATAACAGCCAGTGCGCAGGGCTGATTGTTTAACGACTAAATAGATTGGACGATGACAAATATCCAAGAATTATTATCAAAACCCGTCTGGCAGATGACAGGCGAAGAATTCATATTCCTGAGTAAGCACGCTTCAGGTCAGGCCGAAGCATTGCCGCAACCCGTTACAGACACGGAAAAGAAGTATGTGTACGGAATACTCGGTATAGCCAAACTGTTCGGGTGCAGTCTGCCCACTGCCAACCGCATAAAGAAAAGCGGTAAGATAGACAAGGCGATTACCCAGATAGGGCGCAAGATTATCGTAGATGCGGAATTGGCTCTTGAGCTTGCCGGGAAGAAAACAGGAGGACGGAAATAATGGGAGGTATGCTTATGGACTATATGAAAGAAATAAAGGAGATTTCGGCAGAACAGGCAATAATCCTTTGGCAAGCTTCACGCCTGAGTCTGTCGAAAATCTACGAAAAAGCACCTGAGATTCTAAAAGTGCAAGGTTCGGTCATTGGTACACTGGGCAATTTCAGTGCATCCATCGGCAAAGCCAAGAGTAAAAAGACTTTCAATGTATCGGCTATCGTAGCCGCCGCATTGAAAAACGGTACGGTACTGCGGTATGTTGCGGAACTACCGGAAGAAAAAAGGAAGATTCTTTATGTGGACACGGAACAAAGCCATTATCACTGTCTGAAAGTCATGAAACGTATTTTACGGCTTGCTGATCTTCCTGATGACAGGGACAATGAACATCTGGAGTTTCTCGCTTTGAGGAAATACACGCCCGAACAGCGTATCAGGATTGTCGAACAGGCTATCTATAATACACCGGACATAGGGCTTGTAATCATAGACGGCATCCGTGATATGGTATATGACATCAACAGTCCGGGAGAATCGACACGCATTATATCCAAACTGATGCAGTGGACGGATGACAGGCAGATACACATCCATACGATACTCCACCAGAACAAAGGCGATGAAAACGCAAGAGGGCATATCGGTACGGAGCTGAACAACAAGGCGGAAACCGTTCTGCTGGTGGAAAAGGACAAGAGCAACGGGGATATAAGCAATGTTTCAGCCATGCACATCCGTGCAATGGATTTCGAGCCTTTCGCTTTCCGTATCAACGACAATGCATTGCCTGAACTCATAGAGGGGTACAGACCCGAAGCGAAGAAACCCGGAAGACCGGAAGAGGAAAAGTTTGACCCTTACAGACATATTAGCGAACAGCAGCACCGCATAGCACTGGAAGCGGCTTTCGGACTGAAAGAGGAATACGGCTACAAGGATCTGGAAACCTCCTTAATCAAGTCATATATGTCGGTAGGTGTAAAACTGAACCATCAAAAAGCGGTATCACTTATCACCATGCTCCGGAACAAACGGATGATAGTACAGGAGAACGGCAGGAAATACACGTTCAAGCCGGACTTTCACTATTAGACCGTATAACCTGTAATCACTTCACTTTATTCGGCAGGTCTATATATTAAGAATAAAGCGAAGCGGTTGTAGGGAATAGAAAAGCGCTTCACTTTATTACCGTATCCTATATATACGAAGATAAAGTGAAGTGATTATACAGACCGTACTTCATAAAAAAGTACGGGCGAAAAGAGAAATAAATATTCCAACCATTATTCAAACACTCATCTTATTATGGATATACAGACAGCAAAACAAATCAGGATAGCGGATTTTCTGTACAGTTTGGGATATTCTCCCGTCAAGCAGCAAGGTATTAACCTATGGTACAAATCCCCGTTACGGGAAGAGACAGAACCCTCGTTCAAAGTAAATACCGAGCGCAACCAATGGTATGATTTCGCAATCGGCAAAGGTGGAAATATCATCGCACTGGCACAGGAACTCTACTGTTCCGACTATGTGCCTTATCTTCTACAGAAAATCGAAGAACAGATACCACACATACGTCCCGTGTCTTTCTCTTTTGGCAAGCAATCATTTTCCGAACCGAGTTTTCAGCAATTGGACATTGTGCTGCTGGCTTCTCCTGCCCTGCTTGCCTACCTACAGGAAAGAGGGATAAACACGGCACTGGCGAAAAGAGAATGTAAGGAAGCCCGTTTCACCCACAACGGCAAACGGTATTTCGCCATTGCCTTTCCGAACATATCAGGCGGATATGAAATTCGCAACCGATATTTCAAGGGATGTATCGCACCAAAAGAAATATCCCATATCAGACAGTCAGGAAAACCAAGGAGTACATGTTACGTTTTTGAGGGATTTATGGATTACCTTTCCTTTCTTACTTTAAGGCTGGAAAGCTGTCCGCAATCACCCGACTTCGACAGACAGGATTACATAGTTCTTAATTCCGTAGCCAATGTTCCCAAGGCACTCTATCCGTTGGGAAGCTATGAGCGCATCCACTGTTTCTTTGACAATGACCGTGCAGGAATGGAAGCAATACAGCAAATCCGAAAGGAGTATGATGCTACCCGGTATATACGTGACGCCTCGCAAATCTACAGTGGATGTAAAGATCTGAACGAATATTTACAGAAACGAATAGCCGATAGGAAAGAGCAAGCGCAATCTGTCGAAAAGAGGAATGATACGCTATCCAAGAAACCGAAAGGCTTCCGGTTATAGCCCACTATAACTACACGCTTCGCTTTCGTAGTTGTGGGCTCTCCCGAGGGGATTAGGGCTTTGCCCTAATGACCCACTCAGGGCGTTTCACCCCTGAGAACCCCGAGCAAAGAGTGACCCTCTCTTTGCAATCTCCGCTTATGGGTTACCCCTAAGAACCCCTCTGCGAAAGCGAGCAAAGTAAATCAATTGTAAACAAAGGAAAGAAGCTATGGCAACAAAATCAAGCATACATATCAAGCCTTGCAACATCGCATCGAGCGAGGCACACAACCGAAGGACTGCCGAGTATATGCGTAATATCGGGGAGTCCAGAATCTATGTCGTTCCCGAACTTTCCACCGATAACGAACAGTGGATAAATCCCGACTTCGGCACTCCCGAACTGCGAACTCATTATGACAATATCAAGCAAATGGTCAAGGAAAAGACCGGACGTGCCATGCAGGAAAAGGAAAGGGAACGCAAGGGAAAGAATGGAAAGATTATCAAGGTGGCGGGATGCTCACCCATCCGTGAAGGAGTATTGCTTATCAGACCGGACACCACACTGGCTGATGTACGCAAATTCGGTGAAGAGTGCCAAAGACGCTGGGGCATCACTCCGCTACAGATTTTCCTGCATAAAGACGAAGGGCATTGGCTGAACGGTCAGCCGGAAGCAGAAGACAAGGAGAGCTTCCAAGTCGGTAACAGATGGTTCAAACCAAATTATCATGCTCATGTCGTATTCGACTGGATGAACCATGAAACTGGAAAGAGCCGAAAGCTCAATGACGAGGATATGGCAACCATGCAGACCCTTGCTTCCGATATTCTCCTGATGGAACGTGGACAGGCAAAAGCTGTCACAGGTAAAGAGCATCTGGAACGAAATGATTTCATCATTGAGAAGCAGAAAGCCGAACTGCAACGTATAGAGGAAACCAAGCGACACAAGGAACAACAAGTAAGCCTTGCCGAACAGGAACTCAAACAGGTAAAAGCAGAGATACGCACGGACAAACTAAAGAAAACAGCCACCAATGCTGCTACCGCCATAGCAAGCGGTGTAGGTTCTCTTTTCGGAAGCGGTAAGCTGAAAGAACTGGAACATCACATCGAGCAGCTACATCAGGAAATTACCAAACGGGACAAAGCTACTGATGAATTAAAAATTCAGATACAACAAATACAGGAACAGCATAGCAGACAAATTCGTAATCTTCAAAGAATACATAATCAAGAACTTGAAGCCAAAGACAAGGAAATATCACGATTGAGCACCTTGCTTGAAAAAGCCCACAAATGGTTTCCCATGTTCAAAGAGATGTTGAGAATGGAAAAATTATGCGCTGTTATCGGGTTTACCAAAGACATGATAGAAAACCTCTTGACAAAGAAAGAATCCATACAATGTAGTGGCAAAATTTATTCCGAAGAACACAGGTGGAAATTTGACATCAAGAATGATATTTTTAGGGTTGAGAAACATCCGATGGATAGTGGTAAGCTTATGCTGACCATAAACCGACAACCCATAGTACAATGGTTTAAGGAACAATGGGAAAAGTTACAGCAGAATCTACGTAACTCGGTGCAGAGAGAGCAAAAATCCAGAGGATTTAGAATATAGAATAGCCTATTATTAATAAAATCAAGTATCTATGCATCCAAACAGATTGTTTTTATTACAGAATCAAAATCCTAAGAATTTATAAAAAATGAAGCCTAAAGAAGTTTTGGAAAAATGGATAGATTGCTTTAACAAAGCAGATGCTTATCATATAGCAGAGCTGTATGCTACTAATGCAGTAAATCATCAAGTCGCAAACGAACCAATAATAGGTAAAGAATCAATCTACAAAATGTTTGTGAATGAATTTGCCACTGCTAAAATGGTTTGTATGGTGGAAAATATTTTTGAAGATGGCGAATGGGCTATCATGGAATGGAAAGACTCTCTTGGACTTCGTGGATGCGGATTTTTTCATGTAAAAGATAACAAAATCGTCTTTCAAAGAGGGTATTGGGATAAACTTTCATTCTTGAAGCAACACAATCTTCCAATTGAATAAGTACTATCAGAATACGGACTGGGAAATTGAAATACCCAGTCCGAGTTATATAATGAATTTTACTTGTTAAACTATTTAAAGTCAGTTGGATAACAAACCATACCTTTCACATTCTCAGTAGCTCCAGGTATTAATTCAGCCACCATGCAATATTCATGAGAGACTTCGAAAGGAAATTCAATTCCTAAATCGATAGCCTTGCGATAGCCAAATCGAGGATAATACTCTTTATGCCCCAATACGACTGCTGTGCCGTAACCCAAAAGTGCTGCCCTCTGATGGGCTTACTGAATCAACATCCCCCCCCCAATTCCCTTACGCTGGAATTCCGGCAAGACTGCCAATGGAGCTACACTCAGGGATGTGACAGACTGGGTGTCACTGTCTATCTTTACTTCTGTAAGTAAGATATACCAGACAATTTGTTTTTCTGTCATTTTCTTGTTCTTATCTAATTGTTAGGCTCATTGTTGTTATACATTGTTTAATTATAGATAAATCGTGAATATCCTTCTCTCTTAAATCGTAGCCCGAATGGAATACTTGTTGCCCTTTTGCAGAAATGCAAGGGATGCTTCTGCCTTCAAAGACTGCTGTTCCAAAATAGTCCGGTTGAAATTCATACCAGCCTCCATCCAAGTCGGCTTGTTTGGAAGTGCCGTCCGCATTCAAGACAAAAGGATGGATATCAATATAGCCTAATTCTTTGCTATACAGTTCCACACGGGTGGGCAACCAATTTGTTTCAATTTGATATCCTCTCTCCTGCAAAAGATCAAGGAGTTGGTCTGTATAATTGGCATCAAAATCAATGTCAATATCTCTATGCAAGCGGGTTTGCTGTCCGTACAAGACATCCACTCCCCAGCCTCCATCCAACCAAAACTGCATGTCCAGGCTTTCCAACAAGTCCAAAACTTGAAATAACTCTGTAATCGTAGTGTGTTCTTTCTTTGTCATATAATAATTCTTTAATAAATAATACTATGCGTAATTATCCAACTGCTTGATTGAAGAAATAAAATTTGCACCCACTCCAATCAGAAAGATAACCCATCCGCTGATCATAAAGACGGATGTGATACCCCATGCTTCCACCCAATATCCTGAAGCTACGATACCCAGCATTGATGGAAAGGTACTCAAACTAAAGATGAGAGAAAAAGTCCGTCCAAGCATGTCCGAAGCCAAGTTCTGCTGAATAATAGCGATGAAAAGCGCATGGTAAATGGAATAGGCTATGCCTCCTGTAAATGTTAGGCAAACAAAACCTATAAATGCGCTTGATGGTAAATAACTGGCGCTAATCAGATACAATCCCAATATCACATAAGCCGTATGCATCACTAATGTTTGCTTGCTTTTCAAAGCCTTACAGGCAAGTACTAAACCGCCCAACAATGCCCCTGAGCCCCAACCCATTTCCACAACTCCCATTTGCAAAATGTTTCCGTTGAAATGCAGAAGCGTCATAAAAGGAAATAACGTAAAAACAGGCATAAGGACAAAAGTCACCAGCGTAAAGCATACGAATAAAGGCAAAATGCCCATTGTACGCCGCAAGGTATGCCAACATTCCGTCAGTTCTTTTTTGAAATCTGGAAGAACTTTCGTTTTTTGAAGAGAAGGAATCTGGACACAAAGTAAGGTCAGACAAGCAGCAACAGCTCCGATCACATCTATGAGCAGAATATACTGTATGGGAAGCCAAACAACGAGGCTTGCCCCTACAACGGGAGCTATCACCTCACTGAAGGATTGAATGGAATGGTACAAACCTGATACCCTGACAAGATGGTGCTTGGGAACCAGTAGAGGGATGCTTGCCTGTAAAGCAGGTGCATGAAACGTACTGCCTATTGAACGACAAGCAGTCAATAGATAAAAAAAAGAAAGGTCTTTATAACCCTTGGTTATCACAATAAAAAGACATAGGGTACAGAACGCGATGAACAAGTCCGAATAAAACATCGTTTTCTTTCGATTCCATCTGTCAACATAGACCCCGGCAAACAAGCCTAATACAAATTGTGGTAAAAATCCAGCTAAAATAGCCAGAGATAAAGCTGTCGGGGATTTAAATTCGTTGCTAATCCAAAAAATAATGGAGAAGCCAACAATCGTACTTGTTAAAATAGATATGAGTTGGCCTATTCCTATCACGGCCAAAGTTGATTTCCAATGATTCATTGTGCTAATATTTCATGCGTTTATAGATAAGTACTTTCGTACATTAAGCAAAACGAAATTCTATCCACACAAAAAACTTGTATTATAATCCACTCCTGACGTTGGAATACAATAACAAATACTTTCAGGACGATGTAAAGTCCTGAAAAATCAAACTGAATGGATAGATAAATATTAGTCTTTTCTCATCGGATTCTTTTAATATCGCTACTCTTTTATTATGTAGTGGTTGTATTATCTTAAATAAAACAAAAACACCGACTTTACATTCTTGGGTGTAAAACTGGGTGTTTGTTTTGCAATCTGCTGATTTTCAGCGTTTGTTGCGGAGA
>NZ_JACSPP010000082.1 GCF_014837065.1 Phocaeicola intestinalis
CAGGCCGTTAAGGATTTCTTCGACAATATCGGAAACTATAAAGAAGAGTTGGAGTCACTTCTGACTCTTAAATTCCGTTTGTCTAATTCGCAAACCATTTCTTTTTGACTATAATGTGGATATTCATCTATTTCAATTACGCCAAATCCAGCATGACAAGGGTTATAACCTTACTGCATTGGCACTCACAGCTAACTGCGTGCGGCGAGGAGCATAACTGCGATTCCAACACGATTACTAATCGTACAGGCTAACGATTACTAATCGTGCACGGATCGAAGCTATGTGCGTTGAGGATAGAAGATAACTGTTTTTGCCAACCGACCTTTGTTGTACCGGATTTGTATCATGGCATGACGGGTTTCTGTAGAGACGATGTGCACATCGTCTCTACTATGATACTGCTTATATAATGCGCGGATCAATGCACGGGAAGAATAAAACCGTCTCCCGGCAAAGCTTTCGCCTTACAGCAGCGCATCGAAAATCTTCCGCATGGCTGCATCGGCATGACGCTGCATGATGCGGAGGTAATTGCAGACAGGACGGTTGGCCTTCATGCTGTGCCCGATGCAGTATTCGATGGTTTCTATCTGGATGCCGAGGTCATACCCATGCTGGACGAAAGACTTCCGTGCCGAATAGAACGAGACGTTAGAAGAAACCCCTGCCAGACGTGCCACTTTTTTCATATACCGGTAAACCAGGCTATACACCTTATTATATATAGTGTTTCCTTCGAAAGCCAGCCTGCCGTCGGGCGAACGGTACCGCTCTATCAGCGTTCTTGCTTCGGGCTGAATGGAAAATGCCGTTTCGTTTTCACCGCTTTTGCTTCTACGGGTTTTATGGCGGGCATATTTCAAGACCGTACCGCCTTCGGCAAAACGGCAATCCAGCAAATCCCTCAAGTTGATTCCTCCCAAGTAATAGCTGAGCATAAAAATATCGCGCACGGTGATGAGGTGTCTGTCCGTCAGGTGCGCGTCACGTATCCGTTTCACCTCTTCTACCGTCAGGTCGAGTTCACGGATGCGGGCAGCCGGAAGTTTGCAAGCCGCAAAAAGATGTATGGCATAACGCACGTATCCCATTTTGACCGCATGGTTCAGCATGACCTTCATCAGCGTCAGGTAGATGCGTACCGTTGTATCCGAAAGCGCTTTCCGTTTCAGCTCCTCCCGGTATTGCCGGATGTGCCGCGGGTTTATCTGCTTCAGAAGCAAAGATTCGCCGAAGAAGGAGAAGAAATGTTTCAAAGCCGACTTGTAAAGCTTGTACGACTTGACTTGCTCGTTGTTTTCCATACTTTTCAGAAACTCGCCGGCAAACCGGGAGAAAGAAATCCCTTCCTTTTCCTTTGTTTGAAGGATGTAACGGATGATTTCAGTGCACGTCAATCCTTCGGCATACGGAAGGGTGGACAGAATTAAAGCGTATTCGTTCAGTTGCCTGTTCAGGATACGGTTGATTTGGTCGGCATAGGCATGCCGGACTACTTTGCCGTTCCGGAGCTGGGATTTGGAGTCCAAAAGAAAGGGAGTCGTGATATACTGGGTTTGCGAATGACGAGCCACCGCAATCCGGATGCGGTGCTTCCCGTTTGCCAATCGCTTGGCAGGAACGATTACAATAGAGAAAGTGGTCATGGTTTATCGTTTTTTTAGTCTTCTTCCTGCCGTATTGCCTCTAAAAGGCAAAGCGGACCGGAAGCTTATCTGTTAAATTTTAAGTTATAATTAGTTACGTTTAACGTTTTGCCAAAAGCAATTTTAACGCTTCGGATTTGAGGAAATTTTTCCTTCGAATTCCGATTTTAGGGCAAAAATGATAAAAAACTACCTATTTTGAGCGTAAAAAATATAGTTGTCCCATATATTTACACAATTTTCCATTGCAAGAATCAAGAAAACTGAATAAATTCGGCATACTTAGCGATAAGAAAATTATGTGAATAAATCTAACTTTGGTTTAACTTAACAAATTGGAAGTATGAAAAACAGAAAAGACCAATCGATTCTGGGACGCTGCGCCTCAATAGGGCAACGTCTGTTCTTCTTCGCCTTGTTGACCGTAATATCTATAGGTATGTACGCGCAAGGCAAAACCGTGTCGGGTACGGTAGTCGACAAGACCGGCGAAACCGTTATCGGCGCGAGTGTGGTAGTAAAAGGCACGACGAACGGTACGATTACCGATTTCGACGGCAAGTTCACCTTATCTAATGTCCCTAATGACGGGACCATCGAAATCAGCTTTGTGGGCTACAAGACCCAGGAGATTTCGGTAGCTGGGAAAACCAACATCCAAGTGACTTTGGAAGAAGACACCGAAGTGCTGGATGAAGTAGTGGTAGTAGGTTACGGTATCCAGAAGAAATCGGACGTGACCGGTGCGATGGCACGCGTGGGTGAAAAAGAATTGAAAGCGATGCCGGTAAAGAATGCCTTGGAAGGTATGCAAGGTAAGACAGCCGGTGTGGACATCACTTCCAGCCAGCGTCCGGGTGAAGTAGGTAAAATCAATATCCGTGGTGTGCGCTCCATTACAGCAGACCAAGACCCGTTGTATGTTGTGGACGGTATGATTATCCAGAACGGCGGTATCGAAAACATCAACCCGTCGGATATCGAATCTATCGACGTACTAAAGGATGCTTCGGCAACCGCTATTTACGGTTCACGCGGTGCGAACGGTGTTGTATTGGTAACTACTAAAAAAGGTAAGGAAGGAAAGATTTCCTTGAACTATTCGGGTACCGTTACTTTCGAAACCCTGCATGACGTAACCGAGATGATGTCGGCTGCGGAATGGTTGGATTATGCCCGTCTGGCAAAGTACAACATGGGTTCTTATCCTTCGGCTACTCCTGATTATGCAGGTGATAGAGCTGCATTCGGCAGTGTAGCCGCTTCGTGGGCAAACATTGAAAAAGCATGGGAAGGCGGCACATACGATCCTACGAAAATAGGTTCTTACGACTGGGCTTCGCATGGCAAGCAGACCGGTATCACTCACGAACATACCCTGAGCGCATCGGGCGGTACAGACAAGTTCCAAGGCTATGCTTCGTTCGGTTACCTGAACCAGAAAGGCACACAGCCGGGACAGGCTTACGAACGCTATACGTTAAAGACCTCATTTGATGCCAATCCGATAGATTTCTTTAAGATGGGTGCCAACATTAACGCTTCGTATTCCGATCAGGACTATGGATACAGCTTTACCAAGTCCGTAACCGGTTCCGGTGATTTATACAGTGCATTAAGAAGCATGTTGCCGTGGACGGTTCCATACGATGAAAACGGCGAATATATCCGCAATCCGAACGGGGATGTCAACATCATCAACCCGATTCGGGAATTGGATTACAATACTAACCAACGCTGTACCTTCCGTGCCAATGCCAGTATGTATGCACAGGTAGACTTCGGCAAGATCTGGGAACCGCTGGAAGGACTTTCTTACCGTCTGCAGTTCGGTCCCGAATTCCAATATTATACGTTGGGTATTGCCAATGCAGCAGAGGGTATCAACGGAGACGGCAATAACAGAGCGCAATATAAGAATGAGCAAAAACGTTCATGGACCTTGGATAACCTGATTTATTACAATCGGAGTTTCGGTGACAAGCACGATTTGGGCTTGACCTTGATGCAGTCGGCTTCGGCTTACCATTACGAAATGGGCGATATGCGTGCAACAAATGTGGCTTCTGCTGATGAGCTGTGGTATAATATGGCTTCTGCCGGCAGTTTGAATTCATTTGGTACCGGACTGACCGAGACTCAGATGGAATCCTTCATGATTCGTGCCAACTATGGCTTTATGGACCGTTACTTGCTGACCGCTTCTATCCGTTGGGACGGTGCGTCGCAGTTGGCTCCGGGTCATAAGTGGGCAAGCTTCCCTTCAATGGCAGTCGCTTGGCGTATCGACCAGGAAGAATTTATGCAAGACCTGAATTGGTTGAGCCAATTGAAACTGCGTTTCGGATATGGTGTAACGGGTAATGCAGCAATTGATGCATACGCTACTAAGGGTGCAATAACAAGTCTGTATTATAATTGGGGACAAACCGATTCGTCATTAGGTTATGTACCTTCAGATCCTTCAGCTAAAGATCCTGCTAAAATGGCAAATCCTGATTTAGGTTGGGAACGTACGACTCAATATAACGTGGGATTGGATTACGGTTTCTTCAATAACCGTTTGACCGGTAGTTTGGATGCTTACTGGACTAAGACAAAAGACTTGCTGTTGTCCATGACTATTCCTTCACTTACAGGTTATACTTCTACTTTTGCCAATGTGGGTAAGACTTCTGGTTGGGGTATTGATTTGCAAATCAATGCCATTCCGGTACAGACCAAAGACTTTACGTGGAATACAACTTTGACTTGGTCAATGGATCGTAACCAGATTGACGAGTTGTCTAACGGAAGAACCGAAGATGTAAATAATAGATGGTTTGTCGGCGAAGAAATCGGGGTATATTATGACTATGTATATGACGGTATCTGGAAGACATCGGAAGTTGAAGAAGCTGCCAAGTATGGACGTAAGCCCGGACAGATCAAGGTGAAAGACTTGAATCATGATGGCGTTATCGATGCTACGAATGACCGTCAGATTGTAGGTAAAGTACGTCCGGATTGGACTGCAGGCTGGAACAATACATTCAGCTATAAGAATTTTGAACTCTCATTCTTTATCCTTTCGCGCTGGGGCTTTACCGTACCTCAAGGAGCTGCTACCTTGGACGGACGCTATATGCAGCGTAAATTGGATTATTGGGTAGCCGGAACCAACGAGGATGCCGAATACTATTCTCCGGGTTCGAACGGTGAAGCAGCCGATACTTATAGTTCTTCTATGAATTACCAAGACGGTTCGTACATCAAGGTACGTAACATTTCGTTGGGATATAACTTTACACCCAAACAGTTAAAGAATACCGGATTAAGTACCTTGAAGGTATATGTACAGGCAATGAACCCGTTCACTATCTACAAGGCTACCGATTGGCTGGATACCGACTTGTTGAACTACGATAACAATACCACGACTTTTGGTTCGTCCACTACGCTGAAGAGCTGGGTTATCGGATTGAACATCGGCTTCTAAATAGGTATTGGTATGATATATAATAATATGATAAAAGGAATAAACGTATGAAACTAAATAAAACATTATTTACTCTGCTGATAGCAGGAGTAGCGGGGGGTATGGCTACTTCGTGTAGCGATTCTTTCCTTGACGAGGAACTGATTACCCAGCCCAGTACAGATCGTTTTAAAACTCAAGAGGGTTTGGATGAATTGGTAACAGGTGCTTATCAAAAATTGAAATTTAAATTCAATTACATTTGGGCTATCGAATGCTATAATATGGGTGTCGATGAATTTACGGATGCCAATAATACCATGCCGGCGTGGAATCATTATAGTCAGGACTTAAACTCTGCAGAAACGGGCGCTAATCAGCCCATGTGGGATAATATGTATGGTTTGATAGAACCTGCCAATATCTTAATAACCAATATTCCGCAATTTTATAGCCAGTCGAGTGCTACATATAACACTCGTTTGGGTGAAGCCTATTTCTTGAGAGGATATGCCTATTTTGAACTGGTAAAACAATTTGGCGGTGTACCTATCAAATTAAATCCTTCTACCTCGGTAGAAACAACATTTACCCGTAATAGCGAAGAAGAGGTTTATGCTCAAATTATATCCGATTTAGAACAAGCCTATAGCTTGTTACCGGAATCTCCTGAAGCAACCGGTCGTATTACGAAGTGGGCTGCTGCGCATTTCTTGGCTAAAGCACATTTGTTCCGTGCTTCGGAGTTATATAGTGACTGGAATGATAGTTATATAGCACAAGATTTGCAGGATGTCATTAAATATGGAACAGAGGTATGCAATGCTCATCCTTTATGTTCTAATTATGTAGATTTGTGGGATTATACAGAACCCAATGGGGCAAACGAAAAAGTAAGCGAAGTAATTTTGGCTGCACAATTTTCAAATGATGAATCTACATGGGGACGATATGGAAATCAGATGCACTTATATTATCCTTCAGTTTATCAGGACATGGCAGGAACAAAACGTGACATTTCAGGTGGACGTGAATTTTCTTACGTGAGTGCAACGGAATACACCATGCAGGTTTTCGACCGTGTGAATGATTCTCGTTTTTGGAAATCGTTTATTACTTGTTATGGCGCGAATGATACTTCCAGTGCTCCTACTTGGAGTAAAGGAGATATTCAATCCGGTTATGCTCCGGAAGGTGCTGTAGAAGGTGGCAAACGTTTTGTGGCAGGTGAAATAGGTATTAAATATATCGTAAATAATCCTGGTGATACCCGTTATACAAAATATGAAGAGTTGAATACAGAAACAGGTCTTACTGCCCCTGTAGAAGCAAAAATATTGAAGAATGGAAAGATTTCTGCTCCTCATACTTTTGTTCGCTATTATGCAGGACAAGCACAAAGCTGGAACTTGGATCCGCAAAATTCAACCGGAAACTATTATAGTATTGTACCTCACAAACGTTCTGTAGCGTTGTCTAAATTTAGAGATGGCTATCGTAACTCTGTTGCTTCTCAATTTGGAACACGTGATGCGATTATTGCTCGTTCTGCAGAAGATGTGTTGATGGTAGCTGAAGCGTATATTCGTCAAGGCGAGTCACAATATGCCAATGCTATTGAATGGATTAATAAGTTGCGCGACCGTGCTGCTTATCAAGCAGGTGAAGATAGAAGTGTGAATGTGGATGGTGGTCAGGCGTACAAAAATAATCCTTATTGCAGTGGAAAAGGTGGTGGATATTCTCCTGATGGTGCAATTTATAGTGAAGAAAATACGTATTACGAATCGAATAACTTGGAAGGTCAGGAAAATGTGTACAATGCACAGTCTTCTTTGGATAATATGCACCTGAACAGTGTCAGCGATATCTATAATTCGGAAGTAGACCAGCCGATTTACGATGCGTTGGGTTGCAGCAGCAATGCAGACAAGATGATGTGTTTCTTGCTGAACGAACGTACCCGCGAGCTTTGTGGTGAATTGTATCGTTGGGAAGACCTTGCCCGTACCATGACTTTGGATGCCCGTTGGCATGCATTTAATGACGGTGTAAGCCGTGGCATCGGTGAATTTGATCCGGCGAAACATTATTATCGTCCGATTCCACAATCGTTCTTGGACGGTATCACCAACGAAAATGGTGGTGCATTAAGCAATGAAGAAAAACAAGCTATGCAGAATCCGGGATATTAATTCCTGAATTAGATAATAAACTAACCTGAAAGAGGCGGGGACAGCAAAAGCGGTCTCCGCCTCTTTTGTGTATAAAAATCTATTCTTTTGTATAAATTTCTATGTCTTTCCATTTGTTTTATGCTTACTTTCGCCCATCATTTGGAACCAATTTTTTAACTCATTCAATAAAATCATGAAAACACAACTTTTCTTTTCTGCATTGCTTGCCGGGCTGGTCGTTACAGGTACAGCCTTTGCGCAAGATCCAAGAGAACGGAATTATTATTATGAAATTTTGAAACCCCAACATGAACCGAAGCCTTTGGTGGAAGGATTTGCCCAATCGAAAGTGAAGGAATGCCTGAACCGGGGATTGTCTGTAGCTCCGGCTGCAGACGGAAAAGGCATTTATCTGAGCTGGAGAATGCTTGAGACGGATAATGCGCAGGCTCGTTTTGATGTGTACCGTTCGGCTGACGGAAAAACCAAGAAGCTGAACCGGAAACCGATAGATGCTACTTGTGACTTTACCGACCGCTCTCCGGTGAAGGGAGAAGCGGTCTATTGGGTGACGTGTACTGCTGACGGCAAGGAGTCGGAAAAGGTGAAGGCGGATTTCAGTACCCTGCGCAATTACCGGTCGATTCGCTTGAACAGGCAGGTCAAAGCCGGCAAGGTAGGAGTTGCCGATTTGAACGGGGACGGTACATACGATTACATCATCCGCACACCGGAAACGAATGTCGACCCGGGTATGCCGGGTGACTTGACGGGGAAGACTTATCAGATAGAAGCCTATTTAAGTGACGGCACTTTTTTATGGTCGAAAGATTTGGGGCAAGGCATTGAACCGGGAATCTGGTATTCGCCTTACGTAGTCTATGACTTTAATGGAGACGGGAAAGCCGAAGTGGCATTGAAAACGGCTCCGGACAATGTGCAGAGAGATGAGAAAGGAAGAGTGGATTCGGGGGATGAATATTTGACGGTATTAGACGGCATGACGGGACAGGAAATCGCTCATGTAGACTGGCCCAAACGGAATGACCGTTATGGCAATCTGGTGCGCAGGAACCGGAATCAGATCGGCATGGCTTTCCTGGACGGGAAGACTCCCTGTATCTTGGCATGCAGGGGAACGTATAAACTGATGACGGTAGAGGCGTGGCAACTGAACAAGGACAAGTTGGACCCGGTATGGAAATGGGACGGTGACGAGGAGAATCCGGTGGTCAGAAGCATGGGTTCGCACAATATGGTGTGCGGCGATGTGGATGAAGACGGAAGGGAAGAAATCTTGTTGGGCTCGTGTATGCTGGACGATAACGGTACGCTGCTCTGGTCTGCCGGACTGGGACATCCCGATAAGGTTTATCTGACAGACATTCATCCGGAACGTCCGGGAATGGAAGTGTTCTTATGTCTGGAGCCTTGGCATGATAACGGAAGAGGCGTATGCATGGTAGACGCACGCAGCGGCGAGCCGGTGTGGAACATCGGGCATAAGACGTTTCATGTAGGCGACGGAATGGTGGCAGACATTGATGCATCGCATAAAGGACTGGAATGTTTCGCCAAAGAAGACCGGAAAGGTGGAAGTACCGACCAGTATCTGTTGGCTGCCGACGGGACGTACTTGAGCCGGAACAAGGATGTGCCTTCTTGCCGGAACTGGGCTTGGTGGGATGCCGATTTGCTCAGGGAAACTTTTGCAGGCGATGACAACCGTTGGGGAGCCAGCTCTTCTTCGAACGGAAAGGCGCTGAGCATTGTGAAGTGGAAAGGTGCGGAGCTTACCCACAGCATTGAGGGGGATATCCTGATGATTGCTGACTTGTATGGCGACTGGCGGGAAGAGATTGTAACGGCGCTGGATGGTGAAATCCGGATTTATACGACGAATATCCCGGCACGTGACCGGCGTGTGACATTGATGCAGGATCCTGTTTACAGAAGCTATATCGCACACCGTTCCATGGGGTATCCCCAGTCGCCTGTCCCTTCTTATTATTTAGGAGAATAATCATTAATCAGGTAGGAAATGAAACGTATCATATTGATTGGTATGGCTATATGCGCTGTTTGAGGATTAAAGGCTCAGAGCGCAGGAAGTATATCGGGACTTGATAAAGTCCATTTTGGTAAGTATTGGAAAGTGGAATCGGAGTCACCGGATTATGAAGTGTCGTTTTCGGGAGATACGTGTGAAATCCTTTCGCCTAAAGGATTGACCTTGTGGCGGAAAGAGAAGATGTGTGGAAATGTCGTAATCGAATACGACGCTTGTGTGGTGGACGAAGGGAAGCCGGGTGACCGTCTGAGTGACCTGAACTGTTTCTGGATGGCCTCCGATCCGCAAGCGAAGAACATCTGGCAACGTATGGACTGGCGCAAAGGGGAGTTCCTGAAGTGCTACTCGCTGCAGCTTTATTATTTGGGCTACGGAGGAAATTACAATTCTACGACCCGTTTCCGCCGGTATGACGGCAATCAGGCTGGGGTAACTGATGCGGCACAACGTCCGGGCATCTTGAAGGAGTATACCGATAAAGAGCATTTGCTTGTTCCTAACAAGTGGTATCACGTTAAGTTGGTGAATAAAGGCGACCGGGTACAATATTACATAGATGGTAAAAGGCTGGTGGATTATTGCGACCCCAATCCCTTGCGGGAAGGTTGGTTCGGCTTTCGCACCACCTTGTCGCGTACGCGGATTGCTAATTTCCGGTATATTTGTCGGGAGGATAAGGATACGGCGTGTTTGCATTGGGTAGGAGAAGTGCCTTCACAGGCTTGCGGGGTAAGTTTCGGTGTGCCTTTCCGTAAAGGGGAAGTACAGCCGGATATGCCTTTACTTTTGCAGGATGCGGATGGGAAAGTGATTGCTTCTGATAGCTGGACTGCTGCTTATTGGCCTGACGGGTCGGTGAAGTGGGCAGGTATGGCGGCGGTAGTTCCCGGAGGAACAACGTCTTTGCAGGTTGTTCCGAAACGGAAGAGCCACGAAAGTCCGGAGCTTTCCGCTTTGACTGTAGAGGAGATACCGTCGGGTTGGAAAGTCTCTACGGGAGTGATAACAGCCTATGTTCCTCGTTCGGGCAGTTGCGTCATAGACAGTTTGCTATATGGTAAGACGAAAGTAGGAGGGGCTGCCGACTTAATCGCTTCTGTTCAGGACAAACCGTCGGGTGAAGGGTTGTCTGAATCGCATGTCACGCATTTTTCCAGCCGGTTGCAACGTGTGTCTGTAGAACGGACAGGAAAGGTCCGTGCAACCTTGAAGTTGGAAGGGGTTCATCAGTCTGCCGGGCGTGAATGGCTTCCGTTTGTATTGCGCTTGTATTTTTATGCCGGAAGCGAGCAGGTCCGGATGGTACATTCGTTTGTGTTCGACGGAGAACAAGACAAGGATTTTATCCGTTCGATAGGCGTACGCTTCCGTGTGCCAATGCGTGAGGCATTGTATAACCGGCACGTTGCCTTCGCTTGCGCGGAAGGAGGAGTATGGAGTGAACCGGTACAGCCTTTGGTGGGACGGCGTGTCTTGACATTAGAGTTTATGTAATTTAGATTTGTTATATATCGCGCATACGCGTACCTTTGCAACATGAATTACCGCGACCATA
>NZ_JACSPP010000083.1 GCF_014837065.1 Phocaeicola intestinalis
ATGTATCTGTTTTCGTGTGTGCTTTGGGCGATTTTTTGGTCCTTTTCGCTCCTGTTCTTCGTCAGATAGCCCGCTATTTTCCTCATCACAGAAGAGAAAATGTCTCAAAAACTCATCCCAAATCATCGCACGATAAATTCAAAACAGCTTCTTAGTTTCACTTCCGTGATGAGGAAAGATGCAGGACAGGACAAAAAGAAACACCACAGAAAACACTTGTCTATCCGAAATAGGCAAGGCTTCCTGTGGTGAATCAGCTCAACACACTTTTAATCCAATCCTGAAAAACAAGTATATTCCTATTGAAAAATCCGGTTATATATCACACATGCAGGTGCATGCATTTTTTTTTACTGTTTATTGTAACTTATATATTTCACTTCCTGCCAACAGGAAACACCCTGTACCGAAATCATCAAAATCGGGTTTGCTGTCGTAGGTTACGGGTTGTCCGTCTTTCGGTTCTTTGCCAGTTCCCTGTACGTATCCTAAATATCCGTTGGGATGCACAGCGTCTTTCACCATGGCATTCCAGGCTTTCAGTACGATGGGCAGGTATTCATTTCGGTCAAGCAATCCTGTACGGATACCCCATGCCATGCCATATACGAAGAGCGAAGTACCAGTCAGTTCTTTGCCTCCGAAATGAGTAGGGTCGTGCAAGCTGACGTTCCAGAATCCGTCTTCACGCTGGCAAGCCTTGAGTGCTTTGCTCATGGTGAGGAAATCGTTGATGTAATCCTGCCGGTGGGTCTCGTCGGCAGGAATCTCATTTAATATACGTACATAGGTAGCATATACCCATCCGTTTCCACGACTCCAGTAGCAGTCCTCGCCGTTTGGTTCCTTGTAGGGAGGGTCAAAGTCTGCATCTCTCCACCACAGACCGTCTTTAAGGTTGAACATGCCATTGTCGCCCAACCGATTGCGGGTATATTCATACATCTGCCACATCTTGTCGAAATATTTTTGTTCGCCGGTCAGTTTGCCCATCTTGGCAAATCCGGGCATTCCCATCTGTATGGCGTCAATCCATGTCCATTCGTTGATTTGCGGCGTATTGAGCAGCATGTTCAGGTTGGCCTTGGCATGACGTAACACTTTTGGGTCGGGACAGAGGTTATACATATCTATATATACTTGCGTGCAAGCATAGTTGTCGGCATGACGTGTCCATGTTTCACCACGCACCATGTTCCAGTCATGAAATTCTCCCCACTGATAGGTGTAGTTGTAATATCTGTCATCGGGATAGATGGAATAGAGTGCCATCAGTCCTTCATAATATACGGCACGTGTCCAGATGTTGCTAGGCCGCATCTTGTTCACGTAGCTGGGCTGGCGACAGTCGGGATTGTTTTTCATGTAGAAATCGTTTACCTTGATCAGTGTTTTCAGCGTTTCTTTCTGGTCGGGTATTTCCTGTGCTTTCAGCATGCCAATACCTCCCAAGAAGAGCGCCAATGCTGCAATAAATAATTTTTTCATGGTTCTTTATATTGATTAAATAAATATTTCCTGGGCAAAAGTACGGATTATTCTGTACTGAAAAAATGGAAAATAATACAGATTCCTTTGTTTTTATCCATATTTGGGTAAATTTTGTCTGCGGGGGAAAGTAATTTGTACAATTACACTTGGTTTCTGTATGATTTTCTATTTCAAATATTGTTTGGTTCGTTTATCTTTGCGACATGACAATTGATTGGTATATCCAGAAACTGTTTTGAAAACGAATACATTAAGACGCGAAAAATTTTTGGAGAGATTCAAAACAGTTTCTCAATTTAAAAAGTATAGGTAATATGAATAAAATGTGGACAAAGTGGTTGGCTTTTGCTTGGGTAGCGATGTGTGCTTTGCATCTCTCGGCAAAAGATGTGTTTCCCGATGGTACTCCGGTGCCCGACTGGTTCCGTCAGACGGAAATTGTGAATTTGCAGGATTTGGGTAAAAGTTATCGCATTACAGATTATGGAGTGGTAAACGATAGTACAGTCTTGCAGACAGAGAAGATACAGGCAGTTATCGACAAGGCGTCGCAGGATGGGGGCGGAGTGGTTTATATCCCGAAAGGAACGTTTTTGAGCGGTTCACTTTTCTTTAAGCCCAATACACACCTGTATATAGAAAAAGGTGGAACTTTGAAGGGAAGTGATGATATCAGCCACTTTGCTGTTATTGATACACGTATGGAAGGGCAGAACCTGAAATATTTTGCAGCTTTGGTCAATGCCATCGGGGTGGATGGCTTTACCATTTCGGGTGAAGGACGTATTAACGGAAATGGTCTGCGTTATTGGAAATCTTTTTGGTTGCGCCGGCAAGTGAATCCGAAATGCACCAACTTGGAAGAGTTGCGCCCACGTCTGGTATATATCGCCGATTCAAGAGATGTGCAGCTCTCGGGTGTGCGTCTGGAGAACTCTCCTTTTTGGACTACCCATCTTTACCGTTGCGAGAATGTCAAGTTGCTGAACCTTTCAATTTTCGCCCCTTACGAACCGGTGAAGGCGCCCAGTTCGGATGCCATTGATATTGATGTCTGCACCAATGTGTTGGTGAAGAATTGCTATATGTCGGTCAACGATGATGCCATTGCCTTGAAAGGTGGAAAGGGACCATGGGCTGACCAGGATAAGAAAAACAATGGTTCGAACCGTAACATTATTATAGAAGATTGCGTGTATGGTTTTTGCCATAGTGCATTGACTTGCGGAAGTGAATCCATCCATGACCATAACATCGTGCTTCGTCGTTGCCGGCTGGACAATGCAAAGCGCTTGCTTTGGTTGAAGATGCGTCCCGATACGCCCCAGAACTACGAATATATTACGGTAGAAAATATCACCGGTACGGTTTCCAGCTTTCTTTATGCAAAACCATGGACCCAATTCTTCGATCTGCAAGGGCGGAAGGATATACCTTATTCATATTCAAGCCACGTGACGATGCGGAATATTACGATGGAATGTGAGGTGGTGTTTGATGTGGCAAAAGCGGAAGACCAATATAAATTGTCCGATTTTATGTTCGAAAACTTAAACTTGACTGTAACAAAGAAGCCCGAAATACAGAAAGATTGTGTAGAAGGGTTTACTTTGAAGAATGTGACGATAAACGGTAAGAAAGTGGAATGATATTAGTGAATACCCTTAAATTTCCAGCAAGCAGCTGTTTTGAATTTATCGTGTGCTGATTTGGAGTATTTCCGCTAGTGTGATGAGGAAGATAGCGGGCTATCTGATGAAGAACAGAAGCGGAAATGACCAAAAATTGCCCAATGCACACACGAAAACGGATACATCAAGCCAAGAAAAACTTTTTGGAGAAATTCAAAACAGTTTCTTCTATAGTCAATCAGAAATGAATTGCGTAAAATTATCTCTGATTGACTATAAATGCCAATAGCACAGAAGTATTGGCTTTGATTTCCCTGACTCTTTTTATATAATGGTAGCCACATGCACGACAGATATCATAAAAAAACCGGCCTCTGATAATAGAAGCCGGCTTTTATGTAAGGAAACAATCGAATCCGAATTATAAGTTTGTACGTTTTTCCTGGATTCTCGCTTTCTTACCGGTAAGTTTGCGCAAGTAGTACAATTTAGCACGACGCACTTTACCAATCTTGTTGACAGTAATGCTGTCGATAGCCGGAGACTCCAAGGGGAAAATACGTTCTACACCTACTGTACCAGACATTTTACGTACGGTGAAGCGTTTCTTTTCGCCGTGTCCACAGATTTTGATAACTACACCACGATACATCTGAATACGTTCCTTGTTACCTTCGACGATACGGTATGCTACTGTAACCGTGTCACCTGCTTTGAATGAAGGATGCTGTTTGCCAGTAGCAAATGCTTCTTCTGCAATTTTAATTAAATCCATCTTGTTTTTTTGAAATTAAATTGTTTATCGTACCCAACGCAACATACCAAGTAACTCTTCTTGACAGCGATTGCGCGGAAGCGGTGCAAAGTAAGTGATTTTTTGCGACATGACAAAGCCTTTTCGCTTTATTTTGAAGGAAAATTTGGGCATCGTCGGCTTTTTTTCTAACTTTGACTGGAAATAAACAGACAATCAATATGAAAAAAAGATTATGTTATGGCATGTATGTGGTAGCCCTAGCTTTAACGGCATGTAGTTCAGGCTATTCGCTGGTGTCGGTAGAAGGAGAAAGGGTACCTGTGACAAAAGCATACGATGTGGAGCAAGATATGAAAGCGTGGCGTATGTTGCAGCCTTACCAGGAGGGTGTGGATAGCATCATGAAGCCGGTAATCGGCCATGCGGCACGGAAGTTGGAAGTTTACCGTCCCGAATCGCCCTTGTCGAATCTGTTAGCAGACGTGTTGCGTACGGCGGCGGAAGTTAAAACCGGTATGCCGGCAGATGTGGGCGTGATGAACATGGGAGGCATACGCAGTCTGCTGAATGAAGGGGAGGTAACGGTTGCATCGGTTTATGAAATCACTCCGTTCGAAAACCATTTGGTGGTAGTGACATTGAAAGGGAAAGACTTGCAGGAACTGTTCAGGCAGATGGCTGGGGTACATGGAGAAGGACTAAGTGGAGCAAGGCTTGTCATATCGGAATCGGGCAATCTGTTGAGTGCGAAAGTCGGTGGAAAGGACATTGACCCGGAAAAGGACTATCAGGTAGCTACCATTGACTATTTGGCCGAAGGGAATGATCATTTGTCAGCCTTTAAAGAAGCTGTGGGTAAGCTTGAACCGGAAAATGCTGTTTTGCGGGATTTGTTCATCGATTATGTAAAAAATATGGAAGCTTTGGGCAAGTGTGTTGATGCGAAGGTGGAAGGGCGGATTGTTGAACAATAATACAGATTAAGCAATGAAAAAATTGTGTCTTATTTCTTTATGGGTATGTTTGCTTGTGGTTACAGCAGCAGCCCAGTCAACCAAGGAGATTTATTTATTTCATACCAATGACATGCATAGTCGTATTGAGCCTTTTCCTGAAAATTACCAGGATACCTTGCTGGCAGGGAAAGCCGGTATGGTGCGACGTGCTACTTTTATCAGCCAGCAGCGTGAAATCCATCCTGATTTGTTGCTTTTCGATTGTGGGGATTTCTCGCAAGGTACACCTTATTATAATATATATAAGGGAGAAGTGGAAATCAGCATGATGAACGAGATGCGTTATGATGCTGGTACTATCGGGAACCATGAATTCGATTTCGGTTTGGAGAATATGGCGCGTTTGTTCAGGTTGGCAGAGTTTCCCATTGTATGTGCCAATTATGATGTGACGGGTACGGTGCTGGAAGGTTTGGTGAAAGAGTATGTTGTGTTGCATCGGGATGGTATTAAGATTGGAGTGTTCGGGTTGGGCGCGCAACTGGAAGGTTTGGTGGCAAAAGCATCGTATGGTGATGTGAAGTTTGAGGATCCTGTCTCTGAAGCACAACGGATTGCTGACCTGCTGAAAATGCAGGAGAAGTGTGATTTGGTGATTTGTCTTTCTCATTTGGGTTGGAAAGGAGAGCCTTATTCGGATGTGGAACTGATAGAGAATACGTGCAATATCGATGTAGTATTGGGCGGACATTCGCATTCTTATTTTGAGAAACCTGAATATTATAAGAATCTGGATGGCGTGGAAGTGCCTTTGCAACAAATGGGAAAGCATGCCGCTTTTATAGGAAAAATGGTGTTGACTTTGCAAAAGAACTGAGATGAGAAAGGCGGTCGTTTTATATATATGCTTGTTGTTGTCTGTCTGGGTAGAGGCTCACACGATGCCTTCGGTATTGAGCCAGGTGAAAGATACGGCAGCGTGCCGCAGATGGGTGGAAAGCCGGTTGTCGGAGATGACATTGAAACAGAAAATCGGACAGCTGTTTATCCATACGGTAGATCCTGTTACAGCTCCGCGCAACAAAGCCCAGATACGGAAAGCGATTGAGGAATATGGATTAGGTGGATTGTTGTTTGCCAAGGGGCGGATAGACCAGCAGGTGCAATTGACTAACTTGGCACAGCAATGGAGCCGGATCCCTTTGCTGATTACTTTTGATGGTGAATGGGGATTGGCTATGCGTCTGAAAGATACGCCCGAATTTCCCAAAAACCGGATATTGGGATGTGTTCAGGATGATTCGTTGATTTATCGTTATGGGAGAGAGGTGGCACGTCAGTTGCGTGAAATAGGGGTGCAGGTTAATTTCGCTCCTGTGGCGGATGTGGATAATAATCCGGGAAATCCAGTCATCAATACCCGTTCTTTCGGGAGTAACCCCAAAGAAGTGGCACGGAAAGTTATTGCTTATGCACGCGGTTTGGAAGATGGAGGTGTGTTGGCTGTCTGCAAGCATTTTCCCGGACATGGTGATACGGATGTCGATTCGCATAAGGCATTGCCAGTGCTTCCTTTTGACCGTGCCCGTATGGATTCTATTGAGTTGTATCCATTTCGTAGGGCGATAGATGCGGGAGTAAGTGGTATGATGGTCGGGCATCTGCAAGTTCCTGAATTGGAGGAGAAGCCGGCTTCTATTTCTTCCGATATTATAACCACTATGTTGCAGGATGAGTTTCATTTCTCCGGACTAGTCTTTACCGATGCGCTCGAAATGCGAGGTATCCGTCAGGCGGACGATGTGTGTGCACAGGCACTTTTGGCCGGAAACGATTTGTTGTTGGCTCCACGTAATTTAAAGCGGGAAATGACTGGAGTAATGAATGCTATAAAGAAAGGCCTGCTTACCGAAGAGGTGATTACCGAGAAATGCCGGAAGGTACTTACCTTTAAATATGCATTGGGTCTAAGTCAGCGCCCGGTGGTGGATGAAAAAGATTTGAAGTCTCGTATACGCATTCCTGAAACAGACAGCTTGCTGCTGGCATTGGATAAAGCAGCTGTTACAGTACTGAAGGACTCGCTGGAAATGCTTCCGTTGGAATTGGCTTTGTCAGGTAATGTCTTGTTGAGCATTTCTCCTTCGATAGTCGATTCTTATCCTTTTTACAACGGATTGCAGGAATCGATAACAATCAATTGGGTACATGCACGTGTGGATTCGTTGCAGTCCATTCGTAAGCGGCTTTGTACGGCACAGCAGGTTATCGTGGCATTGCATCAGAAAGATTATGAATCTTATGTGCCGTTTCTTCAGGAATTGGCAGCCGATAAACCACTGGTGGTCGTTTCTTTTGTTCCTCAGGAGGATTTGAAGACTATGCTTCCTGTCTTGCAGCATGCTTCGGCCGTTGTTCAGGCACATGTCGGAACAGAAGCAGTTCAACGTTATGTAGCAAAGGTCATGACAGGCAGAGACAAGGTGACAGGACGTTTGTCGGTAGGCATTCCCGGCTGGTGTCAAGCAGGTGTAGGCATAACAATAGACCCTGATTGCCCCTATTTGTATACACCTGAAGATTTTGGTATGGATTCGCGTATATTGGCACGTATTGATACAATAGCCCAGGAAGGGATTGATGCGCAGGCTTATCCCGGATGTCATGTGCTGATATTGAAGGATGGATATCCTGTCTATAATAAATGCTTCGGAACATTTACCTACGATGGTTCGCGCAAGGTGAAAGAAAATGATTTATATGATTTGGCTTCTTTGAGTAAAGTGACCGGTACATTGTTGGCTGTAATGAAATTGTATGACGAAGGTAAATTCGGGTTGACCGATCGGGTGAGCCAGTATTTGCCAATGTTGGAAGATACACGGAAATCGCGTATTACTGTTCAGGATTTGTTGTTTCACGAATCTGGTTTGCCTGCTTACTGGGCTTTCTATAAGGAGGCTATTGATTCGAAGTCATGTAAAGGAGGTTTGTTTCGTAAAAAGTATGACCGGTATCACACGTTGCAAGTAGATGAAAACCTGTATGCCTGTACCGGGTTCGTTTATAAAAAAGAATGGGTTTCTTCCGTACGCACAGGGAAGTATGTGTTGCCTTTGTCCGACAGCTTGTATTTGAATGCTGATTTTCGGAAAGAGATAAACCGGCAATTGGCAGATATACCTTTGAAAGGACATTCTTACCGGTATAGTTGTTTGAACTTTATGTTGCTGAAAGAGTTGGTGGAATCTGTTGCAGGCGTTGCATTGGATGTGTATTTGGATAGTGTATTCTATAAGCCGATGGGTTTGGTGCATACGGCATACAATCCTTTGCATCGGTTTGATAAATCGCAGATTGTGCCTACTGCGGCTGAAGACTTTTTGCGTAGGACAGAACTGCAAGGATATGTAAATGATGAGATTGCAGCTTTCATGGGAGGAGTTTCAGGTAATGCCGGACTTTTTTCGACGGCACATGATGTAGGAGCTGTCTTTCAAATGCTGTTGGATCGGGGAGTGTATGGAGGGCATCGTTACCTGAGTAGGGCTACATGCGACTTATTCATTACCTTACAGTCGGAAGAGAGCAGGAGAGGACTGGGGTTCGACAAGCCTGATACCGGGCATCCAGAGCATAGCCCGTGTGCGGCTGAAGCTCCGCAAGGGGTTTTTGGGCATACAGGCTTTACTGGTACTTGTGCTTGGGCAGATCCGGAAAACGATTTGGTCTTTGTTTTCTTGAGCAACCGCACTTATCCGCGTGCATTCAATCATAAGAATCTGACTAAGCTGAATATACGTACACGTATGCAACAAGCAATGTATCAGTCTATAAAGCGGTGATTCTATTTAGACTATGTACAAATTAATCAAATATTGCTATGTAGACGTTACAACTTCACATAAAAAAGTTACCTTTGCATTATCAAATTAGTACTAATAATAACTTTTAACTTTTACAACAATGGCTTACGTAATTAGTGACGATTGTATCGCTTGCGGTACTTGTATCGATGAATGCCCGGTTGGCGCAATCTCTGAAGGTGACAAATATTCTATCAACCCGGATATGTGTACAGAATGCGGTACTTGCGCAGATGTATGTCCTTCTGAAGCAATCCACCAAGGATAATCGATAAATCGTCGGTTTTAAAATTTATAGAGGATGTTCTCTTTTTGGAGTGCATCCTCTTTTGTATTTGGGTCAGGCTTCAAACATCCGGCTTCTCGATAATAGACATGAGCCTATGATACCTGCCTGGCTTTTCAGTTTTGACAAAATGATTTCTGAATCGCGGCTCATCAGGCTAAGTGTGTATTTTCGTACGGTGGTAATGATGGGCTGTAACAGAAATTCGCCTGCATTCGACATTTCCCCTCCAATGATAACTGTATCAGGATTGAAAATATTGATAAGGTTACCGATATGCACCCCCAGTTGTTGTCCGATTTCTTCTACCAGTTCAATGGCAAGTAAGTCTTCTTTGCCTATGGCATTGAATATATCATCCAAGGTAATGTCTTCGATGGACTTTTCAGACAGGACAATCGAAGTCTCGCCTGCTTTCAGGTGTTCGATGAATTTGCGGTAGAGAGCCGAACAGGAATTTTCAGTTTCCAGGCATCCCTTTTTGCCGCAATGGCAGATAATCTGGTTGTCATATCCATAGGTGTGGCCGAATTCGCCCGAGAACCCAGACTTGCCTTTGTATAATTTCCCGTCTATCAGAATACCCATGCCCAGTCCCCAGTCTATATTGATAAAAAGAGCATTGCGCGAACCTTTTAGAGCTCCTTTGATATATTCGCCATACAACATGGCGCGGCTATCGTTCTCGATAGAAACTTCGATGTGTATACGTTCTGTCAATATTTCTGCTAAAGGGCGTTCGCCGAAGTTGAAGAAACTGTGACTGTATCCCAGTTCTGGATTCACCCGTCCGCACAGAGCTACATTGATGTGTATAATCCGCTCTTTACTGATGCTGAGTCCATCGATAAAGGTTTCAATGTGTCGGCAGATTTTGTCAATGCATGCCATTGTGTCTTGCCGTTCGATATGGATACCCATTTGTAGTTTCAGTAAATCACCTTTGAAGTTGATGAGACCGATATGCAGGCTGTTCCACGTTATGGATACGCCGATAAAATAGGCCGAATCAGGGTTTAGTCCATAAAGAATTGGATGTCTTCCACCGCTCGTTTCCAATTTCCCATATTCATCAATGTAGCCTTGTTCATGCATTTCGTCTATTACTTTTGTTACAGTAGGAATGCTTAAGTCCATGTCTTTGGCTAGGTCGGTAATGGTCGAATTTTCATTATATATTAAATAGGTAATGATATGCTTTTTCATAATAGCACTTTTCGAACCTTTTTGGATGTCTGCTAATAGCTGTTCTTTCATAAGCGGTGTTTTTAAAAATGGAAAGCCGGTTAATTAAAAATTTAAAAAACAATCGATAATTACTTTGTATAATGATTGTTTTATTCATAATTCCCAATATCTTTGCAGTGGTTTAACATGCAAAGTGGATTCTTGTTACAAATATATTAATTAAATCTGGAAAAACTATGAGAGTTATTATCGAATCAGATTATCAGGCTCTTTCCGAATGGGCAGCTAATTATGTAGCCCAAAGAATCAATCAGTTCCAGCCATCTTCCGAACGTCCTTTTGTA
>NZ_JACSPP010000084.1 GCF_014837065.1 Phocaeicola intestinalis
CATCGTGTCGTTCAAGTTAAACATGGCCCTCCTGCAGACTTTGGTTCAACACTTCCATCAACAGCTTCTCTGAGCCGCTTCCAAAGTGGGCACGGAGTCCGTTGGGAAACAACAAGGACACGCCGTAAGGAGCCTGTTCATCCAAGGACAATTCTGCTGTTGGCCGTTTGATATTGATCGGAGCCAACTCTTGTTTGATACTGTCTTTCTCGGCAGAGTATTTCTTTTGCCAATAGTGATAGGTGGAATAACTCAATCCTATCTGTCGTAGGTACGACTTCAATGACAGGCCGCTTTGTTGCACCTGTATTTCTAATTCTTCAAATTCAGTTCTGTTCATTGCTATTCGGTTTGATTGTTATGCGGAGGCAAAATTACAATCAAACCATAGGGCATGCAATGTGTATTTCTTAGAATGCTTACGTATTTCCGGAGTAAACCAGGCTTATCCGGAAATGCAATTGTTTGTCCGGTCCTACGCATTCCAGTCCTCGCTCAGCCCTGACCTATCAGGATAGCAGTCCTGACTATAGAGGACTGGAAATGCAGATAAGTGTTGTCAGACATGCTTGGACATTTCTTTTTGGAGCAGGATTTCTTCAAAGGTGTTGGTAAACTGATAAAGATTCCCTAACTTTGTATGCAATCATTAAAAGCATCGATTATGAGATACTTGGATCCTAAAGCTGACCTGACTTTCAAGAAAGTGTTCGGCGAACACCCCGACCTGGTCATCAGCCTGCTCAATGCCTTGCTGCCTTTCGAAAAGCCCGAAGAGGAGATTGCGGAAATCGAATACCTGACACCGGAACTGATGCCGGAGACACCGCTGAAGAAGAACAGCATCGTAGACGTGAGGTGTAAAGACAAAATGGGCAGGCAGTTTCTGGTAGAAATGCAGATGCTCTGGTCTCCTGCGTTCATGCAGCGCGTATTGTTCAACGCCTCGAAAGCGTACGTGCGCCAGCTTGGAGGCAGAGAGAGCAAATACGAACTGCTACAGCCCGTGTATTCGCTCAACTTGGTAAACGATATTTTCCTGCCGGATGTGCCGGAGGCTTACCACGACTATAAAATCGTGCAGGTGGAGCATACGGACAAGGTGATAGAAGGGCTGAGGTTTATCTTCGTAGAGCTTCCCAAATTCAAGCCACAAGATTTCAAAGGCAAGAAAATGGCGGTACTTTGGTTGCGGTATCTGACGGAAATAGACGAGCATACGCGGCAAGCCCCCAAAGAGTTATTAGAGAATCCGGAAATCTGCAAGGCGGTGACGCAAATTGAAGAGTCTGCTTTCAGCGATGCGCAACTCTGGTGGTATGATGACTTCTGGGATGCCGTGCGGGTAGAGAACACTTTGATAAGCGATGCTTTGCGGGAAGGTATGGAACAGGGCATACAACAAGGTATACAACAGGGTATACAACAGGGTATACAACAAGGCATGCAACAGGGTATGCAAAAAGGTATAGAACAAGGCCTGCAGGAAGGTCGGCAAGAAGGTTTGGAAAAAGGCATACAACAAGGCATAAGGCAAGGCAATATCCAAAATGCGCGTGGCATGAAATCGGAAGGCATTCCGGCGGAAATTATCGCTAAAATCACCGGACTCACGCGTGATGAAGTGGAGAAACTGTAATAGGATAAAATCTTTCTTTGTGGAAAGAATCATGTAAAAAAGGATGGATTATGGATAAGCCAAATGTAAAAGGCATCCCTTACGGGGTGGCAAACTTTGAGGAAGTGCGGAGCAAAAACCGGTATTATGTGGACAAGACGATGTATCTGCCTCTTTTGGAAGAGGCAAATGATTTCTTGTTTCTGATTCGTCCCCGCCGCTTCGGCAAGAGTGTGTTCGTCAGCATGATGCAGGCATATTATGATATTGCCAAGGCAGACCGTTTTGAGACGTTGTTCGACGGACTGTGGATAAAGGCTCATCCGACTTCCCTGAAAAACGCTTGCCAGATTGTTTATTTCGACTTCTCGGTTATCGGGAGCGGGTCTAATGAAGGTGAGCTTGAAAGTAACTTCAATAAATATTGTTGTCAGGTGCTGGACATGTTTGCCGAGACATACGCCGGGTTTTACGATAAGGAGTTCGAAGAAAAGGTAAAGGCGGAAGACAGTGCCAGGGCTAAGTTGAACTATATCAATCTGCATGCACGTAAGAAAGGTTATCTTTTATACCTCATTGTGGATGAGTATGACAATTTCACCAACGTTATTCTCAGTGAAGGCGGAAAGGAGCGGTTCCGCAGGCTGACCCACGCCAGCGGGTTCTACCGGGAATATTTCAAGATATTCAAGGTCATGTTCAGCCGTGTTTTTTTGATAGGTGTGTCTCCCATTACCTTGGATGACCTTTCGAGCGGTTACAATATCGGTTGGAATATTTCCCAAGACCCCCGTTTCAATTATATGTTGGGCTTTTCCGAGTCGGATGTGCATACGATGTTCCGTTACTATCAGGATAATGGCAAATTGCGTTCTGATGCTGATATCGAGGCGATGCTGGAAGAGATGAGGCCTTGGTATAACAATTACTGTTTTTCGGAAGACTACATAGATGCCGAACGTCTTTACAATTGTGACATGGTGCTTTACTACTTGCGCCACCAGGTTGCTTTCGGCCGTCCTCCCAAAGAGATGGTGGATGTCAATGTGCGTACAGATTATAAGAAACTTCAGATGCTGGCAGGTATAGACCGTGGAAACCAGCGGGAAAACCGGATGGGAGTTATTGAGGAAATTGCGGCAACGGGTTCTGTGCTGATGAGGCTGAAGACTTCTTTCCCTGCTGAATATGTGACGGAAGACAATAATTTCCGCAGCTTGCTTTATTACTACGGGTTGCTCACGATGGGGACAAGTTATGGGAACATGATCAAAATGATTATTCCGAATAATTGTGTGAAAGAACAATACTGGAGTTTCATGCGTGATTATTTCAACCGTAGTTTTAAGATTGACAGTATCCCATTGGAACATGAAATGACGAATATGGCTTTTACAGGCGAATGGCAGCCTTTCATTCGCCGTATCGCTGCGGCATACAAGGAAAATTCTTCGGTGCGGGACAGTATTTTAGGTGAACATAACCTGCAAGTTTTTTTCAAGGCTTACCTTGCCTTGAATACACTTTATCTGGTAGAGCCTGAAATAGAACTGAGTTATGGTTATAGTGATTTCTTGCTTCTGCCCGACAGGGTGCGTTATCCGGAGATTGCGCACAGCTATATTCTGGAATTGAAATATGTAAAGCCGGCTGCAACAGATGAAGAGGTGGAAGCCAAAAGCCGGGAAGCTGATGTCCAGTTGGAAAAGTATAGCAAGGATAAAATCGTATGTCGTCTGTGTTCTGGCACGAAGCTTCACCTGTTGAAGGTGGTATTTCGTGGTGCGGAATTATCAATCTGTATGGAAATAGCTTGATGTTCCTCATACGCCCTGAAGACATCCTCATGGATAAGTTGGCGCATTCGGGCGTATGCGATACGCCCCTGCATGGGCAATTGGGGAAAATGAGGATATTCATATAGTATAAATACGCAATCTTTTAAGGTTTATATAGAGAAGTATACAGAATAAATTCGTATTTTTGTCGCCGATTATGAGCAGAATATTGGCAATTGATTACGGAAAGAAGCGTACGGGTATCGCGGTGACCGACCCGATGCAGATTATTGCAAGCGGGCTGACTACCGTGCCTACGCATGGACTGATGGATTTCTTGCTGGACTATGTGCGGCAAGAAAAGGTGGAGCGTATCGTTATCGGACATCCCAAGCAGATGAACAACGAGGATTCGGAAAGTATGAAGTATATCGTGCCTTTTATGAATCAGTTGAAGAAAAAACTGCCCGATGTTCCGGTGGAACTGTTCGATGAACGTTTTACATCGGTCTTGGCACATCAGGCGATGCTTGCCGGAGGCTTGAAGAAGAAAGCACGGCAAAACAAGGCTTTGGTGGATGAAATCAGTGCCACGATTATTTTACAGTCGTATTTGGAGTCGAAAAGAGGAATGTAAGTCTTTGAGTTTTTAAGTTTTTAGGTTTTTGAGTTAAATAATTCGACAATGACAAACAGAAGAACTAACAAACTAAAAACAGACAAACTTAAAAACTAAAGAACTGACAAACTAAAGAACTGACAAACTTAAAAACTAAAGAACTAAATAATATGATTTTACCTATCTATGTATACGGACAACCGGTGTTACGTGAGGAAGCTAAAGACATTACACCGGATTATCCGAACTTGAAAGAATTGATTCAGAATATGTTTGAGACGATGGATCGTGCCGACGGGGTAGGGCTTGCCGCTCCACAGATAGGTTTGCCCATCCGTGTGGTGGTGATAAACCTGGATGTGTTGGCTGATGATTTCCCCGAGTACAAGGACTTCCGTCATGCTTATATCAATCCCCGTATCGTGGAAACGGGCGACAACATTGTTTCGATGGATGAAGGATGCTTGAGCTTGCCCGGCATTCATGAAAGTGTGAAACGTCCCGACAAGATTCATGTGACCTACCTCGATGAAGACATGAATCCGCATGATGAGTGGGTGGACGGTTATCTGGCACGTGTGATGCAGCATGAGTTCGACCATCTGGAAGGAACCATGTTTATCGACCATTTGTCGGCACTCCGCAAGCAAATGATTAAAGGCAAACTTAACGGCATGCTGAAGGGCAAGGCCCGTTGCTCTTACAAGGTGAAGACAGTGAAATGATTCGGAAGCTTATTTATATAATATATATAGGAGTGTTTTTCCCGATGATAGCCGGCGCCCAGATTAATACGGACCGGGTGATGGCCATCGGGAAAAACGCTCTTTATTTTGAAGACTATGTTCTTTCCATCCAGTATTTCAATCAGGTTATCAATGCCAAGCCTTACTTGGCCGAACCGTATTTTTATCGTGGACTGGCAAAACTGAATCTGGATGACTTTCAAGGTGCGGAAGCCGATTGTACGGAATCGATTGAGCGCAATCCGTATGTACCCAATACGTATCAGGTGAGAGGCATCGCGCGTATCCAGCAAGAAAATTACACGGGTGCCATACAGGATTACGAGAAAGCGTTGACATTCGATCCTGAGAATACCAGCCTGTGGCATAATCTGGCTTTGTCGCGGATGCGGAGCGAGGATTATGCGGAAGCGAAAGCCGACTTGGATACGCTGATCCGGATTGCCCCCCGCTATATTGATGCTTATCTGATGCGTACGGAAGTCTCTCTCAAGCAGAAGGATACGCTTCAAGCCATGTCGGATGCCGACAAGGCTATCGAAATGGACCGTTATAATGCCGACACGTGGGCTTCACGGGGCATGCTTTTCCTTCAGCGGAACAAGTATGCCGATGCCGAAAGCGACCTGACCGAAGCCATACGCCTGTCGGTGCGCAATGCGGGCATGTATATCAACCGTGCGTTGGCACGCTATTACCAGAACAACCTGCGGGGGGCTATGAGCGATTACGACTTGGCTCTTGACATCGACAAGAATAACTTCATCGGGCATTACAACCGGGGCTTGCTCCGTGCCCAGGTAGGAGACGATAACCGGGCTATAGAGGATTTCGACTTTGTGCTCCAGATAGAGCCGGACAATATGATGGCGGTCTTCAACCGGGGCTTGCTGCGTGACAGGACGGGAGATTATGCCGGTGCCATCAGTGACTATACTACGGTGCTGGAAGAGTATCCCAATTTCTTGGCAGGCTATCAGTATCGTGCCGAGGCTCGTAAGAAAACAGGCGACCTGAAAGGTGCAAGCCAGGACGAGATGAAAGTATTGCAGGCGCAACTGGATGCGCAGAACGGAAAGACATCGCAACAGACTGCTTCGGCCGACAAGACCCGTAAGAAGTCGGATAAGAACATGAACAATTTCCGTAAGATTGTAGTGGCAGACAATGAAGACGAACGTTCGAAATACAAGACCGATTATCGCGGACGTGTGCAGGACCGTAATATCACGATTCTTCCCCAGCCGATGTTTGTGCTAAGTTATTACGAACGTCCGGATGAAGTGAAACACCAGATTAACTATTCGAAATATATCGATGACTTGAATAACCGTCGTGTCTTGCCGCACCAGTTGTTGATAACCAATAATGAAGCTTCGCTTACCGAAGGGCAGGTGAAGCAGCATTTTGCATCGATTGATGACATAACGGAGAAGATTGTGAAAGAGCCGGACAATGCCTTGCACTATTTTGCACGTGCCCTTGATTTTTATCTGGTACAGGATTTTGATAATGCGTTGGAAGATTTAGACCGTACCATCGAAAAGGACAATGCGTTTTTCCCAGCCTATTTTATGCGGGCGATGATCCACTACAAACAGTTGGAATACAGGAAGCGGGATGCAAATTATGAAATAGAGCAAAGTCAGGAAAAAACGTTGCAGGTACGTGCGCTGGATTATGCCATGGTGCGCGATGATTTGGATGAAGTGATTCGTCTGGCTCCCGATTTTGCCTATGCGTATTATAACCGTGGAAATATCTATGCCGTGATGAAGGATTACCGGTCGGCATTGGTGGATTATAATAAGGCTGTCGAACTTGATTCGCGTTTTTCGGATGCTTATTTCAATCGAGGACTGACGAATGTGTTCTTGGGTAATAACAGCGAGGGTGTGCAAGACTTGAGTAAGGCGGGCGAGCTGGGTATATTCTCGGCATACAGCGTGCTGAAGCGTTTTACTACAATGAAGGAGGAAGATTAGGTAGTTGAAAGATGATAAGATGATAAGTTGACTAGGTGACAAGGTAACAAGGTTCTGAATAGTTTGACTAAAGGTATTTAAAACCTTGTCCCCTTGTCCCCTTGTTACCTTGTTGCCTTGTCACTAGTCAACTAATCACCTAAAAATTGTATAATTAAAAAGTTTTGTTTATTTTTGCGACTCAATAAAAAAGACTAACATAAAAGACTATGATTAAGATAACTTTTCCTGATGGCTCTGTTCGCGAGTATAACGAAGGAGTTACTGGTCTGCAGATTGCAGAGAGCATCAGTTCTCGTCTGGCGCAAGATGTTTTGGCTTGTGGCGTAAATGGCGAAACGATTGATTTGATGAGACCTATTAACGAAGATGCCGATTTCGTTCTTTACAAATGGGATGACGAGCAGGGTAAACATGCATTTTGGCATACCAGTGCCCACTTGTTGGCTGAAGCTTTGCAGGAACTGTATCCGGGTATTCAGTTTGGCATTGGTCCTGCTATCGAGAACGGTTTTTATTACGATGTAGATCCGGGAGATGACGTGGTTATCAAAGAAAGCGACCTGCCGGCCATCGAACAGAAGATGATAGAACTGGCTGCACGTAAGGAGCCGCTGGTGCGCAAGAGCATTGCGAAAGACGATGCGCTGAAGATGTTCGGCGAGAGAGGTGAGACATATAAGTGCGAGTTGATTTCTGAATTGGAAGACGGGCATATCACTACCTATACACAAGGTGCATTCACCGATTTGTGCCGCGGTCCGCATTTGCCTTCCACCGCTCCTATCAAGGCTATCAAGCTGTTGTCGGTTGCCGGTGCTTACTGGAGAGGACAGGAAGACCGCAAGCAGATGACCCGTATTTACGGTATTACCTTCCCGAAGAAGAAGATGCTGGATGAATACCTGACCATGCTGGAAGAAGCCAAAAAACGCGACCACCGCAAGATTGGCAAGGAAATGGATTTGTTCATGTTCTCGGATATGGTAGGCAAGGGATTGCCGATGTGGTTGCCGAAAGGTACAGCGTTGCGCATCCGCCTGCAGGATTTCCTGCGCCGCATTCAGGCACGTTACGATTATCAGGAAGTGATGTGTCCGCCTATCGGAAACAAGCTGTTGTATGTCACTTCGGGACACTATGCGAAATACGGTAAGGACTCGTTCCAGCCGATTCATACGCCGGAAGAAGGCGAGGAATATTTCCTGAAGCCGATGAACTGCCCGCATCACTGTATGATTTACCGCAACAGTCCGCGTTCGTACCGCGACCTGCCTTTGCGTATCGCCGAATTCGGTACGGTATGCCGTTACGAGCAGAGCGGTGAGTTGCACGGATTGACCCGTGTGCGCAGCTTTACACAGGACGACGCGCACATCTTCTGCCGTCCCGACCAGGTGAAAGACGAGTTCCTCCGTGTAATGGATATTATCTCGATTGTGTTCAAGTCGATGAACTTCGAGAACTTCGAAGCGCAGATTTCCTTGCGCGACAAGGTGAACCGCGAGAAATACATCGGTAGCGATGAGAACTGGGAAAAGGCAGAACAGGCTATTGTAGAAGCTTGTCAGGAAAAAGGACTGAAGGCGAAAGTGGAATATGGCGAAGCTGCGTTCTATGGTCCGAAGCTCGACTTTATGGTGAAAGACGCTATCGGCCGCCGTTGGCAGTTGGGTACCATTCAGGTAGACTATAACTTGCCCGAACGTTTCCAGTTGGAATACATGGGTGCCGATAACCAGAAACACCGTCCGGTAATGATTCACCGTGCGCCGTTCGGTTCGATGGAGCGTTTTGTTGCCGTATTGATTGAACATACAGCCGGTAAATTCCCGTTGTGGCTGACTCCCGATCAGGTTGCTGTCCTTCCGATTTCGGAGAAGTTTAATGAGTATGCCGACCAGGTTCGTCTGGAACTGAAGAAGTACGACATCCGCGCGTTGGTAGACGACCGTAACGAAAAGATTGGCCGCAAGATTCGTGACAACGAGATGAAGCACATCCCTTATATGCTGATTGTGGGTGAAAAAGAAGCTGCCAATGGCGAAGTTTCTGTCCGCAAACAGGGAGAAGGCGATAAAGGTACGGTAAAAATCGAAGAATTTGCAAAAAATATTGCGGAAGAAGTTCATAATATGATAAATAAGTGGTAACTTTGCAACCGCATTTGCAAAAGTCATTTTGGCTTTCGGCAAAAAAGAATAACAATAATTACATTAATAATATTATAAGCAGACAAAGGAAACAAGTATTTGAATGAAAAATGACAATTTGAAAGGGCAACATCGAATCAATGAACAGATTCGTGCCAAAGAAGTCCGTATTGTGGGCGACAATATTGAATCGGCTGTTTATCCTATAGCACAAGCTTTGCGGATGGCTGAAGAACATGGTGCCGATTTGGTAGAAATTTCACCCAATGCTGTTCCTCCCGTTTGTAGAATTATTGATTATTCTAAGTTTCTTTACCAGTTGAAGAAACGGGCAAAGGAGCAAAAGGCAAAACAAGTGAAGGTCAATGTAAAGGAAATCCGTTTCGGTCCTCAGACTGACGAACACGATTATAACTTCAAGTTGAAACATGCTATCGGGTTCTTGCAGGGAGGCGATAAGGTGAAAGCATACGTTTTCTTTAAGGGACGTTCCATTCTCTTTAAAGAACAAGGTGAAGTGTTGTTGCTTCGTTTTGCCAATGATTTGGAGGAGTATGCGAAAGTGGAGCAGATGCCTATCTTGGAAGGAAAGCGTATGACTATTGCATTGTCGCCGAAAAAAGCGGGTGGAACAAAGAAACCTGCTGCTCCGAAAGCGGCAGAACCGCGCGAAGCAGGTGTTGTAGAAAAGAATGAGAAAAGTGCGTAACGTGCCGGTATAGTGCGTTGCCACAGTTAATAATAATAATTAAAACTTAAACAAGATGCCAAAAGTAAAGACTAACTCCGGTTCTAAAAAAAGATTCGCTCTTACCGGAACGGGTAAAATCAAAAGAAAGCACGCTTATCATAGTCATATCCTGACTAAGAAGACAAAGAAGCAGAAACGAAACTTGTGTAAAATGGGTTTGGTTCACAGCGCAAACTTAACTGCAGTGAAAGAACTTCTTTGTATGCGTTAATCTTCGCAGGTAGTGTAAATGTATTATTTAAATTATTAACCGAATGCATTAGCCTCAAGTCCGGTTGTAAAACATCGGCGCTAACATTCAAAAATGAATTAAAACTATGCCAAGATCAGTAAATCACGTTGCTTCAAGAGCAAAAAGAAAGAAAATTTTAAAATTAACTAGAGGTTACTTTGGTGCAAGAAAGAACGTTTGGACCGTTGCCAAAAATACATGGGAAAAAGGTTTGACTTATGCATACCGTGACCGTAAGACTAAAAAACGTAACTTCCGCGCATTGTGGATTCAGCGTATCAATGCTGCTGCCCGTCTGGAAGGTATGTCTTACTCAAAACTGATGGGTGCATTGCACAAAGCCGGTATTGAAATCAATCGTAAGGTGTTGGCCGACTTGGCTATGAATCATCCGGAAGCTTTCAAGGCTGTGGTTGATAAAGTTAAGGTGGCTTGATAGAAGTAAAGAAATCAGAAGAAGGCAACTCTTGGAAAAGAGTTGCCTTTTTCGTTGATGTATGCTCGGCATGAGTATTAGCTAACGGGTGCAAGTCCCTAATGAGCCCTAATAGCGGGAATCATACAGCCC
>NZ_JACSPP010000085.1 GCF_014837065.1 Phocaeicola intestinalis
GCTGACGAGGACTTGCAGTTTGTGCTGTTGACGGGCGTGACCAAGTTCTCTCAGGTAAGTGTGTTCAGCGGGTTCAATCAGCCGGCAGACATCAGCATGGACCGCAGGTATGAAACGCTTTGCGGCATCACGCAGGAAGAACTGGAGCATTATTTCGCTGGACCAATTCATGAGTTGGCAGAAGATTACGGATGTACGGACGATGATATGAGAGGACAATTAAAGCATCAATATGACGGCTATCACTTCAGCAAAGGAATGGTGGACGTGTACAATCCGTTCAGTTTGTTGAACGCTTTTGCTTCACTGGATATCCAAGACTATTGGTTTGCCAGTGGTACGCCCTCTTACCTGGTCCGCCTGCTGAACCATACGCAGGAGAACTTGAACGAATTGACCGGACGCTATTACCGCCCCGAAGAGTTTGTCGACTATAAGGCGGACGTGGAAAAGCCCTTGCCGATGATTTACCAGAGCGGCTACCTGACCATAAAAGGATATGAAAGGACCTATAACCGTTTCTTACTTGATTTTCCTAATAATGAGGTAAAGAATGGATTTGTTTCCTTGATTGCCGCAGATTACTTAAAGCCGCAAGAGAACATGAAGAATTGGGTAATAGACGTGGTGGAATCATTGAAGCACGGTGATGTGGAGCAACTCCGCAAGCTGTTCACCTCGTTCCTTGCCGGCATCCCGTACTCAATGCGTGCTAAGAAGGACGAGGCGGAGAAGGAACGCTTCTTCCACTATACGCTTTACCTCATCTTCCGCCTGATAAGTGTCTACACGGTCTATACGGAGAAGGAGCAGAGCCAAGGGCGTGCCGACTGCATCGTGGAGACGGATGACTACATTTATATTTTCGAATTCAAGCGCGACGGCACGGCGGACGAGGCTTTGGCGCAGATAGAGGCGAAAGGTTATGCCCGACCCTACGAAGCCGACCCGCGCACCTTATATAAAATAGGAGTGAACTTCTCTTCCGAAACGGGTACGGTGGAGGACTGGAAAACCGTCTGATTTACTATTTGTCTATTTACGATTTACTATTAATGAATTTCGCAAAAGCCATGTAGGGGCGTATCGCATACGCCCTGAATGCATTTGCGTGGATAAGTTGGCGCATTCGGGCGTATCGCATACGCCCTACAGTTCATTGAGTGAAATGCGTAAGCATTTTTTCATATCCGTAATTTGAAGGTTAATGTAAAGATAAAAAGAAAGGGAGGCGATTCCCAATACAAGATTGAGAACGCCTCCCTTATCTTAGAAGCTGTTTTGAATTTATCGTGCGATGATTTGGGATGAGTTTTTGAGGCATTTTCGCTTCTGTGATGAGGAAGATAGCGGGCTATCTGACGAAGAACAGGAGCGAAAAGGACCAAAAAATCGCCCAAAGCACACACGAAAACGAATACATCAAGCCAAGAAAAACTTTTTGGAGAAATTCAAAACAGCTTCTAAAGTTTTCTCTGCGTTTGTATGTAATGAATATCTGTATTTCGCCCCTACATGGGATATTTGCGGATATTCAATTTATATTTTATCAAGTGCACCAATTATTATGAAACTGTTTTCGAATTAGTCAAATAGGAATATTATGGGTACAGGCAAACGTAACAACAAGAATATGCCTCGCAGGAGAGGACTGTCTTCTTTCCGAAATCGGATAATCCTTTCCTGCGTGGAAGCTGACATTCAGCGTGCACCTATGTCATCGTATGAACTTTGTAAGATGGCTTTTCCGCGCAAAATGCGGTTGGTGTTGGATGATGGGCGTTCTATCATCGGACGGTCTGCATTTAAGTCCATTACAGTAACTCCAGTGCTGTCGGCAAATGCATAACCACCACCAAAACTCCAGTAGGCGAAAGGATATGTATATTCCGTTCCCAAGACGTTACGGCTGAAGTTGAATTCACTATGATCAATGCCTAATTGTGCCAATAATGTCGCTGCAAGGTCTGTCTGGTTCATGATGCAGTCAATTACCATCGGTTGTTTTACAGAACCTCCCAACCACAGCATCGGAATATGGTGGATACGCTCGTCGTGTCCATGGCCACTATTGTCCGGATAATAAAATCCATGATCAGACAGGCATATTATCAATAAATCTTTCCATATGGGTGTTTGTTTCAGTTTTTCGACAAATTCTCCCAAACAATGGTCGGTGAAAGCAAAAGCATTTGGTTTTGCTTCTGGCAGACGATGGTAAGGCACTTCGAAAGGTTCATGGCTGCTCAGGGTGAGGAAAGTTGTGTGCCATGGTGTTTCCTGCCGTTCTGTCAGCATCTGAAACAAGTGGTCGAAAGTGATGTCGTCATTCACTCCCCATGCATTTTGATGCTGATTCATCGGGAAATCGACATCTGCGGTCAGTTTCTGGTAACCGCTTTGCAACAGGTAGCTTTTCATATTGGTGAAATTGATGTCTCCTCCATACAAAAAATCGGTATGATAACCTTCTTTCACCAGTTTTCCTGCAATGGATGGCAGTGTACGGCTTTTGGCTGGTATTTTCATGACAGACAGGTCTGGAAAGCTTTGATAACCGCTTAGAGCACAAATGGTTCCACGGTCGGTACGGAAACTGTTTGCATAGCAATGTGTAAACCAAATGCCTTCTTTCGCCAGGCGGTCAATATTCGGGCTGGCATTTTGGGTGCCACCCAATGATTCTATCATGGTAGCTCCGAATCCTTCCATCAAGATAATCAGTATATTAGGACGATGGGTGTTGAGCAATTCTACTGTATTCTTGCCTTTCGTAGGATATAGCCCGTCGAATAAGGTTTTGCGTTCTGCTTCATCGAAATAGTCATACTGGCTGGCATAGTCTTTGGTCTTGCTGATGGATGCCAGCAAGCTGAAAGCCGGATTGACAGCTGAATGATTTAAAAATTCATCGTTGCAGAAATATACTTGTCCGATATTGCTGGTCGATTCACTTACGCCCCCTCGTATAATGAGAAAAAGTAAGCCTCCTATTAAAAGAGTACTTAATGTAGCTGCGAGTCTCTTCCGCACATAGGACAGGCAGCGGGGGGTAAAATAATACAATACCCAGCACATGATGCCGGCAAGTAAAAGTATGATTAATATGCGAAGAGTGATAAACCCTATGGAGACACTGGCGGCTGCATTTTTGGGTGATTCCAGATAGAAGAATACTGATGCATCGAGTTTAAAATTCCAGAATGGATACAGGCACATGTCGCCTACAAAGATAGTTGCTACGATAAGGCTGATAAATATGTAATAAATGACGATTATCTTCCGGAGCGGGAAATGTTTGAACCAAATGCTGATGCTGATTACCAGCCACGGCAGGGCAGTAAGATATCCTGTAGTTGCTGCATCGAGGCTGATGCCGTGCCACATTACTTTAAAATAATCAAGCGCAGGCACACCTCGTCCCACAGCATCATTGTAAAACATAAAGCCGGGCTTCTGAACTATAAAAAATAGCAGTATCAAAGCAAAAAAGCCCATAAGATAAGCAAGTCTTTTTTTCATTTGTTCTTCTTTTTAAATTGGCAATATTTCCGTTGACAAGCTTTTCATCACTTTCAGAAATTTCTCACAAAAACGAACCTGCCCCTTTGTAAACTTGTCAGTTCATTCCCTATTTGCGTCCGAAATCGGCAGGAACCTCGCCCCAGAGTTCGGTTTCCCATTTGTGTAAGGGAGTATTGTATGTATGTTCGCGCAACCATTTCTCGGCACGTTCTATCAGGCGAAACAATTCTTCGGTCTTTGCCGTACGCTCCAGTTTGGTTTTGCATTTCTTTTGCTTTACCCAGCTCAAGGCGTTCCGGCTATCCGAATAGACAGGCATGGAGATGTTCTTCTGTTTTAACAAAGCAAGGGCATGTACGATGGCAAGGAATTCGCCGATGTTATTCGTACCATAGACGGGACCGAAGTGAAAGATTTCCTGCCCCGTCAACAGATACACACCCCGGTATTCCATCGGACCTGGATTACCGCTGCATGCCGCATCTACGGCAAGGCAATTCAGGTCGAAACCGGAAGGCAAGCGTTTTTCAAGAGATTGGTTTGCCGTTTCTTTATGGGGCTGCAGGTAATGGTGCGGAGGGGTAACCAATGCCTTTTCTGCTTCTTCACGTGTATCAAACGATTTATAGAGCGCACCTTTATAGCCTTTAATCTGTAGCTGGCAATCTGTCCACGAGTCGTACACACCTGGTTCTACGCCTTTCCACACCACGTAAAATTTCTTCTTTCCCATATAATTTCTTTTTTCACCACAGAATTACACAGATTTTCAATCAATTTTTAATCTGTGTAATCTGTGGTGAAGCTGTTTCTTACATGCGTTCAGGCACTTCGATGCCCAGCAATCCCATGGCTTCTTTCACAATCTTGCCCACGTTCTGGCTCAGGGCAAGGCGGAAGATTTTCAACGCTTCGTTTTCTTCGCGCAGGATGCTGAAGTCGTGGTAGAACTGGTTGTATTCTTTTACCAAGTCGTAAGCGTAGTTGGCAAGGATAGACGGGTTATAGTCGGTACCTGCCTGAGCTACGGTAGCCGTAAAATCTGCAAGCATCTGAATCAGTCCTTCTTCTTTTGCCGTCAGCTCGATGCCGGCCGGGATAACCGCCGGTATTGTGATGCCGGCATCGGCTGCCTTGCGCAGGATGGACTGGATACGGGCATACGTGTATTGGATGAAAGGACCGGTATTTCCGTTGAAGTCGATAGATTCTTTCGGATTAAAGGTCATGTTCTTGCGCGCATCTACCTTCAAGATGAAATATTTCAATGCGCCCAATCCTACGATGCGGGCGATGTCATCGGCTTCTTCCTGTGTCAGTCCGTCCAGTTTGCCCAATTCGTTGCTGGTTTCCTTAGCAGTCTGAATCATGGCTTCCATCAGGTCGTCGGCATCTACCACGGTACCTTCGCGGCTCTTCATCTTTCCTTCGGGCAATTCTACCATGCCGTAAGAGAAGTGCACCAAATCTTTTCCCCACTCGAATCCCAGCTTGTCGAGCAGGATAGAAAGCACTTGGAAGTGGTAGTTCTGTTCGTTGCCTACCACGTATATCATCTTGTCTATCGGATAATCGGCAAAGCGCTGCTCGGCAGTACCGATGTCTTGGGTCATGTAAACCGAGGTACCGTCGGCACGGAGCAACAGTTTCTGGTCAAGTCCTTCGGGGGTAAGGTCTGCCCATACCGAACCGTCTTCCTTGCGGTAGAAGATACCTTTTTCCAGACCTTCCAACACTTTCTTTTTCCCTTCCAGATAGGTGTTCGATTCGTAATAAATCTTGTCGAAGCTTACTCCCATCATCTTGTATGTCTCATCGAATCCGGCATATACCCAGTTGTTCATCTTCTCCCAAAGGGCACGCACTTCGGGGTCGCCTGCTTCCCATTTGCGGAGCATTTCACGGGCTTCCTGCATCAAAGGCGACTGGGCTTCGGCTTCTTCCTTGCTCATTCCCTTTTCCATCAGTTCGGCTACTTCGGCTTTGTAGTGCTTGTCGAAGGCTACGTAGTAATCGCCTATCAGGTGGTCGCCTTTCTTTCCCGATGATTCGGGAGTCTCGCCGTTACCGTATTTCAGCCATGCCAGCATGGATTTGCAGATGTGGATGCCGCGGTCGTTCACGATGTTGGTTTTCACCACGCGGTTGCCGTTGGCAGCCATGATATTGGCAAGTGCATTTCCCAGCAGGTTGTTACGCACATGTCCCAAGTGGAGCGGCTTGTTGGTATTGGGCGATGAATATTCAATCATCACCAGCGGAGCCTTCTCGTCGGCTTTGCGGATACCCCATTGCGCATTGGCATGGATGCGGTTCAGCAAGTCAATCCATACGTCCGAAGCAATCGTCAGGTTCAGGAATCCTTTGATGACATTATAGTCGGCAATGGCAGGTTCGTTCGCCTTCAGGTATTCCCCGATTTCCTGCCCGGTTTGTTCCGGCCCTTTCTTCGAAAGTTTCAGAAAAGGGAACACTACCACTGTCAAGTGGCCCGCAAACTCTTTCTTCGTCTTTTGCAACTGCACCATGGCGGGGGTAATCTCCGCTCCGTACAGCTTCTTCACTCCGTCGATGACGGAAGCTGTAAGTTTGTCTTCTATTTTCATGTGTATATCTTTGTGCGTTTGTTTTTTACTTTGTGCGCAAAGGTACGAATTATTTTTAAGTTCTTAAGGCTTTTAAGTTTGTGAGTTTGTAAGTTTTTGTGTGACGGTAACATGTCGGAGCATTGGAAGGCTTTCTTTATCTGCTTTTCACCTGACGATATTTAAGCATACCTCTTGATGAACATAAGTGAGTAGACCGTTTAACATAAGTGCCTCGGGCGTTTCACATAAGTGAGTCAGTCGTATCACTTATGTTCGTTTGAGGGGGCTTTGTGCCAATCATGAATAAATGTGCAGATAACTTAGTCTGGTGTAAGATTAATAATCTTACAGCGGATGGACTTATATGCGTTTGCCGGCGCACTTATATCTTTTATCGTTTCAAGACGGTTGGGAAGCTTGCAGAAGCTATGTATAAATCAATGTGGAAAGATAATCTTCTGCAAACATTTCATTGGCAATATCTTGCAACTGCGATGCTGTGAGGGCTTCAATACGGTGGAACAATTCTTCTTTCGAATCATAATGCTTATAATGAAGGAAGCATTTTGCCATATCAAGGGCATTGTTTTCGAAATTATCACTTGCTACGCCGATTTGGCCGATGATTTGTTTCTTGGCTGCATTCAGACGTGAAGAGGTGAGAGGTTCTTCCCGCAACTTACGCAGTTCTTTCTGTACCAGCTCGATACATACATCTGTATCTTTAGGATCGCATCCGAAATAAATGCAGAACGTACCGGTATCAGTATAGGAAGTCAGGCTTGACTCTACGCTGTATACCAGTCCTTTTCGTTCGCGCAGAGTAACATTCAGCCGACTGTTCATACCTGGTCCGCCTAAAATATTGTTTAGCAGATAAAGTCCTGTCCGACGTTCGTCATAAGCATGATAACCACGTCCGCCTATCATTACGTGTGCCTGATGTGTGTCTTTATGCAGGACAAGTTTGCGTGGGCGATAGGTATCCGGTGCCTGGCGGAGATAGTTCTCCACTTTTCCGAAAGGTATGTCTGCCGTAAGCTTTTCCATGGCATGTACGATGCGGTGAAAGTCCAGGTTGCCTTGTACAAAGAAGATAAGATTGTCGGGTTTGTAATAACGGTGTACAAAGTTCATGGCATCTTCGCTCTGAAAATTGCGTAATTGGTCAGGTTTGCCTAAAATGTTGCGTCCCAGTGGGTGGTTAGGAAAAATCAGTTCTTCGAAGTCATCGAATATCAGTTCTGCCGGGCTGTCTTCGTAGCTCTGTATCTCGTCAATGATTACTTCTACTTCTTTCTCTATTTCATTTTGCGGGAAAGTGCTGTTGAACACAATGTCGGTCAGCAGTTCGGCGGCACGCAGAAAGTCTTCTTTTAAGAAAGCACTGTAAATCACCGTTTCTTCTTTATTGGTATAGGCATTCAAGTCACCACCCACATTCTCCATACGGTTCAGGATATGCCAGGCGTGCCGTTTGCGTGTTCCTTTGAATATCAGATGCTCTACAAAGTGCGCCATGCCTTGTTCATCTTTGCGCTCGTCACGTGTTCCGGCATTTACTGCATAGCCGCAATAAGCCACATTGATAGGATTCGGTTCGTGAATGATACGTATTCCGTTGGGTAAAGTGGCAGTTTGATAAGTCGTCATTTTCTGTTTTCTACTTATTTTGGGTGCAAAAATACAATAATACTCATTGCTTTTGCAGAAAAAATACAGATATTTGCAGGAAATTAATAAGGTAACGAGTTGACAAGTTAACCAGTTGACAAGGTTTTAAATACCTTTAGTAAAACTATTCAGAGCCTTGTAAACTTGTCACCTCGTCAACTTGTCAACTAAAAAGACTATGAATAAGATAGCGTTATTTTGTTCTGCATCCGATGCAATCGACCCGATTTATGCAGAGAAAGCCAAAGAACTGGGTGAGTGGATGGGCGAACATCGTAAATGGCTGATATATGGTGGTTCCAGCAGCGGGCTGATGGAAGCCGTTGCAGATGCTGCCAAAGAAAAAGGGGCAATGATTATGGGTGTCGTGCCTACCAGACTGGAGGAACGTGGAATGGTAAGCGATAAGCTGGATGTGACATTCCGCACCTTTAACTTGAGCGACCGGAAGGATACGATGTTGCAAGAGGCTGAAGTGATGGTGGCATTGCCGGGCGGTATAGGTACGCTGGATGAAATATTTCATGTCATGGCATCAGCTACTATCGGTTATCATAGCAAGCAGGTTATATTTTATAATATCAACGGCTTCTGGGATGATATTTTGCACTTTTTCGACCGGCTGGAAAAAGCCCGTTTTGCTCATCATCCGTTGAGGCAATACTATAAAGTGGCAAACACGTTTGAAGAGCTGACCGAACTTTTGAAATAAAGTCCGCATTAGCTTGTAAGTTCTTGAGTTTGCAAGTTTAAAACTGAAAGAACTCAACAGCTTACAAACCCAGGAACTTAATTGTTAATTATTCATTATTAATTATTTAAAGATGGATTCCATTCACGAATTGTTGCGCCGTGAAGCGCAAGCTGTACTCGATATTCCAGTAACGGATGCATACGACAAGGCTGTTTGCCTGATTGTAGAACAGGTGCATCAGAAAAAAGGGAAACTGGTTACCAGCGGCATGGGAAAAGCCGGACAGATAGCCATGAACATTGCTACGACTTTCTGCTCCACCGGCATACCGGCTGTCTTCTTACATCCCAGTGAAGCACAACATGGCGATTTGGGTATTTTGCAAGAAAATGACTTGCTCTTGCTTATCTCTAATTCGGGAAAAACACGCGAAATCATCGAATTGACAGATTTGGCTAAAGGCTTGAACCCTAAGCTGAAAAAGATTGTCATTACTGGAAATCCAGATAGTCCGCTGGCCGAAGCTGCTGATATCTGTATTGCTACCGGACATCCTGACGAAGTTTGCCCATTGGGCATGACCCCTACTACTTCTACTACAGTTATGACGGTAATAGGCGATATTCTTGTAGTAGAAACCATGAAACGTACAGGGTTTACCATTGAAGAGTATAGCAAGCGCCATCACGGCGGTTATCTGGGAGAACGTTCGCGCGAATTAAGTAAGTAAATATCAGATTTTTAAGTTCTTGAGTTTTTAAGTTTGTAATTTTTTACGCATCTGTCAAGCTTCAACCTAAAAATGAAAGAACTTACAAACTCAAGAACTCAAAAACCCAAGAACTCAAGAACTTACAAACTCAAAAACTTACAACTATGAGAAAAGTAATAGGTATAGGAGAAACGATTTTGGATATTTTGTTCCGCAACGGACAGCCACAGGCGGCTGTACCGGGAGGATCGGTATACAACGCAATGATTTCACTGGGAAGAATGGGAATGGATGTAACATTTATCAGCGAAACCGGGAATGACAGGGTAGGCAGCATGATTTTGGATAATATGCGTGCCAATGGTGTGCGTACAGACAATGTCAATGTCTTTCCTGATGGGAAATCACCTGTATCTCTGGCTTTTCTCAATGAGAACAACGATGCCGAGTATATTTTCTACAAAGATTATCCGCGTCAACGGTTAGATGTGACTATGCCCGATATTCAGGCGGATGACATTGTTATGATTGGTTCATATTTTGCCGTCACACCGGTATTGAGAGACAAGGTGAAAGAACTGCTCGAACTGGCACGCGAGCGGGGAGCTATCATTTACTACGATGTAAACTTCCGGAGTACGCATGCCAATGAAGCTATCAAATTGATGCCTACCATTCTTGAAAACTTCGAATATGCTGATATCCTGCGTGGCTCGTCCGAAGATTTCCGGTTTATGTTCGGACTGGACCGTGCCGAGGAAGTTTATCGTCAGAAAGTGGCTTTTTATTGCAATCCGTTTATTTATACCGATGGAGCACACGATGTCCGTCTGTTTACCCGCCAATACTCCAATACATATCCGGTGCCGAAGGTCGAAACCGTAAGCACGATTGGAGCCGGCGATAATTTCAATGCAGGCATTGTGTACGGACTGATAGAAAACCGTGTCCGCCGTTCCGATCTTGATAGTCTATGCCAAAAAGATTGGGATGACATCATAGCCTGTGGACTGGCATTCGGAAGTGAGGCATGCCGCAGTACGGAAAATTCCATTTCGCTGGAATTTGCAAAGAATTTTAAGAAGCTGTTTTGAATTTATCGTGCGATGATTTGGGATGAGTTTTTGAGGCATTTTCGCTTCTGTGATGAGGA
>NZ_JACSPP010000086.1 GCF_014837065.1 Phocaeicola intestinalis
AAACTCAATTTCTCGACTCCGGCTGAGGTCTTTTTCAAAAATATTTCGTAATGTTGCACTCGCTGGTTGACTCTGCCCCATTCATTATCTCTTTAAGCGATATGTTAAATAAGTTTTCACTTCATCTTTATTCCAAGGAATATGCGTATCTTTGCATCGAATTTAAAAGTGGAAAGATTTGAGTAGCTTGCAACCACGGAAAAAAATGCTAAAACACAAGTTCGTTTTTGATTTTCCCCCTCTTTGTATTCCTGCTCTTGTCCGTACACGGCATTTATTAATCCTTTTAATTTATAAAACAGAAATGGGATATTTATTCACATCCGAATCGGTGTCTGAAGGACACCCCGACAAAGTGGCGGATCAGATTTCCGACGCTGTGCTTGACAAACTGTTGGCGTACGACCCCAGTTCGAAAGTAGCTTGCGAAACATTGGTCACTACCGGACAGGTGGTGCTGGCAGGAGAAGTGAAAACAAAGGCTTACATCGACCTTCAACGAGTAGCACGTGAGGTGATTAACCATATCGGTTATACCAAGAGCGAATATATGTTCGAAGGCAATTCGTGCGGGGTACTCTCCGCTATTCATGAACAAAGCCCCGACATCAACCGTGGCGTGGAACGTGAAGACCCTATGAATCAGGGTGCGGGCGACCAGGGGATGATGTTCGGTTATGCAACGAATGAGACCGAAAACTATATGCCGTTGTCGCTCGACCTGGCGCATAAGTTGCTGATTGTGCTTGCCGAAATCCGTCGTGAAGGTAAAGTGATGACTTACCTTCGTCCGGATGCGAAAAGTCAGGTGACTATCGAATATGATGACAACCGGCGTCCGGTACGTATTGATACAATCGTAATCTCTACGCAGCATGATGAATTTATTTTGCCAGAAGACGATACGCCGGAAGCACAGGAAAAGGCAGATCGGGCAATGTTGGAACAGATTCGCAAGGACGTAATCGGCATCCTGATTCCCCGCGTGATAGCCGAGATTCATCATCCGGAAGTGTTGAAGTTGTTCAACGACCAAATTACGTATCATGTGAATCCTACTGGTAAGTTTGTTATCGGAGGACCTCATGGAGATACGGGATTGACCGGGCGTAAAATTATTGTGGATACTTACGGAGGTGCAGGTGCACATGGTGGTGGTGCCTTTTCGGGAAAAGACCCCAGTAAAGTGGATCGCAGCGCTGCATACGCCGCACGTCACATAGCCAAAAATCTGGTAGCAGCGGGTGTGGCTGATGAGGTATTGGTACAGGTGTCGTATGCCATTGGCGTGGCACGTCCTATAAATATCTACGTCAACACTTATGGACGAAGCCATGTAGCCATGAGTGACGGTGAGATTGCGAAGAAAGTAGACGAGTTGTTCGATATGCGTCCGTATGCCATCGAGGAACGTCTGAAGCTCCGTAATCCTATTTATAGTGAGACAGCCGCTTACGGTCATATGGGACGTGAACCGAGAAAGGTGATCAAGCATTTTGAATCGGCTTACGAAGGCAACAAAGATGTGGAAGTGGAGCTTTTCACATGGGAAAAACTGGACTATGTGGATAAAGTGAAAGCGGCTTTCGGGCTGAAGTAAAATAATTATAATGGAAACGCAGATTTTCGCAGATTAAGAAGCTGTTTTGAATTTCTCCAAAAAGTTTTTCTTGGCTTGATGTACCCGTTTTCGTGTGTGCTTTGGGCGATTTTTTGGTCTTTTTCGCTCCTGTTCTTCGTCAGATAGCCCGCTATCTTCCTCATCACAGAAGCGAAAATGCCTCAAAAACTCATCCCAAATCATCGCACGATAAATTCAAAACAGCTTCTAACGCAGAAAGAATTTTTTAATTTATCTGTGAAAATCTGTGTTAATCTGCGTTTCATGAATCACTTGACATTATGAGTGAAATAAAGAATATCTGTGTATATTGTGCATCCAGCCCGCAAATTGCTCCGGTTTATTTTAAAGCTGCCGAAAGGCTGGGATATCTTTTGGCGGAAAAAGGGATAAACTTGATTGATGGGGCAGGTAAGGTAGGGTTGATGGGGTGCCTTAACAATACAGTCCTTGCTGCAGGCGGTACGGTAACGGGTGTTATTCCCCGGTTTATGGTAGAGCGGGGCTGGCATCATTCCGGCTTGACACAGTTGGTGGAGACAGAAACGATGCACGAGCGTAAGAGCTTGATGGCGCGTATGTCGGATGCTGTCATTGCGCTTCCTGGAGGATGTGGCACGATGGAAGAATTGTTGGAAGTCATCACGTGGAAGCAACTGGGACTTTACCTTAAACCGATTGTTGTCTTGAATATCCAAGGGTTTTATAATCCGTTGATAGAAATGTTAGAGAAAGCCATCGGCCAGCAATTTATGCGTCGCGAACACGAATCGCTTTGGCAAGTGGCCTTTACTCCCGAGGAAGCTGTGGAGCTATGTGTTTCTCTTCCGGCATGGGACAAGAAAATCTGTAAATTTGCAGCTGTATGAACGATACATGCTCCGTCGGATTCGAATACATTGTCGAAAAGGTACACGAAGAGTCCTTGCAACTCGATAGTGCCTTGGTGAGAAGTATGCAGACTGTTTCTGGTATGCCGGGTGAGGTTTTACCTTACCAGATTCGTTCCGAATGGTCGGTTACGTGCCTGATTTTGTTTTGTTTCCTTGTGTTTTCGCATATTGTGAAGAATGGAAAGAAATATATCATCCAGCATATCAGAAGCCTGTTTCAGCGCAAGGACCGCAGTAGCCTGTTCGATGAGGTGCAAGGTACGGACAATGGGTATACGATGGTATTTCCACTCTTGACTTGTATTTGTTACGGTCTGTTTTTCTATTATTATTCGGTGGAGTCATTTCCGGCATTGGTTTATGTTACTCCTCACGAGGCATTGATTGGTGGGTACATTTTGTTGTCGATTTTTTATATGTTGTTCAAGTGGGGAAGTTATAATTTTGTCAACTGGGTTTTCTTTGAGAAGGAGCAAAGCAAGGCGTGGATTCAGACATACTTCGACCTTCTTAGTGCCCAATGTTTCCTGTTGTTGCCTATTATCTTGTTCATTATTTACTTTCGTCCCGATGTCATTATTAGTAATATATTGATAGCTTTTACGTTGATTTCCGCTAAAATATTGTTATTTTATAGGGGATTTAGGAACTTTTTCAACCAAAGTTATGGTTTTCTACATTTTATTCTGTACTTTTGTGCCCTCGAAATGGTACCCCTTTTGCTGTTGGCGAAAGGTATCCTCTATATGAACCAGATTGTGATTTTAAATTTTTAGTGCCTTGAAGATTAAAAAAGTCCTCGTTTCTCAGCCTAAACCTACATCAGAAAAGTCACCTTATTTTGACATTGCTGAGAAGTACGGAGTGAAAATAGATTTTCGCCCGTTTATAAAAGTTGAGAGTTTGTCGGCAAAGGAATTTAGACAACAGAAGATTTCCATATTGGATCACACTGCTGTCGTATTTACTTCGCGTCACGCCATAGACCATTTTTTCAACCTTTGTGCGGAGTTGCGTGTAACTGTCCCTGAGACGATGAAGTATTTCTGTACTTCGGAAGCCATAGCTTTGTATATTCAGAAATATGTTCAATACCGTAAGCGGAAAGTATTCTTCGGCGCTACGGGCAAGTTTGTCGATTTAGTGCCTGTAATTGTGAAGCACAGTACGGAGAAGTATCTGATTCCGATGTCGGACGTGCATAACGATGAAGTGAAAGACTTGTTGGATAAACATCACATCCAACATACTGAAGCGGTGATGTACCGTACCGTAAGTAATGATTTCACACCGGAAGAAGATTTTGATTATGATATGCTGATTTTCTTCAGTCCGGCTGGAATCCAATCATTGATGAAGAACTTCCCTAAGTTCGAGCAGAAGGATATCGCCATCGGAAGTTTCGGACCGACTACGGCAAAGGCGGTAAAAGATGCAGGATTGCGTCTGGATTTGGAAGCTCCTACGGTAGCTGCTCCTTCGATGCCTGCCGCATTGGATATGTTTATCCGCGAACATAATAAATAAGATTCATCGGTATATATTGAAACGCAGATTAACGCAGGTTGGCGCGGATAGTATAATATAAATCTGTGAAAATCTGCGTTAACCTGCGTTTCTTTAATATTCAAATTATGACAGAACCGGTAAAAAAAACTTTTCCGAAAAAGGAACATTTAAGCAGCTTGCTGGTGATTGACAAATTGTTTGCAGGAGGCAGCAAGTCATTGGCTGTTTTTCCTTTGCGTATTGTTTATATGCCGGTGGAAAATGCAGGTCTTCCTGAGGTCTCTGTCTTGATTAGTGTCTCTAAAAAGCGTTTCAAGCGTGCGGTAAAGCGCAATCGGGTGAAACGGCAAATCAGGGAAGCCTACCGTAAAAACAAGTCTCTGCTGACAGATGCTTTAGAAGCGAAAGGCAAGAAACTTGCGGTCGCTTTCATTTGGCTCGATGATGAGCTTCATGCTTCTCCGGAAGTAGATGAAAAGGTGAAAAAGTTGCTCCAGCTGATAGCGGAGCGTGTCGGATGAAGCATGAAAAAGATACTTTCGTTTTTGCTTTTACTTCCCATTTATTTTTATCGGAACTGCATTTCTCCCTTTACGCCTCCATCGTGCCGGTTTACACCCACATGTTCGGAATATGCCGTTCAGGCAATAAAGAAACACGGTCCGTTCAAAGGGCTTTACCTTGCCATACGCCGCCTGTTGCGGTGCCATCCGTGGGGAGGTTCGGGATACGACCCTGTTCCTTAGTTATTCACTACAGAGGATTCTTAATTCTTCATTCTTCATTTATATGATGTGTTTTGATGTCCATACTCATCACTTATCTGCATGTCCTTCCGAAGCTATATTCAATGCCGATAGCAAGTATATTCCTTTACCCGATGAAGCTATGTGGCTTTCGGTGGGGATACATCCGTGGTATCTTACTTCCGAGAATTATCCGATGCAGCTCCGGTGGATAGAATCTGTGTTGGGAAAAGACAAGCGGGTGATTGCTTTGGGAGAAGCGGGGCTTGATAAGTGTTGCCATGCGCCTTTTTCCTTGCAAGAGGAAGCTTTCCGCATGATAGTTTCTCTTTCCGAACACTACAGCCTGCCTCTGGTTATCCATGCCGTAAAGGCTTATAATGAATTGATTGCCTTGAAAAAAGAAATTCATCCTTCCCAGTCTTGGATTGTCCACGGCTTTCGGGGAAAGAAGGAACTGGCGCAGAGTCTCGTAAGGCAAGGGTTTTACCTCTCTTTCGGCGAACATTATCACGCGGATGCATTGCGGTATATGCCTGAAGGAACCTTCTTGCTGGAAACCGATGAGAGCCGTGTGCCTATCCATACCTTATACCATAGGGCGGCAGAGATACGTGGAATCCATCCGGATTTATTGGCGGATAATGTCAGCCGGACGGTTAACTCGCTCTTTTTTAACCGGTAAAAATTGGTTATTCAGATAAAGTGTCGTACTTTTGTCGTTGACTTTAATATAATGTTAAACTAAGAATCTCATTCGATGAATTTTGTAGAAGAATTAAAATGGCGCGGAATGGTGCATAACATGATGCCGGGCACAGAAGAATTGTTGGAAAAAGAAATGGTAACGGCTTACTTGGGTATCGACCCTACTGCCGATTCCTTGCATATCGGACACTTGTGTGGTGTAATGATGTTGCGGCATTTCCAGCGTTGCGGACACAAGCCTTTGGCTTTGGTGGGCGGAGCTACGGGTATGATTGGCGACCCTTCCGGCAAATCGCAGGAGCGGAATCTGCTGGACGAAGAAACCCTGCGCCATAACCAAGAGTGCATCAAGAAACAGTTGGGCAAGTTCCTCGATTTCGAGTCGGATGCCCCGAACCGTGCAGAACTGGTGAACAATTACGATTGGATGAAAGACTTCACCTTCCTCGATTTTGCCCGAACCGTAGGCAAGCACATCACCGTCAACTATATGATGGCGAAAGACTCGGTGCAGAAACGCTTGAACGGCGAGGCACGCGACGGACTTTCATTCACCGAGTTCACGTATCAGCTGCTCCAGGGATATGACTTTTTGCATTTATATGAAACCCGCGGATGTAAGCTCCAATTAGGCGGAAGCGACCAGTGGGGGAACATCACTACGGGTGCCGAATTGATTCGCCGTACCAATGGGGGAGAAGTGTTCGCCCTTACCTGTCCGCTGGTGACGAAAGCCGACGGCACGAAGTTCGGCAAGACCGAAAGCGGAAACGTATGGTTGGACGCACGTTATACCTCTCCTTATAAATTCTACCAGTTCTGGCTGAACGTGAGCGATGAAGATGCCGAACGCTACATCAAGATATTCACTTCGCTTACGAAAGAAGAAATCGATGCGCTGATTGCCGAGCATAAGGAAGCTCCACACTTGCGTGTGCTCCAGAAACGTCTGGCACGAGAAGTTACCGTCATGGTACATTCTGAAGAAGACTATAATGCAGCGGTAGAAGCATCGGGCATTCTTTTCGGAAACGCCACTTCTGATGCCTTGAAGCGTCTGGACGAAGACACGTTGCTTTCCGTATTCGAAGGTGTGCCTCAGTTTGAGGTGGCTAAGAGCGAAATAGAAGCCGGCATCAAGGCTGTAGACTTGTTTGTGGAGAAAGCCGCTATTTTCCCCTCGAAAGGCGAGATGCGCAAGATGACGCAAGGCGGAGGCGTATCGCTGAACAAGGAAAAGCTTACCGCATTCGACCAAGTGATTACTGCCGATGATTTGCTGGATGAGAAATACTTGCTTGTTCAGCGCGGCAAGAAGAATTATTATTTGATTATCGCGAAGTAAGTATAAAGCTATTCACCACAGATTACACGGATTTTAAAGTTATAGTCAATCAGAAATGAGCGAAAAATCCGTTAATCTTTTATATTGAACACAGAGACGCAGAGACACGGAGAAATTGACAATAAAAAACTCTGTGCCTTTGTGTCTCCGTGTTTAATTCTATTCATAATCAGTTGGGTTTGGCTATTGTTTTTACAAAGATAGCGTATTTTGGTTTCCTTTTCTTGAAAAATTCCGTAATTTAGCGCGCGAAATGAAAAATAAAGGAATTATGAAGATAAATGTTTGTAAAAGACTGATGTTTGCCGTATGCTTTGCTGCAGGCGTGGCGGTTTACGGACAAGACGCAACGGGACATGTCAATCCGTTCCTGAGCGAATTCAATACGCCTTACGGGGTTCCGCCGTTCGAACAGATTACGGTTGCGGATTACCGTGAAGGGTTCCTGAAAGGGATGGAAGAGCAGAAACAGGAAATCGATGCCATAGTAAACCAGCGCTCGATGCCCGATTTCGAAAATACCATTGTGGCGCTCGACCGTAGCGGAGCGATGCTGAACCGGGTAGCTTATGTATTCTTTGGGCAGAGCGGATGCAATACGAATGCAGAGATGCAGGCGTTGGAGCAGGAAATGGCTCCGTTGCTTTCGGCTCATAGCGATGATATTTCGCTGAACAAACGCTTGTTTCAGCGGGTGAAGGAAGTATATGAGAACCGTGCGAAATTCAATCTCGATAAGGAACAGGCTAAGTTGTTAGAGGAAACGTATAAAAGCTTTGTACGGAGCGGAGCCAACCTGAGCGATGCCGACCAGCAGAAGCTTCGGGCGTTGAACGAGAAGATTTCGACGCTTCAGATTACGTTCGAGCAAAACATGCTGAAAGAAACCAACGCTTTCAAGCTGGTCATTACGGACGAGAAAGACTTGAGCGGGCTGCCAGCCAGCCTGATAGCACAGGCCGCCGAGACCGCTAAGGGTATGGGTGAAGAAGGCAAATGGGTGTTTACCTTGCATAACCCCAGCATCATGCCTTTCTTGCAATATGCCGATAACCGTGTGTTGCGCGAGCGTATTTATAAGGCTTATATCAATCGGGGAAATAACGGGAACGATGCCGACAACAAGCAAGTGGTGCGCGACCTGATTACGGCACGTCTGGAAAAAGCCAAGCTGATGGGCTATGAAGACTATGCCTCGATGGTGTTGGAAGACCGTATGGCGAAGAACGAAAAGAACGTGTACGACTTGCTTAACCAGCTTTGGACACCTGCTCTTGCCAAGGCGAAGGAAGAGTTAGCTGATATCAAGGCGGAAATCAAGCGCGAGGGCAACGATTTTGAGCCGGAAGGCTGGGACTGGCGTTATTACTTCGAAAAAGCGAAAAAGCATAAATACGACATGGACGAGAACGAAATCCGTCCGTATTTGGAACTGAACAACGTGCGCGACGGTGCTTTCTATATGGCAAAACGCTTGTATGGCATTACGTTCCGTCCCTTGGAATACATGCCGAAACCGCACCCCGAAGCGCAAGTGTTTGAGTGTATCGACAAGGACGGAAAGCCCTTGGGCATCCTTTATTTCGATTTCTTCCCACGTGCCAGCAAGAGCGGAGGCGCATGGTGCGGCGAATACCGTCCCCAGTCGTATGATGAGAACGGCAACAAGGTGGTGCCTGTAGTTACGATTGTATGCAACTTCACCAAGCCATCGGCAGGTGAGCCTGCCCTTTTGAGCCCGGATGAAGCGACTACGCTTTTCCATGAGTTCGGGCACGGGCTGCATTCGCTCTTTTGCGATGTGCACTATACAGGCGTGAGCGGTGTGCCCCGCGATTTCGTGGAGCTTCCTTCTCAAATCGACGAGCATTTCACCTTCGAGCCGGAAATGTTGCAGGTATATGCGAAACATTACAAGACAGGCGAGGTCATGCCGACCGAACTGGTAGAAAAATACGACAAGAGCAGCAAGTACGGACAAGGTTTCGCTACGGTGGAATACCTTGCCGCATCGCTTCTGGATATGGATTTCCACACGCTGAAGTCGGTGCCTGCCGATATGGACGTGATGGAGTTCGAAGCCAAGACCTTGGGCGACCGTGGCTTGCTGAAGCAGATACCGTCGCGTTACCGCACTACGTATTTCGCGCATACCATGGGCGGAGGCTATACCGCCGGATATTATAGCTACATCTGGGCGGAAGTGCTCGACTGTGATGCGTTCGGAGCATACGTAGAGAGCGGAAACCTGTTCGACCCTGAAGTGGCAAGCAAGTTCCGCAAGTATGTCCTCACGCCGGGCGGCATTGATGACGCGATGGATATGTACGTCAATTTCCGCGGAAAAGGTCCCGATATCAAGTGGTTGCTCGAGAAACGTGGCTTGGATACTCCTGCGCCTTTGAAACAAGATAAGGAATAAACATAGTTAATTAACAATTAAAAGTGAATAGTTAATAACGGCAATCAGAGACATCCACCGTTATTAACTATTCATTGTTCATTATTAATTATTCACTCTTAATTATCTCCGACATGCCGGACCTATCATTTTCGTTTATCTATACCTCCTATTATAAGAAAGCGTTTAGCTTTGCCAAGTCGTATGTCCACGATGAGGCGGTGGCAGAAGATATTGCTTCGGAAGCGCTGATAGCTTTGTGGGAGAAAACAAAGGTAGAGTCTGCCGAGCAGGTGGCACCTCTTTTGCTGACTATTCTGAAAAATAAGACATTCTTTTGCGCATGTAAATATTACTCAGATAGGCCTTTAGCAGTCCGATGGAAATCGAGGGATAGTATCGTTGGCGCATGACCTTTGCGGTGTTTACCGATGCCAGTGAGGCATTGAAAGCGAAATCAAGTTTCCTCAAGTCTCTTGCCTGACAATCGTTGAGTCCGGTGAACTGCTTGGAATCCCGAAAGCAAAACTCAATCTGGAATCTTGTATGGTAGTATTCGATGATGTCTCTGGCCGACATGTCAAGGTCGGTGGAGAAATAGATTTTGTGTCCTCCCGATTCCGGATAATGAACCACGACTTTGATGTTGCGTTTCATTGCCTTTGAATATGCCTTGACTGAGTAAGCCCTTCCTCCTTCAATGTCGCGAATCTCGCAACGCTGAAGGTCGAGTTTCTCAAAAATCAATCT
>NZ_JACSPP010000087.1 GCF_014837065.1 Phocaeicola intestinalis
ACAGGGAGGAAGATATGAAACATATTTGCGACATTTATAGATTAAAAGCTGCAAGTTGAACTTGCGAAACTTGAATACTGAACCTTTCAATCATACATTGATCATATCCGCTAAACAAATTTATCGGAAAAATTAAAAATACTCTCTTATTGCTCTGTTTGAGGATTAAGAAACTATTTTGAATTTCTACAAGTACGAATCTGGTTATTCCTGGTAGTCGAAGTACCACCAATAGGTGTCGCCAAACTCACGGCGCATTCTATTCCGTTCCTCTGTGTATGAGGTGAATCCAACTTGACGTTCCCTGTATGTAATGTAACGTTTGACCAAGGTGCTGTCGGTTATTTGCACTGGGTATTCGGGATGTGAGTCTCGATAAATCAACAGGGCTTCGCTGTAATGGCGAGGCAGCTCCTCCTCAATTTCATAGAGGTCATTCACAGCCTTAACAAACGTATCCAAATCTTTTTCGAGCAATAGAGCCGAGAGATAATAATCTAGAGCTGTGTATTTTCCCGTACCTTTGTAGCAGATGTTTTGCAAGAAAGTCAGCCACTTTTCGCCTGCATATGGCCGTACGCCTAGCAGATAATAGATGGAATCGTTAGTATAGCGATAGGTCTGAGTGGAGTCATCGGCAAAAAATAATCCGCCAGATCGGTAATGCTGTGGAAAAGTAAAAAGGCGTTTGCCCAGCTCACCGGTATGAGAGAGAGCTATTGAACGAAGTACGGTTAACGTCCGGGAAGCCTCCAGCGATTTTTCTCCTGCCTTTAAGACTTGCTGATACTGCCGTAAACGTAAATGATGTTCGGCTTCTAGTTCGTGATGGAAAGCACGATTGGTATTTCCGATAAGCGCAGCCATCAAACAGAGTACTATCACTATCAGTATATTGCAATTCATAAGGATGATAGGATTGCTTTCGTGATTTAGCTGATTGCGGAAGATACGGCGCAGCCAATATGCCACTGCAATGTAAATCATCAGTACAAGCGGGAGCATCCAGCCCCAGAAAGTATGGTAACCGCCAGTGTAGACATCTTTTCCCACATCGGTCAATGCGCCTAAAATAAGGCAGGAAGGAAAATAAGATAAAGCACGCACATTACCCTTCAAGCCTAGCAGGCTGTTGACACCCCAGCGCAGTAACAATAAAATAACGGTGATGATAATGGCACTTGCCAAAGGGGCAAAATGTGTTTTGCCGTGAGCTAATGAAAAATGCAACGCTTCCAGGATATCGCTCTGGAAGACATATAGGTAGGTAAAACTAAATGCAGAAAAAAGAAGACCGCATACGACAGTCTGTATGCGAGCAGTTTTTTTGTATGCGGTATGGATGTATTCACTCATATCTCTACGGGGTTCTAGTAAAATAAGGAGGTGTGCCTTGGAACTTGCCCAGACACGCCTCCTTTAGTTTATTTCTGGCGTTTGAGTACTACAGCCGAACGGGCAGGAATGTAGAGCTTAAGCCATTCTTTCTTTTCTTTCGCGTACAGCGGGTCGGCGCAGGTGAAATGGGCTACTGTATCATCAGCAAATCCAAAGCCACCGAATTCCTTACTGTCTGTATTCAACACCACATGATATTCGCCTCTCGGAACCAGAAATCCATAGTCGGTGAACGAGCGGGTCGGGTTGAAATTAAATACGAATATCAGGTCTTTCCGACGGTAAGCCAATACTTGGTCTCCATCATTGTGCCATACTTCTATGACATCAGTCTTCTGGATGTTCTTTACACTTTCGATAAGGTGTACCATGGCTGCATCGAAATCGCCCAAATAGTGGTAACATAAAGTTGGGTCATCTACCAGGTGCCACTGACGGCGGGCATATTTATACGACCAACCATTGCCTTCACGTGGGAAGTCAATCCATTCCGGATGACCGAACTCATTACCCATGAAATTCAAGTATCCACCGTTAATGGTAGATGCCGTAAGCAGGCGTATCATTTTGTGCAGGGCGATACCCCGTTCTACAGTACCGTTTTCATCGCCGATGCGGAAATGCCAGTACATGTCCGCGTCTATCAACCGGAAGATAATGGTTTTGTCACCCACTAATGCCTGGTCGTGACTTTCGCAGTACGAGATGGTCTTCTCATCTTTTCTGCGGTTAGTTACTTCCCAAAACATGCTGGAAGGTTTCCAGTCCTCATCACGGCGTTCCTTGATGATTTTTATCCAGTAGTCAGGAATGTTCATTGCCATACGATAGTCGAAGCCGTAGCCTCCATCGGCGAAGGGTGCTGCCAGCCCCGGCATACCCGACACTTCCTCAGCAATAGTAATGGCACGCGGATTCACCTGATGTATCAATTTGTTTGCCAATGTGAGGTAACAGATAGCATTGTCGTCCTGATGGCCGTTGAAATAATCTTCATAGCTACAGAACGCCTCTCCCAGACCGTGGCTGTAATAAAGCATCGAAGTAACACCATCGAACCGGAACCCATCGAAATGGAACTCATCCAGCCAGTACTTGCAATTGGACAGCAAGAAGTGAAGCACTTCATTCTTTCCATAATCGAAGCAGAGCGAGTCCCAAGCCGGATGCTCTCGGCGGTCGCCTTGGTAGAAATACTGGCAAGGGTCTCCGGCAAAGTTGCCCAATCCTTCCACTTCATTCTTTACGGCATGAGAGTGCACAATGTCCATGATGACTGCCACGCCCATTTGGTGAGCTGTGTCGATAAGTTGCTTCAGTTCTTCAGGCGTTCCGAAACGGGAAGAAGGTGCAAAAAAGCTTGATACGTGATAGCCGAAACTTCCATAATAAGGATGTTCCTGAATGGCCATGACTTGAATACAGTTGTAACCGCCTTTTACCACACGCGGAAGCACATTTTCTCGGAATTCGTTGTATGTGCCCACTTTCTCAGCGTCCTGCGACATACCGATGTGGCATTCGTAAATCATCAGGGGCGAGATATTGGGATTGAAGACTTTTTTCTTGAACTTGTAAGGTTTGCTTGGGTTCCACACCTGCGCACTGAATATTTTGGTTTCGTCATCCTGCACCACACGGGTAGCCCACGCAGGAATGCGTTCGCCACATCCGCCTTCCCAATACACTTTCAGCTTGTACAGGTCGCCGTGCTTCATGGCTTTTTCCGGCAGATTGATTTCCCAGTTTCCACTATTCTTTACTTTCTTCAATTTGAACTTGGGTTGTTCCTGCCAGCCGTTGAAATCACCGATAAGGTAGATAGCAGTAGCATTGGGAGCCCACTCGCGAAAAGTCCATCCTTTTTCGGTGTGATGAAGTCCAAAATAAAGATGCCCGGTAGCGAAGTCTGCCAGGGTCTTCTTTCCAGTCAGTTCCTTTTCCTTGTCAATGGCATGCTGGTGTCTGCCTGTGATGGCATCCTTGTATGGTTCCAGCCAAGGGTCGTTCTTAATGATATTCAATTCTTCGTCCATGGTATTAGCCTTTTAATCTGTTTGCTTTTACTTTTATGATAATTTTTTTCACTCCATCGGGGGTTACGCCGGGCGCATGCGCGTCTTCAGGAAAGAAAATGGCGAACATGCCTGGCTTCACGGTCAGGTAGTCAGGTGCCAAGCCCTTATAGAAGGTAATATCTTTTTCCGCATTGTATTCTTCTTCGGGCAAGTCGGTGCGCGGCATGTAACCCATCAGCTCCACTCCCGAAAGCGGGATTTGAATGTCGATAAAGTTGTTGTGGGTCTCCAGCTTCGCCTCTTCTTTCGTTTTTGGACGGGTTTGCGAAAAGTTGACGGTGAGTTCACCTTCTTTCAGAGTCATTTTGCCCAATTCGTGGGCATTTAGGTCGGTTGCTTTCAAAAAAGCCAATGCATCGGCGAACAGCGGGTTCAACGACACATATTTTTCCATGTTTTCCAGTTTGTCGACAACCATAGTCGTATCGTTTTATAAGGTTTGATAATAGAAATTACTCAAAATCGTCTATCGTAAAGTTAGTAAAATCAGCAAAAGGCTTCATTTGCCTAAACACTTCAGCAGTCTGTTCCAGGGAATCGGGAACTTCAAAAAAGTTGTCTGATACCCGATAAGACACCGAATAATCCTTACAACAGAGATACTGGGGATAAGGAAAGTCTTTGGGAAATCCTTTTGGCAGGGTTTTCAAGTGCTCTTCGCCGATAACGGGGAAATACCGTCTGAAAGCAGGGGCTTCTACAATGGCGCGGAATTCGTCAATGTTGTCGTACACCGACTGCCGGACGGCCTTCAGCACATTTGCCGGCAGACACCAGCTACCTCCTGCCAACATGCAATTACCTGGCTCCAAGTGGATGTAATAACCACAATGATTTGATTTTTTGCCTTTGGCATTAATATATCCACCGATGTGCCGCTTGTAAGGCGACTTGTCTGAGGAGAAACGAATGTCGCGGTAAATGCGGTAAGTACAATCTTGCGGACGGACATGTGCCACGCTTTTATCGAACACAGCGATACGTGCGATAAGCGCGGCAAGCAGTTCGTTAAACATTTCCTGTACATGCAAATATTCCGCCTTATGTTCCTGAAACCAAATTCGGTTGTTGTTCGCCGCCAGTTGTTTCAGAAACTCTATTATCTCTGATATGTTCATGTCCTTTCTTTTTTGGTGACACAAACATACAAAAAAAGTTGGAAATAAGCCAACAAAGCGGAAGTATTTTACCACTCGCCAAGGATATTCAACAATTCGGTGTGTGTTTTACCGTTGGAAGCCAGGACTTGCCGTCCGGAATGGTACGTATTTCCTCCCTTGAAGTCGGTTACCTGGCCTCCTGCGTTTTGCAGGATGAGAGCACCTGCTGCAATGTCCCACGGTCCCAGAAAAGCCTCAATACGAGCCTCAAAGCGTCCAGCTGCCACATAACACAACTCGACTGCTGCAGCCCCCATCAGACGCAATCCTCCTACGTACCCATAAAGGCGGTCGACCAAATGTATGGCTATGGGCTTGTAAGCGTCCGAGTCGTAAGGAAAGCCTAAGGCAATAAAAGCATCTTCCAATGCGTTTACTTGTGACACGTGTATCTTGTTTCCGTTCAAGTACGAAGCGGATCCTTTGCAGGTCCAATAACATTCGTCATGTGTGATTTCGTAAACCACGCCCAGTAGCAATTCCTTTTGGTCACGCAAAGCAATGCTGACGCAATAGGGAGCATTGTTGTGAATGAAGTTAGTGGTGCCGTCCAGCGGGTCAACCAGCCAACAATATGGCGCATTTTCGTTTTGAGGCACACTTCCTTCTTCTGCGATGAAACTTGCTTCTGGAAGTAATTCATTGAGACTGGATACGAGACGTTTCTCTGACTCCTTATCTACGTATGACACATAGTCGTGTGCGTGTTTCTTCTCGACAGCATTCCAGTCGAATTTCTTCCGTTCTTCACGAATAAATGCACCAGCCTCGATAGCCACAGCGCGAACTTTTTCGGTAAGTAATGTTAAATCCATCATTGTATTCATAGATTGAGTGACACATCTTTGCCAAACGGTGCCAAGGATAACTTTGCCATCTTGAAATGTTGTTTGGCAAAAGGGATGCCGATAATAGTGATGAAAAGCAATAAGCCAAAGAAAATGTGCATAATCCATGCCATTAGCCCACCGAAAATAATCCATAACAGGTTGAGTGGGATACGAATGCATCCCGTAGGTGATTCCGTATCCTTTACTTCTGCACCGAAAGGCCACAGGCAGAGCAGCCCAATCTTGAATGTTTGCAAGGCAACCGGTATGCCGATGATGGTACAGGCAATAGCCAGGCTGCCTGTAAAATATCCGATTGCGGCTTCCAGTCCGCCAAAGAGCCACCACAATAAATTTCCGATGATTCTCATTCTTTATTCTATTTTTCCGTTAATGCGTTTGGGAGTTATAGCCAACCACTCTCCCTGGTTTTATCATAATCCTTGAATCGGCATACAAATATGGTATAAAACTATTTCGAATTTCTCCAAAAAGTTTTTCTCATCTTGATGCATTCGTTTTCGTGTGTGCTCTAGGTAATTTGGGGGTCCTTTCCGTTTCTGTTCTTCGTCAGATACCCCCCCACTATCTTCCTCATAGTAAAGACGCAAGATTTTGCGTCTCTCCTCCCCAATCAACACACGATAAATCCAAAGCAGTTTCTAAATGTTTTTAATACTTATATGCGTATTGTCTGGATACATCATAGCCATGCCGGTTACTACTTCTTGTCTGCCGCATTCAGCAACCGTCCGTTACGGAAGGTGCCTTGGCGTGTCACATTTCCTTGCGCATCGGTTTCCACAAAAGCTCCGTCTTTCTTACCATGCTTAAAAAAGCCTTCAAAGCGCGAACCGTCTTTGTTGACAATTGTGCCCTTGCCGTGCTCCTTGCCTCCTGCAAAACTTCCGGTATATACTGAGCCGTCTTGCATGTGAAGCACTCCTTGCCCTTCGGCAACATTGTTCTTCCATTCGCCTTCATACTCGTCACCGTTACCCCATTTGTAATGTCCGTGTCCAGAGCGTTGGTTGTTTTCCCACTCACCTTCGTACACGGCACCGTTCTGCCAAGTAAATGTTCCTGTTCCCTCCTGTTTGCCGTTCTTGAACTGACCCACGTACTTGTCTCCATTCGGATAGGTGTAGGTTCCTGTTCCAGTCCGTTCGCCATCCACGTAATCCCCTTCGTATGTTTCACCATTCTGAAAGTGATACACGCCTTTGCCGTGCTGTACATCACGTACCCAATCGCCCACGTATTTGTCGCCATTAGTATAATAGAAAGTACCTTGCCCGTCGCGCTCGCCACTCTTCCACTGTCCTTCATATTTTGAGCCATCTTCCCAAATCATCACACCGGATCCGTCCTTCAGGTCGTTTTTCCACTCTCCGTCATAATTGGCACCTCCGCTCCAAGTATAAATACCTTTGCCGTTCCGTTTGTCGTGGTGCCAGGAACCTACATATTTGTCACCGTTGTAATAGTACATCGTACCTTCGCCTTCCTGAAAATCCTGATACCACATTCCTTCGTAGCGGTTGTTATTCATAAAGTAATAAGTACCTTTGCCATGCTGCTGGTCTTCGAACCATTCACCTACGTATTTTTCCCCATCGGCGAAAGTATAGGTTCCCGTTCCCTGTCGTTTGCCTTTCACATATTCCCCTTCATAGATATCTCCGTTTTTGAATACGGTTTTTCCTTTGCCGTTCGGGCGACGGCTCTTCAGTTCACCAGTGTATTCCGACCCGTCCTTGAATTTATAGTAACCCAACGACATTTGGGCGGAAGCGCACAGGCTCCCCATGGCCAAAAAGGCACAAAATAATCCTATATATTTATTCATGCTTATTCTACTTATTTGTTTAAATCGTCCAAAATTAGTTTTTTTCAACCAGCCGTGACAATTTCATTACACTTTTTTACCTGCTACTACTGCTATTAAGTTTTCTTTGCAAAAATGTTTTTGTGCCAACGACAGGATTTCATCGGTACTTACTTCACGAATAGCCTCCAGGGAGCGTTCAAAGAAATCGTTTGCCAATCCGGTGGTTTCGATAAATATCCATGCATCGGAAAGTGAGAACGCACCTTCATAAGAGCGGCACATGTCGCCGAGCATATAATTGCGCACCATCTCCAATTCCTCGGAAGACACCTTTTCCGAGCATAGGCGATCCATTTCCTTGAATACTTCGGTAATGATTGGCTCTATATATTCGTTGGCAGCCTCAGTACTGATGCCCAGCACGCCTATTCCTGGATAATTGACCAGTCCGGCACCTATTCCATAAGTGTATCCTTTTTCTTCGCGGATGTTCGACATCAGCCTACTCCCGAAATAACCGCCAAACAGTGTGACCAGCACGCGTAGCTTCAGGTAATCGGGATGCTGCTGGGGAAGCGAGAAGGCACCCATCTTCAACGAACTTTGAAGAGCATCGTCTTTTTCCACAAAGAGGCGGCGACAGTTCTCCGTATCGGGTAAATATTGCTCAAAGGTAGCTGTGTGCGAACTTTCGCCCCAAGATGTTTCACCGAAATGCTGCTCGATACAACGCAATATCTCGGGAGTTACTTTGCCTGATACGTACATCGAACAATTAGCTGAATGATAATAAGTACGATAAAAACGCACCAATGCGTCTCGAGTGATGTGGTCGTAGTCGTCCAATTCAGCGTATCTTCCCAATGGGTGTGTAGAGCCAAAAAGAGCACGATTCAATCGTTTACGGGCCATCACGTCCACCCTACGGGCATTCACCCGGAACTGCTGTTTATTGGCATTGACGATGACCGAAAGTTCTTTTTCCGGGAATACAGGTTCTTTCACCATCGAAGCCACCACCTCAACAGTGCGTGGAAAGTGCTTACCCAACGAATATAGCGTGATAAAACCATAGTTGACCGATGAAGACAAATCGAGCCACGCACCATAATAGTCCAAACGTTCCGCTATTTGCGCCGATGTCAATAAGCGAGTACCCTCGCGTAACATACGGTTGGTAAACATTGCTTGTAAAGGTTGCTCTTGGTTCCATTGCCCACCCTTCATCAGCAGGTCAAAACGGATGACATCTTCATCGCCCACCTGCATGATGTTCACTGGGATGCCGTTACGCAGCACGTAACGTTCGGGTTCCGGTATCGAGAAATGCTCTATCTGGCGTATTTCAGGAGCTGTTGTTCTGTCAAGACTCATAGCTGTTGGAAATGTTCTTGCAAGAACTTCTCGGCACGAGCCAAGTCTTGCGGGGTGTCTATGCCTATTGTTTCTACATCACTGATACCCACTTTGATGACGTATCCGTTTTCCAACCAGCGTAGTTGTTCCAGCGATTCGGCCAGTTCTAGCGGGGACTGGGGCAGGACTGTAATTTCCTTCAGTACCTGAGAGCGATAAGCATACAGTCCGATGTGTTTGTAGTATGTATGCGAGGATAACCATTCTTGGCGGTCTTTCCCACGCAGGAAAGGAATGATGGAACGACTGAAGTACAAAGCATTACCATTTCTCCCTACCACAACCTTGGGCGAATTGGGATTTTCCAGTGCATCCAATCCATTTGTCGCATTAAAGGGTTTCACCAGCGTAGCTATCTGTGTAGCAGGGTCGTCAAAACAGGCCTTGAGAGTTTTCAGCTGCGAAGGTTGGACGAAAGGTTCGTCGCCTTGGATATTGACTACTACGTCGAATTCTCCTCCCACTTTCCGGTAAGCTTCCGCACAACGGTCTGTTCCGCTCCGGTGCGCAGCAGAGGTCATTACAACTTTTCCACCAAACGACTTAACAGCAGCTTCGATGCGTTCGTCGTCAGTGGCCACGTATACATCATCAAATACACCGTATACTTGTTCATACACTCGTTCAATAACCGGTTTTCCTCCCAACAATGCCAGCGGCTTGGCAGGAAAACGAGTTGATGCATATCTTGCAGGAATGATTCCGATAAAATTCATGGCATTCTTTTTTTGGTTTGAGTATGCAAATGTAGGAAAAATCTACGGAAAAACCTTCTTCTGTATATAGATTTCACATGCATACCCCATGGTTCTTTCATTTGGGCATTGATATTAAGGTGTATAATTTTCCCCCACTCCTTGGAGACTGTTTTGAATTAATCAAAGAAAAATGTGATGGGCATCTAATTAATTTGGTAATCAAATTCCAAAAGTAATCAAAACAGTTGGAGTTTCTGATTGGGTTGCGTTATCAATCCAGGCAGCCTGAAACAGATACTGAACCTTTCAGAAGCTGTTTTGAATTTCTCCAAAAAGTTTTTCTTGGCTTGATGTATCCGTTTTCGTGTGTGCTTTGGGCGATT
>NZ_JACSPP010000088.1 GCF_014837065.1 Phocaeicola intestinalis
GGCACACAGGACAAAAAAACATCCACACACATCCAGACGGACATAAGTGGTAAGGCAGGACCACTTATGTGAAACGGGCAACCCACTTATGTTCATCAAAAGGCATGCTTGAATCTGGGAAATCCACAAGAATAATGGGACTAAAAGAGCAGACAAGACAAATGCATAAGTGAGAAACCAATACCAGCATAAGGTGTCTAATTTTTTGACACCAAGTGTCTAATTTTTTGACACTTCAAAAAAATGCTTATTATGTAATCACCTGATTATCAATTAAAATTTTATTTGGCACGATATTTGCTTAAGGAAAAGAGACAGCATACGACATATAGCATTTGAAATTGTAAAAAAGAGAATTAATAAATTAATACATACATACAACGAACATGAACCAAACGATTCTACGCAACCTGTTTTACACGCTGAAGCGGTTCCGCACGGCTTCATTCCTAAATTTATTAGGACTATCCGCCGCCTTTGCCGCCTTCATCGTAATTATGATGAAGACCCGTTATGAACAACAATTCGACACCTGCTATCCCGAACCCGAACGGCTGGCGGTGCTGAACCTTTCCATTGACGGGAAAGACAACGAGCTGGTGGTGGTGCCTCGCCCGTTTGTAGATGCTGCCATCCAAGAGACCACGGGAATCGAATGCGGCACCCTGCTTTCGATGCAATTCGGAAGTAATCTGGTATATACTGACCCGCACTATCCGAAATACATCAAGGAAAACGTTGCAGCTGTATATCCCGATTTTGCAAAGACTATCGGAATGACTTTCGTGGAAGGCAATGACGAAGGGCTGGACACCCCCAACGGAGCCATTATCTCGGAAAGCCAAGCCAAACGGCTTTTCCCTGACGGAAGCGCCATAGGTAAATACATCTATTTGGAAAGTCCACACCAAGCTACCGAGGAAACACAATTCAGAATTAGCGGAGTGTACAAGGAATTCCCGAAAAATGCCCAACTCACCAATGACATCTATTGTCGCATTGGAGAAAAATGGGACCTCAACCAATGGGGAAGCTGGAGCTATCTGGCTTTCGTCCGCCTGAAACCCGGAGTCACTTACGAAGAAGTCAACCGCCAATTGGTCCAGAACAAGATTATCAACGATAAGATGGAGAAGTCATCTGATTTCAAGGAAGTCAAACCCATGGTTATTCCTATCCGAGATGTGTACTACCACACCAAGCCGTGGTTCTACTTCAAGACGGGCGACCTGCAGCACACGCGCCTGATGATTCTTATCGCCATACTGGTCATCGGCATCGCCGCCGTGAACCTTATCAACTTCACCACCGCCCTCACCCCGATGCGCATCCGCAGCATCAACACGCAAAAGGTATTGGGAAGCTCTGTCGGCTCGCTCCGCACGGGACTGGTGCTGGAAGCCGTGTGCACCGTGTTGCTGGGCTGGCTGATTGCGCTGGGCATCGTGGCTTGCCTCACGCAGACACAGGCACTTGACGCGTTGGATTTCAATCCCGCACTGAAAGACTATCTGCCCGTCATTTTCGGAAGCGTAGGCATCGCCCTACTGACGGGTGTACTTGCCGGACTTTATCCGGCATGGTACATGACCTCGTTCCCACCCGCACTGATGCTGAAAGGCAACTTCGCCCTGAGTGGAAAAGGAAAACGGCTCCGCACCGCACTGGTCAGCTTCCAGTACTTCATCTCGGCATGCCTCATCGTGTGCTCCACCTTCATCTTCTTGCAGAACGAATACCAGAAGAACATCCGCACCGGATTCGACCGCGACATGCTACTCATCGCCCAAATGCCTCAAAAACCTTTCCTGAGCCAGCCCTACAAGGCATTCGACCAGCAACTATTGGGCTATCCGGAGTTTGAAGGCGTGGCGTATGCCAACGATCGGATGGGAGGCGGAAACGTGTACAACATCCAGGGATTTACCATAGCCGAGCAACACGTACAGCCTTTCTATGTCCGCGTCTCTACCAACTTCCCGAAGGTCATGGACATGAAGGTGACCGAAGGGCGCGACTTCCTGCCCGGCGACTCCGTAGGGCGGAACGTAAGGCACTATATCGCCACTAAAGAATTTAAGAAGATGTATAACCTGCCCACCGGACAGGAACTGAATGCCGACTGGATGGGGAAAGCCGAAATCACGGGCTACGTGGACAACGTGGCGTTCACCTCGAACCGCATCACCGCCTTCAGCGGAACGCCCTTCGTATTTACTCCTAATTTATACGATGATGACGTGCTTCCTTTCGGCTATATCCGTGTAAAAGCCGGAAGCGACCCTGCGCAAGCCCTGAGCCACGCCCGCGAAGCCTTCGAGAAGAGCTTCCCCGGCTATGCTGCCGAGATTGATTTCTTCGACAACGTATATAAGAAGCTCTATACCGCCGAGACCAACCAGCAACAGGTAGTCATCGCCTTCAGCGTGCTTGCCATCATCATCTCGCTGGTGGGCGTGTTCGGGCTGACCATTTTCGAGACGCAATACCGGCGCAAGGAAATCGGGGTGCGCAAGGTGTTCGGTGCCAGCACGAGCCAGATATTGTGGCAATTCAACCGTGCCAGTCTGAAAGTCGCCATCCTTTGCTCGGCAGTGGCGATGCCGGTTGCCTATTACGTAATGAACCGCTGGCTGGAGTCATTCACCCAGCGCGTGCCGCTCTCGGCGTGGGTGTTCGTCGCCGCCTGCCTGCTGATTATCCTGATGACCCTCGTCACCGTGACCGTGCAGAGTTACCGTGCAGCGAACAGCAACCCGATAGATTGCGTGAGAGCTGAATGATTTTTTATGAAACGCAGATTAACGCAGATTTTCGCAGATTATTCGATAATCATCAATTAAAAGCACGAAAATCATATAAATAAAATCCGCGTTAATCTGCGGAAATCTGCGTTTCAACAAACAGACATACAAATATTATTAACCAACAAAAAACATACTATTATGATTAAGATTGAAAACCTTTGCAAGACATTCCGTACTACAGAAGTAGAAACTATCGCACTCAACAATGTCAGTTTCGAGATAGCCGACAAAGAATTTGTTGCCATTATGGGTCCTTCGGGATGTGGCAAATCTACCCTGCTGAACATTATGGGATTGCTCGACAACCCGACATCAGGCGATTATTATCTGGACGAAAAAGAAGTGGGACACCTGAAAGAAAAAGACCGCACAAACGTGCGCAAAGGCAACATCGGCTTCGTATTCCAGAGCTTCAACCTGATAGACGAACTGAATGTGGCGGAGAACGTAGAGCTTCCCCTCACCTACTTGGGCGTGCCCGCCGCCGAACGGAAACAACGCGTGGCAGACATCTTGAAACGGATGAACATCAGCCACCGCGCCAAGCACTATCCGCAACAGCTCTCCGGAGGTCAGCAACAACGTGTGGCAATCGCCCGTGCCGTGGTATCGAACCCGAAAATCATCCTTGCCGACGAGCCGACCGGTAACCTCGACTCGAAGAACGGACAAGAAGTAATGGAGCTGCTGACCGAACTGAACAAGGAAGGCACAACCATCGTGATGGTGACACACAGCCAGCGCGACGCCGGATATGCCGGACGCATCATCAACCTGTTCGACGGGCAGATTGTGGCTTCCATTGCCGAAATGTAGTTTCCTCTTTATTTTCACCACAGATTACACAGATTTATAAAATTATTATTCGCCAAAGACACGAAGAAATAAATGATAAAATCTGTGTAATCTGTGGTGAGAATCCTAAACACCCACTCAAGCACTTATGAACTATACGATATTACGCAACCTGTTTTATACGCTGAAGCGTTTCCGCACGGCTTCCGTGCTCAACCTCTTCGGGCTTTCGTTCGCCTTTGCCGCTTTCATCGTGATTATGATGAAGGTGAGCTACGAACAGAATTTCGACAACTGCTACCCAGAGCCCGAACGATTGGTGATGCTCAACCTGGGCGACCCCGATAACCATACCATGGGCTACCTGCCGCGCGGACCCATCGACTACTTAATGGAACAAGTACCCGGCTTCGAGTACGGTACCATCTATGCGCCGGCATGGGGGAAGACTGCCCTCTACACCGACCCCAAGAACCCGCAATACTTCTACGAAACACCCTGGGCGGTATCGCCCGGCTTCGCCAAGGTGGTAGGGCTGAAGTTCATTGCCGGAAGCGATGCCGAAATGGGACAGCCCGAAAGCATCATCGTCTCCGAGAGTTATGCCCGCAAGCTGTTCCCCGACGGCAACGCCTTGGGAGCATACCTCTACATCGAAGGGAGCAACTTCCTGACGCCCGACGCCACCAAGTACCGGATATGCGGCATCTACGAAGACCTGCCCGAGAACTGCCAGTTCAAGAACGACCTCTTCGTGACCATGGGCGAACGGGTGCAGAAGGATGACTGGGGAAGCCAGAACTACTTCGCCTTCTTCCGCCTGAAACCCGGCGTAAGCGTAGAAGAAGCCAACCGCCAGATAGCCGCCACCCGAGCCATCGACCGGATGAACGTGGACAAGGACGACAAGACCGCCCTCTACGTCTTCCCCATCCGCGACTTCTACTACACGATGCACTCGCCCTATTACCTGAAGACCGGAAGCCGCAGCACCACCGCCCTGCTCGTGGTCATCGGGATGCTCATCATCGCCATTGCCTGCATCAACCTGGTCAACTTCAGCACCGCCCTCGCCCCGATGCGCATGCGCAGCATCAACACGCAGAAAGTACTGGGCAGCACCAACGGCGAACTGCGCCGTGCCCTCACCCTCGAATCGGTATGTACCGTCCTTGTAGGTTGGCTGATTGCACTGGGCATCACGGCGGCACTCATCCGCCTGAACGTGCTTTCGTTCATGGGCTTCACGCCCTCGCTCCTCACCTACTGGCAATATGTGGCAGGCACGGGAGTGATAGCCCTCGCCGTGGGCATCATCGCAGGACTGTATCCGGCGTGGTACATGACCTCCTTCCCGCCCGCGCTGGTGCTAAAGGGCAACTACGCCCTGAGCGGCAAGGGAAAGCGGCTGCGCACCCTACTCATCGGATTCCAGTACGTGGTGTCGTTCGCCCTCATCGTGTCGGCGGCGTTTATCTTCCTGCAAAACCGCTACATGCGCAACCGTGCCTTGGGCTTCGACCGCGACCAGCTGCTCGTGGCAAGCCTGCCCGAAATGCCCTACCAGAGCAGCCCCTACCATAGCTTCGAGTCGAAGCTGAAAAGCTATGCCGAGATAGCCGACGTGGCGTTCGCCAAGTGGGAATTAGGCGCAAACGAAGGATATACCAGCTACGCGTTCGACTACAAAGGCGAATGGTACTACCACTTCTTCATCGAAGTGAGCACCAACTTCCCCGACGTAATGGGGATGAAGCTCACGTCGGGCACCGGATTCCTGCCCTCCGACTCTATCAGCAAAGACCCGATGATATTCCTTGCCACCGAAGACTTGCAGCGGAAGACGGGCATCGAGGCGGGCGAAATGGTAGACTTCTGTTGGGGCAACCAAGCACGCATCAAGGGCTTCGTGCAAAACACCCAGTTCACCTCACTCAAGATCAACGCGATGCCCTACGTGTTCTGCCCCAACGCCAAGTACACCAACGGGCAGCTGCCCTACGCCTACATCCGCGTGCGTGCCGGAAGCGACATGGACACCGCCCTGCGCCACGTGCGCCAGGCGGCAGAAGAATGCTTCACCGGCTTCCCCGTCGACGTGAAGTTCTACGACCAGGTCTACGCCTCGCTCTACCAGCGTGAGGCGGACCAGCAGCAGATGATTACGCTCTTCAGCCTGCTCGCCATTGTCATCTCGCTGGTAGGCGTGTTCGGGCTGATTATCTTTGAGGCGGAACACCGGCGCAAGGAAATCGGCGTGCGCAAGGTGTACGGAGCCTCGACGGGTCAGATACTCTGGATGTTCGGCCGCTCGTACCTCGTGCTGAGCCTCGTCAGCTCCGTCATCGCCACCCCCGTGGCGTGGTATGGCGTGACACGGTGGCTGGAGCAGTTCAGCCAGCGCGTGCCGCTCAGCCCGTGGGTGTTTGTGGGGGCGTGCGCCGTCATCTGCCTCATCACCGAAGTGACTATCACCGTGCAGAATTACCGCGCGGCGACCGCCAATCCGGTGGACAGCCTGAAGACGGAGTGAATCCGGATTTCACCACAGATTACACAGATTTATAAAATTATTATTCGCCAAAGACACGAAGAAATAAATGATAAAATCTGTGTAATCTGTGGTGAAAACAGACCTTGAAAAACGTGCAAAATGCAATTTAGACCCTCGGCGGACACTTTGCACGACTGCGAGACGCATTTTAGACCCTCGCCGCGCACTTTGCAACACTTGCAAAGCCTGCGGCGACCCCTCGGCGGACATTTTGCACGTTTTCCGAGGTGGGAAACAAGTTCTAAACAGTAACTATATACTGTGAAGAAACGCAGATTTTCACAGATTAACGCAGATTAAACAGATGATTAAATTTGAATCTGCGAAAATCCGCGTTAATCTGCGTTTCCAAACAAACAATTAAATAATAAATAAACCAGATGAAAAGAGCATTAAACAACCTGTTCCGACGGGGCGAAGCGAACCCCATCAAGATTCTCTGCCTCGGTGTCGGCCTCGCCATCGGGCTGACCATGCTTGCCGAAGTCATCTTCGAGCAGAGCTACGACAACTTTCTGCCCCGGCTGGAAGACACGTACCGCATCACCGAGCAATACAAATCGTCGCAAGAAGACACGTGGCGTCCCTATGCGCAAACACCGGGAGCCACCGCTCCGGGCGTGAAACGGTATTGCCCCGAAGTGGAAGCCGCCACACGCTTCACGTGGCTGGAAAGCGGTATGCACCTCGTGGCGGAAGACCAGCGGGAAGTGACCGCCAACGCCCTCCTGTGCGACAGTTCGTTCTTCGAAGTCTTCCCCCGACGCATCCTGATAGGCGAGAATCCGCATACGGGGCTGGAGAAAGAGAACAACGCCTACATCTCGTCGCGCCTTGCCGAAACGCTGGGCACCGACATCGTGGGACACACGCTGACGTGGAAAGAATATCCCGACTTCAAGCTGAACATCGTCGGCATCTTTGAGGAGTTTCCGGAAAACACTCACCTGCCCCGTATTGACGTAGCGGTGGCATTGCCCACCATCGGACAAGTGCGCTATGACGGGCGAAACAACTGGCTGGGGAACGACAGCTACAAGAGCTACATCCGACTCTATCCCGGCACGAAGCCCGACCAGCTGACGGACAACGTGAAACGGATGCTGGAGACCAACCTGCCGATGGAAGACCTGAGGAAAAACGGAGCGGATTATGACATCGGTTTCCAGCCCGTCGGCGAAATCTTTTCCTCATCGGATTACAACCGCATCATGAATATCGTCTTCCTCGCCTTCGCCATACTGATGCTGGCGGTAGCGGTGCTCAACTACATCCTGCTGGTCATCTCGGGCATGGTGAACCGCGCCAAGAGCATCGCCACTTACCGCTGCTATGGGGCAGGAAGCGGCGACATCTACCGCATGGTGCTCAGCGAATCGGCATTGCACGGGTTGTTGAGCCTCGCCCTGGCGATGCTGATTATCTTCGGGATTCAGGACGTGGTGCAGGAACAAATCGGGCACAGCCTCCGCTCGCTCTTCCCGCCTTCTACGATAGCCGTATGTGTGGCGGTGACTGCCTTCATCGTCCTCCTCTGCGGCGTAATGCCCGGCTACCTGTACACACGCATTCCCGTCACCTACGCCTACCGCCGCTATACCGAGAGCAAACGCCACTGGAAGCTGGGGCTGCTCTTCGTGCAGTTCCTCCTCACCACGTTCTTCGTGGCGATACTGGCGGTCATCAGCCTGCAATACCGTGCGCTGACCCATTACGACCCGGGCTTCGAATACAAGGATATGCTTTACGTACCACTTGCCGGCATCACACAGACCGAACAGCAGCGTTGCGTGCAGGAACTGAAAAAGCTGCCCGAAGTGGCGGGCGTGACGTGGGGGTATCAGCTGCCGTCCGAACATTGCAGCGGAAACAATGTATATAACCCTGAGACGGGACAAGAGTATATGAACATCGCCGATATGTACCTCGTGGGCGACGATTACCACAAGGCGTTCGGCATCCCCGTCATCGAAGGCAGCACCTTCACGCCTCACCTGAGCGACACCGTGGCACGTCAGGTGATGGTCAGCCGCAAGTTTGTGGAACGGATGCGCGAACTGGCGGGCTGGACAGGTTCTCCCATCGGCAAGACGGTGAACATCACCGAGCACGAAGGTCCGCTCACCGTCTGCGGCGTGTACGAAGAAATTCATTTCGGCTCGCAGATAGCCGAAGATGCCGACGAACGTCCCTCGGTGATGTTCTACGCTCCGGTGCCCTACTCTACCAATCTCTTTATCCGCCTGCGCCAACTCTCACCCGAAGGGATGAAAGCCGTGCAAAAAGTGGTGGAGGAAACGATGCCCGACAGGGATAAGCACGCCTATAGCCTGGCACTGGAAATGAACGCCCTCTACGACGGCATCCTGCACGTGCGCAACAGCATCCTCTTCACCGGCGCGTGCATCCTGCTCATCGCGCTCATCGGGCTTATCGCCTACATCCGCGACGAAATCAGCCGCCGCCACGCCGAGATAGCCATCCGCATCATCCACGGAGCCACGGTAGCCAACGTACAACGCCTCTTCCTGCTCGATCTGCTGAAGATTGCGCTCCCTGCCACCCTTATCGGCGCGTTGATAGCGTGGCGGGCAAGCATTTCGCTCCTCCAGCTCTTCGCCGTCAAGATTGAGCTGACGTGGTGGCTCTTCACCGGCTGCGCCCTCGCGGTGCTCCTCATCGTATGGGCAGTCTCGTCCGCCCTCGTCCTGAAAGCCGCCCGGATGAACCCCACGGAGAACCTGCGGACGGAGTGAATGACTATTCCGCCTAACCAAAAACATCCATCGTAGACCGACCATTGTTGATTTACGATGGATGTTACATACGTGCATCTTTTTGAAACATACGTGAATGGACGTTTGAAAATGAATACGTATATTTGCTGATGCTAATTCGATGTTTAACCTGCTTAAAGAAAAACCGTATGAAAAGATTTCTTTTTATTGCAAATGCAATCGGACTGGTGACACCCACCAACCTAAACGGATGTCCAACCAAGTGGACGAAATAGAAGTAGGCGAAATATTAGCGGAAACTGCACGCAAAGTAGGCGGCTATACGTATTCCATATCAAGTACACATCCTTACGGCACTTGGAATACGGAAATGGGATACGGTCTGCTTGATGCTTATGCAGCCGTACAAGAAGCAAAAGCGAGATTAAATTATAGTCAAAAGTAAGTGAAATGCGAATAATTCGTTTAAAAGTTGTATCTTTACGGCATGGAAATGCAGTTGTCG
>NZ_JACSPP010000089.1 GCF_014837065.1 Phocaeicola intestinalis
TTTTGGCTTGTAATCTCTAATTCCTGTCGTCTGTGCTGTTCGTTGAGCCAAATATAGACGATGCCGAAAATGACGAATAGTATCAGCACATATCCCGCCGCTATCTTGGTGCGCAGGTGCCTGGTTGCTATTGTTTTCTGTTTCATGCGGTTTACCTCATTTTGTTTATAGTTTCTCCTATGAAAATGCAGCCCACTGACCTTGCGGTAGCGGGCTGCGGTGTCTGTATGATGTTACCGGGCACAAATGCTCCCGCCCGGAATGGGAGTTCTTAATACTTTGTTACGGTCTTGCCACATTGACAGACATGACGCTTGCTTGCGAAGCATCATTCTGCCCCTTCACATACGCACGGAAAGACTTCACCTTTACTTTGTCTCCATTGGTTATCGGATAGAAGTTGTTGTTCTTCAGGAAGTAGCCCGCGGTGGGTGTAGCCACACTCATTGTACCTACCATGAAGTTGTCTGTCGCAGGGGTGGTTACCAGTTCCACGCCTGCGGCACTTTCGGCGCTGAAGGTGATGCTGCCTGTACCGGGTGTTTGATAGAACAGCGGCTTGCCGGCTTCAAAATCGGTTTCTACGAGGGTAATCTCGTCGCTTTCCAACTCCAAAACCTGATAGTAAGTAACCTGACCGCCAGCTACAGAAGTAGGAACGAACGGCAGACAGATGGTTCCATATTGGGAGTTATCTGACAGGGCACGGACATAAGTAACCTTTTTGCTTTTCAACTTGAGGTGGTAACCTGCATACTCGCTAATACCCTTATCGTCAGTCAGCGTTATTTCGCCTAAAACAATAGCTCCCGTTCCTGTCAATTCCTTTGCATCTGCAGTGAACGTACCTTCCAATACCAGTTCTCCGTTTACAACCAACTGGTCGGCATCTGCAGTCAAAGTCTTATCTTCCGGAATCGTCAGGGTGCTGCCCGACGGGATGGTGAGGGTGTTCCCGCTTTCAATGGTGAGGTTATCGGTCAGGGTATAGCTGCCGCCCACGGCGCTGGTCTGGTTGCTCTGGCCGTAGATCAGCCAGCTACCGTTGCCGGTGGGGGCCAGCGGTTTTTCAGTGAAAAAATTATCACATAATATCACACTGTTGGCCAGCAGGGTGGAGTTGTCCCCGACGGTTACGAACCCTGTGCTGCCAAAGGGGTTCTGGACGTAAATGCCGCCCGCCGTGTCCTCCGCCGATCCGCTCCGGGCGGTGAGGGAACTGCTGCCGGATAGGGTCACAGAAGGGGAAGAGGAAGGGGAAGAGGAAGCAATATAAAGGCCATAACTTGCATACCCAGCAGACCCGCTGGTGGCGGTCACGGTGGCGTCGCTCACGGTGAACGAATACGCAGAGATGCCGTAACTGATATTTCTAGCAGCAGAACCGCCAGTGGCGGTCAGCGTCCCTCCCTTCACCGTAACCGTGCCAGATACATCGAGTCCGCTCGAAGGATTGTTTCCGCTCACGTTGCCGGCGATGGCGGTGACGCTGCCGCCTTGCTGGGTGAATGATCCATAGACATAGATACCATAACTGCAACTGCCGCCTCCGCTCGTATCAGCCCCCCGCGCGGTCAGGCTGCCGCCGCCTTGGATGGTCAGATTCCCATCTAAAGTATTGATGCCCCGGGATTGGTCGTTACACACAACGCCCGTGACGGTGCTGCTGCCCTCCAGCACGATGGTCAGGTCGCCCTCTGCGTAGATGCCCGCGCTGAAGTTGGTGCTGCTATCCCCGGTGATGTTGGCGTCCTTCAGGGTCAGGGTGCCGGTGGCGCTGTCGTACTTGACGTTGTAGTCGGTGGTACTTTCCGTGGCGGTCAGCTTGCCGTTTTCGTCGGTCGTCCAGCAGCCGCCGCCCAGCACACTGGTGCCGCCCACGGTGAGGGTGGTGGGATTGCCTGCCCATGTCTGTCCGGCACCGAATAAGCCGAGCAACGCTGTCAGCAGACAAAGGAGGCGCAGCCGGCTCTTATCGTATAGTTTGTTTCTTGTCTTCATTTTGTTATTCCGTTTATTTTATGGTCTGAATTTTATTGTTTGTCAATCGGCAAGGATATACTCGCCATCGTCAGGTGTCAGTCCGTCCGTCGAAGTCTGGATGCTGAATGAAAATGAAAGGGCTGCGTCTGCCGTTCCGCTTTCCGTCCAGCCGTCGGTACCCCAGTCGCCAACCGTAACGCTGTTGATGGTGGCACCATTCTTACCTACGGTCACGTTGAAGGTATAGGCTTTGCCCGATTCCAAACCGGTAGTCAGTTGTTGAACATTGGCCTTGACGGTAAGCGGAGTGCCGCCCTGAATGTTCAGCTTGACAAACGTATCATTAGTAGCATACTTGCCCGGCAGCAGGACGGCGGTGAAGCTGTGTTTGGCTTCTGTTGAAGCGTCCTCGCTGAATAGTCCGGTTATTGTCGTTCCATTGCCGGCAACGGTCAGTGTCTTTCCATCTACTGTAGTCGTTGTGGTAGGTAACGTGAATGTAGGAGCCTGGAATACAGGTTTCTGTGTGGCGTACTGGTCGCCGTAGCCGCTTATCTCCACGGTAACCTTGGCCAGGTGGTGCTTGAATGTCAGGTTCAGCGCATCGCTCTTACTTTGTGACGCTGCCGCCGTCATATAGTCCGCACGGCCTATGTAATTGGTTTCAGTTGGATTGCTGCTGCTCTGGTCGGCCGGGAGTTCAAACTGCGTGTAGGAGTCCGTTTTTCCTTCCACGACGGGATAATAGGCTTCAAAGGTGTTTTCGACATCGTCAGACCAGACTATGTAGTCGGTTCCTGCCGGACTCCATGCGCCATTGCTGTATTCGTAAACCGCCTTGTCCTTGCCTGTTATCGCTTCTGGCGAGGTGTTTGTTACCGAAATCTGGTCGTTCTCGTCCCATGCGTTGCCTGTTCCTGTCGTGTTCACACGGGTCTGCAGAGCCTCGATGCCTGCACGGATGTGTACGGCCATCGGGTCGTTGGCATAGTCGGAAGAGATGAAATCATCTTCACTTTGGCAGCCTGCCAACACCAGTGCGAGGGCGGCAGCCGGAATATATTTTGCTATTTTCATTCTTGTTATGTTTATGAATGTTGTTTACTTTTATTCTGTTACTAAGTCGCCGCCTTGCTGTTCCTCACCCCATGGGTCGGCAGAAATGGTACCCGTCGTCACTTTGTCGCGGCCTACGGTAAGATTCAGCGTGTATTCTTCACCACTGGCAAACGTAAGGTCTTTGTTGGATGTGAATGTATATACCTTTCCGTTGTTGTCGGTGATTTCCACCTTCAGGCTCTGAGCGAAGGTCTGCGGTACGAGGATGCACTCGTATTGCTTGTTTTCGGTTGTAGCATACAGGGTGATGGTCTGTCCGCTGTTGGTAGTCTTAACGATTGTTCCTTCGAGCAGGTTAACGACAATTTCCGTGGCGCAGTTGGAGAGCTTTACCGATTTGAAAGTCAGTCCGTCTTCAAGCTCGGTGCCCTTTGTCAGTGTCACGTTCAGCTTGGACAGTGCATGTTGGAAGTTGATGTCGAGTGCCGTTCCGGCTGTGGCAGTCTGTGTTCCGGTACACAGAAAATCGGATGCCTTTACGTTGCTATCGCTGCTCTGGTCGGTCTGTACCGTAAAGGCATAGCTTGCAGCATCGCCCACTGTTCCTGTATAGGGCAGATAAGCGTAATAGGTTACTGTTGCATCATTGCTTTTCCACAGGAGTTGTCCGCCCTGAATCGTCCAGCCACTTTCATATCTCACTTCCCGGTTCGTGCAGTTGTAGCGTTCGTCGCTGTTCGTGCCTTCCGTTGTCAGGTAAAGTCCGAAACTGCTTCCGGTCAGGTTCGTGTTGTCATAACCGGCACGGGTGGCCATCGGGCCTACGTTCACATTCAGTCCGATAGGCGTGTCGGCATAGTCGGGCGTGTTGAGCACGTCGCTGTCGTTGGAGCAGGCTGCCAAAAGGGTGGCCAGCACTGCTGTTGCCAAAATGTTTGCTTTTTTCATTTGAACTATTTTCTGTTAAGTTGTTAATTATTTATCTTTCAAAGATTCCTTTTTCGGATGAAACCGGAATCCCGTCCGACGGTTTATTATTTTTCCTCCAATGTCGGCAGCGCTCCGTTGAGTACGTACTTCCAGCTTTCAGAATTCAATGCGGTGTTCATGGCATCCACAGCCGTCTGCCAAGTAGTCGGGCCGTCCACCTGAGTGGTTTCGCCAGTGCCCGCCTGATTATAGCCTATGCCTTGTTCCTGACCGTTGTCTCCCCAGTAGCAGGCGGTGATGATACCGCCACCAAACATGGAGTCCTTGAAGTTCTGTCCCGCCACGCCGCCTGTGGCTCCGTCCGGGCCGCTGACAGTCCCATTGGCATGGTAGCAGGCGGTCAGGGTGCCATTAAAGTTGTCTCCCGTTACGCCGCCTACACAACAAGAGCCGGTTCCAGTGCCTGTACCGGTCACGTTGCCCGTGGCATAGCAGGCGGTGAGAATGCTGCCGGTTCCGTTAAGTCCCACCACGCCGCCAGCGAAGGTGTTGATTGTGGAGGCTCTTTCAAAGGTCACGTTTCCTGTGGCATAGCAGGCTGTCAGGGTGGCACTATTATCCGTTTTACCTGCCACGCCGCCGACTTCGCCCGTTCCCTTCACTGTGGCCGAGGAGCCGCATAGGGTGATGGAACCGCCAAATTGCTGGCCCACCACGCCGCCTGCGGTATGGCGACTGCTGACACTGCCCGACACCGAGCAGTTTTCAATGTTGCCATCGCTATTACCCGCTACGCCGCCAACACAGCCATACTGGTTATCGCTTTCTATCTGTACGTCCTTCAGCACCACATTCTTCACCGTGCCGCCGGAGCCGATGCGTCCGAACAGGCCCGCATATTCGTTACTTCCCGTAACGGTCAGCCCCGTGATGGTATAGTTGCCACCGTCGAAGGTGCCGGTGTATCGGTTATAGTAGTCTCCTATCGGCGTCCAGTCGATGTCCGAGAGGTCGATGTCATTGTCGAGGATGATGTTGATGTCGGTATCACCGCTGTTCACCACATCTGCCGCTACCTTCAGTCCTTCACCGCTGTAAATGGTGATGGTTTTGGTATTGGAATCGTATGAGTAGGCTTCGTTCGCTTCTGCGCCATCAATGGAAGTACCGTTTTCCCAGTCCGACACGTTGATGCCCGCATCGTCCAGTTCGATCCTGTCGCGTCCCAGCACAAGGTTCACCGTAGTGTATCTGCCCGGTTGCAGGTCGATGTCCGCAGAGTGGGTATAGGTATATACCTTGCCGTTCTCCAGCGTGACGTTGATGGTGCGGAACCCGCTCTGCCCGGGAATCATGATGCCGGCAAAGCTGGCGGATGTGCCCGTGAAGGGAATCACCACAAGGTTTTGACCGGTGGCCGGGGTTACCTCGACAGGATTCTCTAAATAATTCACGGTGGCTTCGGTGCATGCGGTTGCCGTTACCGAAGCCACTTCGGGTGCGGTTGTCCACTCGTTGCGGAACGAAAGGTTTACCACGAGCTTGGCCATTACATGCTCAAACTCCAGCTTCACGGCAGAACCGGTGGGCTTGGCCGTGGTCCTCGCCACCAGCAGGTCGCTCGCGGTCTGGTTATTGAAGTCCAGCGTATAGGGGTCGGCATCGTAATCGGTAGCTCCGTTGCGCTCGGGATAGATGCCGAGGAAATAGTGGTCGGACGTATTGTCGGCCCAAAGCATCTGCGGCTCGGCGGTCCATGTGCCGTCGCCGCCTAATGTATTGATGGAGTTGTCCACCACAAGCCGCTGCATGTTGTTGTCGGCTCCCAGCCAGGCATAGACACTGATCCGGTCATTCGTCTCGAAGGTGGTCGAGTTGCCGCTATGGGCCACACGGGTCATGGCTCCCACGGATGCCGTTACCCTTATCTGTCCAAGGTCTTGCGGTGGCAGTACATCGCTGTCGGTGCTGCACGCAGCCAACAGGATAGCGGTTGTTGCCAATAATAGATTCTTTATATTCATACGTTTGCTGTTTTAATCAGTTATAAATATATAGTCAGCACAGCGGTTTACGCACCCGGAAAAAATATGTTACCGCCATAGTCGCCTTCGAGCGGAGCCCAGTCGGTGATGGTGATGTCATTGTCTAAGGTGATTTCGTCACGTCCCAATGTCAGGTTGACGGTGGTGTACTTGCCTGTTTCCAACGGGATGGAAACCCCTACGTTATAGACGTATGGCTCGTCAATGTCTTTTACCTTGATCTGTATTTCAATTAAATTGCTGTTAGGAATCATGATACCGGCATAGCTGCAAGCGTAGTTGGCTGCCGGTGTTTCCAAAGCCGGGATGTCTATCGCCTTATTGTCGCCCTGTGGCGTAATCTCTCCGGAGAGGAGATTGACGCTTGCCTCCGCCTTTGCAATGGCTCTGACCGATTCCACGACCGGTGTTCCGGACCACTGGCTGCGGAAATTCAGGTTGATGACTAATTTCGACATCAGGTGGCTGAAGGTCAGCGCCACGGGCGTGTTAGTGGGCGTGATGCCCTTGTTCTCAGTGCCGGCATTCATGGCATAAAGAAGGTCGCTTGCCTCCTGGTCTTCAGGGGTCAGTACATAGTTCATGGCTTTCAGGTCGCTTACCTCCTGCACCGGATAAATGCCCAGAAAGTAATGCGCCGAACTGCTGTTTGCCCACAGCATTTGCGGGCTGGCCGTCCATGTGCCGTCGTCGCCTAAGGTGTTGACGGAATTGTCCACCACAAGCTGCTGTGCATCGTCGGCTGCACCCAACCAGGCATAGACGCTGATACGGTCGCCCGTCTCAAACACCGATTCGTCGCCGTCGGTTGTCACACGGGTCATCTGCCCGATGGAAGCATCCACCCGGATCTCTTTTGCCGGAGCATAGCCGGGTTCATGGTCGTTCGTGCATGCCGCCAGTACAAGGAGTGCGGCAGCAACGGATAACATGCTCTTCATCATAACTCTATCTTTATTTTATTTGTTAATTATATTCCGGGATTAAAGATGTCATCACTCGTAATCCAGCCTTCGCCCCAAGGGTTAATGTCGGTGGCGGTGATATACATGTAGGGCTGCATCCTGTCGTATTCCAATGCCAGCTCGTAGCGTTTCCCGGCAAGCATCAGGGGAGCTTCTGCCGTGTATTCATGACGGGAGCCGTCGGCAAAGGTCATGACCAGGTAGAGCATCGTGCAGGCTTCACCTTGTGCCGTTGGCATCAGGCGGGCATCGGTAGAGAGCGTCCCCCTGTCGGCAACGGCTTGCGGCAGGAGCGCATCTGTCTTTTCGGCGGAAGGTACGACGTAGCTGTTGTCATCGCCGCGCCGTGCCGGATAAAGGCAGGTGGCGGCATTGCGTACCGTGACGGCAAGCGACGCTCCTTCGGGCACGCCGTTGATACGGACAGCAAGCTCTGCCAGCAACGGAGCGACACGGATGACGGAACGGAGATTGATTCTGGTGTCGGTCACGCTTGCCACGGCCACGCCACCGACGGCGTGTGCGGGCGAAGCCGACGGGTCGGCAAGCGAAACGCGCAGCATGTCGGCTGTCCGTGTACCGTTCTCGTAATCATACCGGTACGGCTCTGTCAGGCCGCAGACGCCTACAAGCGTATAGTCGCCCTCCGGCAGGCTGAACAGGCCGGATGCCAGTTCTTGCGGAGAGGAAAACTCGTGCGCTTCCACTTCATGACCATCAGCGTCGTATATCCACAGGTTTACCGGGCTTGTGATGTCGGTCGGTTCGATGCCATCGAGCCATTCCATGCCAACGGCAAGGCCGGGGCTTTCATTTTCGTGTACGTCCTTGTCGCAGGCCGTCCATAGCGGCAACAGCATGAGCAGGGATACATATAGGAAATTTCTGACCGTATTTTTCATCGTCTGTCCTCCTTTCTTTTCTTGTCTGTCACTTCGGCACGGCGGGCTTTGTCCGCATCCTTCTCGTTCACGTCGCTGCCGCGTCCTACGGCTGTAATGCGTCCGGCTGCGATGCCGCGACTTTCAAGCCACTGTTTGACCGCTTCGGCGCGTCGGATGGAATAGCGTTCGTTTACGCTCCGGCTGCCACGGGTGTCGCACCAGCCCGTCACGACTATGTGCATGTCGGGATGTTCTTTCAGTATGCCGAGTATCGTTTCAAGCTTGGATGTCTCGGACGGACGAAGCGAAATGCTGTTGAAATCGAAATAGACAGTCGGGAATTCAAAATCGGTTTCGGTTGAATTGTCTGCTGCCGTGACGACAGTTTTCTGTGCCGTACTGTCCGTGACGGTCTGTTCCGGTATTTCCGCCGGGGCTGTTTCTACGGCATTGTCCCTCTCATCCTGCGGCTGACCGGCAGATGCCGGGTAAGCAATGCCGTGGTCTGCTTTCTTTCCGCTTTTCTTGCCGAACGCGAAACTGACACGTATGCCGCTTTCCCATATATAGTTGGCTTTGTGCCCGCTCTTGGGAAGTCCGTCCATGCCGTCGCCCGTAAGGTAAGTGACACCGCTGTAAATGCCGACACCTATACCGCAGGCAAAACGGTATCCTGCCTGAATGTTTCCGCCTGCACCCAGATGCCATTCCGTATTTTCCTTGCATGCCTCTTTTCCGCCGTCAAGGGTGGACAGGGAGGCTTTCGTGCCAACGGCTGCCAGCAGGGGCGACACCTCCACGCTCCACCGGCTTTGACGAGTGGACGGGAAAAAACCAAGCACATCGGCATTGAGCTGCAAACCGTAGCGTTGCGTCGTTACACTGCTTTTCAGGCCGGCATAGTCCCAGCCTTCCATTCCGAGTACCGGAGCATGATAACGGACACCGTCCGAACCAAGCCAGTAATTGCCGGAGATGCAGCAATCTCTCTGGCTCATGCTCATTTTCCCGAAAACAGCCAGAGCCTCCAAAGAAAGTACAGGATTGAAACGGTAGCCTCCATAAACTCCGCCGCTGAATCCCGCACGGGTCTTGTCGAAACCGAAACTGCTGAATGTGGATACGCCGAAGGGCACGCCGCCCTGCACGCCTGCATACCAGCCGGGGGATTTCGTATTTTCCGGGGCATCCTGAGCCATGAGCGGAGCTGCACAGAGCAGGATGCAGAGTAATAGAATATAGTTCTTTTTTTTCATATTACAGGTCATTGTCACTTGATGCTGCTAAGTTTTTAATGTGTCAAAATGGGGTATACGAAAATGAAAAAGGGTGGGAACTCCTGTAAAAAGGAGTTTCCACCCTTGCATGTATTGATGATAATTAAGTATATTAACGCGCGAAGATACGCCGGTCGCAATGTGTGTGTGTGTGTGTGTGTGTGTTTACACAAATCTCACA
>NZ_JACSPP010000008.1:0-62807 GCF_014837065.1 Phocaeicola intestinalis
ATAGAGGTAGCTTTGAGGATTATGAGGCAAAGGTAGCAAATCTATATGATATAAACTAATTATGAACATCTACTTATTACAAAATACAATGTCCACCATTTGTCTGCCCGAGCAGAATCAAAATGAAAGGCACTTCCTTTGCCTGCATATCATATATTCATCGGTCATTGCAAATATATGCAACGGCCGGTGAATATACCTTCGTTTTGAGAATAAGCCTCCTGACCAAATGAGAACATTTTACAAGACCAAACAAAAAAAACTAAGGCTTTTTTAAACCAAATCGTTTGCCTGTTTGTTTTATTGTCAGTACATTTGTTCTGCTTGCACAAGTAAGCAGAAAACCTAAACAAATTGGCAATGAAAAAAATTCTGACCATCATCCTGCTGGGCACACTTGTCACAGTGGCACAAGCCCAACGCATACTCACACTGGACAGCTGCAGAAACCTTGCCCTAGCAAACAACAAGGAGCTGCGCATCGCACAGGAAAAAATAAACGCGGCACATTATCAACAAAAAGCCGCTTTCACCAATTTCCTGCCCAAAATAAACGTGACGGGCACTTATATGCGCACGCAAAAGGAAATCTCCCTGCTCAGCAATGAACAACAGCAAGCCATCGGAAACATGGGAACAGCTCTTGTCCCTCAACTCCAACAACTGGGTGCACAGATGCAACAGATAGCAGCCACACATCCCGAACTGCTCCCCTTGCTCACCCCCCTTTCGGGCGTAATGGGGCAGATACCCGATGCACTGAATGGCGTAGGTGGAAGCATCGTAGACGCGTTCCGCACAGACACACGTAACCTCTATGCTGGTGCTGCCACCCTGACCCAACCCCTCTTCATGGGCGGAAAAATCATTGCATACAACAAAATCACCCGCTATGCCGAACAGCTTGCCGCCTCGCAACACGCAACAGGAATGCAAGACGTCATCCTGAATACTGACCAGGCTTACTGGCAAGTAGTCTCGCTGGCAAATAAAAAGCATCTCGCTGAAAGTTTTGTGAAACTGGTTCAAAGGCTCGACTCGGATGTAACAAAAATGGTAGAGCAAGGCGTTGCCACTACTGCTGATGCTTTAAGCGTCAGAGTAAAAGTGAACGAAGCGGAAATGACACTGACTCAAGTAGAAGACGGACTTGCCCTGGCAAAAATGGTACTTTGCCAATTGTGCGGAGTTCCGCTCGACACCGATATCCGTCTGGCGGACGAGGATATGAAAGACCTTGCCTTACCAACCACCTATACCGAAAGCAACGTGGGTACAGCACTTGCCAACCGCGAAGAATTGAAAAGTCTGGAACTTGCCGAGAAAATCTACCGGCAAAAGGTAAACGTGGCACGAGCCGAATTTCTACCCTCCATAGGACTAACCGCCAACTACCTGTTTACCAACCCTTCATTAGTAAATGGATTCGAGAACCGCTTTCGCGGCATGTGGGGCATAGGTGTAGTGGTCAGTATACCGGTATTCCATTGGGGAGAAGGTATTTACAAAGTACGTGCCGCCAAAGCTGAAGCCAACATTGCCCGCTACCGGCTGGACGATGCAAAAGAAAAAATCGAATTACAGGTCACTCAAAGTTCATACAAGGTAAACGAAGCCACCAAGAAACTGGTTATGGCAGAAAAGAATATGGAAAAGGCAGAAGAGAACCTGCGCTACGCCAATTTGGGTTTCCGTGAAGGAGTCATCCCCACCAGCAACGTACTGGAAGCACAGACCGCCTGGCTCTCGGCACAATCGGGAAAGATTGACGCACAAATCGACCTGAAAATGAGCGAAATCTATTTGAACAAATCAATGGGAACACTAAAATAAGACAAACAATATGGCAGAAAGAACGCAACGCAACAACATCATGCTGGCATTCATTACACTCGTAGCAGTGGTATTGATTGTAAGCATTATCGGCTTCATCACTTTCCGGAAAGGTACTGAAATCATACAAGGACAAGCCGAAGCCAACGAATATCGTGTATCGAGCAAAGTGCCCGGACGTATCCTGAAAATTTTCGTAGACGAGGGAGATGCAGTGAAAGCCGGTGATACCCTTGCTATCCTCGAAGCGCCCGATGTAATGGCGAAACTCTCGCAAGCGGAAGCCTTGGAACAGGCTGCCCAAGCGCTGAATGAAAAAGCCGAACGTGGCACCCGTGCCGAACAATTGCAAGCCGCCTACGAAATGTGGCAAAAAGCCAAAGCAGGCCTGGAAATCGCCGAAAAATCATACCAACGGGTAAACCGCCTGTACGAAGAAGGAGTGATGTCGGCACAAAAGCGCGATGAAACCAAAGCACAATATGACGCAATGGTGGCCACCGAACGTGCTGCCAAAGCTCAATATACAATGGCAAAAAACGGAGCACAACGGGAAGACAAGTTGATGACTGCCGCCAAGGTGCGCCAAGCGGAAGGTGCTGTGGCTGAAGTAAATTCATATGTCAGCGAAACGTATCTCACGGCATCTGCCGATGGAGAAGTGACGGAGATATTCCCTAAGGTAGGCGAACTGGTCGGCACCGGAGCACCCATCATGAATGTAGCCCAACTGGATGACATGTGGGTGACGTTTAACGTGCGTGAAGACTATCTGAAAGATTTCCATGTAGGGGGCGAGATTTCGGCGTTTATCCCGGCATTGGAAAAAGACGCCACATTTAAAGTGACCTATATGAAAGACTTAGGCACTTATGCCGCATGGAAGGCGACCAAGACCACCGGCGGTTTCGACCTGAAGACATTCGAAATTAAAGCCAAGCCCTTACAGCCGGTGGAGAACCTGCGGCCGGGCATGTCGGCGATAGTTAAAAAGTGAGTTTTTAAGTTTTTGAGTTCTTAAGTTTTTGAGTTGATAATAGAAAAAACTTACAAACCAACAAACTTAAGAACCCAAAAACTCAAAAACTTAAAAACTTAAGAACTCAAAAACTTATGCACACAACCATTCATAAACGCCTGTACCGTATAGCCGTACGCGAACTGCGGCACATCGCGACCCGGCCGATTTACCTCTTCTGCATGGTAATAGCACCGGTATTCTGCTACGTGTTCTTTACCACGCTGATGGCAAACGGCTTGCCTACAAACATGCCCGCAGGTGTTGTGGATATGGACAATACGGCGACTACGCGAAGCATCATCCGCAATTTGGATGCATTCCAGCAAACGCATGTCACGGCTCGTTATGCAAATTTCCACGAAGCACGCAAGGCGGTCCAGCGTGGCGAGATTTATGCTTTTTATTACATACCCGAAGGCACCACCGAGGAAGCTATCTCCGGAAGGCAGCCCCGCGTGTCGTTTTACATCAATTACGCGTACCTCATCGCAGGGTCGTTGCTGTACCGCGACCAGCGCACGATGTCGGAACTTGCTTCGGGTGCCATCGGGCAGAGCACGCTTTTAGCCAAGGGGGCTACCGAAGAGCAGGCAATGGCGTTTCTCCAGCCCGTCGTTATTGACACCCATGCGTTGAACAATCCGTGGCTGAATTATTCGGTGTATTTGTGCAATACCTTATTGCCGGGCATCCTGATGTTGCTCATTTTCCTGACCACCTCGTATGCGTTAGGCATGGAGCTGAAGGAAAATACGGCACACGTCCTGATGCGTCTGGCAGACAATTCTATCAGCACGGCATTGGTGGGGAAACTCTTGCCGCATACGGTTATCTTCTTTATCGTGACCGTATTCTATAATGTCTATCTGTACGGGTTCTTGCATTATCCTTGCAATAGCGGCATTTTCCCGATGCTTCTTGCGGGATTGTTGCTGGTGCTGGCTTCGCAGGCGGTCGGCATCTTCTTCTTTGGCATGTTCGGCACCCTCCGCCTTGCCTTGAGTGCGGCTTCGTTATGGGGAGTCATTTCATTTTCCATCTCCGGCTTTACCTTTCCGGTCATGGCGATGCATCCCGTCTTGCAAGGGCTGGCGGTTTTATTCCCCTTACGGCATTATTTCCTGATTTATGTAAACCTTGCCTTAAACGGTTATCCGCTCGTCTACGTATGGCAACCCATAGTGGCGCTTTTGCTTTTCTTGCTTCTTCCGTTCTTTGTGCTGAAGAAGTTGCGCACGGAAATGTTGCACTATGTATATATCCCCTAAAACCGATGGATTATGAAAAAATATTCGTTCAGACATACTATAAAGCAGGGCATCGCCGGATTGTTCCATATCTGTAAGGAAGAGCTGAAGATGACCGTCAAAGACCAGGGCGTAGTGATTTTTTTCCTCCTTGTGCCTTTGGCGTATCCGCTGGTCTATGCATTCATCTATACCAATGAAGTGGTGCGTGAAGTGCCCGTGGCTGTGGTCGATGCCGACCGTTCTTCCGTGAGCCGCGAATACCTCCGCCGGGTAGACGGAGGTCCGGATGTCCGTATCGTGTCTTATTGTTCCGATATGGAAGAAGCCCGGCTTTTGCTGAAAAAGCAAAAAATATACGGCGTGGTTTATGTTCCCGAAGGTTTTAGCCGCGACTTGGCTTCGGGAGAGCAGGCGCATGTTTCCATCTTTGCCGACATGAGCGGCATGCTTTATTATAAGGCGCTTTTGCTTGCCAATACCGAGGCTTCGCTGGAGATGAACAAGGATATCCAAATCCGACGTGCGGGCAATACCACCGGGCGGCAGGATGAGATTACGGTCCGCCCGATAGATTACGAAGCGGTATCGCTCTATAATCCGCAGGACGGATTCGCCAGCTTTCTTATCCCTGCCGTGCTTATCCTGATTATCCAGCAGACCTTATTGCTCGGGATAGGTCTGTCGGCGGGTACGGCGCGCGAGAACAACCGTTTCCGGGATTTGGTGCCCATGGTACGCCATTATCAGGGTGCCATCCGCATTATTTTCGGGAAGTCCTTGGCTTATCTTTTGGTCTATCTTGCCGTGGCGGCATATATCCTTTGTGCGGTGCCCAAGATGTTCCGGCTGGTCTTTCTTGCTTCGCCGGATACATTGGCAGCCTTTGTCCTGCCCTACCTGCTGGCATGCATTTTCTTTGCCATGGCATGTTCATGTCTCATCCGGAGGCGTGAAGACTGCATGATGATATTCGTGTTCACATCGTTGCCTTTGTTGTTCATCTCAGGCATTTCATGGCCTGGAGCGGCAATCCCGGATTTCTGGAAAGCGGTGTCGTGGATATTCCCTTCTACTTTCGGCATCAACGGATATATCCGCATACAGACGATGGGAGCCACACTGAACGATGTCTTGCCCGAATACCGGGCATTATGGATGCAGGCAGGCATTTATTTCCTTCTTACATTCTTCCTCTACCGGAGGGAAATCCTGTTGAGCCGGAAACATGCCTTAAAACGCTTGCATGAGTTCCGGAAGAAGCGGCAGGCGGTGTTGCGGTAAAATTAAATGATATTATTAGAAACGCAGGTTATTTTAATTTACGATTTGACAATTTACTATCCTGCTATTCGGGCATTAAATCGTACTTCGTCAATCGAAAAATAGTAAATTAAAAGCATCCGCGGAAATCCGCGTTCCTGCCTTTGCCACCGCACCTGTATCTTTTCAAATCATAGAGGCCGAAATGCACATTTTGATACCGCTTAAAGACATTGGCAAATTGCGGACATCCATTTAAGAATTTTTTGATGATTCTATGATATACTTATGCTGCAACGTGCGTTATTGTCTATAAAAAGAATGGTAAATGATGGAAACTCCCCGACAAATTCTTAAATCGTATTATGGTTACGACAACTTCCGGCCTATGCAGGAAGAAATTATAAACAATGTGCTTCAGCGTAAGGATTCTCTTGTATTAATGCCCACAGGCGGTGGAAAATCTATTTGCTTTCAGATTCCGGCGTTAATGCTGGAAGGGACCGCCATTGTAGTGTCTCCGCTTATTTCTTTGATGAAAGACCAAGTAGATGCATTGTATGCCAATGGGATTCCGGCGGCAACCGTCAATAGCGGTAATTACGGATCAAGCAATCGGGCTATCCTTGAGAAATGCCAACGTGGAGAGGTGAAGTTATTGTACATTTCACCGGAACGTCTTATTACGGAGCTTTCATGGATGCGGCAATGCCTGAACGTGTCGCTCTTTGCCATTGACGAAGCACACTGCATTTCGCAATGGGGACATGATTTCCGGCCGGAATATGTCCAGTTAGGGACGATGTTGCACGAATATTTCCCTGAGGTTCCGGTTATAGCCTTAACCGCTACAGCCGACAAGATAACAAAGGCAGACATTGTAGAACGTTTGCGCTTGCGCAATCCGCAAATCTTTGTCGCTTCGTTTGACCGTCCCAATCTTAGCTTGGATGTAAGGAGGGGCTATTCTGCAAGCGAAAAATTCCGTACGATAATGGGTGTGATAGGGCGACATCCGCATGAGAGTGGGATTATTTATTGCCTTGCGCGTAAAACAACGGAGCAATTGGCAAAGAAGCTTCGTGAAAAAGGTGTTTCTACAGGTGTTTATCATGCCGGTTTGTCAATGGAAGAGCGTAATCGGGTTCAAGAAGAGTTTGTCAAAGAACGCATAGACGTGATGGTGGCGACTGTGGCTTTCGGCATGGGGATAGACAAAAGCAATATCCGGTTTGTCATTCATTACAATCTGCCCAAAAACATAGAGAGTTACTATCAGGAAATAGGCCGTGCGGGACGTGACGGGTTGCCCGCCGAGACTTTTCTCTTTTATAACATACAGGATATAATTACGTTGCGGGATTTTGCAGAAGAGAGCGGGCAGAAAGAAATTAGTCAGGATAAGCTGAGGCGTATGCAGGAATATGCGGAAGCGCAGGTATGCCGTCGGCGCATTCTGTTGAATTATTTTAGTGAAATGACAGGGCACGATTGTGGAAATTGTGATGTCTGTACCACTCCTCCCCGGCATTTCGACGGGACGGTACTCGTGCAAAAAGCGTTGTCGGCTATAATACGCGCAAAAGAGAAAATCGGATTTACGTTGACGATTGATATTTTGCGTGGCTCTTTTTCCCATGAGATAACGGATAATGGCTTTCAGATGTTGAAAACCTTTGGTGTAGGTAAGGATGTCTCTTTCCATGATTGGCGGGATTATCTGTTGCAGATGTTGCAAATGGGATTCTTGGAGATTGCTTATAATGAGGACCGGCATTTGAAAGTAACGGAATTGGGGAAGGAGGTTCTATATGGCAGGAAACAGGTGAAGTTGGCGATAATCAATCGGGAAGATTTCCGGGTGAAAAGCCGTAAGGAGCGTCATAAGGTAGAGGATTCACAAGTGGAAAAACAAGGCGGAAAGACCGAAGATAAGGTTTTGTTCGAGCGTTTGCGCGAATTGCGCCGGAAGATAGCGGAGGCTCATAATTGGTCCGCATACATTGTAATGTCCGATAAATCCCTTCATATCCTTGCGGCGGAACGTCCGACAACGCTTCAGGCTTTTGGGGATATTCACGGAATAGGCTTGCATAAGCGCGACAATTACGGCGAGCAATTTATTGCTGTTATTAAGGAGCATGAAGATGCATTGAATGTTTCTTGTAAGAATTAACCAATGGTATAAATATCAATTATGTGTGAAGCTAAAAATTTAAGCAAAAAGGTAGGACAAGGTGCTATGAATCTATTTGAACAGGTACGGCAAAAAATCATCCTGATTAGAGATTGTCAGGTGATATTAGATGTGGATGTTGCAGAATTATATGGGGGTGAGGACAAAAGAAGTCAATCAAGCTGTGCGTAACAATCCGGAGAAGTTTCCGAGTGGATACGTACTTGAGCTTGACAAACAGGAATTTACAGATTTGCGGTCAAATATTTTGACCGCAAATCTATCACCCAAGACCCGTGTTCTCCCCAAAGCGTTCACGGAGAAAGGATTGTATATGCTTGCCACTATCCTGAAAAGTCCGCAAGCTACGCAAGCCACCCTTGCTATCATAGAGACATTTGCCTCTGTGCGCCAGCTCAAGCGTGAATTGCACGCCTTACACGGTGAAACGGATGGCAAGTCGCAGCAATCCAAGATGCAACACATTGGAGAAATGCTTTCAAGCATAGTCATGCCTGACCTGGAAACATCCGAAACAGAATCAAGCCTTGAACTCAATTTCCTGATAGGCAAAATCAAGCATACGGTAAAACGGGTGAAAAGGCAAAATGATACAGACCATACCGAAGTGGAATGACCACTTGTCATGCTTCATGCAGCCCCTCGATATACTCATACAGCTTCCGATAGAAGGCGTGGCGCGTTAGGGTGGAGGCATCGCCCAAGATGATGAGCTTCATGCGGGCACGGGTGATAGCTACGTTCATCCGGCGCAAGTCGTTGAGAAACCCGATCTGGCCGTCCTCGTTGGCACGCACCAGGCTGATGAGGATTACATCACGCTCCTGTCCCTGGAAACCGTCGACCGTATTGACCGTTATCGAGGAACGGAAGGGCTTGAAGAACGCGTCGCGCCGGAGCAGCTGGCGGAGGTATTGCACTTGTGCCTTGTAAGGGGAAATCAACCCGACATCGATGCGTTCTTCGAGGAACCGTTCCCTGCCGATGCGGGTGATGTAAGATTTCAGCTGGCCGATGGAGAGTTCGGCTTCGGCTTTGTTGATGCGCCCGTAGCTTTCGCCTACAAACTCTTCGCCGGCATCCATTCCTTCTGTGTTTATCCATTCGATGGGTGTATCGAAATCGAGTATGCTGCGGTATTTCACTTCGGGAGCCGACTGGAGCATACCTCCGTAGAACCATTCGGACGAGAAACGCATAATCTCGTCATTCATCCGGTACTGCACTTTCAGGAGCGAAACCGTTTCAGGTTTTTGACGCACGATACATTGCATCAGCGTGTCACCCAAACCTCCACGCAAAGCGTCCAAACATTTCACTGTAGGCGGAAGCTGACAATGGTCGCCTGCCAGAATGACGCGGTTTGCCTTACGGATAGCTATCCAACAGGCAGCCTCCAGTGCCTGCGCTGCCTCATCAATGAACAAAGTACCAAATTTCTGCCCCATCAGCAAACGATTAGCACTACCTACAAGCGTACAAGCTATCACCCGTGCCTCAGAAAAAAGAGCGGTATTGATACGCACCTCCAGTTCAGTAGCACGGTCTTTCAACGAATTAATTTTCGTACGGACATCTTCACGATTGCTTGTCTTACGTATCCGGGCATAGAGATCGCGAATAGCACGACGGATACCCCACAGTTGCGGATAGTCAGGATGTGACTCAAAACGGCGTTCATAAGTGAATGAAAGCATTTTGTCGTTCACCCGACTAGGATTTCCGATACGCAACACGTTCACGCCCCGGTCTACCAGCTTTTCGCTAATCCAATCCACCGCCATATTGCTCTGTGCACACACCAGCACCTGATTTTCGCGGTGCAGAGTTTCGTAAATTGCCTCAACCAGCGTAGTGGTCTTTCCCGTCCCTGGAGGGCCGTGCACGATAGCAACATCCTTGGCATGAAGCACCTTATTGACGGCTTCTTCCTGCGTACGATTCAGCCACGGGAAGCGCACAGGCTGGAAGGTAAAAGCAGAAACAGGAACAGAACCGTGGAAGATGTCGCGCAACTCCGCCAAACGGTTGTTCTTCGCACCTATCACTTGCTTCAAAGTTTCGAACATCAGGCGGTAACTGGTTTCATCGAAATAAAGCTGTACACCCAGCACATCTTTGCCCTGCAATGCAGCCCAAGCATCGGCATTAGGAAGTGCCACTACCATTCGGTCCTCGTCAACATAACTCACCGTCGCCACAAAGTTGAGGTACGCAAGTTTCCCCGTCATGTCCTGCGTAAAAAAGCACACTGGACGCCCATACTCGAACAAGTGTTCTATCTCCTTATCTTCCTTCCGTTCCACTTCCACTACCAACTGATTCAAGGCATTGTAATAATTTCGTCCGATGCTGACGGGATACCAACACATCCCGCGTTTCACCTTCCTGCCTACGCCCATCAATTCAGTCTGTTGGCGAAACTGTTCTTTCTCGTATTCGTACTCCATCCGCAACAAGTCGTATTGATGCTGCAGATACAATACTGGAGAGTGTATCGTAGATTGTTCTTTCATATCCGTAAATGATTTCAAGATACAAAGGTACGAGTTCTCTGAAAAAGAAAGGCTGAATTGTTGATAAATTCCATTATTATCTGTATTTTTACCTGCCAACCAAAAAACATAGAAGTTATGAAAAAGCAGGCAGATTACATCAAACGCATTGATATTAAAAGGATGTGGGGACGCAAAGACATTTCATGGAACCTGCGCCCCGATGTCAATATCCTAAGCGGTGTGAACGGCATCGGCAAGAGTACTATTCTGAACAACTCCGTCCGAAGTCTGACCGCACTGGAAGGAGGAGCCTTGACTAACGGATTTCAAGAAGGGGTATCATTCAGTTTCTCGCCCGAAGATGCCACATACATCAATTTCGATGTCATCCGCAGCTTCGACCGCCCACTCATCAGCTCGGGCTTACTTGAAAAAATAGGCAACCAAAACGTAAAAACCGAACTCGACTGGCAACTCTACCAATTACAACGCCGCTACTTGGACTATCAGGTAAACATCGGCAACCGCATCATCGAAATGCTGACCAGTGGCGACCCCGCCCAACAAGCCCAAGCACCTGAAATGTCGAAAGCAAAAACACTGTTCCAGGACCTGATAGATGACCTGTTCAGCGACACGGGCAAGAAAATCAACCGCAAAAGCAACGAAATCCTGTTCGAACAAGACGGCGATGAGCTCACCCCTTATCAGCTCTCATCAGGCGAAAAGCAGATGCTGGTTATCCTACTCACCGTATTAGTACAGGACAAACAGCCCTATGCCTTGTTTATGGACGAACCTGAAATATCACTGCATGTAGAATGGCAACAACGCCTCATCACCCTCATCCGTCAACTGAACCCGAACGCACAAATCATCCTGACCACCCACTCGCCAGCTGTCATCATGAACGGCTGGATAGATGCCGTAACCGAAGTGAGCGACATTACCACTCATTAAAAAACAAACACCATGGGAAAAAGACTGACCGACAACTTGTCCTCGATGTATCTGGGCGCAGCCAACAGCCTGAAGCCTAAACACGCGCGGAGAAAAATCGTAGCTTATGTAGAGAGCTATGACGATGTGTCTTTTTGGCGCTCCCTATTGGCTGAGTACGAAAACGAAAACCGTTATTTCGAAGTGATGCTTCCTTCACGAACTTCGCTGGCAAAAGGAAAGAAAAGCGTATTGATGAACCAGTTGGGAAAACAATTAGGAGAAAATATGATAGCCTGTGTAGACAGCGATTACGACTACCTGCTGCAAGGACGCACCCAGACCTCACGTTATATGATAGAAAACCCCTACGTGCTGCAAACCTATGCCTACGCCATCGAAAACTACCATTGCTATGCCGAAGGGCTGCACGAAGTATGCGTCACGGCAACACTGAACGACCATGTCCTGATAGACTTTCCGGCATACCTGAAACTCTACTCACAGATAGCCTATCCGCTTTTCGTATGGTCGGTATGGTTCTACCGCCGGCACAATTTATCAGAGTTCTCTCTGATGGATTTCTGTTCGTATGTCAAAATAGACCAAGTAGGCATACATCATCCCGAATACAGCCTTGCAGTTATGGCCAAAAAGGTTAACCGCAAACTACGTGACTTGGAGCACCGCCATCCCGAAGGCATTCCCGAAGTGGAAGCGATGAAGGAAGAGTTTAAGCACTTAGGAGTATATCCCGAAAACACCTACATGTTTATCCAAGGACATCACATCCTCGACAATGTAGTGATGCGCCTCCTGACACCGGTATGCACTTATCTGCGGCGCGAACGCGAGCAACAAATCAACGACCTCGCCCTGCATGAAACCCAACGGCGCAACGAACTGACCGCCTACCAGCGCAGCCAGGTCGATGTGGCATTAGTCATACATAAAAACACCAACTATAAAGAGTCGCCCACTTACCAGATGATACGGCGGGACGTAGAAAAATTCCTGCGGATAATCAAGGCATAAGCCGTACTATCACCTACGAGGGTCGGTATCACATGCCCCTTAAATCAAATATAAAAATAGGAATATCCGCATTTTGCCCAATTGTTCGTAAGGGCGTATCGCATACGCCTTGAAAATGTCCGTGTGGATAAGTTGCTACATTCGGGTATATGCAATATGCCCGAATGCGAATATCCATAAAACATTAAAAAAGCATACAGAATTCTTTTCTCATATTATACCATACCACGATATGGATTTGTGCATTTTTCTGAACCTTTTGCACCATTTCCGTAGAGATGATGTGCACATCGTCTTTATCATGTGACATATACAAAATACACAATTTAATGCCGCAGGAAGTATTAAAAAGAAATGTGCCAATTACGGCACACCTCTTTTTTCTATGCTTATCGTACACGTCACTTCTCCGGTGTATTGGCAAGCGTAGCCGTCAGGAAGTCGTAGAATTTAGATACGGATGCAATTTCACACTTCTCATCGGGCGTATGCGGACCTACCAGTGTGGGACCGAAAGAAATCATGTCCAAACCTGGGATCACCGCACCTATAATGCCACATTCCAGCCCTGCATGGATGACCTTCACTTCGGGAGCTGTACCAAACTGAGCCTGATAAGCCTCTTTCATCGCGTGAAGAATGGGTGAATTGACATTCGGTTCCCAACCCGAATAGCCGCCAGAACGTTCCACCCGCATACCTGCCATCGAGAAGCAGCTTTCGAGTGCCGTATTGCGGTAATCTTTCATCGACTCACGTGCACTGCGGGTCAATATCTTGACAGAAGCCTTCCCGCCTTTAACGTCTACGATAGCCAGATTGGATGAAGTCTCTACCGTATCGGGAATGGTCGGGATATATCGTTCCACACCGTTAGGGCAAGCATAAATAGCATCAACCAGATTATCGCGGATTTCTTCGGGAACCATGTATTCGGGCAAATCCACACGTTCTGCCTTAAACGACAAGCCATCCTCGATGGTGGCATATTCATCACGCCACACCTGTTCACACTCGCCCACATATGCCATCACATCATCTACCTCCTCTTCAGGCACCGTAATCACCACCTCACACTCACGCGGAATGGCATTACGCATATTTCCACCTTCCCACGACACAAGGCAAGCCTCATCATAGGCTATGACCTGATTCAGGAAACGAGCCATCAGTTTATTGGCATTGGCATGTCCCCAACCTATCTGAATGCCCGAATGTCCTCCGCGCAATCCTTTCAATGTCACTTTCAGAGCCACATCTGCAGGATCGGTCTTTTCTTCCTTATATTCCAAGGTTGCGGTCAGGTCCTCCCCTCCGGCACATCCGATATACAATTCACCTTCTTCTTCCGAGTCCAGATTCAGCAAGATATCCCCTTCAATAGTTCCCGGCTTCAAGCCGAAAGCACCATACATGCCCGTTTCTTCATCTGCCGTAATCAAGGCAACCAGCGGACCGTGCTTCAAGGTTTTGTCTTCCATAACCGCCATGATAGCAGCCACCCCCATACCGTCATCAGCACCCAGTGTCGTACCTTTGGCACGCACCCAACCGTCTTCCACGTATGCCTGAATCGGGTCTTTCTCGAAATCGTGTTCGGTGTCCTTGTTCTTTTGAGGAACCATATCCATGTGTGCCTGCAAAATTACGGTCTTCCGGTTTTCCATACCTGGAGTGGCAGGCTTGCGATATATGATATTTCCAGCCTCATCCTGAAAAGATTCCACACCCACACTCTTGCCAAATTCCAACAAGAATGCCTGAATTTTCTCCAAATGTCCTGACGGACGAGGAACTTGTGTCAACGAATAGAAGTGCTTCCACACATTCTGTGGAGCAAGCGAAAGAATGTCACTCATAGATTTTAAGTTTTATGTTTATTTGTAAGCGGCAAAGCCACCAATCCGTAAATACCTAACAAAATTAATAAAAAGGTTTGAATTCCGTGTACCAGCAAAGCAAATATTCCGGCATCTTCCTTACTGACGCCATACATCATCATCATTGTTATCACAGCAAAATGCCACGGACCGGCACCGTTGGGCGTAGGGACAATCACGGCAATACTCCCCACTACAAACAATACCAGTCCTGCCATCCAACCCAAATGTGCCGAAAAGCCGAAACAATAAAAAGTCAAGTAAAAATGCAGGAAATAACACGCCCAAATGGCAACTGTATACAGAATATAAAGCCACGGACGATGTACGTTGCGGATAGAAAGACATCCCACCCATACATTCTGTATCAATCCTTTCATCCGGGCAAACACAGCCAAGTTACGCACCAACCAATATGCCAACACAAGAGCAGCCGCTATGCAGAGCAAGGTAATATAAAAGTTGGTCGAAGTAAACAGATGGAGAAAAAAAGCCCCATCGGTCCCAGTTATCCGGAAAAAACGGGCAAAGATACCTGACTGCAAAATCAAAGTCACCACCGTTATCAACACCACACACACCGAGTCGATAAGACGTTCGGATACGACTGTACCCAAAGATTTAGAGAAAGACACCTGGTCGAATTTCGACAAGATACCACAACGGGACACTTCTCCCACACGGGGAATCACCAGATTGGCAGCATACGACACGAATATGGCATACACACTGTTTGATGCTTTCGGATATTCGCCCAAAGGTGCCAAAGCCAAGTTCCATCTCCATCCGCGAAACACATGCGACAGCACTCCAAACACCAGCGAAAACAACATCCAACCATAATTCATACCATGCCCCAACACATAAGACACCTTCCGGAAGTCGAACCCATGATACGTCCATACCAAGATAGCCGCACCCAGAACCAAAGGCAAAACAATTTGCAAGACCTTATTTATAAGTTTTTTTATACCACTCTGTTCAATTTTACTCATGTATTTAAGATTAATGCTTAACTTTGCAATATGCAAAGATAATATCTTGCTCGAATAAAATCGTTATTTATAAAGAAAATACATACAGAATGAAGTCAGTCAGGCCAAAAAAATTTTTAGGGCAGCATTTTTTAAAAGATTTACAGATTGCCAGCGATATTGCCGACACGGTGGACACCTGTCCAAAATTGCCAATCCTGGAGGTAGGACCCGGCATGGGCGTATTAACCCAGTTCCTTGTCAGGAAAGGCAGACCGCTGAAAGTAGTAGAACTTGATTTCGAATCGGTCGCCTATTTACACAACAACTTCGCAGAGTTGGGCGACAATATCATCGAACAGGATTTTTTACAGATGGACTTGTCTAAACTGTTCGACGGGAACCCCTTTGTCCTGACGGGCAATTACCCTTACAACATATCCAGCCAGATATTCTTTAAGATGCTGGACAACAAAGACCTCATCCCCTGCTGCACCGGAATGATACAAAAAGAAGTGGCAGAACGCATCGCTGCATCACCAGGCAACAAGACATATGGCATCTTGAGTGTCCTGATTCAGGCATGGTACAAGGTAGAATACCTGTTCACGGTCCACGAACATGTGTTCAATCCGCCCCCCAAAGTGAAAAGCGCCGTCATACGCATGACACGTAATGACACGACACACCTGGGATGCAATGAAAAGCTGTTCAAACAAATCGTTAAGACGACATTCAATCAGCGGAGAAAGACATTGCGCAATTCCATCTCTACCATTTTAGACAAAAGTCATCCGCTCAGTGCCGATACAATATTCAACAAACGTCCCGAACAACTTTCGGTACAAGATTTTATCAGTCTGACCAACCGGGTGGAAGAAGCACTGGTTTCAATTGACAATCAACAATTAATAATTAACAATTAATAATTGGCAATTGAAAGAATCTGTGGTAACCCCAAAAACTTAAGAACTCAAAAAACTTAAGAACTCAAAAACTTAAGAACCACCTCTAATATATATAAGGTATGGAAAACGAAGAAATAAAAAAAGTATCCGAACTGATTGAAAACAAAGAATCAGACAAGCTGAAAGAGCTCCTGAACGATTTGCACCCTGCCGATATTGCCGAATTGTGTGACGAACTGGATGCAGAAGAGGCACGTTCCATATACTTGTTATTAGACAATGAAAAGGCAGCCGACGTATTGATTGAAATGGACGAGGACGCCCGTAAACGTTTCCTCGAAATCCTGCCTTCAGAAACCATTGCCAAAAGGTTTGTCGACTATATGGACTCGGATGATGCAGTAGACATCATCCGTGATATGGACGAAGACAAACAGGAAGAAGTCCTTTCGCATATCGAAGACATCGAACAGGCAGGCGACATTGTCGATTTGCTGAAATACGATGAAGATACTGCCGGTGGTCTGATGGGTACCGAAATGGTCATCGTAAACGAAAACCTGAGTATGCCCGAATGCCTGCGCGAAATGCGCATTCAGGCAGAAGACATGGACGAAATCTATTATGTATATGTAGTAGACGACGATGAGCGCCTGCGCGGCGTATTCCCGCTGAAGAAAATGATTACCAGCCCTTCGGTGTCGAAAGTAAAACATGTGATGAAAAAAGATCCCATTTCGGTACATGTAGACACCCCCTTGGAAGAAGTGGTACAAGTCATTGAAAAATACGACCTGGTGGCTCTTCCGGTAGTCGACAGCATCGGCAGACTGGTAGGACGCATCACGGTCGATGACGTAATGGACGAGGTACGCGAACAAGCCGAACGTGACTACCAGTTGGCTTCCGGTCTGTCACAAGATGTCGAGTCACACGACAATGTATTTCGCCAAACCACAGCACGCCTGCCCTGGCTGCTGATTGGAATGTTGGGAGGAATCGGAAACTCAATGATTCTCGGCAACTTCGACACGACCTTTGCCGCCCATCCCGAAATGGCACTCTACATTCCATTGATAGGTGGTACAGGCGGAAATGTCGGTACCCAATCGTCCGCACTGGTCGTGCAAGGACTGGCAAACAGCTCTTTAGATGCAGGCAATACCTTCAAGCAAGTACTTAAAGAATCGGTAGTGGCACTCATCAACGCCACCATCATCTCCATGCTGGTATATATCTACAACTTCATCCGTTTCGGTGCCAGTGCCACGGTCAGCTATTCGGTATCCATCAGCCTGTTTGCCGTTGTGATGTTTGCTTCCATCTTCGGCACTCTGGTTCCCATGACTCTGGAAAAGCTGAAAATCGACCCTGCCATTGCTACCGGACCGTTTATTTCCATTACCAACGACATCATCGGAATGCTGATGTATATGGGTATCACCGTGCTTCTGGCATAAGAAAAAAGAAAAAAGTGAGGGTACACTTAAAAATAATTATCAAAAAAATATGAAAATCAGATTTTATTCTTTTAATTTGTAATTGGTGAAGAATTAAAACCAGATATTCTCTAAAATCTACATACGATGGAAGTAAACGAAACAAACCGCCCACTAACTGAAGTTCAGGAAAACAACGTACCTGAAACTTCGGTTCCCACTGTTGAATCTGTTGAATCAACCGACAAACCGGTGTATGCACCTAAGCAAACACAGGAAGAAGTGGTAGAACGTCTGACAGAAATCAACAAAGACGCCTGCAATGCAGACAAACAAGAAATCGATTTTTTAAAACAAACTTTTTACAAACTGCACAAAGCTGAACAAGACGCAGCGCGTAAAGCCTTTATTGATGAAGGCGGTAATGCGGATGACTTTGTCCCTGCCCCCGACCCGTGGGAAACAAGGTTCAAGGAAATCATGAGCTCCATCAAAGAAAAGCGAAGTGTTATGGCAGCCGAACTGGAACAGGAAAAAGAAGAAAACTTGCAGAAAAAGCTTGCCATCCTCGATAAGATGAAAGCACTGATTGAAACAACAGAAGACACCAGCAAGATATACAACGAGTTCAAGCAGCTTCAGCAGGAATGGAATGACATCAAGCAAGTACCCGTCGGCAAGGTGAACGAACTATGGAAATCATACCAACTCTATACCGAAAAGTTCTACGACATGGTGAAGCTGAATAACGAATTCCGTGAATACGACTTCAAGAAAAACCTGGAACAGAAAACCCACTTGTGCGAAGCTGCTGAGAAACTGGCAGAAGAGCCCGATGTAGTATCTGCTTTCCATCAGCTTCAGAAGTTGCATCAGGAGTTCCGCAACATCGGTCCCGTGGCAAAAGACTTGCGCGAAAGCATCTGGGCACGCTTCAAAGCTGCTTCTACTGCCGTAAACCGCCGTCATCAGCAACACTTCGAAATGCTGAAAGAAAAGGAGCAGAACAACCTCGACCAGAAGACGGTCATCTGCGAAATCGCTGAAGCGATGGAATACGACAAGTTGAAGACTTTTGCCGACTGGGAGAACAAAACACAGGAGATTCTTGCCTTGCAGGCAAAATGGAAAACCATCGGCTATGCACCGCAGAAAATGAACGTCAAAATATTCGAACGTTTCCGCGCTGCATGCGATGAGTTCTTCAAACGGAAAGCCGCCTTCTTCAAACAGATTAAGGAAAACATGGCAGAAAATCTGGAAAAGAAAAAAGCACTGTGCGAAAAGGCGGAAGCCTTGAAAGACAGTACCGACTGGAAACAGACCGCCGAAATCCTCACTCAATTGCAAAAGGAATGGAAAACCATCGGTCCGGTGGCAAAAAAACATTCGGATGCAGTATGGAAACGCTTCATCGGTGCCTGCGACTATTTCTTTGCACAGAAGAACAAAGCAACTTCTTCGCAACGCTCGGTAGAGATAGAAAACATGGCAAAGAAAGAAGAAATCATCAAGCAGCTGGCTGCTCTTGATGCTTCGGGTACTACCGATGACAATACGGCTGAACAGACACGCAGCCTGGTGAAAGAATGGAACTCCATCGGTCATGTACCTTTCAAGGAAAAAGACCGCCTGTACAACGAATTCCACAAGCTGGCTGATAAATTGTTTGACAAGCTGAACATCTCGGCATCCGAACGGAAACTGAGCGACTTCAAGTCGGGATTAGGCAAAGGGGATAACCTCTACCGCGACCGTGAAAAGCTGGTACGTACCTACGAAGGATTGAAAAGCGACATTCAAACCTACGAGAACAACCTGGGCTTCCTCTCTTCTGCATCAAAGAAGGGCAATACACTGGTAGCCGAGGTAACCCGAAAGATTGAACGCCTCAAAGGAGACATGGAACTGGTGCTGAAGAAAATCGAAGCCATTGACGAAAAGCTGAAAGAAGCGTAATATATTTGTAGTTCACCACAGATTACACAGATTAAAAAAAATTATTTTATCAATCCGTGTAATCTGTGGTGAATTATTGTTATCACCAGTTATCCGTACGGAACGGGAACAAAGGCAATTCACGGGTACCTGCCACATTTCCCGGTTGGAAATCACGGAAACAATAACGTACGGCTACCGGATTAGCCACCTTGTCGCAAGTTACTTTTATCTGAAGGTTGTTGTATACTTCCGCCTTGGCAGGATAAAACACCTTGTCGCTGCCTGCCACTTCAAAACCTTCCATATCACTCAGCCGGCTGAACCCGTCGGGCGCATCATTGAACGAAAGAATCACACTGCCGTCCTTCACCTCCATCGACTTATACGAAGGACCTGCCGACACAATACCTTTTACACCATACGTCTTTGCCAAAGCCATATAGGCAAGACGTTTTCCCACATCGGTCTTGTTTTTCGGATGAATATTTTTTGCCTCATAAGGTTCCACCAGGTCATTGGTCGAAATCAATGCACTGTTCGGGATAATGGATTGCGCCTTAAACTGCTGTTCACGCAGGAGCGCACTGCCTGTACCTTCATACGAGCCAAACGGAGCAATCTCTACAAAATAGAAAGGCAATTCGCCCAGTCCCCATTCACTACGCCACAAGTCCACCATTGTCTTCAGGCGTTCGGCATAGTCGGGATGACCGACGTTCGATTCGCCTTGGTACCATAAGAATCCCTTGATGGTATAGTTCTGCAAGGGCTTCAACATCCCGTTATACATAATAGTCGGACTCATATAATGCCACCAGTCGTGCGGCTCCTCCTTGCGGATGTCCCGCTTCAGGTCTATGTCGGAATAATTCTTCACGATACTTGCCGGAAGCCACCCCTCCACCGTCGAGCCTCCCCAACTGCAATTGATGATACCGACAGGTACGTCAAGTACCCTGTTCATCATCATTGCAAAGTGGAATGCCGTAGCACTGAAAAAAGGCGCATTCTCCGGGTTGCTCACCTTCCATTTGCCCGGACAGGTCTCTACAGGTTCCAGTTGTCCGTTCTTTTCAACGGTTGCCACCCGTATGCCCTTCCATTGTGCCGCAGTGGCAATAGTCTCGTTCGCACCTTCTATAGGGCAGTTCCAGAAGCCGTTCAACGGCATCTCCATATTCGATTGCCCCGAACAGAACCACACCTCACCTATCAGCACATTGTCCAGCTTCGTTTCTTCGCCATCCGAAAAAGTAATGGTCTGCGCCTCATACGTAGCGGCAGGCGTCTGCACCTTGGCAAGCCATTTGCCGACTGCATCGCTCTTTACCTTATATACCCGGTCACTCCACGATACCCGCACGCTTACCTCCGTATTCGGATTCGCCTTTCCCCATAACTTCACTTCAGTCTGTTGCTGAAGCACCATGTTGTCACTCATTATGTCGGGCAACGTAACTTTTGCCCACGTGCTTGTCTGCATAGCTGCCAGCAGACAAGCCATTACAATACTTTTTCTCATATTTATTACCAATTCATTAGTTCCTTCAGGTAAGCCGTAAGCTCGTTCGCCATTTTCTGTTGCTGGCGCATCGACGGATGCCAGTTGGCTCCATATCCCAACGAACCGGTCTGCGGCGACATGTCGAAACGGTACACCTCCGTATCGCCAGCTTCTTTGCGCTCTGCCACAACCTTGTCCATCGCCCGCTTCACGTCTGCTAACGGTTTTCCGCTCAGCATCGAGCCACTCAGCAGGACGAGCTTCGCCTCCGGATAGATATCTCGCAGATGTGCTACGAACTTCCGGTATCCATCGGTCAGCAATGCGAAATCATACTTCCCGTCACCGGCATCATTGGTTCCCAAATTGATGCAGACCACATCGGGCGTGTACAGGCTATGGTCCCATAACTCTGTCGGGTCGGTAAACATCACCTGTTCGTACATCGCCGGCAGGCAATCCTTGCTTCCCGACACAGGTGCTCCGAAATTACGGTAAATGCCGATGCCCGAACGTGCCACTACCAAGTGCTGTGCATTCAATGCACGCGCCGTGCGTGCCGCATACGTATAGAAATGGTTTTCCGTCTCGTAAGTGAAAGGGTCGTTCCGGTCGTCCGACTCTACGCCATAGCCGCACGTAATGGAATTGCCGATAAACTCAATGCGCCGTTCGGGCAAGGCGGGAGCCTCAGCCAGCGTACATCCCTTGTCCAGGTAAAAGCCCTTGAAGACCGGCTTCAGCTCGTACCCTTCCAAAACATACATGATGCGTGCCCGGTGCGTCCCTTCGGGCAAACCCTCGACAAGGGTCACAATAGAATCATTCTTCGTAAAACCGATGCGGTAAGGCAACCCGTCGTCTATCTCCACCATAAAGTCCCCACTGCCCGGCTTTGCCTTCATCTGCAACGAAGTGCCCTCGAAATCAGCATAGATGCTTACACCCGGATATGTGAACGTGACCGCCTGCGGAATGCGGTGGCTGACACGTCCCATATAGACAATGCGTGCGTCATCGGCAGACACAAAAGTTTCATCCCCCTTGGGTATACCGGCAAAAGCGGAAAAGCCGGAAAAGAAAGCCGGAATCATCCAGCCTAAAGCATAAATCATTCGTCTGTGTGTTTTCATCTTTCATGTATTTTTGCAAAGATAGCGAAGATTATCCACACACGCTAATAGAATCTTATCCAAATCTGCTCAAATCGTATCAAAAAGCTTCCGGTGGGAAAAAGCTTCCGGTCCTTCATTTGTGCATTTTCTCACCACACAGATTAAAATAAACGAATATCCGCATTTTACCCAATTGCCATGTAGGGGCAGGATTTGCCTGCTCCTCGTACCATGCCATTTCCATAGAGACGGTGCGCACATCATCCTTGCATTTGATGGCATATCGGTAAGGAACATTTGGCTTTGCATGTAGCCTATATCTTTGTTTCAGGTGGCATACTTTTACGTTCTCGATATGGAAACCGTACGTTCTCGATATGGAAACCGTACGTTCTTGATATGGAAACCGTACGTTCTTGATATGGAAACCGTACGGTTTTCATATGAAAACCATAAAAGGAAGCCGCCTGAAACGATAATGTAATCCAAATGCGGAAACAATTGTTCCGGGAAAAATGCACAAACTTATGCCGTGCATGGTATAATCAAATATGAATGTCCGCATTTCACCAATAAGAAGTTATTTCAGGTTTCTTAAATCGTACAACCACATTTGGTTATTTCGGAGAATATGCTTATTTTTGCGTATAACCAAACGAAGCAGCCATGTACGAAGAATATATTGCCGCCCAAAGCACTCCAGCCGGGAAAGTATTGGAGCATATCTTGCGAAGAGCCAATGTCTCGCAAAAAGAACTGGCTCTCCGTTCGGGTATTTACCCCCAACGCATACACGACCTGATTAAGGGAATACGGAGGTTTACCATTCCTTATTCTTTGAATATTGAAAAAGCACTGAACATAGGGATAGAAGGATATTTCTATAAAATACAGGCTAATTATGAAATTTACCAATTCATCACCAATGAAGAGCTTAAGCAGCATCCGGACTTGTCCCAGTTCAGTAACGCTTTGTTTTGGGACACAAAAGTGGACAAAATAAACTGGATACGGAATAAGAAATGGGTCATCAAGCGCGTGTTTGAATACGGAAATGAGCAGGAAATAAAGGAAATCATCCGCTTTTATGGCAAAGACGTCATAAACAAGGTTTTCCCGCAAATAAAGAATGCATGGAAAAAGGAAGACAGAGATGCGAACTATAAAAAATATATGCAATGAAACTGCATGAGGATACAGTATCTCCCCTCTTGCTGGAAGCGTTAAAGACCCTATCCGGAAGTCCTGTGTTTCAAGATTTCCATCTCGTAGGAGGAACTTGCCTGAGCCTTCAGTTAGGGCATAGGAGGTCGATTGATATCGACCTTTTTACAGACATGGAGTATGGGAAAATGGATACCCAAGCAATGAAGGATTTTCTTTGCACTCATTTTTCATATACAGAAAATTTAGATAGCATGAATCAACGGGCATTAGGCTATTCTGTCCGCATTGGAAAATCTCCTATAGAAAGTGTAAAGGCAGATTTCTTTTATACCGAAAAGTTTATTTTCCCCACCTTCAAGGTCAATGGCATCCGGCTTGCAGACATACGGGAAATTGCAGCTATGAAAATCAAAGCAATCACAGAAGAAGAGCCGCGCCAAAAAGATTTTTGGGACATTTATGAACTAAGCAACCGTTTCTCGCTTCAAGACATGATAGAGTGGGCTATTCAGCGTGACCCATGGAGCGTGACAGAGAAGGACATTGAAAAAGGATTCCAAAACATTTTCCATGTCGAAGAGTCAAATGAAGGCATAGATTGCTATAGAGGTTACGAATGGGAATTAATCAGGATAGATTTGAAAGCTATGGCAGATGAATATTTTTCCCATAAAACAAATGATTAAAAAGTGGCATATTCGTTTTACCATACTAACTTATAGCCTACACCCTTTACCGTATGCAGGTCAATTTCTTTATCTTCTTGCAGATATTTGCGCAAGTGGGCAATGAAATTGTTCAGGCTTTGTTCATTTGCTGCTTCCCCCTGCCATAACACTTCTTCTATTTCTGCACGGGTAACCACTTTGTTCCGGTTGGATGCCAACAGGTTAAGCAGTTTACATTCAAACAGGCTTAAAGTTCTTGCCTCGCCGGTTTCAGATGTCAGCAAACGTTCTTTAGGGTTTAACGTAAAATGCCCGATACGGATTTCGGCAAATGTATCCGATGTATAGCGTTGCACGTAGGCAAGCAGTTCCTCCAGTTCGAAAGGTTTCTTCAGGTATGCCACCGCTCCTGCCCGTAATGCCCTTGCTACTTCTGAACTCTCTATATGCGATGACACGAACAGTATAGGTATATCGGGTGCCAAAGCTTTCAGCCGTAAAGCCTTATCGATGCCATCGTCTTTTCCTATTTCTACGTCCAGCAGAAGCAGGTGAGGGTTCAGTTCGTTGATAACAGAAGTAATAGCTGTCAACGAGGTCTGGTAATGCGTCTCATAACCGGCTTCGTTCAACGCCAAAGCCACAATGGTGCCCAACGTCATATCATCGTCTATAAATAATATCCGTTTCTTTTCCATGTTCTTTTTAAGTAACAAGTTGACAATGTCTCAGATGACGCTTCAACCTATAACGGAAGAGTCACCGTAAACACGCTGCCTTTGCTTTCGGCACTCTGTACACCGATTGTCCCTCCATGCTCTTCAATGATGTATTTTGTCTGCGTCAGCCCGATACCGTAGCCTTTCTGCAAGCGGTCCGCTTCGCGAGGCACCTGGTAGAACTGGCGGAATATCTTCTTTTGGTAACGGGCAGGAATCCCCCAACCGTTATCGCTCACCGCCATGCTAAGCCTGTCTGCCTCCTGTGTCAAGGCAATTCCCACCTTTACACCCTCATCGGCATATTTCAAGGCATTCTCTACCAGATTGCGCAACACATTTTCCAGATACATCGCATCCGCCCTGACGGTGCATCCTTCCGGCAATTCGTTGCGGACGGTCAACGTATGCGGTTTATTCCCGTAGGTTACGTCCATTTCTTCCTTTATCCGATACGCCAGAGCAGCTACATCTACCTGTGTCTTACGCAACACCAATTTACGGCGGTCTTTCCGTGCTACAATCAAGAGCGACTCGATATTTGCCACCAAGTGTTTCACTCCTGTCTCGTTCATCAGGATTACCTTGCGCCTCATCGGGTCTTTCTCTCCCAGTTTAAACCAGCCCAGCATTGCCAATACGCCGTTGAGCGGAGCTTTCAGGTCGTGTATCGTGCCGTTTACGCTATTCTCCCTTTTCCGCAGCAAAGCGTCTTTCCGCCGTATTTCGGTTAGTTGGAATACCAGACAAAGCAATACAATCACCACAATCGCTGCCGAAAGTATCAGCGTGTACCACAGATGTTTCAGAAAGGCAGACATCGGAATCTCCGATTTGACTTGCACCGCATACAGCCCTTTTGTCCCGATGTCGAGCATCTTCGAGTAATGTCCCTTTTCGCTCGGCTGTAAGTTGCCTGCTGAGGCTATCAGTTGCTTGTCGGCATCATAAAGCAACAAAACGTGGCGGTAATTTCCACCGGCAGCTTCTAAAGAATATAAACTGTCCAAAACGGCAAGCTGAAGCATATTTCCTTCCTCTATCTTCTTGTCTTGCAGCCACTGCTGCAAAATTTCTCCCCTTGTTTTTCCGATATTTTTTTCCCACTCGCTATCAAGGTTCAAGGTATCTCCCGGTGAGGTAGAGTGCCGCCACAGGCTGTCACGCTCCTGCGGGGTCATATCCGATGCGGCTTTGATATATAGGCGGAACTGGGAAGATTCCCGGTTCTGCTCCCGGTTACGCAGATGCAACTCTTTGGTTATGGCAAGCTCCAATGCGTCTTGAGCCAAAGAAACCTTTTGCCCGATATAATCACGATACTGATTTTCGACATAGCTTATTTGCAAGCAAAGCAATGCTACAATCGCAACCACCGTTATATAATAGTATCTTTTCATCCTTGTTCCCGTTTGCTATGCAAAAATAGATATTTTCCGGCAAACTGCTATCTTTTCTGCTATAAAATAGCAATTAAGATATATGTACTTTTTATATACAAGCATAATTAAAATTGCCAAAATGATTATGTAAAGATTATGTTCCGATTATAAACAGTTCGAAAAAAGCTCTGTAACTTTGCAAGTGTAAAACAAAACAATTAAATAGAAAGATTTCCATTCATAATGATATAATGGTGACAATCAGATGTAATTATACATTGGAAAATTTTGATTCGTTTAGGAATTTGATTGAGGATTTTAAAGAATACTGGAATTGTTCCAATGTAAGATTTTCTTTTCACAAAGTATGGCAAGAGCTTGAATCTACAGAATTGTTTGCAAAAAGAGAAGCTTTGAAACGTGATATTTTAAACTTAGGAATCAAATCAAATATCGATTCTTATTATGGCGATAGCCTTACACCGTGTTATGCTGATTTTGATAACCATATAGTCGTTAACTATAATGGTGATATTTATAAATGTACGGCAAGGGATTTTAAGCCTGAAAACAGATTGGGGTATTTGAATGATGACGGTGAAATCATTTATAATGACATGGCTCAAAAGAGGTTTAAGGCAAGATTGACGAAACAGTGCTTGAGTTGTCGGATGCTGCCTATTTGTACGATATGCTTTCAACAACGAAGTGAATCGGTGGACGGTTCTTGCCCTATTCCTCCTGTTTATAAAAATGCTACAATCAATATCCGTAAATACTTTTATGACGTGATTGCATTGAAGCATCAAGCAGCAACATAACCATTTTTACAAAACGGAAGTATATAGTCGTTTTTCTCTAACAAAAGAACGCGTAAAATTAAGAAAAAGATTAAATTTGCAGATAAAAAACACCTGAAAATAATTTGTTCATGAAGCGGTATTTATTACTAATTTTATTATGTGTTTATTCGATATGCCGGATAATGGCGCAGGATATAATTTCAGGGAAGGTGGTAGATGAAAATAGAAATCCGTTGCCTTATGTGAGCGTTGTCCTTCAACATGTACAAGATTCGTCGTATGTCTGTGGAGTCACCTCGGATGCGGAAGGGTTGTTCCGTTTACCGGTTCAGTCGGATAGGGAATATGCGTTATTGGTATCTTATATCGGTTATGTTACCGTCCGTAAGGCTTGCAGGGCGGGTAATGTCGGGACAATCGTTATGAAAAAAGACGTTACGATGCTGGAGGAAGTGAATGTCATCGCTTCAAGAATCCGCCACAATGCGAATGGCTATACCGTCAATCTCCGTTCTTCGGATATAGTGAAAGGCAAGCAGTCTGCCGATGCTTTGGCATTTCTTCCAGGGATAACCAAAGAAGATAACAGTTATAAAATCAACGGGCTTCCTGTAAGTGAGATTTATGTGGACGGTATAAAACTTGCCAATATGGATGAACTGAAAAATCTCCCGGCGGATATGATTGAGCGGGTGAAAGTGAACTATCTGGCAGGGAGCAATCAGAATGCGGCTTTGACAGGAGGAACGATTGATATTTCCCTCCGCCAGCCGCCACAAGGAGGATATTACGGCTCTCTGAGCGGAAGAGCGACATTTTATCCCGACTACGGATTCAGTAATGAGAACGTAGGCGGTGTCATCCGTTACCGTTATAAGAATCTGAATGTTTATGATAACCTTTCCTTGAATTTCAACCAGCCGGAAGAGACTGCCGACCAAGCTGTATGGAACCAGTCAACCGGTTTGCGTACGCAAATCAATGAGGAAACAAAATACCGGGGACACAACATCAACAACCGTTTAAGCCTTACCCAACAGATAAACGGGAACCACTCTCTTGGCGCCAGCTACTATGTGGCGACAAACCGGCTTAAGGCATCTTCACTTACCATTGGCAGCCAGGAAAACGCCATCCGCCCGGCTATCGAAAGTAAAGACAATTACCTTGATCAGGAAGCGACCTTAAAACATACTGCCAAACTTAGCCGGAGAGGAACAACACTGGATATAACAGGCGACTATTTTAACCGCCAGTCGGATAACCGTACAGGCTATTCGTATGGCGACAACACATCAGATGTGTCGGAGGATGAATCTTCACTGGATATGTATAAACTTTCGGTTGACGTGACCGACCCTCGCAGCCAGAAGCTGGTATGGAAATATGGTGCGTCCGTGCACTATATTGTCTCTGATTATCATCCTGCTATCGGTGTTTCTAATCAAACAGACCGTTTCCAGACAAGCCAAACCGCAACAACGACAAAAGGGCTGACTCCGTTGGCGTATGTGTCTGCCATGGGGCAAATCTGGAAAATCAATTACAGCATAGGCGTAAACTGGCAATTGAATGAAATCAAATATAAAACGTCGGATGATGGAATAGAGTCATCGGATACACAATGGGGGATTAATCCGACCGTACAACTGATGATGCCGTTGGATAAGAAAGGCGAGTATATGCTGATGCTGAATTATAAGCGTACCCTTGATGACATCCCGTATGCGGCGATTTCATCTACGGTCCGTTGGAGTGACCCATACAATTATACGGTTGGCAATCCCGACTTGAAAGCCCCTACGGCGGATATGCTTATCGCCGGTGCCTCTTTGTTCCGCAATTTGCTGAACCTGACAGCGGTGTATTCGCATACGAAGGGCAACATTTATTGGGAAACCAGGCAAAGTACGGGTGCTTCCGATGTGTTTTACACCATTCCGGTGAATCTTCCATCGGCAGATTTCTATGGCATAGGAGTGGAACTGAATCTGAATCCGGTCAAGCCGTGGAGGATGAAAGCCTCCGGTCGTCTGGAAATCCATCCGGAAGATGTTACATTAGACGGCATCTACTATGGGAAAACAAGACTTCGCCAGTATTATGCCATATACAACACCTTTGCCTTCAATCACGGCTGGGGCGGCATGTTGAACCTGATATGCGAGCCGACTTTCAAGACCTACGACCGTACTTACCATACTATCTATAATATCGGCGGGCAGGTTTATAAAACGATGTGTAAGGATAAGCTGCAATTGACTTTCATGTTCAATGCTCTTGGCGACCGCCGCAAATATGACCGCTATGCCAACGGCAATAAGGTGACCTACGATTTTACTACACCTGTGCAGTATGTAGGCTTTTCGCTTATATGGAGATTTTCAGGAGGCAAGCAGGTGAATATAAATGCGATAGAAAGCGGTTCGCAGAACTTTAAGGAAATAAAGGACGTTACTAGATAGATAGGGTAATGGTTCGGTTTCACTTTATAAAACAACACGATGCCATGCAATGTGGAGTAGCATGCCTCCAAATGATTTGTAGGTATTATAAAAAGATATATTCCACTGATACATTGCATCAATATTGTTTTGCAACCAATGAAGGCGTATCTTTATTGGGTATCAGTGATGCTGCCAAGAAATTAGGGTTACGAACTGTTTGTGGACGTATTACAGTTAATCAGTTGAATGCTTCATCACTCCCATGCATCCTCCACTGGAACCAGAACCATTTCGTGGTATTATATAAAATAAGGAGAGGAAAAACCTTCTACATCGCCGACCCGGGCAAAGGGAAAATCAGATATACCAAGGAAGAATTCAAGAGCCATTGGATAAGCACCACCTCGCAAGGGGAGGAAAAAGGGGTAGCCATGTTTTTGGAGCCTACCCCGGAGTTCGGCAGACTAAAAGGGGAAGAGGCGGAAGGCATACACTCATTCCGCTTCCTGATGGGCTACCTGAAGCAATACCGCCGGTGCTTCGTGCAGATTGCCTTGGGGCTGCTGGTTGGGAGCCTGCTGCAGCTCATCCTGCCTTTCCTTACGCAAGCGATCGTGGACTTGGGCATCAAGCACCAAGATATCAAGTTAATTTTAGGGACTAGGTACTAGTTGACTAGGGACTAGGGACTAGGTTTTAAATAGCTTTGTCAGCGGAAACCTTAGTATTTGAAACCTAGTCAACTAGTCCCCTAGTCCCTAGTCACCTAAAAAACTTAAAAACTCAAAAACTTAAAAACTCAAAACATGACCGACAAACGCATTGAACTCCGCTCGGAAAAGGTACGCCGCATTGTGGGTACCATTCCTCCGGCATTGGTACGCTGGAACATCACTGTATTGATTGTCATTCTGTTCGTTCTGATTGCGGTAGTATGCTGCATACCTTATCCCTACGGGGAAGGAGAAAGCATCCTGCGGCATATACTCGGTTGCTTATAAGCCATTTCAGGAAGGAAAGGAAATATCAACAGAAATACTTGCTTTTATAGAATAACCCAAGCATGATGTTTCAATTCTTTTTCTCTATGTTACATCCAATAAACCCCATGTAACAAATGCATACATTATGCTTCCTTGTGTACTAAATGTACTTGGTTTCCTTCAGTGTATTTACGTATTTGTTATATATTTGCGGTATCAATCACCAATAAAACTTATCTATTATGGAAAATCATAACATTCATAACATTTTATTCTGCTTTCATCTGTGCATACTGATAGGTGCCCTATTGCCTATCCCGTTCGGCAACATCTTACTTCCCTGGTTCTACTGGCTGTATAAAGGCGGCAGAAAGAACAGAGAAATATCAGAACAAGCATGCAGGGCATTGAATTTCCAATTCCTGTGCGGATGTCTCGTTTTCGTTTATGCCATCATTGCCTGGACGAGCTTCATCAATATGATGGCAAGCGGGAATAAGCCCGATTATGCCTGGCTGGCACCCATCGTATGTTTCTACACCGCTGCAAGCGTGTTGTATCCTTTCTTCATTCTGGTTTATATGAACATCACTAGAAAAAGCAGACAGTTTTATCCGAAAACAATCTATTTGTTCAAATAACCGGCTGATGACCAGATAATGAAAGATTTCTGACTAGAGCCTGCTACAAATCCACGGGAATGTCTATCTTTGCAAAAAAACGTGCGACAATGAACATGACCGAACTGCAAAATGTTACCTCCCGATTTCCTCAGATAAAAGAGATAAAGGGCATCCAGGCTTTACAATCCGGACTGATTAACCGGACTTACCTTGTCGAGACAAATGGTCCGGACAACTATATCCTTCAGCAAATCAACCACCACGTATTCACCAATGTGGAATTGCTGCAACACAACATCGAATGTGTGACCCGGCATATCCGAGCCAAACTGATAGCACGCGGAGAACCGGACATCGAACGGAAAGTATTGCATTTCCTGCCTACCACGGAAGGAAAGACCTATCACTTCGACGGGACGCACTACTGGCGAACCTGTGTGTATATCCGCGATTCGTACACACAAACCAAGGTGACACCGGATACTGCCTATCTGGTAGGGTTGAAATTCGGAGAGTTCGAAGCGATGCTTGCCGACCTGCCAGAGAAGCTGGAAGAAACCATCCCCGACTTCCACAATATGGAATTCCGGATGCAGCAGTTAAGAGAAGCCATAAGAACGGACCAGGCAGGACGGAAGGGAAAAGTGCAGGATTTGATAGACGCACTGGAACGGGATGCCGATGACATGTGTGCCGCCGAACGGCTGTACCGTGCCGGCAAATTGCCTAAACGGATTTGCCATTGCGATACGAAGGTAAGCAATATGCTGTTCGATGCGGAAGGCAAGGTGCTCTGCATCATCGACCTGGACACGGTGATGCCCTCATTCGTGTTTTCCGACTTCGGCGACTTCCTGCGCACTGCCGCCAGCACGGCTGCCGAAGATGAACCAGACACGGAGAAAATACATTTCAACATGAATATTTTCCGGACTTTCACCCGCGGATATCTTGAATCGGCAAGCGCATTCCTCACACCGCTCGAAATAGAAATGCTGCCCTATGCCGTCCGCCTCTTCCCCTATATGCAGGCGGTACGGTTCCTGACCGATTACCTCAACGGGGACACGTATTACCAAACTGCCTGTCCTGAACACAATTACGTCCGCACACGGGCGCAATACAAGCTGTACCAAGAAACATGCAAGGCTGTTCCCGATATGCAACAATACATCTCACAGCAAATGAAAAACCCTTTAAGAGAAAACGCAGATTAACACGGATTTTCGCAGATTATTTTTACAGACTATTATCAGACTTAGAAGCTGTTTTGAATTTCTCCAAAAAGTTTTTCTTGGCTTGATGTATCCGTTTTCGTGTGTGCTTTGGGCGATTTTTTGGTCCTTTCCGCTCCTGTTCTTCGTCAGATAGCCCGCTATCTTCCTCATCACAGAAGCGAAAATGCCTCAAAAACTCATCCCAAAATCATCGCACGATAAATTCAAAACAGCTTCTTACGATTTGATTTCAGCCGCATTTCTCAAATCGACTGATTGCAAAGCATTCAAATCTGCGTCAATCCGCGAAAATCTGCGTTTCAAACAAAAACATCCATTATAAAAACCATAAACAAAAGAAGTATGAAAACCATCCAAACATTGGCTTTAGGGCTGTGTTTAGCCCTTGGAGCTTGTACTACACAACCCGACTCGACAGTGCAGACAAACGATAAAGGCACACAGTGGGAATGGAAACAAGGAACCATCGTAGTAAAAACGCCCGAACGCCCAGCGGGACAGAAAAGTGTATTGGGGCTTGCCCTTCCCAAAATGGAAGTGGTACGTGTAGGATTCGTAGGGTTAGGCATGCGAGGTCCGGGAGCCGTGGAACGCTTCACCTACATTCCGGGTACACAGATTGTAGCCTTGTGCGACTATGAACAGGAGCGTGCCGAAGCCTGCCAGAAATTGTTGCAGAAAGCTTCGCTGCCCAAAGCCGCCATCTACTCCGGCGAGAAAGGATACGAAGAGTTGTGCAAACGCGATGACATCGACTTAGTGTACATCGCCGCCGACTGGCTACACCACTTCCCCATCGCCAAATGCGCACTGGAGAACGGCAAGAACGTAGCTATCGAAGTACCTTCGGCTATGAACCTGAAAGAATGCTGGGAACTGATTGACCTGAGCGAAAAGAACCGCAAGCACTGCATGATTCTGGAGAACTGCTGCTACGACTGGTTCGAGATGAACACGTTGAACATGGCGCAACAAGGCGTGTTCGGCGAAATTATCCGTGCACAAGGAGCTTACATCCACAACTTGAACGAATTTTGGGACCACTACTGGAAGAACGGCGAGGACGACAAGCTGGGCTGGCGGCTGGACTACAACATGCGACACCGCGGTGACGTATATGCTACCCATGGCTTAGGTCCCGTGGCACAAGCCTTGAACATCCACCGGGGCGACCGCATGGAGACGCTGGTAGCGATGGACACCAAGTCGGTAGTAGGCAAGGCACTGGTAGAAGCACGCACCGATTCCGCCTGCACGAATTTCCGCAACGGCGACCATACCACCACCCTTATCCGCACAGCAAACGGCAAGGTGATTGAAATCCAGCACGATGTAATGACACCCCAGCCTTACAGCCGCCTGTACCAGCTGACCGGCACGAAAGGATTCGCCAACAAATATCCGGTAGAAGGCTATGCGCTCGACAGCGAACAGCTTTCGGCTTCGGGCGTACAGCCGAAAGTGGACGACCTCAGCGCACACGGCTTCCTTCCGAAAGCTGAGCAAGAAGCCTTGGTAGCCAAATACCAGCACCCGATCCTGAAGAAATATGGCGAGATGGCAAAAGAAGTAGGCGGACATGGAGGTATGGACTTCATTATGGACAGCCGTTTAGTATATTGCCTGCAGAACGGATTGCCGCTGGACATGGACGTGTACGACCTTGCCGAATGGTGCTGCCTTGCCGAACTGGGCGAACTGTCGATGGACAATGGCTGCGCACCGGTAGCTTTCCCCGACTTCACCCGCGGTGAATGGAACGTGATAAAAGGATACAAGCATGCCTATGCCTCTCCCGAAGAGGAAGCTGCCACACTGGAAAAAGCCAAGGCATTCACGGCAAAACTGAAATCAGGTAACTAGGTAACCAGGGACTAGGCGACTAGGTTTCAAATAGTCCTGCTGATGTAAACCAAGCTATTCAGAACCTAGTGCCTAGTACCTAGTACCTTGTCACCTAATACCTTTCGTCACATCCGCTCCATATCGCTTGCCGATGAGTTCTTGCCGCGGTACGTGTTCTTCAACTGATTGAAACGGAAGACCAGGCTGACGGAGAAATTCCATAGCTGGTAGTCTTCGGTCTGGGTGAAACGGAGGTTTCCCTCACGCTGCTCTTCACGGAACTTCATGGTGTGCAGCAGGTCGTAAGCCTTCAGACTGACGCTGAAACGCTTCTCGAAGAAATCTTTCTGCAATTCCAGATTCAGCATTTGGTAAGGACGAATGGACACGCTCCCCAAATCACCGCCGGAATAGAAGGCGTAATACACGCTCAGCAGGTAGTCTTTCCGGAACGTGAACTGCTGGTTGAGCGCGGCGGTACAGTTGGGCGAATTATACGCAAGCGGCTCGCCCCGGTACATCACTTCGAAAAAGGGCTGGCTGATGCCCAGCGTAAGGGAAGGATGCCAGATGCCGAACGTCTTCTGAATGTTCAGCGTCGCCTTCAGGTACTGAATGCGGCGGTAATTGCAAAAGGTGCTGATGATTCGGTTTCCCGCTTCTTCCTCATGGCAGGTGGACAGGTGGTTCTTCTCGTACGTATAGCTCGCGCTGAAATAAAAGGGTTTGTGGCTGATGCTCCACTCCAGCTTGTACGCCGTGGCAGGCAGCAGCAGCGGATTGCCCCGCTGGTACATGAACTCGTTGCTGTAATAGACGGCGTTGCTCAGCTGGCGGAACGAAGGGCGCGTGGTGCGCGACGAGAAAGACAACGTCTGGCTCCAGCCGTTACGCTTGTAGCTGACGCTTGCCGAAGGATAGACGTTGTGAAAGCGGTGGGTCAGGTTACCCGAAGCGTCCAGCCGGTCGCGGAACTTCATCTGCATATATTCGTAACGCACGCCTGCCCGGAAAGAAAAGTCGCCCGCCTCTGCCGACACGTCTGCAAACGCCGCCGCACGCACTTCGTCTTCATCGTAAAGCGAAGCCGCCACATTGTCTGCCCTGCTCTGCAGTTCGTTGTGCGTATGCACCCGGCTCACGTCGCTTCCAAAGCCCACCTGCACACCGGAGGCAGGGCGGTAATCGAACGCCAACTGGCCCGAGGCAATCGACAAATTCCCCTTCCCACGGCTTTCTGTTTCCAGCCATTCGCCCGAACTTGTTTCCGCCGTCGCCTGCCGGTAGCGGTTCCGGTTGTACACAAAGTCGAGGTTGAGGGCGGACGAAAGCCGGTCGCTCCAGTCGGCGTTATGGAACAGGTTGGCGTGATACACGTCGGTGCGGTTCAGGTAATCGTTGTCGATGTCTTTTTCCGCCAAGGGTGCATGGCTCCACCCGTATGCCAGGTTCCCGGTACGGAACGTATAGTCACGTGTATGTGTGCCTTCCACCTTCGCCCCTATCACGTGACGGGCGGTAAGCTCATAATCTGCATTAGCGTACCACGTATGTTGCTTCGTGTCGCGGCGGTCGCCCTGGTCGGGATTCCGGTACAGATACAGGCTGTCGCCCAACGCCAGCTCGTGCGATTGCGGCTGGTTCACCACCGAACGGTAATCGGCATACTGGTAATACGCCGACACGTGGAGCTTCCGGTTCCAGTAGTCGTAGCGCAGCGTCTCGTAGTCGGAATACCGCCTGCCCTGCTCCGACACGTGCTCCGCCAGCAAGGCATGCCCGTCGTCACGGCGCAAGGTATAGACCTTCAGCACCGCTTTCCCCTCGGCGTCGTAGCGTGCGCCCGGATTGGTAATCAGCTCCACCGAACGGATGTCTTGCGGCGTGAGCTGCTGCAGCTCATCGGCACGCGCCTTGCGGTTGTTGATGTAAATCACCGGAGTGCCCAAGCCGAACACTTCCACCCCGCCCGACACGGTGAACGTCATCCCCGGCAACACCGCCAGCATATCGTTGATGCGGTGGTATTGGCTCAACGTCGTGCCCTCCACGCGGGTCAGCAGCGCACCGTCTTTCTGCTGATGAACGGGACGTTCCGCCACCACCTCCACGCCCTGCAGCCGAACGCTCTCTTCGCGCAGCGTCACTTCACCCGTAAAGCCGCTTGCCGGAACCGTGCACGAGTGGTAGCCCAAGCACGAGAACCGCAGCAAGCCTTCGCCCAGAGCCGAAGCCTCCAGCATGAAACATCCGTCGGCATCGCTCACCGTGCCAGCCACAAAAACCGAATCGGGCAGCGCGAGCAGCACCACATTGGCGTACGCCACTCCCCGATGCGCCTCATCCGTCACTTTTCCCGTCAGGCTGTCCGCCCCGATGCCTGCACAGACGCAGTGCAGCAACATCGCTGTAAAAATCATTCTTTTCATCATCGTATGTTTTGTTTTCGTTAAGATTTATCATTCCGTCCGCAGTCGGCAACACTTATCCTACAGGATTGGCATCGTCCGAGCCTCCGACAATGCTTATCCGGCTGGAACTCGCTGCAAAGTAACGGCAAAACTTCCCGGCGGCGAAAAATAATCCTTACCCGTGGGTTACGCCTATATTACTATTTTATTACTCCGCGCCACAGTTCCGGGTTTTTCCGCTATCTTTGTCGTGCACAATCAAACATACGCTTATGAAGAAATCAGTCCCTTGGATAAACCTCGTCACCATAGTCGCCTCGCTGTCCATTCTGATAGCGCAGGCAATCGGCTTCCGCCTGCAGTGCCGGCACGCGCTGGAGCAGGCGGTCAACGAACAGAAACGGCTGGTAGGACAATGCTGCGGCGACTTCTTCCGCCAGCAAATGGAGGTGCCGTCCGACAAAGGCTTCGTGGTCTACCTCTTTACCGCCGAAACCCATGAGCTGCTGGACACCTACACTTCGGTGCCCGGCTCGTACGTTGAAAACGGCATCGTGCGGCTGAACCCTCGCCTGACGCTACAGACCGACACGTTCTACCTGCCTGCTTCCGTCTCCTACAACAACTGGAGTACCTTGGCGACACGCTACGTAGCAAGCGAACGCGGGCTTGCCTCCCCACAAGCACTGGAAGCCTTCTTGCGCGAACGGCTGGACGAACCGGCACTCACGGTCACCGCCTCTGCCGGACGGCAGCTGTTGGCGGACATCGAGACCGTGTCGGCAGGCAGTTTCTTCCGCCCCACGTACCGACTGCAGTTCGGCATCAACCCCCTGAACCGGGAAAGCGTCTTCATCGGAGGCAGCCTCAAGACCGGCACGCTGCTGAAAGAGATATACTGGATGCTGGCGGCATCTGCCGTATGGGCAATCCTCCTGATGCTCTGCCTCATCTACCAGGCACGCACCATTCACGGCGAACGGAAGCTGAACCGCCTGCGCAACGACTTCCTGCACGCGATGATTCACGAACTGAAACGCCCCGTACAGTCGCTAAAAATCCTGATGTCGGTACTTAAGGACAAAGAAATGAGCCGCGATGAAACATTGCGCCGGGAAGCGGTTGCCGATGCACAAGCAGAGCTGGACAACCTCTCCGCTTACTTCTCGAAGCTGCGCGACATGACCTACGGCGACTTCAAGGAAATCCCGCTCAACCGCACCGTGTTCAGCCTGAACGCCCTCCTCCGTCCGCTGGCGGAAAAGGCCGAAAGGCAGGGCGTGAGCATCCGCATCGACTCCGAGCCGCAAGACATCCTCGTGAAAGCCGACCGGATGCACATCAGCAACATCTTCAGCAACCTGCTGGAAAACGCCGTGAAGTATGCGCGGGGCGAAGCCGTCATTACAATTACCCTCCGCCAGACGGGCAACCGGACAGACATCAAGGTGAGCGACAACGGCAGGGGCATCCCAGCCGACGAGCTGAAACACATCTTCGAGAAATTCTACCGCAGCCCGGCAGTGCGCCGCGAGAACATTCCGGGACTGGGACTGGGGCTGAGCTACGTAAAAAGCTTGGTGGAAGCCCACCGCGGGCACATCCGCGTAGAGAGCGAACCAAACCGAGGTACCACCTTTTATATATCTATACCGCAATGAACGATTCACCCTTAAAAATCCTGTTTGCCGACGACGACGCCACATATTCGTTGTTCTTGAAACGCTTCCTCGAAAGAGCAGGCTACGAAGTCGTACACGTGCCCGACGGGAAGCAGGCGCTGGAGCAGTTCCGCCTCTGCCGCCCCGACCTGGTATTGCTGGACATCAATATGCCGGAGATAAACGGCTTCGAGGTGGCACGGCAAATCCGCAGCTGGGACAAGAAAGTGCTGCTGTTCTTCCTGTCCGACCGCACCGAAATCTCCGACCGTCTGAAAGGATTCAGCCTGAAAGGGAACGACTACATCCCCAAGCCCTTCTATCCCGAAGAACTATTGGCAAAGATAGAAGAACGTTTCGCGGGCAGCACCAGCGAAGACAACCCGCACTACCAAGCCAACCATACCCTCTTCTCGCCCGAAACCAACGAGCTGACCGTATGCGGCACGGCGCACACCGTCACCTCGCGTCAGGCGGAAATACTGACCCTGCTGTTCCAAAACATCAACCAGACCGTCTACCGCGAAGACATCCTGACCCACGTATGGGGAAACGACTCGTACGCCAACTCGCTTGCGCTGAACGTGCAGATTTCCTACCTGCGCCACTACCTGAAAGACGATTCGGGCATACGCATCGAGTCCATCAAGAAAAAAGGCTACGTGCTGCGGACGGTTTCTCCCGAATAAATCGGCTGGCGATGCAGGATAAATCCGATGAAATGCTTATTTTTGTGACGATAAAACAAGCAATATTTCACCACAGAGGCCACAGAGGCACACAGAGTCTTTAAATTTTCCTCTGTGATACTCTGTGTCCCCTGTGGTGATTTTTTTCATCCGATAAACGAATCAAGATATGACAAGCGACAACGAAAAAGAAATGTTCCTCCTCGTAGATGAAGAGGGAAACATAACGGGAGCAGCCACGCGGGGCGAATGCCACAACGGGAGCAAACTGCTGCATCCGGTAGTACACTTGCACGTGTTCAACAGCCGGGGCGAACTCTTCCTGCAACGCCGTCCGGCGTGGAAAGACATCCAGCCCGGCAAATGGGACACATCGGTAGGCGGACACATCGACCTGGGCGAGAGTGTAGAAATGGCTCTGATACGGGAGGCACGCGAAGAATTAGGCATTACCGGCTTCACGCCCCAACTCCTGACACATTATGTATTCGAGTCCGACCGTGAAAAAGAACTGGTATTCAGCCACCGTACTACCTACGACGGCACTATCACCCCCAGCGACGAACTGGACGGCGGACGCTTCTGGACTTTAGAGGACATCCGGAAAGCATTAGGCACAGGCATCTTCACGCCTAACTTCGAAAACGAATTCAAACGGTTGGGCTTCTGAACGTAAAAAAACAGGACATGACATGCAGTATTCGAAGTTTTCTTTCATTTACTTAATAAAAATGTGAAAAACATTGTTTATGAAAGAATCACTTACACTACGCAAACGCCTGGGGTTGGAAATCAACCGGAAGCTTACCGACAACCTTATCAAGGAACATCCGTTGCGGCAATTGTTCTGGGAATGCACGCTGCGCTGTAACCTGCATTGCCGCCATTGCGGAAGCGATTGCAAAAAGATAGCCGGCTACCAGGACATGCCGAAAGAAGATTTCCTGCGGGTGCTGGACAATGTAGCCGCACACACCGACCCGCACAAGGTATTCGTCATCCTGACCGGAGGCGAACCGCTGGTGCGCGAAGATTTGGAAGAATGCGGACGAGCCATTTACGAAAAAGGATTCCCTTGGGGCATGGTGACAAACGGATTGTTCCTTACTCCCGAACGGTTGGAAAGCCTCATCCGTGCCGGCATGCACTCGGCTACCGTCAGTCTGGACGGATTCAAGGAAGAGCACAACTGGATGCGCGGACATCCGGAAAGCTTCGACCGTGCCATCAAAGCCATCCGTATGCTGGCAGCCTTACCCGGCTTCGTGTTCGATGTAGTGACCTGCGTGAACAAGCACAATTACCCTTACCTGGAAGAACTGAAACAATACCTCATCGGCATCGGACTGAAACGCTGGCGGCTCTTCACCGTGTTCCCCATAGGAAGGGCGGCGCACGATGCCGAACTGCAACTCTCTCCCGAAGAGTTCCGGGGGATGCTGGACTTCATCAAACGCACGCGCCAATCCGGAGACATCCGCATCAGTTACGGATGCGAAGGCTTCTTGGGCAACTACGAAGGAGACGTGCGCGACCACCTGTTCAGTTGTCAGGCAGGCATCACTGTCGGTTCGGTACTGATAGACGGGTCTATCTCCTCGTGCCCCAGCATCCGCGCCGATTATCACCAAGGCAACATCTATCAGGACGAGTTCATGGAAGTATGGGAAAACCGCTTCCTCCCCTATCGCGACCGCGAATGGATGCGCACCGGCGAATGTGCCTCGTGCGACTATTTCCGCTATTGCCGGGGTAACGGCATGCACCTGCGCAACGAGAAAGGTGAACTGTTAGTATGTCATTTGCACAAATTATTCACCAAATCATAAATCAAAACGTATATGAAAACAAACAAATGGATAACGCGCCTCCTATCGGGCGCACTGGTCGCATTAGGATTTACCGCCTGCGACGATGAAAACAATGGTGATTACCCTGATGATTATCCATTAGAATACGGAAGCCCTTCTGTAGAATATCGGGTAAAAGGCACCGTGACCGATGAAGCCGGAAACCCGATTGAGAACATTCGGGTCATTATCCGAAATGCGTGGGACAACACGCCCAATCCGTATATGGACGATACGGTCTACACCGACAAGCAAGGGGCATTTGCCAACGAAATGAACACTACCGGAGGTATCGGCAAGCAGAAAGTTTACTTCGATGACATCGACGGAGAAGCCAACGGAGGCACTTTCCAATCGGACAGCACGGATCTTGCCGATATGGAAAGCACGCAAGTGAAAGAAGGGTCGGGCAACTGGTATCAAGGACAATACGAGTTTACCGTCGAAAAGAAGCTGAAGAAAGATACGGAATAAATGGCAAACGCATTCGGCTGCGAAGCCCAACACGCCCTATTATCCTGCCAGTCCTGTCCTGTCAGGACTGCTATCCTCTGCGGTCAGTACTCCAGTCCTAGCCTATCAGGACTGCAGTCCTGGCTACAAGGACTGAGGGAAGAAGCTATATGCATCGGGCCATGCAGCAATATCCCTTCACAATATCAACCTATTAAAAGGAATGGAACGCAAAGACGCAGAAGCGCTGAGTTTTTATCTTTGAGAGAGCCAAGAGTACAAAGGCCGGCATTGGGCTTCGCAACCTTTTACCTTCTCCAAATTATCCTTTCGCGCCTTTGCGCCTTTGCGTTCAATATAAGGAATCACCGGACTTTTCGCATTTCATTTCTGTTTGACCATAAAGCCTCTACGGTGAAAGACGTTTCCCTTAGAACTGGAAGTAAATGAAAGGCTGGATGTCGCTGCTCTTTACCTGAATCACGATAAATATCAACACAATGACCAGCAACGCCTGCCCTACCAGCGGAAGGCGGACCACGCCCCGGCTGCACGCATCCTGCCAGCTATCGGGCAACCAATGAAGCACGTAACCCAACGCCATCAGCGCAAAAACTTTCCAATAACCCGTAATCAACTGCACGAACAATTCGGGATGGAACGAAGTAAAGATTTGGCGGATCATCGTCTGCGAACCTTCGAACGTGGTGTTGCGGAAGAATATCCAGCAGAAGCAGACGAAATGGAAGGTAATCACCACCGCAAAGAAACGCCGAATCCCCGTACTGCGATAGGTCTTGGGACGGTGCAACAGGCTGCGCAAGAACTTATGCACCGCCAACGCTGCTCCATGAAGCCCTCCCCACACGATGAAATTCCAAGAAGCTCCGTGCCACAAGCCTCCCAAAAGCATCGTTACAATCAAGTTGATGTACGTGCGGACCTTCCCCTTGCGGTTCCCTCCCATCGAAATGTACAGATAATCGCGGAGCCACGTAGAAAGGGATATGTGCCAGCGATGCCAGAAATCGGTCACGCTGTCCGACTTGTATGGCGAATTGAAGTTGATGGGGAAACGGAAGCCCAACAGCAGGGCAAGCCCGATTGCCATATCGCTGTACCCCGAAAAGTCGCAATAAATCTGCAGCGCATAGCCATATACCCCGAACAGGTTTTCCAATCCCGAATACAAACCGGGATTATCGAAGATGCGCTCCACGAAATTGATGCTGATGTAATCGGATATGACCGCCTTCTTGAACAGACCGCTCACGATAAAGAAGATACCCTGCCCGAACATCTCGTTGGTAACCCTAAGCGGCTGGCGTATCTGAGGCACGAAATCGCGGGCACGCACAATGGGACCCGCCACCAGCTGGGGAAAGAACGATACATAAAAAGCATAATCGAGCAGGCTGGAAAGTGGTTTCAGGTCGCCCCTATACACATCGAGGGTGTAGCTGAGCGACTGGAAGGTAAAGAAGGAAATGCCTACCGGCAGGAAGATGTCGAGCGGTTCAAAACTTCCGTTCCACAAAGGGCAGAGCATTTCGTAAAAGAAGTTGGTGTATTTGAAGTAACACAACAAGCCCAGGTTAATGCACAGGCTGACAACTACCAGCAACTTCCTTTTCCAATGAGCGACCGTATGCGCCATCTGCCGGGCAAGCAGGAAGTCGCTCACCGTCACAATTCCCAACAGGAAGAAATAAATGCCGCTGCTTTTGTAATAGAAATAATACGAAAATGCCGTGACGAACAGCAGGCGTGCCGTCGTCTTTTTCTGCAACAGCGCATAAACCAGGCTGAACCCTAAAAAAAGAAACAGAAACAGTCCGCTGTTGAATATCATCGGCTGGCTGGGGTCATAAGTCAGGACCTCTGCCAGTTTACTCCAATCCAGTTGCCACATAATCGTTGTAAGCCTTTATGAATGCTTCGTGAAGCAATAAACCTTGTACTATATATCCTTCTCTCGTAAAATGAATCTTGTCACGCTGATAGAAATGTGCCGCATTCCAGTTCAGGCAGGCACGCTCCTTTCCTCCCACAATATCGTATAAGTCCCAAACGGCAAGCCCGTTCTCGCGTGCGAAACGCAATTCGGTACTTACCACCGAAGGTGTCCGCGGATTGATGACACGCGGTCCGCGCCGTCCGTTCCTAACGTAAGCGCCGGGCGGAGTAGTCCATAGAAAAGCCGCATCGGGACATTGCTGTTTCAATACAGCCAGCATGGTGCTCATGGCTTCTGTATGTTCGGAAGCAGAATAACGCCTCCCGTGCGCCTCGTTTGTTCCAAATGACACGATTACCAAATCGGGATGCAAGTCTGCCACCTTTTGCAAACGTTCGGGCGTGGAATACGAAGCGCAAGTAGCTCCATTTACCCCCAAGATATGATACACCACTCCTTCCCTGCCTGTTTCCACCGCCAAGCCCGAAGTCTGATAAGACACCGGAAGGTCTTCTACCGCCCTCATTCCGAAATCATCTTCCAGACAACGGCGCATCACATACGGAAAAACGTACCCACGTACATGCGAATCGCCGATATGCACAATGCGTACCGGACGGTCCAACCGCTTTAACTTTGCAAAGAAAGGCACTAAAGAAGCCGTCGGGTCTGTCAGAACATTATCCTCAGTCTGCAAGAACTTATCCGGCATCGGACTGTCTACGGCAATGAATTCCATGAGCCGGGTCATCTCTTCACTGGAATATATCGGCTCCGAATGCCTGTCCGGCTTGGGCTGGACGGGTATGGTGTCTTGCGCGTATACCCATTGTCCCACCAGAAAGAGCAATGCTAAAGCGTATCGTAACCTATTCATTTTCATAAGCTTTCCGTTTCTCATGCTGTTCCTTGCCGTACATCAATGTCTCAAATAACAATTCAGCCAAGTGTTTCCCTCCTCTGAAATTAATATGGGTATAATCGTAGTTTGCCATCTGAGGCTTGCTTTCCACCATTTTCACGATGCTGCCTTCTCCCCCCATCGCTTCGTAAAGATTCCAAAAAGCGATATGCGTCTCGGCAGCCAGTGCCTGCTGATAGCGCACCAGGTTCTTGACACCCGGCATCGTACGCAACTTGCCTGTCTCATCCTTCGACTCACGGTCTCCGATGCTGACCAGCAAGAAGGAAGCTTGCGGGAATGCCTCTTTCAAACGGTTGATTACCTTCACCATTTCGGAAGTGTAATAGCGGTAATTCGTTATACCTTCCGATGCCACATTCAAACCGTATTGCAAGACAATCAAATCGTATGTACGGAGCCGGTTATACGCCCGCAACATCGGCATCGGCACACCGCCCAACTGCTGCCCGCTGCTGCCCCGGGTACTGAAGTTGTCAACCACAATGCCCGAAGACGGATCCATGGTCACACCGTAACAGATAGCAGTAGAATCTGTATGTTCCACTCTCCATTCGACACTACGTATATCCTCCTGCACCGTAGCTGCCTGTAACAGGCTGTCGCCGGCAAAAGCATACGAAACCGTATCCGCTCCCTGATTGAGTACAGCCGAAAGCCGGATGGAGTCGAGCGAAACAAAATAGAAGGAAGACGTCTCGCACGCTCCCAGATGGTCAGCGTATGTACCCAAACCTTTCAACGTAACACGGGCACCCGACGAAGGATAATAATAATGATTGGACAAATCCTGCAAACGGCGGTTAAAGCCCACCGAATCAGTAACCGAATGGGTCTTCCAACCGCTGAACGTATGTTTAACCGTGGGGCGGAATCCTGCCACACGGGAAGTAACCGGGACATAACCGACACCACAACCGCCGAAACGCGACTGAAGCATGGCACGCAAATCGGCAGTGAGAATGTCTCCTTCGATAAACGAATCTCCGAAATAAGCAATACGCACGGGACGGCGAAGCGTCGGACAAGCCGACAAGGCTTCGTAGAAATGCGACATCCCCCGCATCGTAGAATCAGCATAGTCTTCGATGCAAGTCATTCCGGTCTTGCACGTATCGACAAAGGCAGGCTTCACCACCGGAGGCAACACCAAAGAATCAGAGTCTGCCAACACCTCCTCCACAGAGTCGGGGCGCAAGTCGGACAGTAAATCAACTTTGCGCAACGTATATCCCCCAACCTTCAAGACAGGCAGGAAATACATCGCCAACAAACCTCCTGCAACCAGCAAAGCAAAGAAAAACGTGGATGTAACTTTATTTTTCATCGTTCTCACACTAAAAAAACGGCACAAAGATAACAGATTTTCGACATACGCCACACACGTACCAAATAAAAAAACTTCCAAAGCTCCTTACGGGCTTTGGAAGTTTTTATGCTTATCTCAACAAGAGATACAAATCAATGAATGATACCCAGCTTGGAAGATTCCACAAACTTGATGATGTTCTCAATTTCAGGACTATTCGGAATCTGCTCCCTGATACGGATCAGCGCATCGTGCTGTGAGGTATTTGCCTTGTACAAAATACGGTATGCCTGCGCAATGTGCTTGACTAAGGTCTCAGAGAATCCTGCACGCTCCAGCACAAGCGTACTGATGCTGTAGAACTCAATCGGTTCGTGCGCTGCCACGATATAAGGAGGTATATCCTTTACGAAACGGCAACCTCCTTGCACCACCGAATAACTTCCCAGCCGCGTATTTCCCTGCATCAGCACATTCGATGTCAGGATAGAGCAATCGAAAACGATGCAGTTTCCCGAAATTTGCGAACCGTTTCCGATAATGCACCGGTTGCCTACTGTCACGTCGTGCGACAAACGTGCACCGGTCATGATAAAATTACCATTACCCACCGATGTTTCATGGTCGGCATGTGTAGCACGGATAATCACGGCATTCTCACGAATCACATTATTGTCTCCGATGCGTGCAATGGTATCTTCTCCTGTATAGGCAAAGTCTTGCGGAACAGCTGCAATCACTGCTCCTTGACAGACCTTGTTACCGTTCCCCATACGTGTACCACTCATCAGGCTTGCGTAAGGCATAATCTCATTGTCATCCCCTATCTCGACATTCTTATCGATATAGGCAAACGGATGAACCGTAACATTGTTGCCAATCTTTGCAGACGGGTCAACATAAGCTAAAGGACTGATCATAGTTGCTTTATTTTAAGGTTAATAAATCTCATTCTCTACCTCCGCCCAGTGCACTATACAAAGAAACGACTGCCTGTATGCGCTGCATATTGTCCGAAACTTCGGTCAATTGAGCGCTCAGCAGGTTCTGCTGTGCCGTCAGGATTTCCAAATATGTGGCATCACCACTTTGGAACAATGCTTTGGTATAAGTAACCGCCTTGTCCAACTGGTCTACCTGCTGACGGTCGTGTTCCAGCTTCTTGTCCTGTGTATCATAGAGACGCAAGGCATTGCTGACTTCCTCTCCGGCTTCCAAAATGGTCTGCTGGTAATTCATACGTGCAATCTCTTCTTCAGCTTTCGAAACCTTTAAGTTAGCCACTAATTTGCCATTGTTAAAGATAGGTTGTGCCAATGAAGCCAATGCCTGAAACATGAACTCAGCCGGATTGGCAACCGAAATGTTCGACCCGTTCGTCCAACCTGCCGTAGCCGTAATGTTCAATCCCGGATAAAACGCAGCACGCGCCTGATTGGTTGTATAATATGCACTTGCCAAAGTCATCTCGGCAATCTTAACATCGGGACGGTTTTCCAACAATTGCAAAGGAACACCGACCGTCAAATCTTCCGGCATCACCTGCTCATCCAAAGTATTGCGGTCAATCGGCTGAGGAGTCTTTGCCAACAGCACGCAAAGCGAGTTCTCAGTTTCACGCACCTGACGCTGCAAGTCCAGCAACGAAGCCTGTACCTGATGGTAAGCGGCACGCATCTGGGCTACAGCAGCCTCGGTAGTCATTCCGGCAATTTTCATCGCTTCCATCGTGCGTACGTTTTCCTTATAGATGTCTACAGTCTGGCTTGTAATCTCTACCTGACGGTCGAGCATCAACAAAGAATAATACGTATTCGCAATGCCGCAAATGATTTGCGAACGTGTAGCTTGTTCAGAATATTGGCTCTGAAGATAAGCCACCTTCTGCCCGCGTTTCGTATTCAGAATCTTACCGAAGAAATCAAGTTCCCAACTGGCTGCAACCGGCAGCGTATAAGCCTTTACATAATTTCCTCCATCCATGCTGGTTGCAGTACCTTGAGGAGCCAGATTGATGGAAGGGAGATAAGACAACTTGGCAGCAGTCAGCATGACTTTCGCTTCTTCCACCCGAAGGGCGGCAGCCTGCAAATCCACATTGTTCGCCAATCCCTCTTCAATAAGCGCCTGCAGCTTGGCATCGCGGAAAACTTCTTGCCAAGGCAGGTTTCCCATATTTGTCGTATCGGTTGTTGCCAACGTATCCGTAGGCGAAACCGGGTCACGGTAGATGCCCGAAGCATCTATCGTTTCCGGACGGTCATACGATTTATAAATGTGGCAGCTGCTCATCATAGCAGCTACGCACACAATTCCTATTATTTGTTTCTTCATTATCATCTTATCGTTTAGTAGGAGTATACTGTTCAATTTCAGATTCCACTTCGCTTTCGTCCAAGCTATCCCATTCCATCGGTTTAACTTTTTCTTGCAACCATTGGAACGTCACGAACAAAATCGGAACGATGAAAATCTGGAAAATCATACCAATCAACATACCGCCGATAGCCGAAGCACCCAATGTACGGTTACCATGGGCACCTACACCGAAGGCGAACATCAACGGGAGCAAACCGATAATCATTGCCAAAGAAGTCATCAGAATCGGTCGCAGACGGGCGGAAGCACCCAAGACAGCTGCCCAAGATATACTCATACCCTGCTTACGACGGTCGAGCGCGAACTCTACAATCAAGATGGCATTCTTTGCCAACAGACCCATCAACATAATCAACGCAATCTGCATATAAATATCGTTCGACATCGTTCCCAATACCATCTTCAATGCCGGAATACTGCCCAATGCCGAGAAACCGTTGACAAACAGGAAGCTTCCCAACAAACCGCAAGGTATTGACAACAATACTGCCAAAGGCAACAGGTAGCTTTCATACTGTGCACTCAGCAACAAGTAAACGAATACCAGACAGAGCACAAAGATAATTCCTGTCGTATTGGTGGTCTGTGCCTCTTCACGCGCCATACCTCCCAATTCGTAACCGAAACCGGCAGGCAAGTTATCGTTTGCTACTTCAGCAATCGCTTGCAATGCCTGACCTGAAGAATAACCGGCAGCCGGAGAAACCATCACCTGAATAGAAGTATACAGGTTGAAACGGCTGATGACATCCGGACCGTAAATCTTCTTCAGCGATACGAACTGCGAAATAGGAGCCATCTCGCCGTCACTGCCACGCACCTTGATTCCGTTCAACGACTCCAAGTTCTTTGTAGCATCGGGTTCTGCTTGAATCATCACACGGTACATCTTACCGAAGCTGTTGAAGTTAGAAGCATAGATACCACCAAAGTAACCTTGCATGGTTGTCAAGATGTCGCTCGGGCTGATACCTGCTTTCTTACAAGCTGCCGCATCAATATCCAACTGATATTGCGGGAAGCTCGGGTTAAAGTTGGTAGAAGCCGAATTGATTTCCGGACGCTCCTGCAAAGCGGCAATATAGTCGTTTACCACCTGGAAGAAGTGGTCCAGACTACCACCGGTCTTATCCTGCATGTTCAACTCGATATCGGTTGAAATAGAATAACCCGGAATCATCGGAGGTGCAAAGAACAGTACTTGCGCATCCTTGAAGAGTTTCTGTGAACGCATGAACAACGTAGCGACCACAATATCTGAACTCTGCTGCGTACTCCGTTCTTCCCAGTCTTTCAGCTTGATGATGATAGAACCGTAAGAAGGTCCCTGACCGCTACCGATAAAGCTGAAACCGGAAATCACCGTACGTGACTGAACGGCAGGTTCGGCAGCAATCAGGCTGTCTACCTGTGCCAATACTTCACGCGCACGTTCCTGAGAAGTGCCGGGAGGCAAAGTCACAGAACCCATAATGGTACCCGTATCTTCATTCGGCACCATACCGGTAGGTGTAATGCTCATGAATACGACCAAAAGCACAATCGCTCCGGCAACCATACCCATTGACAGCCAACGTTTGTGGATAAAAAATACGACACGTTTCTTGTATTTTGCCAGCAACGAATTATACGACTTGTTGAACGAGTTCTTGAACTTGTCGGTAGTCATACCGGCAAAAGCCAAGACACTGATAATAATCATCACGATACAGAGCACCGGATGTTCTTCGAAACTGAACAAGCCGAAAATCATACCCAGAATGGCAACAACCGTAAAGAGAATGACAATCTTCGGGTTCATCCACTTACCGAGAGCGTCTGTATACCGTGCCACGAGAATCTTACGAGACTCCTTATAAGCCGTACCCATACGTTCTTTCAACGTAGCTTCCGAATTATGCGGTTTCAAGAACAAGGCACACAATGCCGGAGAAAGCGTCAAGGCGTTCAGAGCCGAGAAACCGATAGAAATCGCCATGGTCAGACCGAACTGCTGATAGAAGGTACCTGCCGTACCACTCATGAAACTTACCGGAATGAACACAGACATCATCACCAACGTAATGGAAACGATGGCGCTGCCCAATTCGCTCATGGCATCGATAGATGCCTCACGCGTTGACTTATATCCCTGGTCCAACTTGGCGTGGACACCCTCGACGACGACTATGGCATCATCGACGACTATCGCAATCGCAAGCACCATAGCCGACAAGGTCAGCAAGTTGATACTGAAGCCGATAATCTTCAAGGCAAAGAAGGTGGCAATCAAAGCTACCGGAATGGCAATCGCCGGAATCAACGTAGAACGCATATCCTGCAAGAAGATATATACTACGATAAACACCAGGATAAATGCTTCAATCAACGTCTTGACAACCTCATGAATAGAAGCGAACAAGAAGTCGTTGGCACTCTGTGCAATGTTGATACCCAAGCCTTCGGGAAGATTCTTTTCATATTCGGCAAGCACTTTTTCCAAGTTAGCAATGGTTTCCGTCGCATTGGTTCCTGCCATCTGATAGATGATACAAGATACAGCCTTGTGACCGTTTACCGTATTGTTGAAGTTGTAAGTCAAACGGCCCAATTCCATTTCGGCTACATCTTTCAAGCGAAGCAATTCACCGTTCGGCAAAGACTTGATGACAATATCGCCGAATTCTGTTTCGCTCGACAAACGTCCTTTATAACGGATGGTATATTGGAACGACTGGTTACCGCGTTCACCAAACTGTCCCGGAGCAGCTTCCACGTTCTGTTCTGCCAATACTCCCGTAATGTCACTCGGCACCAACTTATACTGCGCCATCACATCCGGTTTCAACCAGATACGCATGGAGTAGTCGGTACCCATCACATTGGCATCACCCACACCGCTTACACGCTTGATTTCCGGAATCAAGTTGATACTTGCGTAGTTTTCGAGGAACTCGATGTTGTATTTGTCTTCCTTATCATAGATAGAGAAAATCATCAACATAGAGGTCTGACGCTTCATGGTGGTCACACCGACCTGTGTTACTTCAGCAGGCAACAGACCTTGAGCCTGAGTCACACGGTTCTGCACATTGACCTGCGCCATATCGGGGTCAGTTCCTTGATTAAAATACACTGTGATACGTGCCGAGCCGTTATTGGTAGCGGTAGACTGCATGTACATCATGTTTTCCACACCATTGATCTGGTCCTCCAACGGAGAAATCACAGAGTTCAATACAGCCTGCGCATTGGCACCTGTATAGGTCGCACTAACCGAAACGGTAGGCGGCGCGATGTCCGGATATTGGGTAATTGGCAAAGTTGCCAAACCGATAAAACCCAAGATTACCAACAAAATTGAGATAACGGTTGATAATACCGGACGGTTAATAAATTTATCTAGTTTCATTCTATACCTTATATATTATATAACGATATTTACGTATTGAATCAATTAAAAGCTGTAGCCAGATTGCCTTCTCTCTGGTCTTTCAAAGCCTGCTGATACTTGGCTTCTCTTTGGGCAGGGGTAATCGGAGTTATCTTCATACCGTCGCTCAAACGGGTTACACCTTCTACGGCAATCTTGTCGCCCGACTTCAAACCGTCAAGCACAATGTAGTTCTTGCCGTCGTTCAAGTTCGAGATTTGGATTTCCGTATACTTCACTGTGCTGTCCGGTTGCAATACGTAAACGAACTTCTTGTCCTGGATGTCTACCGTAGCCGACTGCGGAACCAACAATACATTTTCCATTGTATAAGGGAAGATAATGTTCGCCATACCTCCGCTCCGCAGTACATTCTGCTTATTGGGGAAAATGGCACGCATGCTTACCGAACCGGTTTCCTGGTCGATAACACCGCTCACGGCATCAATCTTTCCTTTTTCCGCATAAACGCTTCCATCAGAAAGTTCCAGCTGCACTTCCGGCATCTTCTCCAATTGCTCTTTCAGTGTACCACCTGCCTTGGTCAGGTTCAACAGTTCCTTTTCGGTCAATGAGAAATACACATACATGTCCCCGATTTGAGAAACCGTTGTCAAAGGATCAGCTACCGACGGGCTTACCAGTGCACCTATACGGTAGGGGAACGTACCGATAACGCCGTCCGAAGGGCTGGTCACCGTACAGAATCCCAGATTCTGCTTGGCAGCAGTGTACGAAGCTTCAGCCTGTGCCAGGCTTGCCTTAGCTGTCAACAGGTTGTTGACGGCAGTCTGATATTCAAAATCACTGATGATTTTCTGTTCGTGAAGCATCTTTTTGTTCACTTCCGTTTCCGAAACAGTCTTCAGATTTGCTTTCGCAGACTCAACTCCTGCCTTAGCCTGGTCAAACGCCGCCTGATATTGTGTGGGGTCAATTTGGAACAACGCTTGTCCCTTATGAACGGTAGCACCTTCGTCTACACACAATTTCACGATAAATCCCGACACTTGCGGACGGATTTCAATATCCTGCAAACCTTTGATTGTTGCCGGATACTTTGTCACCTGATTACTGGAAGTAGAAGTCACTTCCTGTACTGTGAACTCGTCATCACCCATTTTACCGCCTTGGCTGCTACATGCAGTCAACGCCGATATGCCCAATGCCAAAAGGGCTATCCGGCTAGAAGAAAAACTTCTGTTTTTTTTCATGCTCATATTCATAAATATAACTGTTAGTGTTTCCTTGATTTGTTAATTGCCTATGAAAACTTGCCCAAATGCATTCGCTTGAGCTTTGCAAAGATAGGAAAAAAGTGTCTATATAAAATAGGTGTTTAACTAAGAATAACCATAAAACAAAGAAGTTATTACATATAGTCCTAATAATCCGACCAAATGACAAATCTTATCGACAAAAAATGTGACGATTCCTGCAATTTAGAGTTTTTAAAGCCTAAATATCGTCCATTTGTTATTTTATTCTTACTTTTGCACAACACATTAACGATAAATCTAAAAGAAGATGGTGAAAATAACAAAAGAAGCTGCCCTGCTTTATCACTCGCAAGGCAAGCCAGGAAAAATTGAGGTCGTACCGACCAAGCCTTATCAAACCCAACGTGATTTGTCTTTAGCTTATTCTCCCGGTGTAGCGGAACCGTGTCTGGAAATCCAAAAGAACCCCGACACTGCATACGACTACACAGACAAAGGAAACTTGGTAGCGGTTATTTCGAACGGAACCGCCGTATTGGGATTGGGAGACATCGGTGCCATGAGCGGCAAACCGGTTATGGAAGGAAAAGGATTACTGTTCAAGATTTACGCAGGCATTGATGTATTCGACATTGAAGTCAACGAAAAAGATCCCGACAAATTCATCGAAGCTGTAAAGGCGATTGCCCCGACATTCGGAGGCATCAACCTGGAAGACATCAAAGCACCTGAGTGCTTCAAAATCGAACAACGGCTGAAAGAAGAACTGGACATCCCGGTCATGCACGATGACCAGCACGGAACTGCCATTATTTCAAGTGCAGGACTGCTGAATGCGCTGGAGGTAGCAGGCAAGAAGATAGAAGAAGTAAAGATTGTGGTAAATGGAGCCGGAGCTTCTGCCGTATCATGCACCAAACTTTACATCTCACTGGGAGCGCGACTGGAAAACATCCTGATGCTGGACAGCAAAGGGGTCATAACCAAAGAGCGTACCGACCTGAACGAACAGAAGAAATTCTTTGCGACAGACCGCACCGATGTACATACATTAGCCGAAGCCATCAAAGGCGCCGATGTATTCCTGGGACTTTCCAAAGGGAATGTCCTGACACAAGACATGGTACGCAGCATGGCTTCTCACCCGATTGTTTTCGCATTGGCAAACCCGACACCCGAAATTTCGTACGAAGACGCCATGGCATCACGCCCGGATGTATTAATGTCGACCGGACGTTCTGATTACCCGAACCAAATCAACAACGTTATCGGATTCCCCTACATCTTCCGCGGCGCACTCGACACCCGTGCCACAGCCATCAACGAAGAAATGAAACTGGCAGCCGTACGCGCCATTGCCGGACTGGCAAAGAAACCGGTACCCGATGTAGTAAACAACGCTTACCATGTCAACAACCTGACCTTCGGACCTGATTATTTCATTCCGAAACCGGTTGACCCGCGCCTGATAACCGAAGTGTCTATGGCTGTAGCCAAGGCTGCTATGGATTCGGGAGTAGCACGCAAGCATATCACCGACTGGGACGGATACAAGAATCACTTGCGCGAACTGATGGGACAAGAAAACAAGCTTACCCGCCAGTTATACGAAACCGCACGCCAGGACCCGCAACGTGTCGTATTTGCTGAAGGTATCCACCCCAATATGCTGAGAGCTGCGGTAGAAGCAAAAGCCGAAGGCATCTGCCACCCGATTCTATTGGGCAACGAAGAACGCATCGAAAAACTTGCCAAAGAACTGGATTTAAGCCTGGAAGGTATCGAAATCGTCAACTTGCGTCATGACCGTGAAGCAGAGCGCCGTGAACGCTATGCACGCATCTTGAGCGAGAAACGTGCCCGTGAAGGAGCAAACTATCAAGAGGCAAACGACAAGATGTTCGAACGTAACTACTTCGGTATGATGATGGTAGAAACCGGTGAAGCAGACGCTTTCGTTACAGGTCTGTATACCAAATATACCAACACCATTAAGGTGGCAAAAGAAGTTATCGGCATCCAGCCGGGATACAAACACTTCGGCACCATGCATATCCTGAACTCCAAGAAAGGCACTTATTTCATTGCCGATACACTGATCAACCACCATCCCGACACGGAAACCCTGATTGACATCGCCAAATTGTCTGCCAAAGCAGTACGTTTCTTCAACCAAGAACCGGTAATGGCAATGCTTGCTTACTCCAACTTCGGTTCCGACCAGGAAGGAAGCCCGGCTAAAGTGCACGAAGCCTTAGCCTACATGCAGCAAGAATTCCCCGATCTGGCTATCGATGGAGAAATGCAGGCAAGATTTGCCCTCAACAACGAGTTGCGTGACGAGAAATATCCGTTCACCCGCCTGAAAGGTAAAGAAGTCAATACACTGGTATTCCCGAACCTGAACTCTGCCAACGCTACTTACCAGCTTATCCAAAGCATGAGCGAAACAGAAGTAATCGGCCCGATTCAGATGGGACTGAACAAACCGATTCACTTTACCGACATTGAAAGCTCGGTGCGCGATATCGTCAACATCACCGCTATCGCCTGCATCGATGCGATCGTAGCCAAGAAGTTGCATAACCAAAAATAAATTTATGTCTCTGTTTGAAACGCAGATTTACACAGATTTTCGCAAATTAAAAAACTGCGAGAATCTTCGTGAATCTGCGTTTCTTCTGTCACCATACACCTTTTCATACCCTGACCTTATGCGAAAACCACTCACCTCTTCACAATGTGTCGTGTTAGCCTTGGCTTGGGCAGCACTTTGTTTCATTGTTCTTACTTCCAGCCCACAAATTGACGGCATGCTTATCCTGACAATACTCATTTCAGGTGCCCTGGTGTTCATTCCGATTGTCAAAGCGTTAAAAAAGAAACAGCAGAAGTAGTCATTTCCACACAAAAACGAAACAAAAACAACTTTTTGATGTTTTTACTCTGATTTTCTTACTAAATTGTTGCATAAATAAAAAATAATCTATACTTTTGCCACATCAAACAATGAGAAGAATATTTAATAACCAATAACAAGATTAGAAGAATGAATGCAGCAAAAGTCCTAGAAGATCTGAAAAGAAGATTTCCCAATGAACCTGAGTACCATCAGGCAGTAGAAGAAGTATTAGGTACAATCGAAGAAGAATACAACAAGCATCCTGAATTCGACAAAGTGAATCTGATTGAACGCTTGTGTATTCCAGACCGTGTTTACCAGTTCCGCGTAACTTGGATGGACGATAAAGGCAACATCCAGACCAACATGGGATACCGTGTACAGCATAACAACGCCATTGGGCCGTATAAAGGCGGTATCCGTTTCCACAGTTCTGTAAACCTCGGTATCCTGAAGTTCTTGGCTTTCGAACAAACATTCAAGAACTCATTGACTACGCTTCCGATGGGTGGAGGCAAAGGTGGTTCAGACTTCTCTCCACGTGGCAAATCAAACGCTGAGGTAATGCGTTTCTGCCAGGCTTTCATGCTGGAATTGTGGCGTCACATTGGTCCTGAAACCGATGTACCTGCCGGTGACATCGGTGTAGGCGGACGTGAAGTAGGCTACATGTTCGGCATGTACAAGAAACTGACCCGTGAATTCAGCGGTGTGCTTACCGGTAAAGGACGCGAATTCGGCGGTTCATTGATTCGCCCCGAAGCAACAGGTTACGGAAATATCTACTTCCTGCTCGAAATGCTGAAGACCCGCAACATTGATATCAAAGGCAAGACCTGTCTGGTATCAGGTGCAGGAAACGTAGCACAATATACAGTAGAAAAACTGATTCAGTTGGGTGCGAAAGTAGTTACGATGTCCGACTCAGACGGTTATATCTACGATCCGGACGGAATCGACCGCGAAAAACTGGATTACATCATGGAACTGAAGAACCTGTACCGTGGACGTATCCGCGAATATGCAGAGAAATACGGCTGCAAATACGTAGCCGGAGCACGTCCTTGGAACGAGAAAGGCGACATTGCCCTGCCTTCTGCCACACAGAATGAAATCAACGGCGACGATGCCAAAGCTTTGGTTGCCAACGGGGTATTCGCTGTATCCGAAGGTGCCAACATGCCTTCTACCCCCGAAGCAATCCGTGTATTCCAGGAAGCGAAGATTCTCTATGCACCGGGTAAGGCTGCCAATGCCGGTGGTGTATCTGTATCAGGTCTGGAAATGACTCAGAACTCCATCAAGCTGAGCTGGAGCCAGGAAGAAGTGGACGAAAAGCTGAAGAGCATCATGAAGAACATCCACGAAGCTTGCGTGAAATACGGAACAGAACCCGACGGTTACATCAACTACGTAAAGGGTGCCAACGTAGCCGGATTCATGAAAGTGGCAAATGCCATGATGGCTCAAGGCATCGTATAATTTATACAGGTGCGACAAATTTCAATCCGGCTTCCGTCACAGGAAGCCGGATTTTTTTACGCTTACCCTTCCCCGCCATTCCTATTTTAACACTCACTTTATCAATAGTTACACTTATTTCATTATCTTTGCCGAGTTATTACGCTAAAGCCGATAATGTTATGAATATCCGAAAAATCTTTGCAGGGTTACTTCTTACCCTGGCGGTGTCTTCGTGCATTCAAGACGAAGCCCTGAACGTGGAAGCAGCCATCGATGACTGCACAGGCGAAAACATCCAACTGGCAAGCATAGATGCCACCCACAAAGAAATAGAAATTTATGTGCTCGACGGTACAGATGTATCACAGCAGGAACTGAACTTTACGCTTGCCGACGGCGCAACCATTCAAGCCGACGAAACAGAAGCAGGCGACCAGCCTCCGTATTACGATTTCAGCCAACGCACATTGCGCCGGTTCACCGTGACATCGGAAGACGGAAACACAACCGCCACGTATGTAGTCCGCATCAACAAAATGGAACTTCCCACTCATTATTCGTTCGAAAACCTGCGCGCCACTACGCCCTATCATATTTTCTATCTCACCAATGAGTCGGGCATCATGCAGTGGGCAAGCGGAAACCCAGGCTACGAACTGAGCGGCATGGCACTCGACGAGACGCAATACCCTACCGTACAGGATCCAATAGGCCACAGCGGCAAATGCGTACGTCTTACTACACGTAGCACCGGCTCTTTCGGACTCCCGTTAGGAATGCCCATAGCTTGTGGCAACTTGTTTGTTGGCTCGTTCGACGTACAAAATGCCGTCACAGCTCCACGACAGGCTACCCACTTCGGTTTCCCATTTACCAAAATACCCCAACGCATAACCGGATGGTATAAATACCAAAAAGGTGAGACATTCACCGATGAAAACAATGAAGTACTAAGCGGACAAACCGATATAGGCGACATCTATGCAGTGCTTTACGAAGCTGAGACCAGCGACTATACACTGGATGGCGACCTCTTCCCACTGACCGGAGGCATCAACCCGAATATTGTACTGATGGCACGTATTGGTGAACAAGGCCAACAAGAAATGAAAGAAACCGATGAATGGACTTACTTCGACTTATCATTCGAGGCACAAAACGGCAAGACCGTCGACCCTGAAGGACTGGCAAACGGCAAATACAAACTTGCAATCGCTTTCGCCTCCAGCAGAGGAGGAGGTTATTTCCGAGGAGCGGTAGGAAGCGAACTGTACATAGACGAAGTGGAAATAATCTGCGAATAACCCTTAACACGTAAACAACATGAAAAAATACATATTAACTTTAGCAGTAGCCCTGGCATTCGGCACAGGCATCGCACAGGCACAATGGTCGGAACACAAAGGCTTGCTTTGGTCATCCCTGCACGGATTGGAATACGAATTCAAGGCAGGTGTAAACTTCGGAGGCACTTCCCCACTCCCACTTCCACACGAAATCAGAAGCATCGACAGTTATCGCCCCGGGCTTGCCATCACTATCGAAGGAAACGCTACCAAATGGATAGACGAAGCCAAGAAATGGGGCGTAAGCGTAGGGTTACGCCTCGACAGCAAGAGCATGACCACCCAAGCCACGGTGAAAAACTATGGCATGGAAATCTTCAGTGAGACAGGTGGAAAAATACAAGGACTTTGGACAGGTGGCGTAGAAACAAAAGTAAGGATGTCGCTCCTTACCATCCCCATCCTTGCCAACTATAAGATAGGTGAACGCTGGAAACTGGTATTCGGCCCCTACCTGTCATATATGATGAGCGGTGACTTCGACGGGAACGTCTACGAAGGTCATCTGCGCACTCCCGATGCTACAGGAAGCCGTGTCAACTTTACAGGTGACAACGTCGCTACCTATGACTTTTCCGAAGACCTCCGCCGTTTCCAATGGGGATTGCAAGTGGGTGGTTCATGGCGTGCCTATAAGCACCTTACCGTACACGCCGACCTGACCTGGGGACTGAACGACATCTTTCAGAAAGATTTCGAAACCATTACATTCGCCATGTATCCCATCTACCTGAACCTCGGGTTCGGATATGTATTCTGAAAATCCGCCCAATAAGAAGCAGTTTTGAATTTATCGTGCGATGATTTTGGGATGAGTTTTTGAGGCATTTTGCTTCTGTGATGAGGAAAGATAGTGGGCTATCTGACGAAGAACAGGAGCGAAAAGGACCAAAAAATCGCCCAAAGCACACACGAAAACGGATACATCATGCCAAGAAAAACTTTTTGGAGAAATTCAAAACAGCTTCTCAGTCATACAAGTAAAACATCCGGTCCATCAGATGCCATTTCTCTGCCGATGTGCTTCCGGGAAGACACTCTTGAAAACGTGTCACACATTCTTCCCATTCCGCCTGCCGTGGCAAAGAAGCGAGCCGTTTCATAGCTACATTCCAATCAAAGTCAAGCGGAGTTTCTACTATCATGAACAACTTATTGCCATAAATGTAGATTTCCATCTCCAAGATACCCACCTCACGGATTCCCCTCCGTATCTCAGGCCATGCATATTCACGGCTGTGCAACTTGCGGTATTCGGCAATAAGTGCGCGATTGTCCTTCAAGTCAAGCGTCTGGCAATAACGTTTGACCGGAATATCGTATGCCTTTGTTTGATATCCTTCGTAATCCATTGTCTTCTGTACATTTTAGTTAAACCTTCCGGTAAACGTATCTTCACCGGCGACTGCATATACTTTCATGAAAAGCCGTATCTATGTGGACTCCCAACCCGTCTTTATCTGATGCGGAAAACCGGAGCTATTTGGTTGAGCGGTTCAGCAGGCAAGGTGATGGCAAGCCCCCCGGCGGTACGTTCCGCCTGCACTTTTCCATATCCTAGCAAAGTCACTTCGTGTATCTCTTCGGGATACAATTCCGAACCTGCCGCCAGTGACTTGATGATTACGGTATGGCTTTCGGGCCATCCAAGTGCAGTGGCATATAATACATCACCTTTTTGCGTGAAACGGATTTCTTTCGAGTCTGCCTTGTTATACGAACCTTCGTTGAAACCCTGCGCGTTGAGCGGAATATCCTCTTCAGCTATCGGTCCTTCGCCAAACACTTTCCACGGACGGGTATCATAAACGGCTTCCTTGTTGATGTCCATCCAGGCACCGAACTCGTTCAGGATTTTTTCTTCCTTCTCGTCAAACGTCCCGTCGGCACGGAGCGGCACGCTCAGCAACAAGTTTCCGTTCTTGCTCACGATGTCCATCAAAAGCTTTACGACATACGAAGCCGACTTGTAGCCATTGTTCTCATAAATGGAGGTATTGTAGTGCCAGCCTCCGATACACGAACAGGATTGCCACGGCTCCGGAATCGCCTTGTTGGGAGCTCCGCGTTCCACATCCCAAACCAATGCCTTACGCTGGTCTTCGTTCAGAATCTTACCAAACATTACGGCTTCCAATTTGCCATTGTGCGTAGCTATGCTATGGTTATAAAAATGTGCGGCAATCTTCAATCCCGCATCGCTTACCGGATAAAAAGGCAATACCGTCACATCGAAATACAACAAATCGGGGTTGTAACGGTTGATGACATCCAGCGTGCGGTTATAGAAATTGGTTGCAAATTCTTGCGAAGGAGGACATGCACCGTTCTCCCATCCCCACTGGCGATGAATCATGCCATTATCCCAGCTGTTCTCGCTCAGCGGATGGTTCTGTGCATAGAGGTCTTGCGGGTCATAGCCTTCCCACCACTTGCCTTTCCCGTCCGCCTTGGTCAGCTTCCCGTCATAAGGGATGCCTTTCATGGGACCGATGGTGTCATGCCGCTGGGCTACTTCGTACCACGTCCACGCATGGTCGGCATGCAAACTGACTCCGAAATACAATCCGTATTTGCGGGCTGCCTTCTCCCAACCGGCAAGGATATTCTTCTTCGGTCCCATATTGATGGAGTTCCAAGGCTGGTATTTGCTATCCCATAAATCAAAATTATCATGATGATTTCCCAACACAAAGAAATACTGCGCCCCTATCTTCTTATAAAACGCCACCAGTTTGTCCGGATCCCAGCGTTCTGCCTTAAAGAGAGGAATAACATCCTTGAAACCAAACTCCGAGGGATGCCCGTAATGCTTTACATGATATTCATATTCAGGAGAGCCCTCTATATACATTGAACGTGCCATCCAGTCGCCCGATCCTTCTACACACTGCGGTCCCCAGTGTGCCCAGATACCGAACTTGGCATTGCGGAACCACTCCGGCACCTGGTATTGTTTCAACGACTCCCACGTAGGCTCGAACTTTCCTTTCATCATCGGTTCATCTCTTTCCGATACAGGCACCTGATAAGTCTGGGCATACAGCCCCGCAGATAAAAATAAAGATGCAACCAAGAGTTTTGTTTTCATACGTATAAGTGTTTAGTGTTTTTCTGATAACAAAGATACGAACATACGGCAAACCACAATAGGACAAAGCAGGAAGTTTATGGATAAAATCGACAAACCGTTATTTTTATATCTTCAAACGAAAACAAAAACGATTTATATTTCATAAATTTGCACCAAAAAAAAGAAAAAAGTTAACTTTAAAAAGCCATATAAAAACACCTATTAATATGAGTTTACAAGTAGACCAATTGCACCCCTTAGTATTGAATGTGGGCTTAGCCATACAAGATGCTGACTGGAACTGGAAGAACGTGAGCAGCCCTTTCAGCCGTTTATATTATGTTACCGAAGGTGAGGCTAAAATACAATTTGCAGACGGTATATATACATTACACCCCAACCATTTATACTTCATCCCTGCTTTTACACGACATACCTATATCTGCAATTCGCGTTTCGTGCATTACTACTTGCATATTTACGACGACCATAAATCAGATGAGGACTGGCTGGAATTATGGGACTTTCCGTTCGAGATACCAACAGGGAAATGGGAATTGCAGTTATTTGAACGCTTATGCGAAATAAACCCGCACATGAGCTTGCAGAAGTCCGATCCATCCACCTACGACAACAATCCTACCCTGATGAAAAGCCTGATGAAAAACAGGCAACGCGCTTTTTGCGACAAAGTGGAATCGAGAGGCATTGTGCTCCAGCTGCTCGCCCGCCTGTTCAAACAAGCGAAATCGAAAATAGAGACCAAAGACAACCGCATCGTAAAAGCCGTCTTATACATACACAGGCACATCGGTGAAACAATCAGCCTGAACACACTGGTGGAAAACGCCTGCCTGTCGAAAGACCATTTCATCCGTCTTTTCAAAAGTGAAATGAACATGACCCCACTCCAGTACATCAACCAGAAAAAAATAGAAAAGGCACAACTGCTCCTGATTACGGAAGCATTATCTGTAAAAGAAATTTCTTTCCGACTGGCTTTTGATGATTATTCCTACTTCAATCGCTTGTTTAAAAAACTGACCGGCATGACACCACAAGAGTACAGACATACTTACCGATAATAATCGGTGCCAAGGAGCTTCCACTTCATATGTCCATCAGTTGCTTTTCCAAGCCAAGCCAGAACATTTGCTTAGTCCGACAATCCCATTCGCATGGCTGCCTTGCCTGTAAGATTATTAATCTTCATACCGAAAGATTATTAATCTTCACGCTGTAAGATTATTAATCTTACAACCGATGCAGCTATATGCTTCAAGTTCTTATTGACATTAATGTCGTTTTGCGGAATCAGGAAATAGCGGTTATGAGGAGACCAAGTACGTGTTTCAAACTGATAGTACACCGATGCCAATCCGGCAATCGCTTGCACCGTACTCATGACCGGCTTGCTGGCAAGCTCATCGGCAGTAACAGACGACACGGCACCAGTCAAATTCACTCTTTTCAGCGTACCGTAGCCTACCACCACCACTTCATCCAACACTTCTATATCTTCTTCCAGAATGATCCGCATCTGCTTTCCCAAAGCAACCGGAATTTCTTGAATGGCATAACCTACATAGCTGACGCGTAACACGTCGACTTCACAATTGTCCACAATAAACTTTCTGTCAGTACACATATATAATGAATATCCCACTCAACAGCTTACAAACGCAACCTCATACAGACAGCCCGACATGCTTTAGAATGATGAAATGAAAAGCTAACACATCATCCCGATAAACATATACAACTGGACACAATTTAACCGTGTTGCTAGCACAATTATATACCATCAATTCCCTAAAATGCAAAAAAAGCCCTCCTTTATAATATTTTTTCGGCCAAGTTGTTGCATAATTCAAAATAACCTTGTACCTTTGCCACGCAATTAAGGAAAACACTCTTCAGTAGCTCAGTCGGTTAGAGCATCTGACTGTTAATCAGAGGGTCGTTGGTTCAAGTCCAACCTGAAGAGCAAAAACAAAAGAAAGTAACATTCATTCTTCAGTAGCTCAGTCGGTTAGAGCATCTGACTGTTAATCAGAGGGTCGTTGGTTCAAGTCCAACCTGAAGAGCAA
>NZ_JACSPP010000008.1:62907-94904 GCF_014837065.1 Phocaeicola intestinalis
AAAAGTTCGTTCGAAAGACGAACTTTTTTTATAACCATTAACAAACAAATCATTATGGACGATTCAAACTCGCGAACGTATACCGAAATTATTAACCGCTTCTTTACAGAAGCAAGCGGAGAATGAACGCTCTGATGATTCATGCTTGCTCCTGTATGAAAGCCAAACAAGAAAGGAGTAAAGCACATGAGAAAATACCTTTACTGCGAAGCTGGATTTGTAGAAAAGAAAAACTGGCTTCCCGGATGCTGGGTAAACGTAGAATGCCCTACCGATGATGATTTCAAATTCCTGACAGAAACTCTGAAAGTTCCAACTGCCTTCCTGCATGATATCGCCGACACTGACGAACGGCCACGTACAGATACAGAAGGCAACTGGCAGCTCATTATCGTACGTATTCCGATACAGACACAAAGCAGCAAAGTGCCCTACAGCACCATCCCCATCGGCATCATTACCAACGATGAGATAACCGTGTCCGTATGTTATCATTCCAGCGAATTGATTCCGGACTTTATCCAGCATACCCAACGCAAACAAATCCAGGTTCCCAACAAGTACGAACTAATCCTGCGCATCATCTATTCGTCGGCCGTATGGTTTCTGAAATATCTGAAACAAATCAATAATGAGGTGTCGAGTGCAGAAAAAGAACTGGAGCGAAGCATCCGTAACGAAGATTTGCTGCGCCTGATGAACTTACAGAAAAGCCTGGTGTATTTCAACACCTCCATCCGTGGGAATGAAGTAATGATAAGCAAATTCCAGAATATTTTCGGGACAAAAGACAGGGAAAACAAAGAATTGACCGAAGACGTACTGATTGAATTAAAACAGGCACGCAACATGGTGAACATCTATAGCGACATCCTGACGGGAACAATGGATGCGTTTGCATCAATCATCTCGAACAATGTAAATACCATCATGCGGCGCATGACCACCTTATCCATCGTATTAATGGTGCCTACGCTGATAGCCAGCTTTTATGGGATGAACGTCGATATCAACGTGGAACACATGCCCCATGCCTTCTCCCTCATCGTCTGCTTGTCTGTCATCCTTTCGGCATTGGCATTCATCGTATTCCGGAAAATAAAATGGTTTTAGGACTTATATGGAACACAGAGGCACAGAGACACGGAAAATAATATGCTAATCTGTCTTCGTGCCTCCGTGTTTTCTTCATTTTTTATAATTGAGCTGTCAATGTTTTCTTGGCGGGCGGGAAACAGATTGAATTATCGCAGCATTGATAGCTGACCGTACACTTCACTTCCCCTTTGCCCGTACCGCTTATTTTCTGACGGAAAAGGCAATCACCCGTATAAATGGTTGTTTTCGTGGCACCCAGCTGCGTAAAGGCAGGCGTTATCAAGTCGCCTTCCAGCTTACAGCCTTCGGGTAACGAAAACTCCAGTTCTGTCGGAAGGAACGGGTCTTCTTCCGATACCTGTGCATAGGTATGATATCCGGTATGCACTTTCATCCGGACCACCAGCTCGCGGCTGCCATCTGCCAAGGTCTCCACGTCCATCGACAAAGCCACAGGATTCTTCTCGTCCGTATCTTGCGCCAATGCCGGTTTCTTCGCTTCGTCCTGCCCGGCAGCTTTCAACACGCTGTAATCGTTTCCGGGAACAGAACGGTCTTGCGTGTCGACCAGCCACAACCAGCCGCCGGCTTCGGTAAAGAAGAGTTTGTCCCGATAGGTGTCATACCAGTCACGCCATTCGGCAGGAGCAGCGAAACGGCACAACGTATAGCGGTGCAACACGCGAGTCGCCAGTTCGGGTTCCACTCCTTTTTCGAGCATCGTGATGCAAGAATCCAACAGATGCTTGTCATTGTTGGCAATGCCCAAGGTGCGCACGTCTTCATCGATATCCAGGTCGTAACCCTCGGCAGTGGGATGGAACCAGTCGCGGTTCTTGTCGAAATAGCGCTGATATTCCGTGGCATCGTCCCCGAACACGTGATAAAGGGCAGGGAAACGCTGCTTCATGTACTCGGCATACGTCGGTTCCTTCGGTTGCCGGGAGTCCATGGACAAGTATATCTTCTCCGTGGCATCCAGTTCCTGGCCCTGTTCCTGTTTCGCTAAAGCCACTTTCTTGACACTGTCCACCGACTGATAGAACCGCCGGTGTGCTTCGTTGGATTCCTGCCAAGCCTTGCGCGACGCCGAGAACTTGCTGCGGTCGACAGACTTGCGCGTGGCGATGGTCTCGTCCAGCTTGCGGGCGATGATGTGCTGGCCGGAGAACTTCGATATGTAGACGATGGCATTCGCCAAGGCCGCCTTTCCCGCCTCGGTCAGGTAATCAGGCGAAGCGGAAAATCCCCAATGGAAGAAGTTGCCGTGACGGCCGATGGCCACGGCGTCGATGCTCTTGGCACATGCGCCGCTGGAGATGACTTCCGCTTCCGGCGAGTCGAGGAAACCTTCGGGACGGCTCACCATGCCGATGCGGTAGGAGCGGTCGGTGGTGTACGACTTGGTCTGCACCGTCCACATCTCCGTCTCGGCGGGCAACGTGTAGCCGTCCATCTCGGCATACTCGAAAGCCATCGGGGGCGTGGGCTTCATCTCGGGTTGAATCTTCACCTTGAAAGGTCCCTGGAAAATCGGATGGTCCTTCTTCCAGCCCAAGGCGTCCGCATCCAGGCAGAGGCAGAACCAGTCACACTTGGTGCCGATGCTGCGCCCGATGTCCTCGCTGGCGTTGGCGATGCAGAGGGCGGCACGGTCGAAGTCGTCCGGCAGGTAGGCCACAGGCTCATACTTGGTGATTCTGCCCTGGGCGTCAAACTCGCGCACTTCGGGACGAATCGGGCGGGGCCTGCCGTCGAACACCGTCACATCGTATGCATCGGACATCGACGGGAGATACTCCTTGGCGTCAATCACCTTCACCTTGCGGAAGCGCGACTTCAGGAACTTGGCGAAAGAGGCCATGCGGGCTTGTGCCGACCGGGCCAACGTCGCGCTGTCCACTTCCACGCCGCCGACAACATCCAGCTCGGGGGAACCGCCCACATACAACACACTCACAGGCTGCTTGCCCTGGGCAAGCACGCATTGCATCGCGAACACGCAAAGCAATGCCGACAAAATAATCCGTTTCATATTCATCCTACGTCTTTTCGTTTCATCTCACTTGAACAATTCCTCCAAATAGGTGTAAAACTCGGGGCTCTCGCCTACCACCACCTTCAGGATTTTCCCCTCGGGGCTGATGACGACCTTCGTCGGATAGCCCTCGACGGCATACAGCGCGCTCACGTCCACGTCGCCTTCGTTCAGCACGTTGAGCCACGGCAGCTGGTGTTTCTCCACCGCCGCCTTCCAGCGCTTCTCCGTGTCGCGGCAGGCGATGCCGACAATCTCCATCTTGTCCTTGTACTTGGCGTAGGCCTCCTTCATCTCGGGGAAACCCTTGATGCACCACGCGCACCAGCTGCCCCAGAAGTCGAGCACCACATACTTGCCCCGCAGCGAAGAAAGCGCCAGGGGCTTGCCATGCAAGTCATTCAACGTGAAGTCCGGGGCATCGGCGCCCGTCTGGAGCGTCGCCCCATGTGCCATCCGGACGTCCATCCCGGAGGCAACGTCGCCGGCCGGCCGCGCAAAGGCGCACGCACACACCAGCATCAAGCCGAAAAACAATTCTTTTCTCATCGTGTTTGATAGTTTGTTTGGTTAATTTCCGAAAATTTCCTTCAATTTGGCATCCAACGCCTCATCATCGAACTTGCCGACGATGTTGCCCTCGCGGTCTATCAGGTACTTCGTGGGCAAGTAATGGATGGCATAGAGGTCGCTGATGTCGTTGGTGTGGTCCATGCCGTCGAGGCCCTTGCTGCGGTCCCACTTCAGGCCGCGCAACACGTGGTGGAAATCCTGGATGCCGTCTTTCCCTATCACTTCCTTCCACGTGTCGGGCTTGCTGTCATCGTCGGCCACGCAGAACACCTCCAGCCCCTTCGCGTGGTATTTCTTGTAGAGTTCCTTCACGTGGGGGAAGCTCTTGCGGCAGGGCACGCACCATGTCGCCCAGAAGTCGAGCAGGACGTATTTGCCCCTCAGGTCGGCGATGCCGATGGAGTCGCCCTTCCAGCTCACGACGCGGAAAAGCGGGGCGGGGCGGCCGGGCTGCACGCGCTCCAATGCCGCCAGCTCGTCGCGGACGCTCGCCACGTTGCCGTATTGCTTCACCTCGGGTGACATGTTGTCATACACCGCCTTCAGCTCGTCATACGTCATGTCGCCCATCAGGAACGGCAGGTAGCTGAGGGCGACGAACGAATGCGGGTGCGACCGCACGAAGGCCAGCTGGACGGCTTTCAGGCTGTCGACCCACGTCTCCTGCTGTCCCTGCAGCTCGGCCTTCCGCCCGGCGGACGCATCCGCGGCGGCCGAATCGCGCAACGCCTGGAGGCGGGCATAAAGCGGGGCGAGGACGGCATTCAGGCTGTCGTTCTCCGCCTGCGCCGCCGAGCCAGTCACTTCCGGCTTCATGAAATCGGCCGTGTCGATGGCCACGGACACTTCGCCCGGCTCGATGAACAGGCTGGCATATTTCACGTTGCGGTAGTCCATCGGATTGCCGATGTACAGCGTGGCTTGCGCCACAGGGACTTCCATCGGCCGCGAGAAGCGGAACGCGCCGTCGGCTATGCGTGTGCTGTCGGTCACTTGCACGGTGTCGCGCACGGTATAGGCAAGGTGAATCCACTCGCCTTCGTGGCCGTTGATGGTCCCGTCCAGTCTCAACTCGTTGTCGGGCTGCGAAGCGCAACCCGCCATCAGCGTGCAACCCACCAGGGCTGCCGCCCAAAAATGTTTTGTCGTCATGTCACAATCGTCGTTTTTGATGTTTTTTCTGTTATTTTTGCCGCCGTACCCCTGCGGCACGGTTTCCAAGCCCTCCGGAGTGTCGCCGTACCCCTGCACGGGGGGTTACTTATAGTTCTGCGTGATGTTCGGGTTGTTCGACAGCACGTTCTGGCCGAAGGGGAATATCCACAGCGGCGAGTCGGGCGTCAGCGTGTAGGTGTTGCCCGCCAAGGTCTTGGTGAAGGTCTCTTCCCAGCCGCTCACCTGGTTCCAGCGCTTGCGATGGATGAAGTTGTAGACCGAATAGATGTTCTCGCCGTGCGACACCTGCTTGAGGTGACGGATGGCGTCGGCCTCGGTGGTCACCGTGCCTTCCAGCGGCTGGTAAGTCTCCGGCGCGAGGCGGTTGACGCGGATGGCGTCGAGGGCATGCATCGCCTCGGCGTAGTTGCCCTTGTGGATTTCCGCCTCGGCCACGATGAGGTACATCTGCGTGGTCCTCAGCCCCGCCATGTTCCAGCCCGAGTTCAAGTCCATGGTCATGATGTAACGGTCGTCCAGTCCCAGCATGGAAGTCGCCATGCCTGGCATAGTGCCGGCATACATCTTTTTATCGGTGTCTATCAGTTCCAGCGTGGCATATCCCGGCTCGAAGCGCTCCATCGACTCAGGGGTCAGGGCTTCGAAGTACTCCATGTAATAGGTGAAGAACATGTCTTCCTGGCACTCCAGTTGCGGACGGAGCAACACGTTGTAGGGATTGCCGGTCGCGTCAGCGGAAGTGGTCAGCATCTCGTAGTAGTTGTCCACCGCGCCGTTGAGGGCAAGAGCCTGGCGTGCCGCCTCTTCGGCTTCGTCGAACCGCTGCATGCTCAGCAGCGCCAGTGCCTTGACGGCATAGGCGCAAGGCTTGCTCATGCGCATGCGGTTCACCGCCACGGTGGGCATCCCGTCGAGGTCGATGGCCTCCTGCACGTCGGCGAGGATGTGGTCGTACACCTCCTGCACGGTCATCTTCACCGTGGGCTGCGCCACGTCCTGCGTCTCGAGCACGTAGGGCACGCCCGGGTCTTCGGCCGCCGTGGCGGGATTGTATGCCTTGGCAAACTTGTTCACCACGAGGTAGTGGAAATAGGCGCGCAGGGTCAACGCCTCGCAGCGCAACTGGTTTTTCACCGCCGGGTCGCCCGTGGCGGCGTCGATGTGCGAGAGGATGGGGTTCGCCACCTGGCCGATGACGCCATAATACGAGTCATATTCATCATCGCTGGCGGTCAGTTCCGCCAGCCTGTCCTGTAGCGAGGCGTTCCACTCGAGGATGATGGAAGTGCGCGTCGGCGTGGGCTGGCTCAGCAGATTCGGGACGTTGTTCAACGTCGTGATGACATCGCCCAGGAATTGCGGTCCGTCGCCCGAACTCATCTCATAGGGACGGTTGAGCAGCATTTCGAGCTGCGTGGTAGTGGAAAGCAGGTTCTTTCCTTTGGGCTGCACGTCGGTAAAATCGGAGCAGGAGCTGACGAGCATCGCCCCTCCCAGCAGGCAGCCATAGAGTATGTGTTTCGTTTTCATCTTTTTCATTGTCTTTTTATGGTTTCACAAGCTGTTTGTCACAAGTTGTCACAGGTTCACGTTCAGTCCGAAGATGAACGAGCTCGGCTGGCGGATGCCCAAGGTCTCGGGGTCGACGCCCACCTTGTTCTTCACCCACAGGTAGTGGGGATTGTCTATCTGGAAGCTGAGGGCAAGGCGGTTGATGCCCAGGTGGCGCATCCACGAAGCCGGGAACTCGTAGCCGAACACGATGTTGCGGATTTTCAAGAAATCGGCATCGCGCACGGAGATGTCGCTATACGAAGGTTCTGAGCCCAAAGCAGTAGAGCTATAACGTCCGATGCCCGGTGTGTTGGTGGGATTTTCCGGCGTCCAGGCATTGGCGAAATAGCTGGCAAGGGCCTGATAAGGCATGCCGAAGGTTTCGGTTTCTGCCAAGGCACGCATCTTGTGTCCGCCGTAGTAAGCCATCAGCACGCTCAGGCTGAAGCCGTTCCATGTAAAGCGGTTTTCCATGCCCATGATGGTCTTCGGCTCGGTCTGCCCGGAATATTCCAGGATGCTGATGCTACGGCTAGTCGCTGTATGCGAGGTGCCTCCGTCTTCCACGTACCACAGCGTCTGTCCTTTCTCGCCCGGCACGTCACTGATGCCCGCAAAGCGGTACGACCACAGGGCACTGGACGGATAACCGGTCATATAAGGCGTTTCGACAAGCTGGTATGCCGAAGTGGCAGGGTTCTGCACGTCGGTCACCACGTTCTTGTTGTAGGACATCGTGAAGTTGGTGGTCCAGCCGAAGGCACGGCGGCGATGGGGCACGAACCAGTTGTAGCTGAGGGCCAATTCCATACCGCGGTTGCGGATGCTCGCCGTGTTGTAGTACATCGAGGTGAATCCGGTGGTCGGGTCGAGCTGGCGCGGCGCGAAGATGTCGGTACCCATCTTGTTATAGAAGTCCAGCGACCCCTGCAGGCGGTTGTTGAAGAACGAGAAGTCGACACCGACGTTCGTGGTGGTGTTGCGTTCCCACTTCAGGTTCGGATTGGCAGGGCTTTCTATCGACCCGTAGGGCAGGTTGGTATATTCGTTCACCTCCGTCGACGTGGCGGTCATGTAGCTGGTGGCGCCCTGGTAGATGTTACCCGTCACACCGTAGCTGACACGCAGCTTCAAGAAGTTAATCCAGTCCACCGGCTTCAGGAACTCTTCCTGATGGAGGTTCCAGCCCGCACCGACCGACCACAACGGACGGCCACGGTATTTGGCGTTCAACCCGTAGACATCGGCATAGTCCTTGCGGAACGACCCGAAGACATTGTAACGGTCATCGTACGTGTAACTCAGGGTAAAATAACCGGAAGCATAACGGTGGAACTGCTCTATCACCGGTCCCATGCCGTCACGGAAATAAGGATTGAACACAAACTGCTGCGAAGGATAACCTCCTGCCAGCGGCATATAATAGCTATTGTACATCATTGTGCTCATCGTGCCGAAGTCCACCGTATGCGTGGAGCTGTTCTGCAACTGGTCATCGTAACCCAGAATGAGGGCTTTCGAACCGTTCGACTTCGTCTGGCGGAACTCCAGACCGGCAATGGCTGCCACGTAATGCTTGCCAAAGGTATTGGCGTAGTTCAACTGTCCGCGGGCTGTCCAATAACGTCCGTAAGTATTGGTGGAACGCAGCATGCCCCCGTTCTCCGGCGTCATGTAGGTGACTTTCCCGTCGGCTCCTACCTGCGTATAGGCATTGCGGATGCTGCGTGCCGCGTGGCTCGCCTCGTTGGCAAACCAATCTTCTTGTGTCCGGTCGGTCTCGTAGATGAACTGCGCATTGGCGGTCAATCCCTTGATAATCTTGAACAGCAAATCGCCGTGATAACGGAGATGCTGGCGGCGGGTGGTCAACGTGTTGTTATAAAATTCGTCCTTGATGTTCACACCCAGGTCGTGAAAACCTTCGGCACCCTTGCTGCTCCAATAAGGGTTTCCATCATACCAATAATAAAACAGATTGGCGGAACCATCGTCGTTGTACATCCGTTCGTAGGCAGGAACCGCCCACGGGTTGGTGTGCTGCGAATTATAATCCTCACCCGGACCGACACTCTTGTCATAGATGCCGTTGATATTGAAAGTGGCCGTCAGCCAGGAAGCCACGTCGTAGCTCCCCTTGTAATTGATGTTGAGCGAACTCTTGTCGGAATGAATCTGCCCGCTGTTGTCGAACTTGTAATTCAGCGTCAAGTTGCTCTGGAACTTGTCGGAACGGCTGCGCAGCGACAGGTTGTATTGTTGCAGAATCTGCTGCTTGTAGATGTTGTCGCCATATTCCTTGGCAAAATTGTTCTTCTTCAAGCCATTCAAATAGTCATTCAATTCCTGATTGGTGATTTCGCCCTGTGCCAGCCGGTAATAAGCATACTGAATGGGAGAGATGGCACTCGATCCACCCTCGATTGTCTGATACGTACTCTCCAACGGGTCGGCAACTTCACCGTCGTTATCGAAGAAATAATAATTCCAGTAGTCCGACTCGATGTCTACCTGCTGTTCGGGAGTGAGGTAGAAGTTGTCGGCATAATCCATGTTTTTCTTTTCCCAAATGGTCAGGTTGGTGGAAAAATCAATGTCAATCTTCCCTTTCTCCTTCGCGCTCTTGGTCGTGATGACAATGATACCATTGGAAGCCCGCGCACCGTAAATGGCCGTTGCGGCAGCATCCTTCAGGACATTGACACTTTCGATGTCGTAAGGGTTCAAGTCTTCTATCCTTCCCTCGATAGGCACGCCGTCCACTACCAGCAACGGATTGGTCTCGGCATACAACGAACTGGTACCACGAATGGTTATCTTGCCATCCTGCGTGCTCAAACCAGCCACACGACCTTCCAGGTTGTTCAAGATATTCGGCGTATAGCGAGTCTGCAAATCTTCGGCGCGGACAATGGCGACCGAACCTGTCATTTTCTCCTTGGCAATGTCCTGATAACCGGTCACGACCACTTCATTCAACATCGTGTCGTCATCTTTCAGGGTAAAGACCGTATTCGAACCCGGTTCCACATCCGCCTCGATGGTCTTCTTGCCCAAGAAAGAAATCACCACCGTCGCCTTACTGCCGCTCACGCCCGGAATGGCAAAACGTCCGTCCATATCGGTAATCATACCCTTACGGGTTCCTTTCAGCAAAACCGAGGCACCGATGACCGGCTCTCCTCCTTCGTCAAGCACCTGTCCCGACACGGCAGCCCTTGCCTGCGCACCTTGGGAGGTCTTCGGTTTGGAAACGATAGTATAGATACCGTTTTTCTCTGTATAAGTCAAGGAAGTATTAGCCAACAATGCGTCCAATATTTCGGTAATATCCTTTTCCCGGAACACCTGCGCCCGACAGCGGATATGTGCAGCTACATCGGTGTTATACACCAGCTGGATATCACTGTTCCGCATAATTTGTTGGAAAGCCTGGTCCAGCGTTCCCCGTTCGATGCGGACAGAAAGCGCCTGTGCCAGCAGCGAAGCCGGAAAAGCCAAAGCACCTCCCAGCATCAAAGCACAAAAACAATTAACGATTCGTTTCATAAGCATTCTCTACTTTTTTATCACTATATATATTATCAACTGATTATTCGGAAATGATGATGCGTTTGCCTTGCAACTTAAACTTCAGTCCCGAAGTCTTTTCATAACTGTCTAACAAAATACGGATATCATCGTAACGATACAAACGCCCCGAAAGCCGGACATGACGCACAGCATCGGAAGTGAATACAGGGGTAAAGTCATACCAACGCGACAAGGTTGTCATAATTTCCTCCAATGTCTCACCGTGGAATACAAACTGATGGTTGACCCACGCCACATACTGGGAAACATCGACCGGATGCACCGCTACTTCTCCCGAAGCTGCATCATATTCCAAACGCTCGGAAGGATGCAACCGGACTTCTTCTCCTTCTGACGGCTGAAAACCGACATTGCCTTCGACCAACACTGCCGACAAAGGCTCGCCTGCATAACTGGAAACATTGAAACGAGTACCATACACACGAATAGCTCCCTCGTCTAAAGACACGACAAACGGATGCCGGCGGTCCTTCGTCACATCAAAAAATGCCTCACCTTTTAAATAGACTTTCCGTTCCTCACCCTTGGTAAAAGTGACCGGGAAGCGTAGTTCCGACTCGGAGTTAATCCATACCTGTGTGCTGTCGGGCAAACGGAATACATACTCCTGACCGGCTTCGACCGTCAACGTATTATAAGGAACAGTATCAGACTTGATATCCAACGAAACCGATGTTACCAATTCATCCACCACCTGACGGTCGACATCTGCAATATCAAACTGCCTTCCGTCTGCCAAAGTCAACACCGCTCCGCCTTTACCAGGAAAAATCTGTTGCTGCTCATGCTCGCCCCAAAAATAAAAAGAAAGCGAAAAAAGCAACACAAACATAGCAGCCACACTTCCCCACCGAAGTAAGCGGATGCGCCGTTGCCTGCCGAATACCTGACGCGAAAAGCGGTCTGCCATTTTTTCTCCATAATCTTCGTGTTGCAAACGGAGAATAAGCCTCGCCAATTGTTTACTACGAATCTGCTCGTACAGGTTCCGGTTTTCTTCCGAAGCCCGCAACCATTCATCCAAACGGCGATTGTCTTCCTCGCTCAAAGGGACTTCTAAAATCCGTTGAGCAATCAAATGGGATATATCTTTATTATTTTGACACATATTTTCGTCTCTTTATTACAATAGACGGTCAATATGCGCCAAAAGTATGACAAAGCATTACGATTTTAACACATGGAAGAATATAAAAGTAATAAGAGAGGAAGAAAGTCCTCTTTCGAAAGCGAAGATGCAAGCTGCTTGATGGCACGATATTTCAAGGTCTTCACTGTATTGATGGAAATATGCAGGGCATCGGCGATTTCGGGCATTGTCTTCCCGTCCATACTCATCAAGATAATGCGCCGGCTCTGAGGAGACAGTTTATGGATTGCCGCAGCAATCAAGTGTGAACTTTCAGCTTCGATGATATGCTGTACAAAAGATTCATTGGAAGACACATCCATATAATCATCCAGACTCCGTTCGTTCTCACCCGCAGTGAAATACGTCCATTTATCAATGATGGTATTCCGAAGTATCGAATAAAAATAATTTTGCACGGAGCTGACTTTGCCGATTGTCTTCCGGTGAGTCCAAAGTTTTACATAAGCTTCTTGCAAGAAATCGTCAACAAGATCCGGATTATTGACATAGCGACTGGCAAAAGCATAAAACAAAGCAGAATTGTCTCGTATAAAACGCTTCATACAAGACTCATCCCACGTAGATATATCCAAAGGCAAGCCATCGTTCATTTTTCTATCCCAATATTAACAACCACCATAAAAATGGTAACAAAATAAACGTTTTTCAGCCAATTAAGCAACATTTATGGATAATTATTTTAAAAAGAAGGGACAAATTGTAAAAAAATCAAAATGAATACCCCCATCCAATTATGCTTTTGCAATGATAGCTATGCTTCAACAGTTATAGAAGCAATGATAAAAGGCAAAGTATCCTATAATACTTGACCATAGAAGCAACGATACTTAGACGCCGGAGTTTACTACTATATGTTCCTTATTTTCTGTTCGGACAAATCCAAAAGATAGCCATTAAAATCAACAGTAAATTCAAAAATCAAATGACAACTGACCATCACCCAAAAGATTGAAAGTCATCCGATGATAAGGAGTCGTACCATACAGCCGGATAGCCTCCCGATGTTTCTTTGTCGGGTATCCCTTGTTGCCCTTCCAGTCATACATCGGATATTCCTTATCCAAACAGTTCATATAATCATCACGATAGGTTTTAGCCAAGATGGAAGCAGCGGCAATAGACAAGTATTTTCCGTCACCCTTTATCACGGTTGTATGAGGAATACCCCGATAAGGATTAAAACGATTTCCATCAATCAACAAATGTTGTGGACGTATCGACAATTGGTCTACCGCCCGGTGCATCGCCAGAAAAGATGCATTCAAAATATTGATTTTATCGATTTCTTCCGGCGAAACTACACCAACCGCCCATGCCAAAGCATCTCGTTCGATAACCTCACGAAGCCGGTATCTCTGACGCTCAGTCAGCTTTTTCGAATCGTTCAACAACTCATTTCTGTAATCGGCAGGCAAAATAACAGCGGCTGCATATACCGCCCCTGCAAGGCATCCACGCCCCGCTTCATCACATCCGGCCTCTATCAAATCTTTATGTAAATAAGGTAATAACATCGTGTACATTCTCCTTTCACTTCATAAATGTTGCTTCTGCAAACAGACACAGGTACCAGTTCAGAGCAACAGAGGCATTTACGCCAAAAAACAAAAAAACCGGAATCTGAAAAGATTCCGGCCTCTTTTTATATTGCATTTACAGAATTATTCAGCTTTAGGGGCTTCCTCTGTAGTAGCTTCAGCAACAGGTGCTTCGGCTGTAGTAGCTTCAGCAGCAGGTGCTTCAGCGGCAGCAGCAGATGCAGACTTCTTAGAACGACGGGTGCGAGTTGCTTTTTTAGCAGCAGTCTTAGCCATGTTCTCATTATAGTCAACCAGTTCGATAAAGCACATTTCAGCGTTATCTCCCAAACGGTGACCGGTTTTGATAATACGGGTATAACCTCCCGGACGATCTGCAACCTTTACAGAGATTTCCTTGAAGAGTTCAGTAACGGCATATTTGTCTTGCAAATAGCTGAATACTACACGACGTGAATTAGTTGTATCGTCTTTTGAACGAGTAATCAACGGTTCTACGTACTTCTTCAAAGCTTTAGCCTTCGCAACAGTCGTAGTGATTCTTTTGTGCTTAATCAGAGAACATGCCATATTAGACAACATCGCGTGTCTGTGAGAAGCAGTACGACCTAAATGGTTAAATTTCTTATTGTGTCTCATTTTTTATTCTTTATCTAATTTATACTTAGAAATATCTGTTCCAAACGACAGATTCAGACTCTCGAGCAAATCATCAAGCTCCGTGAGCGATTTCTTACCGAAGTTGCGGAACTTCAACAAATCGGTCTTGTTGAACTGTACCAAATCGCCCAGTGTTTCCACATCGGCAGCCTTCAAGCAGTTCAATGCACGGACTGACAAGTCCATATCGACCAACTTGGTCTTCAGCAACTGGCGCATGTGCAAAACTTCTTCATCAAATTCTTCATTGCCGTCAGCATCTGCCGTTTCGAGTGTAATCTTCTCGTCAGAGAACAACATGAAGTGATAAATCAGAATCTTTGCAGCTTCTTTCAGCGCTTCTTTCGGGTGAATGGAACCATCCGTCGTAATCTCCAATACCAGCTTTTCATAGTCGGTCTTCTGTTCTACACGGTAGTTTTCCACCGCATATTTGACATTACGAATCGGAGTGTAAATAGAATCGATAGGAATTACATTCACATCGGTACAGAATTCCCGGTTTTCATCAGCCGGAACATAACCACGACCTTTGTTGATTGTAAGATCTATCTGCATAGTTGCTTTTGAATCTAAATGGCAAATAACTAATTCAGGATTTAACACTTCAAATCCGGTCAAATACTTACCAATATCACCTGCCTTAAATTCAGTAGAATTCTCAACGGTAATGCTAACCTTTTCATTTTCGAATTCCTCAACTATTTGCTTGAATCGAACTTGCTTCAGATTCAAGATAATGTTAGTCACATCTTCCTTCACACCGGGAACGGTTGCAAATTCATGCTCAACACCTTCTATGTGAATTGTGTTAATGGCATAACCTTCCAGAGAAGAGAGAAGAATACGGCGTAAAGCATTACCAACGGTAATACCGAAACCGGGTTCAAGCGGACGGAATTCAAACTTCCCATATTTAGAATCCGCTTCCAACATTAAGACTTTATCAGGTTTTTGAAATGCTAATATCGCCATGAAATTAATTATTTTATTTAGAGTACAATTCTACGATCAAGTGTTCTTTAATGTTTTCAGGAATGTCAGCTCTCTCAGGTTTATGCAACAATTTTCCTGTCTTAGAGTTCTCATCCCATTCCAACCAAGGATATTTGCTGTGATTGAATCCAGCCAATGAGTTTGCAATAACTTCCAGAGACTTAGATTTTTCACGAACACCAACCAATTGACCAGGCTTTACAGAATAAGAAGGGATGTTTACTACCTTGCCGTCTACTGTAATATGTTTATGACCTACCAATTGGCGAGCGGCAGCACGAGTCGGAGCGATACCCAAACGGAACACCACATTATCCAAACGGCACTCAAGACTTTGCAGCAAGATTTCACCAGTAATACCATTCATGCTTGCAGCCTTTTCAAACATATTACGGAATTGTTTTTCCAATACACCGTAAGTATATTTAGCCTTCTGCTTTTCTGCCAACATGACACCATATTCAGACGTCTTTCTGCGACGATTATTCCCATGTTGTCCAGGAGGATAATTTTTCTTTGACAAAACTTTATCAGCTCCAAAAATCGCTTCACCAAATTTACGTGCAATTCTTGTTTTTGGTCCAGTATATCTAGCCATTTTCTTTAATTTAAATTAATTGTTATTCATGAACTCAATTTGTTGCAGCCGCGATTACAGAAAGGAAATGCAATCCATGTATCTAACAAAATCAAGTTACACTTTAAATTAGGTTATCAAAAATTATACTCTTCTTCTTTTCGGAGGACGACAACCGTTATGAGGCAATGGAGTTACATCAATAATTTCTGTAACTTCAATTCCAGCACCGTGTACCGTACGAATAGCAGACTCACGTCCGTTTCCAGGACCCTTCACATAAGCTTTCACTTTTCTCAAACCAAGATCATACGCTACTTTTGCGCAATCTTGAGCAGCCATCTGAGCTGCATAAGGAGTGTTCTTCTTAGAACCTCTAAATCCCATCTTACCGGCTGAAGACCATGAAATAATCTGACCTTCACTGTTTGCCAAAGAAACGATGATGTTGTTGAATGATGAATGCACATGCAACTGTCCGTTAGCATCTACTTTCACATTTCTTTTTTTAGCTGCGACTGTTTTTTTTGCCATATCAACAATTATTATTTAGTAGCTTTTTTCTTATTTGCAACAGTTTTCTTTCTTCCCTTACGTGTACGAGCATTGTTCTTAGTGCTCTGACCTCTTACAGGAAGACCTAAACGGTGACGAACACCGCGATAGCATCCGATATCCATTAATCGCTTAATGTTCAACTGGATTTCTGAGCGCAAATCACCTTCCACCTTATATTCAGCACCGATGATCTCACGAATCTTTGCTGCCTGATCGTCTGTCCAATCTTTTACTTTCAGATCACGATCAACACCTGCCTTGTCCAAAATTTTTGCTGAACTACTGCGTCCGATACCATAAATGTATGTCAACGCAATCTCACCTCTCTTGTTCTGAGGTAAATCTACACCAACTATTCTTATAGCCATATACTAAATTATTTTTTCTGCAAAAATAATAATAAATTATCCTTGACGTTGTTTATACTTAGGATTTTTCTTATTAATAACATACAAACGGCCCTTACGTCTCACGATTTTGCAATCCGGCGTACGTTTTTTTAATGATGCTCTTACTTTCATATCTATATTATTTTATTTGTATCTAAAAACGATTCTTCCTTTGGACAGGTCATAAGGAGACATTTCCACACGAACCTTGTCACCCGGTAAAATTTTAATGTAATGCATTCTCATCTTGCCAGATATATGAGCAGTTATTTCATGCCCGTTTTCCAGCTCTACACGGAACATTGCGTTTGACAATGCCTCTACGATTACTCCATCTTGTTCTATTGCAGCCTGTTTTGCCATATATTAATTCTCTTTATTTTTCAATACCTCTTCTATATAATCAAATGATGATAAAATATCAGCTTTCCCTAATCCTACAGCTACGGTGTGCTCAAAATGCGCGGCACACTTACGATCCATCGTACGGACAGTCCAACGGTCATTTTCCATTACGATTTTCCGACTACCCAAAGTTATCATAGGCTCGATAGCGATACACATACCTTTCTTCAACAAAGTGCCTGTGCCCCTTTTTCCATAATTAGGGACAGGAGGATCTTCATGCATCTCCTTTCCTATGCCATGCCCGACAAACTCGCGGACCACTTCATAAGATTGGGCTTCACAGTGCTGCTGGATAGCATATCCGATATCACCTAACCGTTTTCCATGTACAGCATTTTCAATACCTTTGTACAAAGCTTCCTTTGTCGTTTTCAATAAGGCAACAATCTCCGGAGCAACTTCCCCTACACAAAACGTATATGCAGAATCACCACAATATCCATTCATGTAAGTTCCACAATCAACCGAAATTATATCACCTTCTTTCAAAGGAATATCATTGGGAATGCCATGCACTACCTGCTCGTTCACCGAAGTGCAGATAGAACCTGGAAACGGACCTCCATAAGGATTCGGAAATCCTTTAAAAGTAGGAACAGCTCCATGGTCTCTAATATACTCTTCAGCAACTTTATCCAGTTGCTTCGTAGTCACACCCGGCTTGATTAGTTTAGCCAGTTCAGCCAAAGTTTTCCCCACAAGGAGATTACTTTGGCGTAACAGTTCTATTTCATCATCAGTCTTTAGAAATATCATATTGAATGCAAATTAATATGCAGCAACGCCGGAACGGCCTTTTATTCTTCCCGAAGTGAGAAGACCGTCATAATGGCGCATCAATAAATGACTTTCTACTTGCTGTAAAGTATCAAGTACAACACCTACAAGAATCAACAGAGATGTTCCACCGAAGAATTGCGCAAACTCTGCCTGCACACCGAAAATACCGGCAAAAGCAGGAAGGATAGCGATAAGTGCCAAAAACAACGAACCAGGCAAAGTGATACGTGTCATAATCATATCAATATAATCAGCCGTACTTTTACCCGGCTTAATACCTGGGATGAAGCCATTATTCCGTTTCATGTCTTCTGCCATCTGATTCGGATTAATCGTGATTGCTGTATAAAACCACGTAAATACAATAATCAAAATAGCAAAAACCAGATTATACCAAAAACTGGTATGATCAACGAAAGCACGGGCAATTCCACTTGCCGAAGCAACATTCGAAAAACCGATAACAGTTATAGGAATGAACATTATTGCTTGCGCAAAGATAATCGGCATCACATTTGCAGCATTCACCTTCAAAGGAATGTATTGTCTTGCACCACCATATTGTTTGTTCCCGACAATACGTTTTGCATATTGCACTGGTATTTTACGGACTCCTTGCACCAGAAGGATAGCAGCAGCTATTACCAAAATCAGCACGATGATTTCAAGCAAGAACATGATAATACCGCCTGCTCCTGGAGAAGCAAGACGTGATACGAACTCACCGGAAAAGGCTTGCGGAAGACGGGCTATAATTCCAATCATAATTATTAAGGAGATTCCGTTTCCGATACCTTTATCTGTGATTCGCTCACCTAACCATAAAATAAACATACTTCCGGCTGCCAAAATGATGGTAGAAGTAATAATAAAGAAAGTCCAATCTAATGAAGCATTAAGAGCCGGACCTGCCTGCATTTTCAAGTTAATCAGATAAGAAGGAGCCTGAAAAATCAAAATGAATATAGTCAGAATTCGAGTATACTGATTGATTTTCCGACGCCCACTTTCACCTTCACGCTGTAGTTTCTGGAAATAAGGAACTGCAATCGCCAACAACTGAATCACAATGGATGCAGAGATGTACGGCATAATTCCCAATGCAAAAATAGAAGCATTGGAAAAAGCTCCACCAGAGAACATGTTTAACAAAGCAAGAAGACCTTCACTTGTTTGTTCATGCAACTTTGACAACATATCTGGGTTGATACCTGGAAGAACCACATACGAACCGAATCTGTAGATTGCGACAAACAATATAGTAATGAGGATCCGTTTTCTCAGATCCTCAATATTCCATATGTTCTTTAATGTTTCAATAGATTTTCTCATTGAATCAGAGTTTTACTGCATTACCACCAACGGCTTCGATTGCAGCTACTGCACTCTTGGAAAAAGCATGTGCTTCTACTTCGAGTTTAGTAGTTAAACTACCGTTACCAAGAACTTTCACTAATTGATTAGAAGAAACAAAACCTGCCTCAATCAGCTCATTAATGCCTACTTTAGACAATTTTTTTGCAGCTGACAGCTCTTGAATTACACTAAGATTAATAGCTTTATATTCAACACGGTTAATATTCTTGAAACCAAATTTAGGCACACGGCGCTGGAGAGGCATCTGCCCTCCTTCAAAACCAATCTTCTTAGAATAACCCGATCTTGATTTTGCACCTTTATGTCCTCTTGTAGAAGTTCCACCCAAACCAGAACCCGGACCACGGCCTATTCTTTTTCTTGTCTTAGTAGAACCTGCTGCTGGACGTAAACTATTTAAATTCATATCGCAAAATTCTTTATTAATTATTACTTAACGATTGTAACAAGATGTCTCACCTTTTCAACCATACCCAGAACAGAAGGAGTAGCTTCACGCTCAACCACTTGATTCAATTTACGAAGTCCCAAGGTATCCAACGTTCTTTTTTGATTGGCAGGAGCACCTATTCTACTTTTAACTTGCTTAATCTTAATAGTTGACATGTAAAACCTCCTTATCCTCTAAATACTTTATCCAAACTTACACCTCTGTTTTGAGCAACCATACAGGCATCACGCATTTCACTGAGTGCCAAAATAGTAGCCTTTACCAAGTTATGAGGATTGGAAGATCCTTTAGACTTAGCCAAAACATCTGTCACACCTACGCTTTCCAATACAGCACGCATTGCACCTCCGGCAACTACTCCTGTACCTGTCGAAGCCGGTTTGATAAATACTTCAGCACCACCAAACTTTGCAGTCTGTTCGTGAGGCACAGTACCTTTCAATACAGGCACACGAGTCAGATTCTTCTTAGCGGCTTCCACACCCTTAGCAATTGCAGCTGTCACTTCACCAGCTTTACCAAGACCATAACCAATGATGCCGTCTTCATTTCCTACCACCACGATAGCAGCAAAACTAAAAGTTCTACCACCTTTCGTAACCTTCGTTACACGGTTAATGGCTACCAGTCTGTCCTTTAATTCTATATCGTTAGTGATCTTAACTCTATTATTAATTGCCATAATCCATTAAAATTTAAGTCCACCGTTACGAGCAGCATCAGCTACCTCTTTTACTCTCCCATGATACAAGTAGCCATTACGGTCAAATACAACAGCCGTAATACCAGCTTCCTGGGCTTTCTTTGCAATCAGTTCACCAACCTTGGCAGCCTGTTCTTTCTTAGGCATTGCAGCCATTCCCAAAGAAGAAGCTGCCGCCAAAGTCTTGCCGCTCAAATCATCAATCACCTGAACATAGATTTGCTTGTTGCTTCTGAACACGCTCATACGAGGACGTTCCGGAGTACCTGAAATCTTGTTACGTACTCTATATTTAATCTTGATTCGTCTTTCTATTTTTGTTGTCATAATATTATACGATTTAATGTGAATTATTTAGCGCCAGCCGACTTACCAGACTTTCTACGAATTTCTTCACCAACAAACTTAATACCTTTTCCTTTATAAGGTTCAGGCTTACGGAAAGAACGTATTTTTGCACACACCTGACCAAGCAGCTGCTTGTCACAAGATTCCAATATAATAAGAGGGTTCTTATTTCTCTCAGACTTAGTTTCCACCTTAATTTCAGGAGGCAACTGTATAAAGATATTATGCGTATATCCTAAAGCGAGGTCAATGATATTACCATTGTTTGACGCACGGTAACCTACACCGACCAATTCCAATTCCTTCTTATATCCTTCAGAAACACCCACAACCATATTGTGCACCAATGCACGATACAAGCCATGATATGCATGACGTTGTTTCAGATCGTCAAGCATTGCGTTTTCATTTTCTTTCAACTCCACATGTCCGTCTGCAATCGTCACCTCAATAGCGGGATTGACATACTGACTCAACTCACCTTTAGGACCTTTTACACTAACTACATTATCCTTCAGAGTTACAGTAACTCCGGCAGGGATAACAACTGGCAATTTACCTATTCTTGACATAGCTTACCCTCCATTAATATACATAACAAAGAACTTCACCGCCAATTTTCAACACTGAAGCTTCCTTATCTGTCATTACACCTTTGGAAGTAGATATAATAGCAATACCTAATCCATTAATAACTCTCGGCATGTCCTTATAGCCAGTATACTTACGCAAACCTGGAGTAGATACTCTTACAAGCTTCTTGATAGCATTAACCTTATTTACGGCATCATACTTCAAAGCTACCTTAATAGTACCTTGAGGACCATCTTCCACAAATTTGTAATTCAGGATGTAACCTTTGTCAAACAGGATTTTTGTAATCTCCTTTTTCAGATTTGAAGCAGGTACTTCCACCACTCTGTGCTTTGCACTAATTGCATTTCTCAACCTTGTGAGATAATCTGCGATTGGATCTGTCATAAAACTAATTGTTAAATTAATCAGGACTACCCTGACAATATTTAATAATAAACACTAATTACCAACTTGCCTTCTTTACACCCGGTATTAAACCACTGGATGCCATTTCACGGAATTGGATACGTGAAATACCGAACTGACGAATGTAACCTCTAGGACGACCTGTCAGCTTGCAACGATTGTGTAAACGAATCGGATTTGCATTCTTAGGGAGGCTTTGCAATTTCTGTGCCGCCTCAAACGCTGCAACAGGATCACCTGAATTGACAATTTTTTTCAGTGCAGCACGTTTTTCTGCATATTTGGCTACCAGCTTCGCTCTTTTTACTTCACGAGCTTTCATTGATTCTTTTGCCATATCTAATCAGTCTTTTTTAGCGTTTTTAAACGGTAAACCGAATTCTTTCAACAATGCATAACCTTCTTCATCAGTCTGAGCAGAAGTCACGAAAGTGATATTCATACCCATAATCTTGGCAATGCTATCGATATTGATTTCCGGGAAAATGATTTGCTCCTGAATACCCAAGGTATAGTTACCACGACCGTCAAACTTACTTTCAATACCTTTGAAGTCACGGATACGCGGCAAAGCCACACGCACAAGTTTTTCAAGGAACTCATACATTCTCTCACGACGCAAAGTCACCATCACACCAATCGGCATTTTTTTACGCAATTTGAAGTTTGCGATATCTTTGCGTGATACAGTTGCCACTGCTTTCTGTCCTGTAATAGCAGTCAACTCATTGATGGCAACATCAATTATTTTCTTATCAGCAACAGCCATACCCAAGCCCTGATTGATTACAATCTTCTTGAGTACAGGAATTTGCATAGTCGAAGAATACTTGAATTGATTCTTCAATGCAGGAGCGATACGCTCTGCATATTCTTTCTTAAGGCTAGCAGTATTACCCATTATTTAATCTCCTCTCCCGATTTTTTAGCATAACGAACAAATGTTCTTCCATCAGAACTTTCTCTTCTACCAATACGTGTCGGTTTACCTGTCTTCGGGTCAACCGGATTCAGGTTAGAGATGTGAATCGGAGCTTCCTGTTTCACAATACCTCCCTGCGGATTCTTTGCATTCGGTTTAGTACTTTTGGATACCATGTTGATACCCTCAACCACTGCACGTCCCTCTTTTACAAGAACTTTCAACACACGTCCAGTTTTACCCTTGTCTTCACCAGAGTTTACGTAAACTGTATCGCCTTTCTTAATATGTAACTTACTCATTACGACTTAACTTTTTAACAAAATTAAAGTACTTCAGGTGCAAGTGAAACCACTTTCATATTCACACTACGCAATTCTCTCGCTACCGGTCCAAAGATACGACTACCTCTAATTTCGCCCGCATTGTTCAGCAACACACATGCATTGTCATCAAAACGAATATAAGAACCATCAGCACGACGGATTTCTTTCTTAGTACGTACGACCAAAGCCTTAGATACTGCACCTTTCTTAATATCACTTGATGGGATTACGCTCTTTACAGAAACGACAATCACATCTCCTACAGAAGCATAGCGTCTTCTCGTTCCGCCCAATACACGAATGCAAAGAGCTTCTTTTGCGCCACTGTTATCACATACTGTAAGTCTGGATTCTGTTTGTATCATAATTACTTCGCTTTTTCAATTATTTCAACCACTCTCCATCTCTTAGTCTTACTCAAAGGACGAGTTTCCATGATGCGTACAGTATCACCTACAGCACATTCATTCTTTTCGTCATGAGCATGATATTTTTTCGTCTTCGAAACGAACTTACCATAAATCGGGTGTTTCTCCTTAAATTTGGCAGCAACAGTAACAGTCTTATCCATCTTGTTGCTAACCACAACACCAGTTCTTTCTTTTCTTAAATTTCTTACTTCCATAATAAGACCTTGTTATTTGTTGTTGAGTTCTCTCTGACGCAATTCTGTCTTCATCCGTGCAATCGTTCTACGCAAAGTTCTGATTTGTGCAGTATTTTCCAACGGAGAGATTGAATGATTCAACACCATTTGGTTATAATTAGCCACTTCTGTCTGAATTCTTTCAGCCAATTCACTGGTCGGTATTTCTCTAATTTCTGCAATCTTCATATCTCAATTAAGCATTTTGACTTGCGTCGTAATCACGTCTAACAATAAACTTAGTAGTCACAGGAAGTTTTTGTGCCGCCAGGCGCAAAGCTTCTTTAGCTACATCAAAAGATACTCCTTCCACTTCAATCAGGATACGACCCGGAGTTACAGGAGCAACAAATCCTTCCGGATTACCTTTACCTTTACCCATACGTACGTCAGCAGGCTTACGAGTAATCGGTTTGTCCGGGAAAATGCGGATCCAAATCTGACCCTGACGTTGCATATATCTAGTTACAGCAATACGAGCTGCTTCAATCTGACGACCCGTAATCCATTTGGTCTGCAAAGATTTGATTCCAAAAGAACCAAATGCCAACTGATGACCACGCTGTGCATTACCTTTGGCGCTGCCCTTCTGCTGTCTTCTGAATTTTGTCTTTTTCGGTTGTAACATAATTCCTAAAATTCAAATTCGTTAGCGATTGTTATTTTTCTTTCTGCGGAAATTCTTGCCACTGTTATTTCCGTTTCCGCCACGGCCGTTTTCTTTTGCCTGTGTAAAGTTAGGAGCCAACTCACGTTTTCCATAAACCTCACCCCGGCAAATCCATACCTTAATGCCCAGCAAACCGACCTTTGTCAATGCTTCAGCCTGACAGTAATCAATGTCTGCACGGAAAGTATGCAACGGTGTACGACCTTCCTTATACATTTCAGAACGCGCCATTTCTGCGCCATTCAAACGACCAGAAATCAAAACCTTAATACCTTCAGCACCCATGCGCATCGTATTGGCAATAGCCATCTTAATAGCACGGCGGTAAGCGATTTTACCCTCTACCTGGCGAGCGATGTTGTTTGCAACGATAACAGCATCAAGTTCGGGACGCTTTACTTCGAAGATATTGATTTGGATATCTTTATCGGTGATCTTCTTCAACTCCTCTTTCAACTTGTCAACTTCCTGACCACCTTTACCAATGATAATACCCGGACGAGCAGTACATACAGTAATTGTCACCAATTTCAGAGTACGTTCGATTACGATTCTAGAAACGCTGGCTTTTGCAAGTCTGGCATTCAGATATTTACGAATTTTGCTGTCTTCCAGCAAAGCATCACCATAATTCTTGCCACCGTACCAATTAGAATCCCATCCTCTGATAATTCCTAAACGGTTGCTTATCGGATTAACTTTCTGTCCCATCTACGTTTAATTTTTATCATTAGTATTTTTAGCATCAACAAACAGAGTCACATGATTAGAACGTTTGCGAATTCTGTAACCTCTACCCTGCGGAGCCGGTCTCATTCTTTTCAGAGTAACTCCTTCATCAACAAAAATCTTAGTCACATACAATTCGCCGTCTTCAGCCTTGCGCTCGTTTTTCGTTTCCCAGTTTGCAATAGCAGAGCGTAACAATTTCTCAACTTTTGCAGCTGCTGCTTTTGAAGAAAACTTCAAAACGCCAAGTGCACGATTTACTTCCATTCCACGAATCATATCTGCAACCAGACGCATCTTACGTGGAGAAGTAGGCACATTTTGCAATTTTGCAAAATACATGGTTTTACGGGCTTCTTTTCTTTTCTCAGCCGATATTTTTTTTCTTGCTCCCATTATTCTTCACTTTTTATTATTTCAAAAAGCTCCTGTCCGTTTATTTTTTCTTGTTACCAGCATGGCCACGGAATGTACGTGTCGGGGCAAATTCACCCAACTTGTGTCCCACCATGTTTTCTGTAACATAAACAGGAATAAATTTATTTCCGTTATGAACTGCAATAGTATGCCCAACGAAATCAGGCGAAATCATTGAAGCTCTGGCCCACGTCTTAACAACTGACTTCTTGCCACTTTCATTCATGGCAAGCACTTTCTTTTCCAGTTTTACATTAATATATGGACCTTTTTTTAATGAACGACTCATAATTTTCTCAGTTAAAATCAGTTGTTATTACTTTCTTCTTTCAATTATATACTTAGAAGACTGTTTCTTCGGAGATCTTGTCTTCAAGCCCTTAGCATACAAACCTTTGCGTGATCTCGGATGACCTCCAGACTGACGTCCTTCACCACCACCCATCGGGTGATCAACAGGGTTCATAACAACACCACGGTTGTGCGGACGACGTCCCAACCAGCGAGAGCGGCCTGCCTTACCAGAAGACTCCAACGCATGGTCAGAGTTACCTACACTACCAATAGTAGCCTTGCAAGCACCCAAGATTTGTCTCAATTCGCCAGAAGGCAATTTAACCACACAATAACGTCCCTCACGAGAAGTCAATTGAGCAAAATTACCAGCCGATCTTACCAGTGCAGCTCCTTGTCCCGGACGCAATTCAATGTTATGAATTACAGTACCGACAGGGATGTTATCCAACGGAAGCGCGTTACCAATCTCAGGCGTCGCATCCGCTCCCGACATCAATGTGCTGCCTACTTGCAATCCATTAGGAGCAATGATATATCTTTTTTCTCCGTCAGCGTAAAACAACAGAGCGATACGAGCCGAACGGTTCGGATCGTATTCAATAGTTTTAACAACTGCCGGAACACCGTCTTTGTTTCTCTTGAAATCGATGATACGATATTTTCTCTTATGACCGCCACCTATATAGCGCATTGTCATCTTACCTACGTTGTTACGACCACCCGTAGAACGCTTTCCATACACAAGAGATTTTTCTGGTACCGATGCAGTAATCTCTTCAAAAGTACCAATAATTTTGTGTCTCTGCCCCGGTGTTGTGGGCTTAAATTTACGTACTGCCATCTTCTATATCAAATATTACTATAAAAATCAATAGTATCGCCTTCTTTCAAGGTAACAATTGCTTTCTTGAAAGCGTTCTTGCGACCTTTGATCAAGCCTGATTTTGTATAACGAGTTTTGTTTTTCCCTTGATAACGCATCGTGTTTACATCCAACACGGTCACGTTATACAAAGCTTCGATTTCACTCTTAATTTCCAATTTGTTGGCTTCCGGACGTACGATGAACCCGAAACGGTTGTTCATCTTATCTGTAATAGCCGTCATTTTTTCTGTAACCAACGGTTTAACAATCATTCCCATATTACTTTCAGCCTCCTATAATTATTTAATTAAGGTTTCCTCGATAGCTTTCAATGCATTCTCTGTAACAACAAGAGTTTCTGCGTTCAATACCACATAAGTATTCAGCGCAGAAGCAATCGCCAAATTTGTACGCTCTAAATTACGAGCTGACAAATATACGTTTTTATTTGCTTCCGGCAAAACCATCAGTAACTTCTTACCAGCTACTTTAAGATTATTCACAACATTTACGAAATCTTTTGTCTTCGGAGCTTCAAATGTGAAGTCTTCAACCACAACAATGTTATTTGCCTGAGCCTTATAAGACAAAGCAGACTTACGGGCCAACGATTTCACTTTCTTGTTCAACTTAAAGCTGTAGTCACGAGGTTTCGGACCAAACACACGTGCACCGCCAACCAACAGCGGAGAATTGATATCACCGCGACGTGCACCACCGCCACCTTTCTGACGGCCCAATTTACGAGTAGAACCACTTATTTCACTTCTTTCTTTTGACTTATGAGTACCCTGACGCTGATTAGCCAAGTACTGCTTTACAGCCAAATAGATAGCGTGGTCATTCGGAGTGATGCCGAAGATGGCGTCATTCAAGACAACTTTTCTTCCGGTATCTTCACCTTTAATATTTAATACATTAACTTCCATTATTTCTCAATTATTACGATTGAACCTTTGTAACCTGGAACAGAGCCCTTAATCAACAGCAGGTTATGTTCAGGAATTACTTTTAATACTTGCAAGTTGTGAGTAGTAACTCTACCACCACCCATTTGACCTCCCATGCGCATTCCTTTGAACACCTTTGCGGGATAAGAACATGCACCGATAGAACCCGGTTTGCGGGCACGGTTGTGCTGACCGTGAGTAGTCTGACCTACACCACCGAAGCCATGACGTTTAACGACGCCCTGAAAACCTTTACCCTTCGATGTTCCGATTATATCCACATACGGAGCATCATTGAACAGTTCTACGGTAATTGTGTCACCTAAATTCAATTCTTCTGAGAAATCTTTGAACTCGGCCAAGTGTCTCTTGGGAGTTACTCCTGCTTTTTTGAAGTGACCCATCAGCGGTTTGGTTGTATGCTTTTCCTTCATTTCCTGGAAGCCCAACTGAACAGCTGCATAGCCATCTTTTTCTACGCTCTTAATCTGAGTAACTACACAGGGACCAGCTTCGATAACAGTGCATGGTACATTCTTACCATCAGCACTGAAAACGGATGTCATTCCGATTTTCTTTCCTAATAATCCTGGCATTTCAGTTAATTTTTAATTCATTAAACTTTAATTTCTACTTCTACTCCACTCGGCAATTCCAATTTCATCAATGCATCCACTGTCTTGGCAGTTGAGCTATAGATGTCAATCAGTCTCTTGTAAGAAGACAATTCGAACTGTTCACGCGACTTTTTATTAACGAAAGTCGAACGGTTTACTGTAAAGATACGCTTATGAGTAGGCAATGGAATCGGACCGCTCACAATAGCACCTGTAGCTTTTACAGTCTTTACAATCTTCTCAGCAGACTTGTCTACCAAGTTGTGATCGTAAGATTTCAATTTAATTCTGATTTTCTGACTCATTTTCCTTTTATTATATTAATAGATGATTATCCAATAAGATGAAGCATGAGGGTTAAGAGTCATTCGCTAACCCCCATAGGCTTCAAGCTATTTTTTTGATTATACCAAATCGGTACGGCCTTTCACTTCTTCCAGAACAGCCTTAGCGATAGAAGAAGATACTTGAGCATGATGATCGTAACTCATTGAAGAGGTTGCACGACCCGAAGTAATCGTACGCAAGGCAGTTACATAGCCGAACATTTCTGCCAGCGGAACCATCGCCTTCACGATACGGGCACCCGAACGGCTTGTCTCCATACCTTCTACCTGGCCACGACGTTTGTTCAAGTCACCGATTACGTCACCCATATTTTCTTCCGGAGTAACGACTTCCAGCTTCATAATCGGCTCCATCAATACAGGACCTGCCTTCACGCAAGCGTTCTTATAAGCCTGGATGGCACAGATTTCGAATGACAGCTGGTCAGAGTCTACCGGGTGGAACGAACCATCTTTCAGCACAACCTTCAAAGAGTCAAGCGGGAATCCTGCCAACACACCATTCTTCATAGCTGTCTGGAAACCTTTCTGTACAGAAGGAATGAATTCCTTAGGCACATTACCACCTTTCACCTCATCGATGAACTGCAATCCACCTTGTGTCCAGTCTTCGTCAACCGGTCCTACGGTAACGATGATATCGGCAAACTTACCGCGACCACCCGACTGCTTCTTATACACTTCACGCAATTCCACAGTCTTTGTGATAGCTTCCTTGTAGTTTACCTGCGGACGGCCTTGGTTACATTCAACCTTGAATTCACGTTTCAAACGGTCGATGATGATATCCAAGTGAAGCTCACCCATACCCGAGATGATGGTCTGACCGGTCTGCTCGTCTGTGCGTACAGTAAAGGTCGGATCTTCTTCAGCCAGCTTAGCCAAACCGTTAGACAGCTTGTCCAAATCTTTCTGAGTCTTCGGCTCTACTGCAATACCGATAACCGGTTCCGGGAAATCCATAGATTCCAATACGATCGGAGCAGTTTCGTCACACAGTGTATCACCGGTGCGGATATCTTTGAAACCTACCCCAGCACCAATATCACCAGCACTAATTACCTCTACCGGATTCTGCTTGTTAGAATGCATCTGGAACAGACGCGAAACACGTTCTTTCTTTCCAGAACGAGAATTGTAGATATAAGAACCTGCCTCAACCTTACCAGAATAAACACGGAAGAAAGTCAGACGGCCTACATACGGGTCAGTAGCAATCTTAAATGCCAAAGCAGCAGTTTTTTCATCTTCGCTCGGCTTACGGTCTTCTTCAGCTCCGGTAGAGGGGTTTGTACCCACAATATTCGGAGTATCCAACGGAGAAGGCAAGAATGCACATACATAATCCAACAATGTCTGCACGCCCTTATTCTTAAACGAAGAACCGCACAACATCGGCACGATTTCCATCTTCAAAGTTCCGGCACGCAAAGCACGCAGGATTTCTTCTTCCGTAATCGTAGAAGGATCATCGAAGTACTTTTCCATCAAAGCTTCGTCGAACTCAGCTACTTTTTCCAGCATTTTATCGCGCCATTCATTCGCTTCGTCAACCAAGTTTGCCGGGATATCCTCTACCTCATAATCGGCACCCATGGTTTCATCATGCCAATAGATAGCTTTCATCTTGATCAAGTCAACCAATCCCTTGAAGTTTTCTTCGGCACCGATAGGAACAACTACCGGACACGGATTAGCGCCCAATACATCTTTCATCTGACGTACCACTTCGAAGAAGTCCGCGCCCGAACGGTCCATTTTGTTGACATAACCGATACGGGGAACATTGTACTTGTCAGCCTGACGCCATACCGTTTCCGACTGCGGCTCAACGCCACCTACGGCACAATAAGTAGCAACAGCACCGTCCAGCACACGCAACGAACGTTCTACCTCAGCAGTAAAGTCCACGTGCCCCGGAGTATCGATCAAGTTGATCTTATACTTGTTGCCCGCATAATTCCAGTAAGTGGTTGTAGCAGCAGAGGTAATCGTGATACCACGTTCCTGCTCCTGTTCCATCCAGTCCATCGTAGCAGCGCCATCATGAACTTCACCGATTTTGTGAGTTAAACCAGTATAAAACAGAATACGTTCTGAAGTAGTGGTTTTACCGGCATCGATGTGAGCCATAATACCAATGTTACGGGTCAAATGCAAATCATGTTTAGCCATTTTCTGTTCCTTCTTAAATTAATTATACTTGATTAGAATCTGAAGTGAGCAAATGCACGGTTAGCTTCAGCCATACGATGCATATCTTCCTTACGCTTGAAAGCACCGCCCTGTTCGTTATATGCATCCAGAATTTCAGCAGCCAATTTGTCAGCCATCGATTTTCCACCACGTTTACGTGCAAAAGCGATCAGGTTTTTCATTGAAATAGACTCCTTACGTTCGGGACGGATCTCAGTCGGAACCTGGAAAGTGGCACCACCAATACGGCGAGACTTCACTTCCAACTGAGGAGTTACATTGTCCAATGCTTTTTTCCACACTTCCAATGCTGATTTTTCTTCGCCCGGAAGCTTTGTTCCTACCACATCCAATGCTTTGTAGAAGATTTCGTAAGAAGTATTCTTCTTACCGTCATACATCAAGTGGTTTACAAATTTAGAAACCTTCGGATCGTTGAATACGGGATCCGGAAGAATGATACGTTTTTTAGGTTTTGCTTTTCTCATTTTGTTTTGATAATAATGTTTAGTTTGGGGCTGCACCTTTTGTTTTCTTCAACGCCTCCTCCGAGACATTTACTCAACCTTAAAGCTTTCCTGCAAACCAAAACGGATTAATAATTTTCTGTATACCCGCAGCAGATATTACTTCTTACCCTTTCCTGCCGGAGCTGCCTGTCCCGGTTTCGGACGTTTAGCACCGTACTTAGAACGTCTTTGCGTACGTCCTGCCACGCCGGCCGTATCCAATGTGCCACGAACGATGTGATAACGTACACCCGGAAGGTCTTTCACACGACCGCCACGTACCAATACAATAGAGTGTTCCTGCAAGTTGTGGCCTTCTCCCGGAATATAAGAGTTCACTTCCTTAGAGTTTGTCAGACGCACACGAGCAACTTTACGCATTGCAGAATTCGGTTTCTTCGGAGTTGTAGTGTAAACACGCACACATACACCACGTCTTTGCGGACATGAGTCAAGTGCCGGAGATTTACTCTTCTCAACCAAAACCTTTCTTCCTTTTCTTACTAACTGTTGAATAGTAGGCATTTTGTTTGATTTTTAATTATTTATATTGTTATATTTATTTTGTTTTCCTATATCAAGCCGAAACTATACATTTCGGGCTGCAAAATTACAAATAACTTTTTAATACACAAACTGTTTTTGCATAAAATTCTGATAACGATAAAATTTTCTCCTTTCTTTTCCGCAAACTGATTAGTCAGAGAGAAAGGCATAGAGCTTACCCAGCCGGAGAACATCCGTCACAAACTTCAAAGATGACAATACGGATCATTATACAATGACTTTCAGGATTCTATGTCCCAAGAGAAGAATCATCCCTTTCCCGTAGATATAAAATTGCATAAAAAGGTTAAATAAATATTTAGATTTCATGTATATATTCATTTGAGGACGAAGATATATTCACAAGTCATTCCAGTTGACTGCCACAATCCACAAAGATAACTGAAACGGCAAAATGGAACAAGCCGGGGAAGATACAGGAAAATTATGATGAAAACTGAGAAACTGTTTTGAATAAATTCATACCTTTATATACTATGAACATTATGAATTTGTGCATTTTGTTGATGTCACAGTTCCTGTATGCCGTATCCGTTCCGCTCACCGCGCATCACTAAGAGCCTGTTTAAATTTTGCTCAGGTTAATTTTGCGAATTGTTTTCGAGGATGCTTTTCTGATTTTATGAGGAGGATAGCGGGCTATCTGACGAATAAAATCGGGAAAACAGCAGATAACTTCGCCTGGTGTAAGATTAATAATCTTCCGCTTGTAAGATTAATAATCTTGCAGCCTGAAGATTAATAATCTTACAACGGATGGACTTATATGTATGTGCCGACGCACCCATATCCGCGGGCTTTCGCAGCCAACTGCGCCTTGCTATGATACTATCTGGAAAAACGGCAATCAGCAAGCATTGGTTCGAATGCCTACGAAATTTCATCAGACAATTAAGAAGCTGTTTTGAATTTCTCCAAAAAGTTTTTCTTGTCTTGATGTATACGTTTTCGTGTGTGCTTTGGGCG
>NZ_JACSPP010000090.1 GCF_014837065.1 Phocaeicola intestinalis
CAGGTGTTCAAGCATCTGGAACGGCTGGCTGCCGTAGCGAACCTGTCGGAAGCGAACCGTGTGGCTTATGATAAGGCGGTAGACCGTTTCTACGTGAGCCGGATTTACGAGGAGGACATGCAGAATAAGGTAGAGGACGCGATGCGGGAAGGAAGGGAAGAAGGCAAGAAAGAAGGCAAGAAAGAAGCCAAATTGGAGGATGCACAAAACTTTAAGCGCTTAGGTGTCCCTGCAGATATCATAGCAAAAGCTACCGGACTTAGTGCGGAAGAAATAGCAAAGCTTTAAGAAAAATGGCCTCTACGGCACAAAGTCTTATGCCTCTTAGGCGGAAGTGCCGGCATGTAGATACGCAAATCTGACACTGTCTACTTCTCCACCGTTCTCGTTTCCGATGAGAAGTTCACACCTGTCAGGTATAGCTGGTGTTGGTCTGTCTGATGCGGACTGCACGGTATTATTATTATTAGCTGTATTATCTATACTCCAAATTGAGTGCTTACGAAACTTTGGCTATTTTTTTCTGCTAATATATCCCTTACAATTATCTTTTGCAGCATGAAAACAGCATTCAGTAAATGTATTGGGAAGATTATTCCTTATATGATTTTCATTCTCCTTGTTCCATTTTCTGTTCTCTATGGGATAGGGAGGATGATAGGGCAGATTATCCGAAAAACCGTTCGGCGATAAAACGGACAGGAAATTGGAAAGCCGCTTGCAGATACCGTTTCCGCGTATGCTTCTCTTTATACATCCGATATGCAAAACGAAGGTTCAACCTGTCTGCCCATGCCGGATAATAATCTATCTCATTCTTTGCCGTCTGATGGATGAAGCCGCCACAAGTGAAACCGATTCCTTTGTAACCTTTATCATGTACTTTCAATAAAAACTTTTCCTGCATGACAATCCCCATACCCACTATCAGAAAATCTGGATTCAAGGCAACAATCCTTTCAGCCTCTCTGTCCATTTCCATTTCCGATGTGAAGTATCCGTTCCTGTATCCGCTAAATTGCAAATCCGGATAACGTTCCCGGAATATACTTGCCGCCCTTTCCACCTGTTCCTGTCGTGAGGCAACAATATAGACTGTTTTTCGGTTTGATTCAGCAAACGAGAGCAACTCCGGAGCCAACGAAGTCATGTCAAAGCTTCTTCGGGTAACTGTCCTGCCATAAAGCAACCTGATAGCAGCTACCAATATGGAACCATCGGCAAATATACCGTCAAACCTGCCGAACAACTCTTTATTGTCTAACGCAGACAAGTAGGAAACCGGATTCAAGAACGTATAAATCTTGCCTTTTCGCATAAAGACCTCAGAAAAAGAAAACGTCTCCGCTGAAAGGATTTGTTGTACGAGAAGGGAAAACATACCACCTTATGACAATTGAGATGACAAATATTTGATAGATTGATTTCTTTCCTCTGCAATCTGCTTATTGACCAAAGTGTAATCAATAGGAGTTTCCAGAATAGACTGTAAGCATGTAACGTCATTCACGATTCTGGACTCCAGTCCAAATTGTTTCAGCAAGGAGCTTAGTTTCTGGTTGTTCATTGTCCGGATAATTGTACCAAAAGGCTTATTGTGTTTAATTGAGAAGATGCTGCCATGAAATGTATCCGTAACGATATAATCAGCGTCTCTAAAGTAAGCCAACACTTCAAAAGGTGTAGGTACAACTACTTCATCACACCATGGGAAATAATGCCCGATTGAAATTAGTTTTAATCCTTTGTCGCGTGCAAATTGCTTGATTGCAGTTATTTCTTTGGCATTGGTAATTCGTTCGGGATAAGTATAGACAATCATATATTTGTCTTTCCTGATTTCCAAAGGCATAAATTGTGTATAATCGTATATCAATACAGGATCAACATGCCGTAATGGATCTTTCCCTGTCAACACTTTGACCACTTCCGCACTATTCCCGTCACGTACCGAAATACAATCCAATTGTTTCAGCAATTCACTAATTTCTTCTTTGATGCTCATTTTTTGCAGTTTGTCTAACGTAGTAGCACCAAATGAAGCTGCATAGGTAATTTTCTTATCTGCATTCAATCCTTTTCCAAATAATTGAGGAGAAAAGCCAAACCAAGTCCGTTGAGCACAATTAAAGACTTCATCACTCCCTATCACTATCACATCATAATGCTCATGATTTTCTCCCTGCTTCACTCCAAGATAAGGAAGAAACTCTTTAGAAAAACGTGTTTGAAATTTGTAAATCGTCTCAAAACGTTTCACAAAATCCCATCCCCATAACCGTTGAAATAATAACTTTATTTTATGAAAACGACTGATTTCATAACCTTCCAACTGATGACCTGGAACAATGTTAATGAAATCGCAGGCATGTCCCAAAGCCTCTATATTCCTTTTCAATGAAAACGCTTGCAAGAAGGAACCGTAATTCTTCACTTCTTGCATGGATAATATGGCAACTTTCATAATGACTTATATTTGTTATAGACCGACTTTACCAAATCAAACACATGCCATTTGGAAGCCAATTCTTTTATTTGTCCTTTCAAACTTTTATCAATCAAATTAAACTCTACAGCTATCTCATCCAATGTCTTATTTGGATTCAGGAAAGCATGGATTATTAGATTACGTTGAGGATGCCGCAGGGACGGATGAGTTATATTATGATTTTCTATCAAAGCTTCTTCCAATGTGCGTTGTTCCATAAATACATTCTCTAATTGCGATACGGCTTTTTCTCCTTTTTTGTTATTTGCCAGTACCAAAGACACTCCCTTTAATACATTCTGTTTAAAAGGCTTTCCATGTCGGCCGATTCCCCAAAAATCAGTAATTGTACAATCACCTAATCTTGGTAAACGGGCATACGGACAAGAATAACAAGAAGAACGGAACAAGGCCGATCGGTCGAAAGCACGCATATACAGGTTATCTATTCCGTAAATAGGACGCAATTTACCCCTAATCTCAACGGTTGGGGCTTTGCCCCAACCGTTGAGATGACGAAATTCAAACCTGTCAATATTTACTCCTTTTTTGTCTGACAATTTCTTTAAATAAGCTTGAAATACAATATCTGAAGGAACACCGTGGCAAGCCAAATCTAAAGTCAACAAATTGTCATATTCTTTGTGTAAATAAGTTTGAAGTCCAGCTACTTGACAAGGTGTACCGCAAAACAATACCTGGATTCCTTGTTGCAGTTCACCTTTTATTTTAGAAAATGTATCCCTTAATTCACTTTGCACATATTTGCTGCCTCTTAATGCGACAAGCTCATCTAATGATTTTGCTTCTATATGCTTGCATTTTGACTTATTCACGAAAGCAGCACCCCAGACACAACCTTTTTCCTTTATAATATTTCTGGCAAAGGCCGAAAAAGCACCACCAGAACTGCTAACTGTCCGATCCGGATAACTCCACAGGGCAAAAGTTTTCGGAACATTCGTATTATCTCTCCGCAGAGGGGACAAGATGGGACACCTTTTGGTGCAAAGTCCGCACTCCACACATCGATTCCGGTCAATGGTCGGATATAGGAAGCCTTCACCGTCTGCCTGCATCGTGATGGCATGGTGAGGACAAGCATTTGCACAGGAGGTACATCCAGTACACAAATCATAAGGAGCCAATTCTATCATCGTGCCTTCTTTTTAAGTTCGTAATATTTTATCCAGTCCACTTGCAAGGTTTGTGGCAAAGCGGCATCGTCTGTTCCGCAAGCTCCTGCCCAATTACCCCCATAAGCTAGCGCAATAATCATGTGATAGTCATGGTTAAACGGCCATTCCTTGATTTCATCTTTGGAAAAGCGGCACACCTCCTGCCCATCAACCAATGCTACAAAACGTTCTTCATACCACTCTAATGTATATATATGGAAGTCTGACACATCAATATTTGCATACCGTTGATTTTGTTGATGGTTATTGGATTTTCCTCCAAATTTTCCCCATAAATGGAAATTCAATTGGTATTTCTCTTTACCCCAACAACCGATTTGTTCCAAAATGTCTATCTCCCCACGACATTTTTCTTTCGAGGCATCTCGTAACCAAATTGCATTCCAGACACCTTTGCTGACCGGGCATTTGGCACGGAATTCCAACTTGCCACATGAAAACGTTCGCTTCGAAACGATGCGACCGGAAATATAAGAACTTGTATCTTCAGGATTTTGACGCAACACAAGATGCAACTTACCTCGTTTTACGTATACATTCTGAGGGTCTTCCACATAACGAGCCAGATGTTGTTTTGTATAAGTTTTTGATATGGTCCAATAGCTTTCATTGGGACACCCTTTTCCGTTAAAATGTTCTTCCCACGAAGGCTTTGCTTCAAAAGCATCGGCAGAAGATTGGGCGGAAGATTTTACCGAAAATAAAGTAAATGATAATGCCCAAAGGATTAAAAGAGAAAATAATTTCATGTTAGATGGTTCAATAAGTTTAAATAGTTATTTTTGAATTTCTCAAATGTAAAGTTCTGCTCATATATTTCTCTGCTTCTATTAGCCATGTACATATAGGTGGTTGCATCAAGGGTTGGAAGTCGGTTAACAGTACGGATCAGTTCTTCCCAATCATTTGCTACAAAAGCATTCTGACCGTTACGGGCAATTTCACAATTGCCGCCTACATCATTGCAGACAATCGGTGTATAACACATAGCTGCCTCAATCAAGGTAATGGGTAACCCTTCCTTTGAAGAAAACAACATCATATAATCACTTTGTTGCAGCAGACCGATTATGTCGTTCACAAAACCTAAGCATTTGAACTGCTCATCTTCTTTCACTAAAGATTTCAACGCTTGATAATTAGGTCCTTCGCCAGCAAATAAGATTTGAATTCTTTTATCTATCTTGCCTTTCAACTGTTTATAAACTTCATCTTGTCTTTTTACTTGGTTTATACGAGCTGGGTAGACCAATGTAATCTTGTCATTTATATGGTAAGTACGCTGACTGGGATGCTTTTCTTTTACACAATTATATATTTTGTGGATATTCTGCGGTGGCACACGAAAGAATTCAATTAAGTTTCGGGTTGTCCGTTCCGATATGGAAACCACCGTTTTAGGCATAACCGACAACAATCTGTGGTCGTTGAACAAGTTATGATGCACATACACCAACTTTATCCGCTGGAACAGCAGATGATTCATCAACCAGAACATCAACAAGAATTTCCGTTCATGTACAATCACGATGGAATTGTAAAATATAAACGGATTCTTAAACTGTATATATTCCGACTGCGTTATCCCATGATTCTTATTCACTTGTCCATACGGTATAGTACCCACTATCTTGGCATTATACGTATCCTTCACAGCATGATGGATATCGAGCAACACCTTTTGCACTCCGGTTACTTTATTCAGCTCGGAGTTGAAAGAAAATAACTTTTTCATATCAATCATAAGTCTGGAAGTTAGATTTGTTTCTTCTCAGTTTTTTTAATGACATACATAGGTTTAAAAGGAAAGCATTTCTTTTGCATATATTGCGAAGTCTCAAACCAATTGTAGGCTTTACCCATGATCCTTCACAATAATGAATTGCAACAGATTCACGAGAACTTGTTCTGTATTCTGAAAAGATTTTGGATGGATAAATATGAATATTATCACGCAAAATCTGTTCATTATCAATGTATTTAAATCCATATTTCTCAGCAGTAATGGCCAAGACTACCGGAATTATTTTATTTTCAGACATTACGTCAGAAAACATTGATTTCTCATAGTATTTCAAGCATTCCTTGATATACTGTGTGTGAGGTTCGCTTGCAATAATAGCAGAGTGAATAGCAATCCCTATATCTTCTTTGGATGTTGTCCGATTGCCCTTGCTATCAATAAAACTTGCAATGTCTTTTTGGGGATGGTACTCCACAGACGAGAAAAAAGAATTATCAAGATATGGGTCAAAACGTTTCAATACTTTGACATCCGTATCTAAGTAAATGCCACCATAATTGTAGAGTGCATAAAGTCGTGTATAGTCTGCCACAAAGGCTAATTTCTTCAACTCGTATGCTCGTTTGGTAAAAGGCAAGCTATTCACATCTATACGATTTTCATTCCAGCAAACGAATTCATAATCGGGCATTAACTTTTTCCAGCCATCTATAAAGCGTTGAAAACGTTTCGGTATGGGATTATTTCCGAACCAACAATAGTGAATGATTTTGGGGATCATAAAAGAAATTAGTATTTTATTATTCTTTTGAATAGAAGTGTAACATATGCAATTGGATAAAGTTTGTAATGGACTAACCACTGTTGGATTTTTATCCACAACGGATAGTTCAGACTCCAGTTTTTATTAAATGCATCGGGAAAAGTTTCATTCCACTTTTTAAAATTGTGTAATTTGACATCAGTAGCATATTCCATTTTAGCTAACAGTTGGCGTATATGTAACTCTCTAATGCAAGACTTTTCTAATCCATGCGCTTTCAGAAAATCTTTCAATAAGTGAGTAATATAAATCCGTTGGCTTATTTTTTTTTCGTCATAACTATATGTTGCGGATTGCTGATTGATTATTGAATAGTGGTATAGTCCTAGGGGCAAATAGGCAATTTTTGAAGCGTTATAACACAAAGCAACAAGTACTTCCAAATCCTCCCACATCCCTATTCCTGCTGAAAAACGAATTTGGTTTACTGAAAAAAGATTTCGCCTGAACAATCTATTCCATAAATATCCCTTTAATTCATTAGTCAATAACATTTTTATGACAACCAATCGGTCGTTTACATGCTTCTGCTTCATATATACCGGAGTTGTAGAACCTTTCTCTATGAGATAATCGCAAGCAACGATGTCTGCACATTGATCTTCAGCAGTGGTATAAAGACAACTGAGATAATCAACTTCTACCCAATCATCTGAATCTATAAAAGCTACATATTTGCCTCTGGCATTATCTAATCCTACATTTCTTGCTACGCTAACCCCCTCATTCTTTTTATGAAATACTTTGATTCGCTTATCTTTCTTTGCATATTCGTCACATATTTTACCGGAATTATCTGGACTGCCATCATCAATGAGCAAAAGTTCAAAATCTGTATAGGTTTGCGCGAGAACACTGTCAAGGCAACGTGGTAAAAAATTCTCAACTCTAAAAATGGGGATTATTATAGAAATAGATGGATTATTTATCATCGTTATAACATTTAAATTTATTAAAATAAGGAAACAGGCAATATCTCTCTCCCATTAGCATCCCAAATAAACAGCATATACCACCAGTCTTCTCTACCAAATAGTCCTGATAATATAGGATATAAATTAGAAATAAAACTTATAATACCCCATATCTGTATTGGATATTTAAAATTGGAATAGTTCTTAAAAAAAAGTTTGAAAGCTACTCCAATAAAAATTGGACAAGAAAGAAGTGATAAGATACTTATATAACGATCCAATATTTCTACTTTACTAAAAATAGGACTTATTAAAATAGTTATACAATAAGTATTGATTATCCACATTTTGATACCTTCTTTTTTTACGTTTTTCAGAAAGAACAGTGGAAAACTATTAGCTAATATTATTCTTATTTGAGTAGTAAATCGATATTCTCTAATTCCTATATTTTGCGTACCTTCTGTTACAAGAGATGAGAATCCATCAACATACATAGCAGATTTATCATTCATTGATAATATATTTACATAAGGGGTTAATCCTTCTAAAAGTTGTGTACTTCCTAAAAAAACAGAAAGAATCAACAAAACAAAGCATATGTTTGTCGGAATTAGCTGAATATGAATAAAATATATTGCAATAAAAAAAACTAATAAAGGAATATATCCAATATGGGTTAAACACGCACAAAGAGAAAATATACCGAATTTTACATAGTCATATTTCAAAAAGAAAGAAATAGCAAATACATAAAATGCTGCAGCAAAATACCATCTTACTAATTGCTCTATAGGTGGAATAACAAAAAGAAAAACAATCAGTATATATAACATCGATTTCCTGTAAACTACATCTTTTATAAAATAAAAAACAGACAATATCACCAAGAAAGTTATTAAAAGAATAAGAAATTGATAATGAATACCCAAAGATGCCCCCCAATGACATACATATCGGAACAATAATTCGTACTCATCATCCAAATGATTCCCTAAACTATAATATCTGACCGCATATAAATTATAATCGATTAATCGCCCAAATCTTAATCCATAAAATAAAGTAAAAACAATAATAGGTAAGGTTGCTAATTTCCAATATGACTTATCATTCTGAACACATGAAATACGTTTCCCAGAATAAACAAAAGACCATATTAACAACAGACTAAAAGTACAAAAAACTAATTTAACATGTTCATACATATTGTGGCCAATTTTATGCGATAAACAAATACCGATGTATTCCCTGCATACAGAGTTATCATTCAGTGATTTACAATTCTCTACTCCGATAAGTGTCTGATCTTATTGTTATTTTCTCATCATTCTTTTTATAAAATATCGTGCCAAATGATATAAATCCAAAGCTGTTGGGTTTTGTAAAGGCGCAAATCTGAATAAAATTTTGGCAGGTCTCAATCTTTTTCTTTTTAAAATCAATTTCAAAAAGTGCATTCTACTATTTCTTGATTCTAAATGTTTGGTTGAATATAATGACCAACCACACATGACAAGAGAATCCGTATAATAATCCTCAATTATATTTTTAAAATTTTGCGTCAAAGGCAATTGTTGTGTCGCCTCATAACTTTTATTTATCACATTATAAATCATATGTGGATTTACGTAACGTCTCATCAATGAATTTGCAGTTTCTTGATAATTATATGTCACCGTCGGTAATACACGTGCAGTTTCTACATACTTGCAATATTGAAACGTGAACAACTCATCCTCGCGAAAACAAATATCATCAGCAAACCGTAAATGATGTTGTTCAATTATATCAAACCGAAATAACTTACTCCAAGTTGGACCGAAAAAATTTTTCATCTTAAATAGTTTGCAAAACAAAGGCAGAGTCAACCAGCGAGTGCAACATTACGAAATATTTTTGAAAAAGACCTCAGCCGGAGTCAAGAAATTGAGTTTTTCTCTCGGTCTGGCATTAATTTTCTTCCTGATCTTGGTTATTTTTCCTTCTGTAACCGTACTG
>NZ_JACSPP010000091.1 GCF_014837065.1 Phocaeicola intestinalis
TTTACTCCACTGGTGTTTGAGACCAGCGCGTCTACCGATTCCGCCATCTGGGCATTCCGTTGAATTGCGGTGCAAAGATAGACAAATCTTTTGAAATTACAAAGGATATGAATAAAAAAGTGAAAAAAAATTTGTCTAACACTATTTAGAAGCGTATCGAGTGGTTTATTCAAAATAATCTGCTATCTTAGCATAAACTTTTAAAGCCATCCTGATTATCATGAACAACAACTACTATTGTATCATTATGGCCGGAGGAATGGGAAGACGGTTTTGGCCGTACAGCAGGAAAAATCTGCCCAAACAATTCTTGGATTTCTTCGGAACAGGCCAAACTTTATTGCAACAGACATTCGACCGTTACAAACAAATCATTCCACCGACAAACATTTACATTACAACACACAAAGATTACAAGCAGCTGGTGTGCGAATTACTTCCGGAGCTTCCAGAAGAACAGTTGATTGTAGAAGAAGAAAGGCGCAACACAGCCCCTTCCATTGCATACGCTTCGCACATCATCCAGCAAGTTAACCCGAACGCGACTATCGTGGTAGCACCTTCGGACCATCTTATTCTGAAGTTTGAAGAATTTAAAGAAGCCATCTTGAAAGGATTGGACTTTGCATCGAAGAACGATATTCTGGTAACATTGGGCATCAAACCCAATCGTCCGGATACAGGATACGGTTATATCCAGATAGATGAAGAGAAAGAAGGAGATTTCTATAAAGTAAAGACTTTCATCGAAAAACCTGCACGGGAGTTTGCCGAAATATTCATCCAAAGTGACGAGTTTTATTGGAACTCCGGCATTTTCGTATGGCACGTCAATACGATTCTGAAAGCTTTCCATGAAATCATGGCAGAAATATGTCCGCGCGTTGAATGTGACAAACCAGACTTTACCTCCTGCCCCAACATTTCCATTGATTACAGCATTATGGAAAAAGCCAACAACGTATACGTACAACTATGTGACTTCGGCTGGGCAGATTTAGGTACATGGGAATCTTTGTATGATGCATCTCCCAAAGACACCCACCAGAATGTCATCATTCATAGTAACACCTTATTATATAATTGCAAGGACAACATTATTTCCATACCAGAAGGGCAATTGGCCGTTATTCAAGGTCTGGAAGGTTATTTGGTTGCCGCAAGCGACAATGCATTGCTCATTTGCAAGAAAGATGACCAAGATGCCATGCGCAAATTTATCAACGATGTAGAAATGAAATTCGGGGAGAAATACTCCTGAATTCCACTCACCACAGATTACACAGACTATAAAAAGGAATTATCCTACCATGTGTGTGTAATCTGTGATGGGCAAAAAAGCATCAATACTCGAAAGTAATGCCAATAGTGGGAAGCAAGGTTCCACTTTCCTGTTTGATGGACTTCATCACATAACGCTGTTCGGCCAGTGAAGCAGAAGGATTTTCTATTTCCCCGGTGCTCATCAAGACATCGGGCTGGCGCAGCTTACTTGCCGTTATATTCTGAATATCAAGATAAATGCCAAACATACATTTCTTCCAATAAAACATCTTGTCGACCCGAACATCCAATTGGCCAAAAGCAGGAAGACGCCCTGTATTATACCGGCTGTAATCATAATACGCCTTGCCTTGTGCATTCCAAGCCGTTACTAACGATGATTTCTCCACATCATAAGGTGTATAAGGCGACCCTCCTATACAACATACTTTCATACCCACGCTCCATTGTTTAGGGAAATTATATGTCCCGCTCACATTGAATATAAACCGATTATCCCATGCTGAAGGCACATAAGTATCTTGATTGTTTTTACGGAACTCACTTTTAAATACAGTGAGCGAAGAAGACAAGTTCAAACGCTGGACAAGCAACCATTTAAACATCACCTCTACACCATACGAACGTCCTTCAGCATCTGAAACAAGAGCCTCATTTCCAATAACCCCGTAATCATTTCCCTTACACGACAAAGGGATACCATCGGCTACAGACAATGGCATGTCCTTATACAATTTATAAAATCCTTCTGCCGACACTTCCACCGTCTCATTCGGATGCCAAGTCAGTCCGGCACTGGTCTGCGATACCGAAGTATAATTCAAATGACGATTTGCATATCGTCCATACTCATCCTTGAAGCCCAATGCTGTATATTGCGGGAGCTGGTAATACAGTCCCGTATGCCCGCTTAAAAACAAGCCCTCTGCCAGTCTCCATGATACAGACAAGCGTGGAGACAGCTGCCGGTCCAGTTTCTTCATCTTATCACTATAATTATTGGCATCGGCACGCACACCCAACGAAGCCGTAAAACGCTCGTCGGGAGCCGTATAGTCCATAGAAGCATATACTCCCCAACGGAATATCCCCAAATCGGTACGATAATCGTACAAATGTGCAGCATCGGTAAAAACCTGTTGATAGGTCGTATTAGTATATTGCAAATAACTCAGCTCTACTCCGGCGTTCAGCTTCCACACATTCCATCGTGACGTGTTTTCCAACCGGAACCGGGTTTCCTGCTCTACCGAGCGCAAACGTAACATCAGATTATCTTCACTGCTCTCATCATTGTCCCGGTATTTTAAATTTCGGTTGTTCAGGTAGCTATGGCTCAAAGTCACCGACTGAACGTGGGGACCGGCATAATGCCGATACACCCCTCCTACGGTATAAGTCTCCTGCTCTATCTTAGGCAAATAGCTCAAGAGATATTCGGCATCCTCCCCATTGATGTCCAAGTTCAACCTCATCCGGTCTATACCGCCCAAGCCTAAGACTGTAAGTTCATTATGAGCATCGAACCGGGTTTTCAACTTGAAAGAAGCATCTGTATATGCCGGAAGAAAAGGTAAGCCCAATAGTTTGAACAACATCTGTAAATACGACTGGCGCACCGACACTACATACGAAGTCTTGTCGCCCCAATGCCCGTTAGAAGTCAGTGAAACTTCCGAAGCTCCCAACGTTGCCTTTACAGAATTATGCTCCATATCCCCATCACGCAAACGAAAATCAAGCACCGAACTCAAGGCATTTCCCCGATTTGCCGGAAAAGCGCCACTATAAAACTTTACATTCCGTATCAGATCCGCATCAATCAAACCCACAGGGCCACCCGATGCCCCTTGCGTACTGAAATGATTGATATTGGGTATTTCTATCCCATCCAAAAAGAAACGGTTTTCCGAAGGACCTCCTCCACGTACAATCAAGTCATTACGGTACCCAACAGGCGAAAACGCTACTCCCGGATAATTCTGTACCACACGTGATATGTCACGGTTGGCGCCAGGAGCCTTTTCTATTTCCTGCATACCGATTACCCGCAAGCTGACCGGACTCTCAGCCACCCGTTGAAAAGGGGAAGCCGTAATGGTCACCTCGGAAAGCTGTGCACCTTCTTTTTCCATCTCAATCCAGATATGAGGTGTACGATGATTTACCCGATATTCAGCTGTTACGATTGTCTTATACCCTAACATGGAAGCCTGAAGGGAATAAATACCCGGCGGCACTTCTCCGATAATAAAATGTCCGTCGGCATCGGTTGCTGCACCGACACCCACACCCATAACCAGCACATTGACAAACTCCAACGGCTCACGTGTATCCCGGTCTATTACAGTTCCTTCAATCCTATACCTTGGCGATTGTGCGAAAATCATGCACCCAAGTGCTGCCAACAGGATACTGATATAAATCCTTTTTATCATAAAAGAAAAAATCTATCAACACAAAAAAGCCATCCTTCAGGGGATGGCTTTTTATGCTATATTATATAAGTAGGAGGGAGATTTTATCAAGCATTGCCTTCCCAGGCTTCATGTATAGCAGCGGCTATCTTCTTAAATTCCTCATCGCTCAGCTGCAACTTCGGATTAGAGAACAACATGTCTTTTTCACTTTGCATCGGAATCAGATGGATGTGTGCATGAGGCACTTCCAAGCCCAATACCGCTTCGCCTACCTTCCGGCAAGGAAAGACTTTCTGGATGGCCAATGCCACATGCTTGGCAAATACATGCATCGCCGCCAGTTCTTCGTCTTCCAAATCAAAGATGTAATCTACTTCCCGTTTCGGGACAACCAATGTATGTCCCTTTACCATCGGGTTAATGTCGAGGAACGCATAAAAGCGGTCATCTTCTGCCACTTTATAGCTGGGGATTTCTCCCGCAATGATTTTACTGAATATTGTTGCCATACCTTTATATATAATAAAAGTAAGGCAAACCTGCGCGCTTACGCAAGCCTGCCTTACCGTTAAAATGAAATTCCTGTTACTTCCAGACTGATTTTCCCCTGTGGAATGGTTATTTCAGCCACATCACCCACTTTCTTGCCCAGCAAGCCTTGTGCAATCGGCGTATTGACCGAAATCTTCCCCTGCTTCAGGTTGGCTTCTGTTTCCGACACGATAGTGTATGCCATTTTCATACCTGTCTTGACATTCTTCAGTTCCACACGGCTCAGAATCTGCACAGTATCCGCCTTCAGTTTCGATGTGTCAATGATTTTAGCATCGCCGATAGTAGCCTTCAACTGATTGATTTTCATTTCCAGCATAGCCTGAGCCTCTTTTGCTGCATCATATTCAGCATTTTCCGACAAGTCTCCTTTATCACGTGCCTCGGCAATAGCCGCCACCACTTTAGGGCGTTCCACTGCTTCCAGATGTTTCAATTCGGCCACCAGTTTCTGATAACCTTCTTCTGACATATAAGCCATAATGTTTTCCTCCTTTAATTTTTCGTTTATATTCTTACTTATAAAACAAAAAAGAATTCCGATACATAATTACGTATCGGAACCCTTCCTATGTTGATTTGCGACAAAGGTAAATCTTTTTATAATACCAGTCAAGTGTTGGAGCACTGTATTTTCACATGCTTTGCAACATGTTATAATAATTTCTTAATCTCCGCGTCCAAATCAGTATCAGCTCCTATCCTCAAACTCAACTCGTTGCTCCGGTTGACCAGGAAACTTGCCGGCAACTGGGATACTCCATACAGACGAAGAAACGTTGAATACGGACCTTGAGGGTCACGCACGCAAATCCATGGCAAATTATCTGCTGCTGTTTTCCAGAAATGCTCATCAGTATCCAGCGAAATCTGATAAATCTCCAGCCCTTGCTCCTTATACTTATTATATACTTCGCGCAACAATAAATTACGTGCACCCGACTCGGATGCTCCATACACCGTGAAGTCGATTAGCACCACTTTGCCTTTCAGGTCGGTCAAGTGATGCAGGTTCCCATTCTCATCACGCAAGGGAATGTCAATAATCGAGGTTTCCTCCACCTTGTCCATCGGAATCTCCAAGGGTTTCACTTGCGGCGCACGTGTATTCTTCATCCCTTTTATTACCATGTTATACAGGTTGCGCGAACGGTCGGCATGAGGATACATATTGTTCATGCTCGTAGCTACCGCCGCAAAGCATTTTACATCCTCCTTACTGGTAAGCGGATCGAAAATCATATACCCGTTCAATTCCTGGAACAAAGCGAAATAAGCGTATGACTTGTTAGGCCCGGCAAAAATATACTTGTGCTTCACCGTATCCTTATAGGCCGTCACAATCTTCTGTATACTGTCTTGGGCTATGCCGATGGGCAGTCCCGACCGTGCCACGCGGTTGACACGCTCCTGCAAGCCAGCCTGAAGCAATACCAGCTCCTTTATCTTGGTATTGTTTTCCGAACCTTCTATCTCATATCCTGTAGCAAAATTGCCCAAACCGGCATGCACTTTCACCGCTTCGGTAGAATCAACGGCAAAATTAATCACCTTGTTATCAATGCGCAAACGATAGTAATCGGGAGCATCCGGACGAGCAACGGAGAAGCTGAACCCTCCTTCTTCATCCAGTTTGATAGAATCAAGCGGAACGATGCGTTCCAGTCCGGTCTGTTCCAAATACAACATTTTGTCGGCCGCGTCGGTTATTTCACCTTCAACGGTAAAAGCAGGCTCGTTGTTGCAGGCGGTAATGCCTGCCAACAACAGAGCTGCGGCGATATAAGCATTTCTTTTCATTCTAAAAACCTGTTTTACTTCGGAGTGCAAAGATACGGCTTTTCATGGTTTCACAAAGCTTTTCGAAAAAGTTCTTGTACGAAAAAAAGAACTTTAACGCACGAAAGGCTTAAAAGCCTGCTTCCTGATGCTTTACGGTGCCGGAGAGGGGCAACCGCTTGCGGCGGCACGCGCAACCGCCTGCATCGGGCTGAGCATGTATATCCGGAGGGAAAGGCATAAAATAGCATAAAAACGGGCGAAGTGTAAAAGTTTTGCCTCATCTTCACCCGATTACTGCAAGATTATTCGTATCTTTGCGCGATTTATAGTCGAAAATTATATTAAAACATTATTTATGATCAATCCTATTGTTAAGACGATCGAGCTTCCTGATGGCAGAACCATCACGCTCGAAACGGGAAAGCTGGCAAAACAGGCAGATGGTGCTGTTACGCTGCGCATGGGTAACACCGTGTTGTTGGCTACTGTTTGTGCAGCAAAAGATGCAGTTCCCGGTACAGATTTCATGCCGCTTCAGGTAGAGTACAAAGAAAAATATTCTGCGTTCGGACGTTTTCCTGGCGGTTTCACTAAACGCGAAGGCAAGGCATCAGACTATGAAATCCTTACCTGCCGCCTTGTAGACCGCGCCTTGCGTCCGTTGTTCCCCGACAACTTCCATGCCGAAGTTTACGTGAACATCATTCTGTTCTCTGCCGACGGCGTCGATATGCCTGATGCATTGGCTGGACTTGCCGCATCGGCTGCGCTTGCCGTATCGGATATCCCGTTCGGCGGACCAATCTCGGAAGTACGTGTAGCACGTATCAACGGCAAGTTCGTTATCGACCCGACTTTCGAGCAACTGGAGCAGGCAGATATGGACCTGATGGTAGCCGCTACGTACGAGAACATCATGATGGTGGAAGGTGAAATGAACGAAGTAAGCGAACAAGACTTGCTGGAAGCCCTGAAAGCCGCACACGAAGCCATCAAAGTACATTGCAAGGCACAGATGGAACTGATGGAAGAAGTCGGTTCTACCGTAAAACGTGAATATTGCCACGAAGAAAACGACGAAGACCTGCGCAAGGCGGTTCACGAAGCTTGTTACGCCAAGGCATACGCCATCGCCGAATCGGGCAACAAAAACAAACATGAACGCGAGGCAGCCTTTACAGCAATCTGCGATGAATTCAAGGCCCAGTTCAGCGAAGAGGAACTGGAAGAAAAGGGTCCGATGATTGACCGCTATTATCACGATGTGGAAAAAGAAGCGATGCGCCGTTGCATCCTCGATGAAGGCAAACGTCTGGACGGACGTAAGACGACCGACATCCGCCCCATCTGGTGCGAAGTAAGCCCACTTCCCTACCCACATGGCTCATCTATCTTTACACGCGGAGAAACCCAGTCACTCAGTACTGTCACATTGGGTACAAAAGCTGACGAGAAAATCGTCGATGATGTACTCGACCAGCACAAAGAACGCTTCCTGCTACACTATAACTTCCCGCCTTTCTCTACAGGCGAAGCCAAAGCACAACGCGGTGTAGGCCGTCGTGAAATCGGACACGGACACTTGGCATGGCGTGCACTGAAAGGGCAGATTCCTGCCGACTATCCTTATTGTGTCCGCGTAGTTTCCGACATCCTCGAATCAAACGGTTCTTCTTCTATGGCTACAGTATGTGCCGGAACACTTGCCCTGATGGATGCAGGTGTACCTATCAAGAATCCGGTATCAGGTATTGCAATGGGATTGATCAAGAACGCCGGAGAAGACAAATACGCCATCCTGTCAGACATCTTAGGAGATGAGGACCATCTGGGTGACATGGACTTCAAGGTAACCGGTACGAAAAACGGTATCACTGCTACCCAAATGGATATCAAGTGCGACGGACTGACCTACGACATTTTGGAAAAAGCATTGTTGCAAGCCAAAGAGGGCCGCGAATACATCTTAGGCAAACTGACCGAATGCATTGCCGAACCTCGTCCGGAACTGAAACCGAACGCACCGCGCATCGAAACCATGACGATTCCGAAAGAATTCATCGGAGCGGTAATCGGCCCGGGCGGAAAGATCATCCAAGGTATGCAGGAAGAGACAGGTGCCACTATCAGCATCGAAGAAACAGATGGCGTAGGACGCATCGAAATTGCCGGCTTGAACAAGAAATCCATCGATGATGCCGTACGCATGATTAAGAGCATCGTTGCCATCCCCGAAATAGGTGAGGTATACACAGGAAAGGTACGTTCCATCATGCCTTATGGAGCATTTGTCGAATTCCTTCCGGGAAAAGACGGTTTGCTGCACATCTCGGAAATCAGCTGGAAACGTTTGGAAACCATCGAAGAATCCGGACTGAAAGAAGGTGATGAAATTGAAGTAAAACTGCTGGATATCGACCCGAAAACCGGCAAGTTCAAATTGTCACACAAGGTATTGATGCCAAAACCAGAAGGAATGGCCGAAGAAAAGCCCAATCATCCGAAACGAGAGCACAAACCCCAGCCTCGTAAAGAAAAATAAGTGAATACATTTTTTTCATAATAATGATAATCTCCCTCTTTCTTGGGCTTTTCCCTTGAGAGAGGGAGATTTTTCATAAAAGCATCCAGATACCCAATTTCTTACCACGCGTTCAAATGTATCCGCTCTTCTGTATCGATGTTTTTTTGCTTGGGCAAGGCATCGGCAAACATCGCCATTTTGTCTTTATCGCCCGATTCGTCCACCTCTGCAACCAGCTTCTTGAATGCTGCCATGTTCTTTGCCAACGGAGCAATGACCTTGGCTATATTCTCCTGTCCACGCACCACGACAAACTCGAATTGCCGTAAATGGTCGTTGGCCGGTGCCTTGAACGCCGCACTAATAATTCGCTTTAAAGCCTCATCACTTACTTCACGGCCGGAAAAGTCACGGATGATAGCCCCATCCGCTGTAAGATTATTAATAGAGTTTATGTAAATTAGTTATGATAGTTCCAAGGGTTGATTTTAATTCTGAGATTATGCAGTGCCATACATG
>NZ_JACSPP010000092.1 GCF_014837065.1 Phocaeicola intestinalis
TGGTATGCAACAGCATGGCTGTAAGCAGCAGGGAATATCCTCCGATAAGGAGAAGAAGCATATCACGATGGCGGTAGAGGGTATCTCCGCCAATCCAGCCGTATATCCAACAGGCCAGCATAATAGCCAGAGGAATGATGCCGGACAATACAAATATCAGTTTGCGGTGTCTTGTCTTGCTGAAGAAAAACCGGCGGAACGACAACACGCCCGCACCGGGCAACAGCAGCACAAGAAAAACACGCATAAAAAGACATGCGTCAGGGCTGTCCATCCGGAAAAGCCATACCACAGGCAAGGCAAAACAGGCATAGATAATTGTGATGAGCTTGCGGGCCGGATAAAAATAGGTTTCTTCCTCGTCAAACGGACGGCACATGTGGAAATAACGCACCAACGCACAAAACAGTGACGTAACGACCAGTATCAGGCAGGATGCCGCATAATATATTTCAGGACCTTGTATTATCATATCGGATTTCTAAAAATTTTGCGAATTTACAAAAATCCGTTCGTATTAGGCCTCTAATCAGAGCTTTTTATCATCTACCCCCCTTATTTTTCATATGTATGTCAAAGAACAATGGATTATTTCTTTATTTTTATGGCTTTTACCAAATGCAGTTCCTTTATCCCGAGTTTACGAAGTTCGGGCGAATGCACATAAATGACACCGACCTCATAAGTGTCGGGCTTCACATGAAAACTGTAAAGCAGATAACCGGTATATGGTTTGGCAAGCAGGCACGCATGGTAATGATACCTTCCGTCACATTCACTTAAGAATGTATTTCTTTACAATTGCAACAAATAATCTCAGAAGCTGTTTTGAATTTCTCCAAAAAGTTTTTCTTGGCTTGATGTGTTCGTTTTCGTGTGTGCTTTGGGCGATTTTTTGGTCCTTTCCGCTTCTGTTCTTCGTCAGATAGCCCGCTATCTTCCTCATCACAGAAACAAAAAATGCCTCGAAAACTCATCCCCAATCATCGCACGATAAATTCAGAACAGTTTATTTGTAACTTATAATGTGTCGGTATGGAATCCCAACTTGAGGAGTAAAACCGCTATGTGTACGTAGGATACAAGGTTTTATGATATGGCAGTTCTTGGTCACAACGATGTAAGATTTTACTCAATAATGATTTTGTAGTGCATAAATAGTACATATATTGTGCAACAGACATTGTTATTTGAATGAAAAATAGTAATATTGCATTTGAATAACAATATAGGGAATGAAAAACATCATTCTAAATCAACGCAAGGAACGTGATGGACTGGTCGTTTTGAATATATGGATGTCCTGACGCATTTTAGAAGTATAGAAGAACTGACGAAAACGCTTTCACGTGAGCAAAGATTGCTAAGTGAGATGTTTGGGAAGCGGAAGCTTATGAAGTTTCCGTCGGGTCTTGCCATTGACCTTGTCGGAGGAAATGAACAAAGATTGAGAAAGCTGGTTGATTATGGTGTGCTGGTGGAATCCGGAAATGCGGTTGAGATTGAGAGCGACTATCTGAACTTCTTTGAGGAAGTGCTGAATGTCAATGAGGAAATTAGCGTATTAAGCGTACAGGAATGCATCAACACCCTGAAAGAGAATATCGGTTATTTCTTGCAAGAGACTAATCCCAACCGCAAAGCCGGATATCAGGATAGTGTGCGGCAACTTTTAAAGAAGACCGGATTCAGGACCCTGAAGAATGTGGTGGATTTGAAGCGTAATATGGACAATGCCTATAAGCAAGAACCCAATTATGTCATCAAAAAGAAGAAACTGGAGAATCTGGATGAAAAGAGCCATAGCATTCGTGCCATGATACGTGAATGTGAAAAACTGATGGATAATGAACACGCCTTTTTCATCATGGCCAATGATCCGCACATGGCAAAGACCTGTAGCGATGTGAAACATGATTTTGTAGAAGCCTATCATGCGCTAATGGAAATTGACAGACAGATTATTTCCTATATCAATCAGATAGACCTGCAAAATCAACTTTACAAAAAGATACGGAAGTTGAAGTTCCTGCAAGATCAGTTGCTTATCAAGACCGATACGAACCTTGTAAAAGTTCTGGAAGAAAGGAATCCTCTTTGGATGGAATCCCGCCAATACAATAAGATTCGCCTGTCTTTAGAAATGCTAAGGGAAAACGATCAGGTAGTAAAGTTGCTGAGACGAATTGCTGAACGGAATGGGGTACAGAAAACAGCCAGAACGGAAGCCGGGCCTCTGGCAGAGGAAGACTTGCAAGAACATATCCGGCAACTGAAGGAGGTGGATTCTGCCGAAGTCTGGAATGCATTTTTAGCATCAAGTTATAATCTGTTCGAGTTCATTCTGAGGTATGACTATAAAGTAAAACGTAGCATAGAAGAACATGCCACTCTCTTCTGTCAGTTGGTTATCTTGCATCCTGATGAATGCCGGATAACAGGCGAATATGCAATTTATCAAGACATTGAATATCCTATAATTTATGCGAAATAATACTCAAAGAATATACGAGCGGTTAAGCCGGGGAGAGTTTCTTTCGGTAGACAGTGCAGATACCTCTGTCCGTCATCTGTATGAGGATATCGAGGAGAATCTGGAAGATTATACAGAATACTTCAAGGAAATCGGTCTGCAACTGGAATCTGGTAATGGTTACTTCTATTTTTCAAGAATAGGAGAGGGTAAACAGACGATAGAGCAGAAATTGGACAGCTTTTCAAAATGGCTTGACTATCTGGATTTTCTGAAATGCTATAATCAGTCATTTGCTGCAGGATATCAGTTCCGCAAAAGCCATTTGATGGAACAGATCAGTCTGGATATCGAACTGAAGGAAAAGGCAAACCGTCTGTTCAAAAAATACGGTGTGGGGTCTAATGTTGAAATAGTAAACAAACTGCTTCAGGAAATGCAGAACATGGGATTTGCGGAGTGTATCAGCGAACTTGATGAGACCTTTAAGGTTACTTCGGCATTCCGCTATGTCGAAGAATTGGTTGAAATAATTCAAATTGCAAATGAAGATGAAATACCTGAATAAGATTATTTTTATCAATAGTGCCAATATTCCGTATGCAGAGATATCTGTAGACGGGAATGTGCATTTCACAGGGACTCAGGGTGTCGGTAAAAGTACGGTATTGAGGGCACTGCTGTTTTTCTACAATGCGGATAAACAGCATTTGGGTATTCAACAGGGACAGAAATCGTTTGATGAATTTTATTTTCGCCAGTCAAACTCTTATATACTTTATGAAGTGATTCGAGACAATGGCGCATATACGATACTTGTCGGCAGATATCAGGGACGCGCTTCATGGCGGTTTATTGATGCACCTTATCAGCGTGAATGGCTGATAGACGATGACAAGCAGGTATTGAGTGACTGGGTGAAGATTCGCGAACGTATAGACAAAGACGTAGCTGTTTCTGCAAGAATCGAGTCCGGTGTGATGTTCAAGGATATAATCTTTGGCAACACTCATGACCATAAATATGCGCGTTATGCACTGGTGCAGAGTTCGCATTATCAGAATATCCCACGAAGCATTCAGAATGTCTTTCTGAATACCAAACTTGATGCGGACTTTGTAAAGAATACGATTATACAATCCATGACTGATGAGGATTTGCCGATTGATTTGCAGACCTACAGACGACTTGTTACAGATTTTGAGCGGGAGTATGACGAGATAGACTGTTGGTTCCGCCAAACACGTGATGGCAGTTACCCTGTGCGTCAGCAAGCATTGAAAATAGCTGAACAGGGCCGTACAATTGTAGCACTCGACCAGCAGTTGTCTGACGTATGGCACATGCTCAATCATGCTGTAGCTTATAGTGAAAAGCATATACCTCTTTTGGAGATAGAAGCCGCAGAAGTTGAAGCGGACATAGAGAAAGAGCATAACCGTGAAAAGGAACTTACGGCAGAATATGATAAAGAAAAAGACGCACTCAATCAGGACCTTGGTGCCAAAAAGGGTAAACTGAAGGAAATAGCACAGGCAAGAAAGTATTTCGCTGACGAGGGTATTGATGACAAACTCGCTCTTGCCGGTCGTGAGTCTGCTATCAGACAGGAGGCTGCTGATAAACAAACGCTATTGGATGATTTGTTGAAAGCTTATGCATCGATAGAAGAAAAGTACAACATTGCAAGAGGTAAATTGGAAAATGCACGTCAGGCGTTTGGGAACATGCAGAAAGAAGCATATTATCAGAAACAGACCGAACTTCAGATAAAGCGTAAGAGCTTGGAAGAAGAACGTACCAGAAACAGGAATCAGGTTATGGAGACTTTCAACAGCTGGCGACATGACTCTGACGAACGTCTGCAAATGTTGTTGACCGAACAGAACAGGACTGAAAATGCGCTGAAGGAACTCCGGCATTGGCATCCCAAAGCTACTGAAATAAAGCAAGTAGATGAGGAACTGCAACAATTGAATTTTTCGGAAAAAGAGAATGCGGCCCAACAGACAGCGGTAAAAAGTCAGATTGCCCGGATTACTGCCGAGTATGAGATGAAAGAAACGGAGATAAAACAAGCCTCTCAGCGTGAGCAGGAACGTCTTGACGCTGACCGTACACAAATGCGTGAACAAATCGCGAAGATTCATGATTTATTGGCTCGTTTAGACGGTTCTCTTTACAAGTGGCTTTGTGAAAACGCTGAAGGTTGGGAGAACACGATAGGCAAAGTCGTTGACGAAGAGAGGATTCTATATGCTCAAGGGCTTGACCCTCAGTTGGACACTGTGGCTAATGGCATGTTTGGCGTAAAGTTAAACCTGGATAATATTGCCTCTGTGCATCGTACGCCTGATGAATATAGATTGGAGAAGAATAACCTGGAAGAGCAGGTACGGCAGATTAACCATCAGCTTGCGCAATTGCCCGTTACTCTTCAGGAAGAGATAGCTAAACTTGGCAAGAAATATGCTGTACAGGTCAATCCGCTTCGTCAGAAAATGACATCGTTGAAGGTGGAAGAAGAACAGGTGCCAGCCAAGCGGCAGAACCTGCAAAACCGTAGGCATAAGCTGGAGATGGAAGAACAGGAACAGATTTCCCGCGAAAAAGAAATTCGTGAACGTTCCTTTAATGAGGCTGTGCTGAACGTGAATTCGGAGAAGGAGGCACGTAATAAGTACGAATTGAAGAATAAAAAGGACCTTAAGGAGCTCGATTCATCGTTTAATAAAGCAGCCAAAGCACTTGATGAGGAATTGCGTATTTTCAAGGAGTCGCAAGATGCTGTAGCGGCCGAACGTAATCAGGAATTCGCTGCACAGAAGCAACAACTCGACGAACAGCAGAAAGCCGAACTTGCAGGCAAGGGCGTTGATACGAACCTGCTCGAGCAATACCGCAGGGCTTTAAATGATTTAAAGGATCTGTTGATGAGGATTGATAAAGAACGTTCAATTGTTATCAGATATCGCGACACAGAGCAAAATCTTTTTGCCAAGGAGCCGGAAATCAAAAAGGCAATTAAGACTATAGAGCAGCGGCTCGCCATGATACGTCAGCGTTATGAAGACAGGCGGACACGTATCGGGAAAAAATGTAAAGAAATGGAAGAGCGCCGGAAAAAGGTTCGTGGTGAACTGACGCATAGGAGAGAAGGCTTGACGCTTTATCATCAGATGGTAGAAAATGAGCATCTGGTGCCTGATGCTTTCCTCTCTGATGACAAGATGAAGAAGACCGAGTTGGATTGTCAGCAACTTTTAAGTCAACTTCGAGGTACGGTCAATCAGAAGCGTGAATCGATAGACAAGCTTAAATCCATAGTTGTCAGTTTCAATCGTAACTTTAAGCCCCAAAATGCTTTCCATTTCAATACAATGCCTGTAACAGACAATGACTATTTGGAGATTGCAGCGGATTTGCAGGACTTTATGGACAATAATAAAATCGAGGAGTTCCGCAGACGTACCAGCGAGCATTATAAAGATATTTTGGGACGTATCTCGGCGGAAATCGGTTCACTGATGAAACGCAGGTCGGATGTGGATGGGGTGATACAGGATATAAACCGTGATTTTATAGAAAAGAATTTTGCAGGAGTAATCAAGAGTATTGAACTCAGGGCAGATGAATCATCTGACAAACTCATGAAACTGCTTATATCCATTCACGATTATGCGATAGAGAATGCTTTTTCTATCGGCGAACTGAACCTTTTCTCAAATAATAATCGGGATGAAGTGAACCGTAAGGTCGTAGATTATCTGAAGAGCCTGTCTCATCAGTTGCAGAACGAACCGAATCGTCCGACTGTATCTTTGGGGGACGCTTTCCGTTTACAGTTCCGTGTGAAAGAGAACGACAATGACACCGGCTGGGTTGAACGTATTAATAATGTAGGATCGGATGGTACGGATATTCTTGTGAAAGCAATGGTTAATATCATGCTCATCAATGTGTTTAAGAAAAAGGCTGCCAAAAAAAGTGGTGATTTTATCGTACACTGCATGATGGATGAGATAGGTCGCTTGCATCCTACCAATATAAAAGGCATTCTGCAGTTTGCCAATTCACGCAATATCTATCTTATCAACAGTTCACCTACATCGTATAATCCATACGACTACCGCTATACATACCTGTTAAGTAAGCATGGAGTAAGGACAAGAGTAGAGAAATTGTTGAAACGAATAAATTAATCAGATAATATGGCAATAAGTGCGTCTATACAGGCATTGTTAGCCGGTGAACAGGTTGCCGGGTCGAGGCTGAACAGTAAGTTGCTTGATGAGCTGTTGGCAGAAGGTCTGCTGTTGGTTGTATCACGTGGCTCAAGAAAATCATATCGTGCCCGTGATGCTGAGGCTCTGAAAAGATTTCTTGTAGATAAGGATGAGCGTTATCGCCTTCTCGAAGTAAATGCTTCAGATTCCCGTGCCACAATGGCTGCGGAGACAGGAAACTCCAAACTCGTCATGATCCGTTCCTGTCCGGGATTTCCTGTAAACAGTTATGAACCTATTGAGTGTTTTCTTGACGAAAAACCGTTGGTGGTAAATCCGCAGGAAGGGAGTTTTCTTTTTGTCTCGGACTGGAAGAAATTTGCAATACCGGAAGATGTAGTAGTGATGGGTGTGGAGAATATGGAAAACTTTAGGATGATTCGTAAGCAACGGACATTCTTTGAAAAATACCTTCATAATCATGACCTTTCTGATAAAGTACTTTTCGTATCCAGATATCCACAATCGACCGATCTTAGAAAATGGCTGTGTACTATATCCAATCATTATCTTCACTTCGGTGACTTTGATTTGGCAGGAATAAACATATTTCTCTATGAGTTTCAGCAATATTTGGGCAAAGAACGTTCTTCCTATTTAATTCCGGATGATATAGAATCCCGTCTGAAGTCCGGTTCCCGGAAAAGATATGATGAACAATATTACCGTTTCAAAGACATTAAGTCGGATGTGTGCGAATTACAACAGTTGATAGATTTAATTCATCATGAGCGAAAAGCTTATGATCAAGAGGGTTACATATGTTGTGAGCCGTAAAAACGGATAAGAATTGAAAGTTATAAAAATATAGTTCAGTAAGGATAGTCTTGCTGAGCTGTATTTTTGTCTAAAACTTGCAGCAGTTATTTAGGACTAGTCATTCTTTTATATCTCTTTTGAATTACAAAAAAAAGACTCACCCAGAGCGCGCTGTTCTTATGGGAAGCGGGGTGAGTATGTAGTTGCCCTCAAGCGGGAGGTCTTCTCCTGTGACTATGTACAGGCGGATGAAACCACAGTTCCAGTCATCAACAGGGAAAAGCACAAGGCTGACAAGGAATATCTATGGATGGTAAGGTCAGTCATGGAAAAACTGGTCATTTTCTATTATGATGATGGATCCCGGGCAGGAGCGGTCATCGAATCTCTGGCAAATCAATATACATATAGAGGATATCTTCAATGCGATGGTTTTGTAGGTTATGAGACAGCCTTCAAGACCAATCCCGACGTGCGGTTACTCAACTGCCTGACGCATATCCGTCGACATTTTGAACTGGCCCTTGATGAAAATAGGGAGATGGCAGGATATGGACTGACACAGATACAGTATATATACAAGATTGAGCACTACTGCGACAAAGCAGGCTTGTCGTATGAAGAACGAAAGGCGAAACGCCTGGAACTGGCCAAACCAGTTATGGAAGCCATGAAGGTGTGGATGGAAACGGAAGGTATCAAGTACAGCCAAAATTCTCTGGCTGGGAAAGCTATCACATATGCCTATTCACGATGGGACAACATGATGACATGTTTGGAGGACGGACGCCTGCTTTGGGATAATAATCTGGCTGAAAATGTCATACGTCCGATTACTTTGGGACGGTTATGTAGTGTACAACATAAGCGCCCTTATGTTGGCATTATATTTATGTTGGCATAATAGAATAAAATATT
>NZ_JACSPP010000093.1 GCF_014837065.1 Phocaeicola intestinalis
CTTTCATTTACAAATTTAATAATTCTCTTGGCTTTATGCTATTTTGCTAGCACATTACAAACATAGGAACTAAATTTTTTTCTTATCTTTGCAACGAAATCACCGCTTCATACATACGAACCATAGCGAAGCGGCAAGATTGAATCAAGTTAACAAACTGAATATTAAAACCTTGTGATATGGAAGCAATATACTTGAAGCACATGATGCTTTATTCTTCTTGTCACATAAAAACGGTAGACCATTGCTGCTGAGTTTCGTCCAGAATCCTACCGCTACACCTGGAAAAAGGTACTTCAGAACTTTCATGCAATTGTCATGAAGGGAACATGGGAAATACATTTAAATGAAGCATACAAATGATCGACAAACTCAATCATTTGGATTACTGCTGGTACGTTGTGCGCACCCGGCCTCGTCAGGAAAAAAAGTTTGTAAAACTTTTAGAACAATACAAGGCGAAGTCTAAAAACATTCTCGAAGTCTATGCACCTACCCATACCACAGTCACAGTCCGTGGTGACAATGGCGACAAGCAGGCACCCTTGTTTGTGGGAATTGTATTTGTACTTGCTACCCAAAAATCGTTGATAGACTTTATGGAAGAACACGCTATGGAGGGCGTTGTGCAGTACGAGCGCAAAACAGAGAAAGGAGAAAAGACACGCATGCGTGTTATCCCTGAAGAACAAATGCGCGCTTTCCGGGATTTCAACGAAAACTACGCAGAACAGATGATTATCCTTGAACGACCATACACCGACTATGCATTCAACCCCAAGACAGGTAACCCCAACGAAATTGTGCGCGTCATAGACGGTCCGCTAAAAGGACGGGAAGGATATATCGCCCGCTTCCGCAGAGATAAACGGCTGGTGTTCCAAATGCGGGGACTAAAGAAAGACAGTTACCTCACCGTTTCCCTTCCCAACATCTGGAACTTCCACGTAGTCCGCCTGCACAATGCCGAAGGCGACCGTTTGTCCATCGGTACCGAAAAAGGACGTGCCATCGACCTGCTCATCGGTATCCTGCAAGCCTGCGGCTATGGCGAACAGACACTCCCCTTACTCTACGAAATCATAGACAGCCTGATTGTCAGACCCTCATTGGTTTCCCTTTGCCAAGACCTTCATAAAAAAGGCAACACAGCCTTAAGCATGCGACTGGCACAAATAAACGGCAATGAGGCAGAACTCATCCTGAATCTCGTGCGCTACGAGCATGACAATCCCGGCTATGTAAGGCAAAACTGGCAGAAGCTCGTTCTCCGTCCGTACCTCACTCCGACAGCAGGTATAACATTGGAAGACAGCCAGGACGAGACAAAGCTTCAGCATACACACTTTACAGAAATCATCCGTAAAATAGAAATAACAGAAGAAGCTTACTACCCCAGCAAGAAAAAAAACGAAAGCATTACCACGACTTATTATGCGCACATCGGCATCCTGAAGGATAAGGAAAAAGACGAATATACATTCTTCGCCAACTGGGACGAATTCCTCGGCGAATACTTCCTGACGGCAGAAAAAGCCAACGAAAAACTGGTTAGCGGAACCATCCGAACTGCTCACGGGAACAATACGGACAACGGAAAGCAAGAAAAGCTCATCGAGTCTTTCCGCAACTACGCCCCTTCCCTCTATAAGGTATTGACGGATACGTCTTCGGCAGTAAAAGCCATACAAAGGCTTACAATCGGTACAGATACCTTGAATGTGATGGCAATAACGACCACCGACCCCGAAAAAGGTAAAAACGAATTGATAAAAACATGCACCGATATCTGCCAGGAGATAAACACCACCACACACCTTGCTATATGGCGCAGGTACTTACAGACGGTATGGCTGCATCAATAAACCGTCGGAGAAATCAAGAAAAAATAGAGAATAATCTGAAAGCCTGTTTTAAGAGACTGTGTCTTGAATTTATCGCGTGCTGATTCGGGACCTCATAACTGCGTTGCTTGTAAGATTATTAATCTTCACGCCGAAAGATTATTAATCTTCAAGCTGTAAGATTAATAATCTTACAAACGATGCAGCTATATTGCGGAGAGAACAAAGCTTGCTTGACATGCCGGATATGTAAGCCAGCATAATTGAAGAAGCGGATTTGCAACCCAGTGTAACACCGGCTGTGTGTATTCCATAAAATGCACATTCACACACGGTTCAAAGTATAACTATTTATTTTATTCATGGAAAACACTTCTGCAAACAACAAGCGCATAGCCAAGAATACGCTGCTGCTGTACTTCCGTACCCTGTTCATCATGCTCGTCACACTTTATACGAGCCGTGTGGTGCTGAACACGTTGGGCGTGACGGATTATGGTATTTATAATGTGGTAGGAGGTGTGGTGGCAATGTTCGGTTTTATCAACGGTTCCATGTCATCCGCCACGCAGCGATACATTACGTTTGCATTGGGAAAGGGCGATCAAAGCAATCTGCAGAAGGTGTTCAGTACGGCGTTGCAGATACATGTTCTTATCGCTGTATTGATTGTGGTTTTAGGCGAAACGGTCGGACTATGGTTCATGTACACCCAAATGCAGATACCGGCAGACCGCATGGATGCAGCCTTCTGGGTGTTGCAGTGTTCGATAGCCTCTACCGTCATCATGATAATCAGTGTCCCTTACAATGCCGATATTGTCGCACACGAAAAGATGTCGGCTTTTGCTTATATTTCTATTTTGGAAGCCGTGTTGAAATTGGCTGTCGTTTACATGCTTGTTGTTTTTTCGTCTGACAAACTGATACTTTATGCCTTTCTTATTTTAGCAGTACAGTTGCTTATACGCCTGTGTTACAGCCGATATTGCAATCGGCATTTTGAAGAATCCAAATACCGTCATGTTTGGGACAAGTCCTTGTTCAAGGAAATGACTGGATTTGCAGGGTGGAGCATGTTCGGCAACTTATCTTCCGTACTTTTCAGTCAGGGACTGAATATGCTGTTGAATGTCTTTTTTGGTCCGGTAGTCAATGCAGCCCGTGCAGTAGCCGTACAGGTTCAAAGTGCCATACAGCAGTTTGTCACCAACTTTCAAATGGCACTCAATCCTCAGATAACCAAGACATACGCCAAGGGAGAAATGGGTGAGATGCACAAACTGATGTTCCGCAGTGCAAGGTTTTCCTTTTACCTGTTGTTCTTGCTGTCCTTGCCGGTGCTGTTTGAAACAGACTTTATCCTTACAGTGTGGTTGAAGACGGTTCCCGACCATACGGTAGTCTTTTTAAGAATCATGATTTGTACATCGTTGCTTTATACGTTATCCAATCCGTTGATGGTTGCCAATCAGTCAACCGGAAAAGTAAAGAGATATCAGGCAGTATGCGGTACTATCCTGTTGATGATACTTCCCATTTCATACATCTGCCTACGGTTTGGATGCCCTGCCTATTCAGTATTTATCGTCCATTTTGCAGTGGAGTCAATCACCCAGATTGTCCGCATGCTTCTACTTCGTCCCTTAATCGGCATACGGGTGCAGGATTATCTGAAACATATTTATCTAAAAGTGTCAGTTGTGGTAATTCTTTCCGTTATCCTGCCTTTCTTGGTCTATGAAAATATGGATGCTACGGTATTACGCTTTTTTACGGTTTGCACAGTATGCGTATTGTCTGTCGGGACGATAGTATATATGGTTGGATTATCTTCAAGCGAACGTGAGTTTATCTATGCGAAGGTTATCGGAATCTACAATAAGTTTTTACAGAAATGATAAAGATTGTAAACAAACAGGATTGCTGTGGCTGTTCGGCATGTGTCCAGCGGTGTCCCAAGCATTGCATCACATTGAAAGAAGACGGGGAAGGCTTTCTTTACCCACATGTTAATTCTGACGAGTGTATTGATTGCGGATTGTGTGAGAAAGTCTGTCCGGAACTGCATCATGGCGAACGGCATATCCCGTTGGAGGTGTATGCTGCCAAGAACAAGGATGAATCCATACGTATGCAGAGCTCTTCAGGAGGTATCTTTACCTTGCTCGCTGAAAAGGTAATACAGGAGGGGGGAGTCGTATTCGGTGCTGCATTTGATGTGAACTGGGAAGTGATGCATACGTATGCAGAAACAATGGAAGGGCTTGTGGATTTCCGTGGTTCAAAATACATGCAAAGCCGTATAGGTACTGCTTATCAGGATGCTGAACGCTTTTTGAAGATGGGGAGGAAAGTTTTATTCAGCGGCAGTCCGTGCCAGATAAAAGGGCTGAAGCTGTTCTTACGGAAAGGCTATGATAACCTGATAGCAGTCGATTTCATTTGTCACGGCGTGCCCAGTCCGAGAGTATGGCGCGAATACCTGAAAGAGACAATCGCCCGTAAGGTTGGAAAAAATTCAGTTTTGCCTTACCCTATGCCCTGTAAAGCGAAAATCCACTCCGTTGATTTCCGTTCAAAATCAACAGGTTGGAAAAAATACAGTTTTGCTCTTACCCTCTCCGAGACGTCAGTCGAAGGAGACAAAAATACAGTTTTGCTCTCTTCCGTATTTTCCGAGAACCCTTTCATGAGGGCTTTCCTTGCCGATTTAACACTCCGGCCGAGCTGTTACAGTTGCCCGTCTAAATCGGGCAGGAGCGGAAGCGACCTCACAATAGCCGACTATTGGGCTATCCCACAGGTGGCACCGGAGTTTGACGATGACAAAGGAGTGAGCCTTGTATTGGTACAGACTGAAAAAGGAAAATCGTTCTATCAATCCTTGAAAGAAAAGACGACCTTTATAGTTACAAGCTATCAAGAAGCGCAAGGGGCGAACGGAGGATTCAAGGAGAAGACACCGATGCATCCCAAGCGTAGCCGGTTCTTTACAGAGTTTGCACAAAGTGATGATATAATCGGGTTAATTGACCGGACTCTCCGGATTCCTTTATACAGAAAATTACTGAAAAAAGTAAAAAATGGAATCAAGAAAATGCTTAAATCAGATAAGTAATCGGAGTGAAAAATTGCATAAACACTTGTAAATCCATATCTTTGCATATCATTAAAGTTGAAGGAGGATTTGCTATGTTAGGAGTGAATGTAAAAAGAGAACCTGTAAGAGGTAAGTTTGCCCGTGAGATTCGGGAGCGGATGCGCCGTATCTTGTCTGAAGAGTTGAACGAAAACGACAAAAAAGAAATCCGTAAGCACAAACAGATTATGAAAGGCATAACTGTTGTCTGGAAATAAAAGTAAGCATGGAACTTAGCATTGAAGTCTTGAAAGACAGGCAATTCCTGCACGATTTCCGGTGCGGAGTTCCGGCGATGGACCGTTTTATTCAGGACGGTCTGTATCTTAGTGTCCTTCACCATTATTGCCAAGCCTACATTGTCAAGTTAGGGGAAGAAGTAATAGCCTTGTTTGCTCTGAGTTTTGACTCATTGGATTTGGATGAAGATGACAAGAATGACCTGATGACAGGAATATCTGTAGCAGATCCCCCTTATTAACAGAAAATTACAAAGAGATATTCTTAAGCAAACCCCATTATCCGGCTTTAGAGATAGCCTATCTGGCAGTTGACGAACGTTACAGCCGTCAGGGTTGGGGACGTATCATTATTGAGGCTATAGCCGATAAGGCACAGACACAGGAAATGGCAGGCTGCCAGTTTCTGACCGTAGAGGCTTTGAACGTACAAGGTCATAATGCTGTGACATTTTACTCCAAGTGTGGCTTTTCGCCCAGCGAATACCCCAATCCTAATAAAGGCACCTTACGTATGTTCCGCACGCTTTATCCGGAAAAGGGAGAAGAATAAACTCACAATTTATACCTTATTATATATAGGCGACTGTGTTCTTTTGCAGTCTCCTTTCATTCCATTGTCTTTATCAAAATGAAAATCGGGATTTTAACGCTTCCCCTCCATACCAATTATGGAGGGATACTTCAGGCGTATGCCTTGCAGACGGTATTGGAACGGATGGGGCATGAAGTTTGGGTGATTGAGAAAAAGCGCAAACCTTTTCAGTTACCTTTATGGAAAGCTCCTTTGGTATACGGGAAACGTATTATAAGGAACGTTACCGGACATCCTTTCCCTATATTCTATGAACAGAAAATAAATCGTGAAAAGCCTATCATACAGCAGAACACAGACAAGTTCATTCATAAGTATATCAAGCGAAGATTCGTGGATGATTTTTCAGAGATTAAGGAAACGGATTTTGATGTAATTGTTGTGGGGAGTGATCAGGTATGGCGTCCGAAATATTTTAAAGATAGCATAGAGCATGCTTATTTGGATTTTACAAAAGACTGGAACATCAAGCGTATTGCATACGCTGCCTCTTTCGGGACAGACGAATGGGAATATACCCCTGAACAGACCAGACGCTGTGGAGAACTGCTGAAACATTTTAATGGAATTTCTGTAAGAGAGGATTCTGGAGTGGATTTGTGCCGTACACATTTTGGCGTAGAAGCCCAGCAGGTCCTTGACCCGACTATGCTTTTGACAAAAGAAGATTATATTCAGCTGTTTGAGAATACAGATACACCGAAGAGCAAGGGAACTTTGCTGAATTATATTTTGGATGAAACCCCTGAAAAGCTTGCATTGATAGATCAAATTGCCCAAGAAAAGAATTTAGTGCCTTTTCGGGTGAATTCGAAAGTAGAAAATAAAAAAGCTCCTTTGAAAGAGCGCATACAGCCGTCTGTAGAGCAATGGCTTCGTGGGTTTTATGATGCGGAATTCGTTGTAACCGATTCTTTTCACGCTTGTGTATTTTCTATTTTGTTTAACAAACCATTTATAGCCATAGGAAATGAAGATAGAGGTACGTCACGTTTTACCTCGCTATTGTCAATGTTCGGGCTGAAGGATAGATTAATAACAGGTGGAACAACTTTTAGGCTTAATGAAGGGAATGATGCAAACGCAAACAAAAAACTTTATAGTTTGCGGCAAAAATCAATGGGCTTTATAACGAAGGTAAATGGGTAGAACTTTTATTTATAAGAATAAGAATAACAATAAAATACTTTACATTTTATGGGAAACGAAAATAATGATTTGGATAGATTGCATGAGATTATGTCTAAAGCGGAAGAAAAAAGTCATGATGCGTACACACAGTTAAAGACTACACAAAAAGCACGTAAAGACCTAAAAAGGTCTATCTTAGAAAAGCAAAAAGAAAGACGTAAAACTGATGAAAGCATCATCACGATAAAGAATGAAGAACTTGATGAATTGGACGGTTTGAACGATAGAATCGACCATCTTAACGATGAAATCTGTAAAACTAAGAAATAATCTTCCACACTGATTATTAAAGTCTTTAGTTGATAGTACAATTAGAATTTTCAATTTATGTCTTTTCCTAAAATCTCAGTTATAGTTCCCGTTTATAATGTGGAACAATATTTGCCACGCTGTATAGACAGCATATTATCCCAAACATTTACTGATTTTGAATTGCTGCTGATTGATGACGGGAGTACGGATAAATCTGGTATGATTTGCGATGAGTATGCTAAGAAAGATAACCGGATTAGGGTGTTTCATAAGAAAAATGGAGGGGTAAGTTCGGCTAGGAATGTTGGATTGGATAACGTAACTTATGCATCTAGGGAGGGAGTAAATATTCTCAATAAATATATTCTCTTTGTCGATAGCGATGACTATTTGTGTTTACAGCATCTTCAGAATTATAATGATAACTTAAATGCTGATATAATTTGGCAAGGATATAGATTGTTTGATCAGATGTCGGGAGTCACTATTTCGGAAAAAAGAGCTGAAGCTCAGTTTGCCTCAAACAAAAAGGCCTGTGTAGATTTGTTTTGCAAACCCCACCGTCAAGTTAGAAGTGCAACTCCGCCACCGCCTTCCTCCGTCCTTGGAGCGTAGCGGAAAGGGCGGAGGA
>NZ_JACSPP010000094.1 GCF_014837065.1 Phocaeicola intestinalis
AGTCAGGTCGGTTGGATACTGTGTCATAACTTTATTGTTTGGTACCTTTAAAGATATAACATTTTTCCAATTGACCGGCTGATTCTGAATTGTATGTAGCCCTATAACATTTTTCTTAAATCAATTCAAAACAGTTTCTTATATTTGTTTCATAATCTTTTAATAATGCAAAACTAAAAAGAGACGTATGAAAGATCAGTTGAAACATTTCTTACTGTTTGCTGTGCTTACCATTTGTTGTACAGCTACGGCGGTGGCACAGGCTACCGTGAAAGGTATGGTGGTGGATGCAGGTACAAACGAGCCTCTTATCGGGGCTACGGTTGCTGTGCAGGGGACTACGCAGGGGGCTATCACCGATGTGAACGGAGGTTTCACATTGAAGCTTGCTAAAAAGGGAGTTACCATCGTATTTACATACTTGGGCTATAAAGAGAAGACCGTAACAATCGGGAAGGATGGAGAGGTAGACTTGGGTACCATCCTGATGGAATCGGATGCACAGATGCTCCAGGACGTGGTGATTACTTCGTCGGTGGCTATCGCCCGCAAGACGCCGGTAGCTGTGTCCAGTGTAAGCATGGACTTTATTGAGGAAAAGCTCGGTACGCAGGAGTTTCCCGAAATCCTGAAGTCGACTCCGGGTGTGCATGCCAACAAGGAAGGCGGAGGTTATGGTGACTCTGAAATCTATATGCGTGGGTTCGGCAACGAGAATATCGCCGTGATGGTGAACGGTGTGCCGATGAACGATATGGAGTGGGGAGGCATCTATTGGTCGAACTGGGCAGGACTGACCGATGTGACACGCACCATGCAGACCCAGCGCGGTTTGGGTGCTTCGAAGGTGTCGGCTCCTTCGGTAGGTGGTACCATTAACATTGTGACCCGTGGACTGGATAGCGAAAAAGGCGGAACCCTTGCTTATTCGATGGGGAACGACGGCATGAACAAGATTTTGTTCAGCGTTTCTACCGGTGTGTCGAAAAGCGGCTGGGCAATGACGTTGCTCGGTGCCCGTACGTGGGGTAACGGTTATGTGCAAGGCACTGACTTCGAAGGATACAATTATTTCCTGAACATCTCGAAACGCATCAATGATGCGCACCAGTTGTCGTTGACGGCTTTCGGTGCTCCGCAAAAGCACTACCAGCGCGACGGTGCCCTGACCATTGCCGGCTGGCAACGTATGGAGAAGGTGTATGGCGTGAAGAATTACAAATACAACTCTACGTACGGATTCGATAACAACGGCGAGCGTCAGAGCGCGGAATACAACGTATACCACAAGCCGCAAATCAGCTTGAACCACCAGTGGCAGATTGATGAGAAATCATCGCTGAGTACGGTGGCATACGTATCAATTGGACGCGGTTATGGAAATTCCGGACAAGGAAATGAAGACTATGGATATTCGTACCGCGACTGGAACGGTGCTTATTACGGTGAATTGCAGACCAAATTCCGGAAAGCTGACGGTACGTTCGATTATGGAGCCATCGAAGACATCAATGCCGCAAGCGAGTATGGTTCGATGTTGGTCATGAGCCAGTCGAAGAACTATCACAACTGGTACGGCTTGCTTTCTACGTATACGACCAAGTTCGGCAAATACTTTGATTTCTACGGAGGTATTGATTTCCGTTATTATAAAGGTACGCATACGAACGAGATTTCGGACTTGTTCGGCGGCCAGTATTTCATGGACTCTACCCGTGGCGATGTACAGGTGGAAAACAATATCAATAAAGCCAATCCGGCATGGAGATACCAGAAACTGGGTGTAGGCGATGTGGTGTACCGTGACTATGACGGACACGTATTGCAAGAGGGGGCTTTCTTCCAGACCGAGTTCAACAAGGATAAGCTCTCGGCTTTCGTGGCAGGTTCGTTATCGAATACCACGTATTGGCGTTACGACCGTTTCTATTACGACGAGGCTCATGCCAAATCCGATAAAATCAGCTTCTTGGGCTTTACGGCAAAGGGTGGTGCCAACTACAACATCACCGACAATCACAATGTATTCTTTAACTTAGGATATATCAGCCGTGCGCCGAAGTTCTCTTACGGTGCTTTCATGCAAGCTACTACGAGCCATGCCATCAACAAGGATGCCAAGAACGAGAAGGTATTGTCGTTCGAGTTGGGATACGGTTTCCGCAACGAGTGGCTGAGTGCGAACGTGAATGCTTATTATACCAAATGGCTGGACAAGACCATGACCAAGAGCGGTACGATGGATAACCAGACGGAGTATTACATGAACATGACCGGTGTGAACGCCTTGCACAAAGGTATCGAGCTGGATGTGAAAATCACTCCGTTGAACTGGCTGGAGCTGACGGGTATGTTCTCGTTGGGTGACTGGAAATGGGACAGCAACGCTACGGGATATGCTTACGATGCTTACGGTCAGGCATTGACGGCTGAAGGAACCGTTACCACAGTAGGTGCTGCCGACCATGCCAATGCCAAGATTAACCTGAAAGGTGTGCGTGTAGGAGGTTCGGCACAGACCACGGCGGCTATCGGCGCTACCTTCAAGATTGGCAAGTCCATCCGTGTAGGTGCCGACTGGACGTATTACGGACGCAACTATGCGTACTATTCATTGTCGGGAAGCAACCTGTCGTTGGGCAGGGAGGTATCTGTGCTCGACCCGTGGAAGATTCCGGCAGCCAGCCAGTTTGATCTGAATGCTTCTTACCGCTTCAAGATCGGTAAGCTGAATGCTATCCTTTCCGGAAACGTGAACAACTTGCTGGATTACCAGTATATCTCGAAGGCATACAATCCGAATACGCTTTCTTCTTCAACCCTGCAGGAAGCTACAGCCGATAACATTTATTGCTACTATGCGTTCGGCCGTACGTATAGCTTGAGACTGAAAGTAAATTTCTAATCCTTAATAAAAGAAATGCAGTATATGAAAAAGATAATGTTGATGTCGACCGTATTGCTGGCGGGCTTGTCGGCATGCGAAGATTATAACGACCAGTTTAATATTGATTCTTCCCTGACCGATGTGAAGACGGGCGTTACCATCCAGCTGGCTTCTTCCGATTACGGAACCATAGCGGGAATGGAAGCGAACAAGGAACTTGCCTTGTCGAAAGACCCGGAAGGGCAGACCTATGTGGCGGCTTTGGAGGCCATCGGCGAGAACAAGTATTTTGCCGACGCTACGGAAGCCGAATGGTATTTGCCTGCTTTTATCGATTATAAATATCCGAATGCCGATACCGGTTCGCGCATCTCGGTACAATATAATATGTACAGAGGGCAGTCGGGCTATCTGGCCGATTTCAAGAAGATTTCGGATTACACACTGACCAATAACGATTACCGTAGCGTATGGAACGGGACTTCTACCGCTACTTACTTGTCTCCGTCTACACTGAGACAGATTCCTTCGGTACTGGAATCCAGAATGGAAGACCCGCAAGAAGGAGATATGGTAGCCGTAAACTATGCTTACTCGGAGTTCGAGCCAGGTGCGGGAGGCGGTGTCATTCCGGTAGTGTATCAGCAGGTTAATACTTTCGATGGGGAAGCCGGAAATTACGTCATTGCGGCTAAAGCCAACGATGGCAATTATTATCCTTTCGGCAAGCTGGATGACCCGAGTAAACCTTATGGATATATCTATCCCGATGCGATTACCGTGACCGATGGCATTATTTCTTCGGATAACGGTTCAGAGCAGGTTGTTACGATCGAAGAAGGTTCGGAAGGCTATACGTTGTTGAATAGCTACATGCAGTACATCTACATGGACGAGACACACGATAATTTTAACTTTACGACTTCTTTACCAACGGAAGGCGGAGAATGGTCGTTTGAGTCGAACGGAGACGGCACGTTTAAGCTGAAGAATATCGAAAGGGACAAGACCGTAAAACTGACTCTTTATAACGATTCGTATAGCTACGGAAGCTATGCAGCTTCGCGCTACACGTATGTGGAGGATGCGATGAAGGAAGAAAGCAAATTGTTTGCTATTAAAAACATTACTGTTCCTGAAGATCTGTCTGCTGTATGGTCTCATGATGCCTCATACGGTTATTATAAAGCGACAGGATATGATGATGCAAATAAGAAAAACTTGGCAGCCGAAAGCTGGTTTGTGTCTTCCGAAATCGACTTGTCGGAAGCGCAGAATCCAGTACTGAACTTTGATTTTGCTTTCAATTTCTTGAATGGGAACAATGCGGCTGATTTTATGCAACTGAAAGTCTCTACTGATTATACCGGTGATGTACAGGCAACTACGTGGACAGATTTAGCTTATGATGGTTCTCGATTTAACCGTTGGGATTTCATCGCTCAAAGCGTAGACCTGGCGCAGTTTGCAGGGAAAAAGATTACCTTGGCATTCGCTTACAAGAGCACTGACCAGTGTGCGCCTACCGCCGAAATCAAGAATCTGGCGATTGTAAACGGACAATACTGGGATGTATGCCTTTTCAAGGAAGTGCCCGAATCGGAAGTAGCAGCCCAGATGTTGAAGATGAGCCGTGCATCGGGCGCATACGCCAATACCGCTGCCCTCTATGTATATCGTGAAGGTGCATGGAGCGAATATACGAATGAAGATGCGAATGTTGTGGTTGCCGACCCGGCTATGTATGCCGAATTGGGTGCCGACTATGTATCGCGGCCTGCCAATGTATTCCCCATCTATCTGGTTCAGAAGTTCCCGTTTGCCGCGAAAGGTGATAAGGCTGCCGTGGTTTACCGTGCAGATGCCGACGGAACGATGGCTGTAACGGAATATACATATGATGCCGGCTGGACTGCATCGCAGATTTATTCTGCCCGCACCACTACTTTCGAAAAGACCGAAGAAGGATATGTGGCTATGGCTGGTACTTACCTGAATGAAAGCTTGGTTGGGGACGAAGGCGGATTCGTTATCCAAGACATCTCAATGCAGGGCGTGAACTACGTATGGAAGAACGACGCTACATACGGATGGAAAGCTTCCGCATATTATAATAACACGAACTATCCGGCAGAAAGCTGGCTGGTATCCCCGATTGTAGATTTGTCGGAAGCCATGGCTCCGCAATTGTCATTCGAAGAAGCACACCGTTACCTGAATGGTGAAGCGTTGACCGACCATTTCGCTATCAAGATTTCTACCGACTATGTAGACAATGTAGAGTCTTGCACATGGGAAGACTTGATATTCGATGAAACGCAATGGTCTGATGGGCAGACGTGGGATTTCTATCAGGTAGGCCCGTATGACTTGAGCGCATACGTGGGACAAACCATCCGGATTGCCTTTGTTTACACCAGCAATTCGACGGCTGCTCCTACGTGGGAATTCAAGAATGTCCTGGTAAATGAAGCTGAATAAAAAGTAATTATTTGTATTTCACCACAGGGGATGTGTATCCTCTGTGGTGTTTTTATTAAATAAAAGTATGAAACATCTTTGGAGAATTTACCTACTGTTCCTTTCTTGCATGGCAGTAGGATGCAGTGACAATGACACAATAATCATTGAAAATGAAACCACGCAGGAAGGAGCAATCACACTCATACTGAAAGGATATGAAGACATTTCGGAAGGTTTTTCTGTTTGTCAGCCCGAAGGATTTACCTATCCGTTTTATATCCAAGACCAGACCTTTCATGGCGATGTCTATTATTTCGTAAAGAGCAATGCCGAACGTCTGGACGCCATGACGGAAGTACCGGCTAAAGAAAATAATTGGCAACAGTCTATCGACATAGAAGAAGATGCCGCTTATTGGGCTTGGTGTATGGGTGCCGACCGTTACCGCTATCTGAAGTTCCGGGTAATAGACATCGAAGGAAACAATGTAACGATTGAATATGTGGAAGAAGATGCTCCGGCTGGAAACTGGAATGCGAATGCCGGTAATGATTACGTGACGGAATACGAAATGCCTTGCCTGAACGATTCGAATGTGTATGTGGCACATGACATTGAGGTAGACGGTAATCGGGTATTGAATTATGCACTGGAGTGGAATGCGGCTAAGCGGCACGCCAATTGGGTGGCTTTCAGTTTCGATAAAACGACTTCGGCTGATGAAGTATCACGTACCAATGCGTGGGCGGTAGACCCGAAGTTACCTTCGGATATGCAAACCGGAGACGAAGACCATGTGGGTGATGGCTTTGATAGGGGGCATCTATGCGCTTCGGAAGACCGGGTGTATCTGAAAGAAGCCAACGAGCAGACCTTTTATTATAGTAATGTATCTCCTCAACTGAGTAATTTTAATGGAGGCTTTTGGCAAGGGCTGGAAGAGCAAGTACAGACGTGGGGACGCTCTACCACATCAGGAACCTATGATAAAGTATATGTGGCAAAGGGAGGAACCCTCAATGAGCTCTTGACAAATTTTAATGGTACTATGCTGGGTAATGATGATTATATTCCGACAACGGATGAGAATGGTTTTACCATACACGGATTGGCATGTCCTGCGTCCTATTTTATGGCTGTATTGACTGAAAAGGGAAATGATTTTCATGCCATTGCGTTTTTGATACCTCATCAGGAAGGATTGATTCGTAATCCGAAAGCGGAAGATTTGCAAAAATATGTGATTCCGGTGGATGAGCTGGAACGGAAGACAGGCATTGATTTCTTCTGCAATCTGGATGATGCGGTAGAGAATCAGGTAGAAGCAGAAGCGGTGATAAGTGACTGGAGTTGGTGATAAAATTGAAGGAATATGTATAAAAGAATCGGATTGACACTCTTTCTGTTCCTGCTGGTCGTAGCAGGTAATGCACAGAATAAGAAAGGGAAACTCTACGGAGTGGCGTTTTATAACTTGGAAAACCTGTTTGATACCGTTCACGATGAAGGGAAGAACGATTATGAATATTTGCCGGACGGACGGAATAAATGGGATGATAAGAAATATCAGTCGAAATTGGAGCACATGTCGACTGTATTGAGCCTGTTGGCTACGGATAAAATGTCTGACGGAGCTGCGGTTATCGGTATGGCGGAAGTGGAAAACCGCCGTGTATTGGAAGACTTGCTGAAGCAACCGGCTTTGGCAGGGCGGGGATATCAGATTATCCATTACGAAGGTCCGGACGAACGGGGCATCGATTGTGCCATGTTTTATAATCCGGAACTTTATCAGGTGAAATCTACAAGGTTGGTGCCTTATCAGCTTGCGGAACCGTCCGACAGACCTACACGTGGCTTCTTGATAGCGGACGGAGAATTGGCAGGCGAACGGGTAGCTTTTATTGTCAATCATTGGCCTTCGCGTGGAGCCAAGTCTCCGGCTCGTGAGCGTGCCGGTGTGCAGGTGCGTGCCTTGAAAGACTCTTTGCAACGTCTGGACTCGAAAATCAAGATTGTCATTATGGGGGATATGAACGACGACCCGATGGACAAGAGCATGGCAGAATCGCTCGGAGCCAAACGTAATGCCAAGGATGTGAAAAAGAAAGAACTGTATAATCCGTGGTGGAATACGCTGGAAGGAGGTGACGGGACATTGAAGTACCGGGGGAAATGGAACCTTTTCGACCAGATAGTCTTTACCGGCAATTTCCTGAACCGCCGGCACCGGAAACTGACTTACGAGAGCCATCAGATATTCAAACGCGACTATCTGTTCCAGACCGAAGGAAAATATGCCGGTTATCCCAACCGTACGCAAGCGGGCGGGCGTTGGCTGAACGGCTATAGCGACCATTTGCCCACCGTGGTTTATTTCATCAAGCGGTAATAAGTAAGAAGCTGTTTTGAATTTATCGTGCGATGATTTGGGATGAGTTTTTGAGGCATTTTCGCTTCTGTGATGA
>NZ_JACSPP010000095.1 GCF_014837065.1 Phocaeicola intestinalis
CTTCCTCCGCCCTTTCCGCTACGCTCCAAGGACGGAGGAAGGCGGTGGAGGAGTTGCACTTCTAACTTGACGGTGGGGAGATAATGAATGGAATCCTTTATATCAACAAGACCGGATGAATGTCCATCCAAATTTCAGGTACTTCCCAAACACTGGATTGTGGAACGCTCTTTCTCATGGCTGGAAAATTTCAGAAAGCTGACCATCGATTACGAATTCCTTGCTGAAACTGCGAAAGCTATGGTAAGGTCGCATTCATTCAAATCATGCTTATACTTCTCGCGGCATTAATTTGGTGTATTTTGTCACTTGTCATATTTGTCAAGTCGGATTTGTGTCCATACACTTTATGTCTATCGGTTGCTTTTCCAAGCTAAGACAGAACATTAACTTAGTTCGATAACCACTGCCTTACTTGTAAGATTATTAATCTTCATGCCGAAAGATTATTAATCTTCATGCTGTAAGATTAATAATCTTACAAGCGATGCAGTTACATTGCGGAGAGCCGTGCTTGCTTGTCATGTCGGATGTGTAATCCATAAAAATGCACAATTGCACACTGTTCAAAGTATAATATACAAAAAAACAGCAGGAAGCCTTCCTTTTGAAAAAGGAAAAAACTTCCTGCCTTTTTGTTATGAATGAAACGACTTGATTTTATTTCGGTTGCTTGCCAATGTAAGCCAGGATACCACCATCCACGTAAAGGATATGACCGTTTACAAAGTCGGAAGCATCAGATGCAAGGAATACCGTGGGACCCATCAGATCTTCGGGTGTTCCCCAGCGTGCAGCCGGAGTCTTTGAGACAATAAACGAATCGAACGGATGACGTGAACCGTCTGCCTGACGTTCGCGCAACGGAGCAGTCTGCGGAGTAGCGATGTAACCCGGACCGATACCATTGCACTGGATGTTGTATTCACCATATTCGGAAGCGATATTGCGGGTCAGCATCTTCAGACCGCCTTTAGCTGCTGCGTATGCAGATACGGTTTCACGACCCAATTCGCTCATCATCGAACAAACATTGATAATCTTTCCATGACCTTTCTTGATCATGCCCGGAATAACTGCCTTCGCCATAATAAACGGAGCCGTAAGGTCGATGTCGACAACTTGACGGAACTCATCTACCGTCATGTCACACATCGGGATGCGCTTGATGATACCTGCGTTGTTTACCAGAATATCAATCACGCCCAGTTCTTTCTCTATCTGTGCCACAAGTACTTTAACCGCTTCCTCGTCGGTCACATCACAAATATAACCTTTTGCATCAATGCCTTTTGCCTTATAATCGGCAAGAGCATCATCCAGATGTTTTTGTGAACGGCAATTGAACGCAATTTTGGCACCCGCCTGAGCCAATGCTTCGGCCATAGCAAAACCGATTCCATACGCACCGCCTGTTACAAGGGCTACTTTGCCCTCCAATGAGAAATTAACCATAATGTTTTTCATTTTTTATAGTAAATAATTATTTATCTCCGGCATTTCGTCATACCGTTTACGAACACGGTCTGTCATTGTACCGCACAAATATACAAATTTCTTTATTATTGCGCCAATATTTCACAAATCTTATCTTGAAAAAGACGTGCTTTTCTTCCACTCATCACGTTTTGATTGATAATCACGAAAGCCAACATATCACCATTGCCGGCACGTACATATCCGGCAAGCGAACTGACTCCTTTTACCGTACCGGTCTTGGCTCGCACGTTGCGGAACGCCCTCTCTTTCCGCATACGGTAACGGAGTGTACCGTCTACACCAGCTATGGGCAACGCTTCGTAAAAAGGATGGAATATTTCCTGATGGGCATACGCATATTTCAAATAAGCCAGCAACAATTCGGGCGACACATAATTGTACATCGAAACCCCACTCCCATCGACAATGCTGTAATCGTCCGGGTCCTTCCCGATGTGATGACGCATGAAGTGTTCTATCTCTTTCTGTGCATCCTCGATACCGATACTTTTATGCCCGCCTCCCCGGATAGCCAAGTGATAAAACAAAGCTTCCGCCGAAAGATTATCGCTTTTCTTTAAAGCACGTTTCAGAACAGGTTCCAACGGACGAGAGACTTTATATAATAAGGTGACCGTATCGGGACAGACGCCATATTTCAACGAATCGACGGCTATATGCTCCTGAGCTAACTGGTAACGAAAAGTCTGGATAAAGAAATCCTGTGATGAAAACATGTTCAGTGTCCTGCCGGACGGACGCCCTACATTACCGGTAATGTGAATGGTATTACCGTTATATAACCAATCCCGATTTATTTTCAGACTTCCATAATGAGGTATACCACACACGGCACGATTGTCTATTGTATAATAATCCGATTTCGGATATACCTCTACGTCGGGACGTCTTCCCTTTTGAGAAGGTTTAACCGATACATTCACGCATCCCCTGTTCAGCATCAACGGAGAGAGATAAGGCTGAAAGGCATTAGGGGTATCATCCCACGCCCAACCTGTACCCCAATAAATGGAATCCATCACCGATACATCTGCCACCAGGTTTCCCTTGATGCTGTTTATACCTGCACGGTGCACGGCATCGGTCAGACGCTGCAAATCGTCTTCCATAAATTCAGGGTCGAAACCTCCCACCACGTATAAATTACCCTCCAAGGTACTATCTGCCCCGATTGTACCCGTATAAGCCAAACGGGTATCGAAGGTATAGCTTATACCCAACTCTGCCAATGCCGTGACCGTGGTGATAATCTTCTCGATAGAAGCCGGACGATACAATTTCTGATCCTGATAAGCATAGACCGGCGTCCCTTTCGTCAGATTGAATACCGTGATGCCTACTTCGGATGTCTTCAGCACAGGCGATGATGCAACCAGTGCCTCCAGTTGTTCTGCCACACCTTGTGCACAAACCTGGCAAAAGGCCAGCAACATTCCTAAAAAGAAACCTAAACGATGCATAGTTATAAATCTCTAAACAGTTCGCCTACCGTGGGATGTGGGAATACATACCGGCGGAAAGCCTCCAAATCAAGCTCATCTTCTACCATTATGCCGCCCAATACAATGAGTTCGGATGCCGGATTGCCCAACAGGTGAACTCCCAGTACCTTATTATGCTCGTCTACCAGTACCTTCATCATGCCGTTCACACCCTCATTCTCTGCCACAAACCTGCCCGAATAAGTCATCGGGAACTTTACCGCCCGATAAGTAATGCCTTGCTTCTGCAACATCTCCTCGGTTTTTCCCACTGAAGCGACCTCGGGATGTGTATAAACCACGCCGGGAATGGCACGATAACTCATTCCGACAGATTTTCCCAAGATGGTATCTACCGCTATTTCGGCTTCTTTTACCGCCGTATGAGCCAAGAGAGAGACTCCATTCAAATCTCCGCAAGCATATACACCCGGCACAGAAGTTTGAAGCTGGGCATTTACCTTGATGCACTTCCGTTCGGTATATGCAAGAGACAAGTTTTCCAACCCGAAGCCTTGCGTCACCGGACGTCTCCCTACACTCAAGAGCAATTTTTCTGCCTCGAAACGGGTCTCTTCTGCTCCTGTCTGATAATAAACCTGCATACCGGTCTCATTCTGCTCCAGACGGACAACCTTGGCTCCCAGTTTGAAGTCAACACCTCGTTTTGCATAATCGGCACGGAGCATCGAAGCAATTTCACGGTCTATACCGTTCAATATTTCGTCCATCATTTCGATAACGGTCACTTTTACACCTAAGTCGGAAAAGAATGAAGCGAATTCCATCCCGATAACCCCTCCGCCGATAATGGCAAGCGACCGTGGGATTTCTTTGTTGTCAAGCGCATCGCGATGGGTCCAATAACCGACTTTCTCTATGCCCGGAATAGGAGGAATAACCGTCTGGCTCCCCGTGCAAAGAATCAGGTTCTCGCATTCGTAGATTTCCCCAGCGCAACGCACGGTATGCGCATCGACGATGAAAGCCTCTCCGTTTACCAACGTGACATTGGCTCCCGTAAGCTTTGCCTTCACTCCCAGCACCAGCTTGCGCACCACCTTCGACTTGCGGGCTATCATCTTGGGCAAATCGAAACTAACTTCACCGGCATTTACATTATACTTGCGTGCGTGGACGCAGCTATCATAAAGCTTCGATGCATATAGGAGCGTTTTCGTAGGGATACATCCTTCGCTCAGACACACGCCTCCCACACTGTTCTTTTCAAACAGAACCACGCTCAGTCCTGCTTTCCCCGCCTTTTCGGCGGCGGTATATCCGGCAGGTCCCCCGCCGATAATCGCTACTTGGTATTTCATGGTACGTTATTGTTTTTAAGGTCAGTTATTCTTCCACATATTCCATCATCGGGTTCGCTTCCTTCAAGCTGGCGATGAACCCTTTCCGGTCTTTCGGATCCACGGTAGCGTGTCCCTTGGTATGGCGCAACACAATTTGCTGGCTTTTCCATGCCTGTTTACGGTAAATCAATTTCGAAATGCCGTGCAAACGCGAAACTCCGGTAAATCCCCGGCGTATCCATACATCCCCGTTATCGCGTATCTGAATACGGGTTGTCAACTGGTCAACAGCAAGTCCCAAAGGAGCCAGAAGCCCCAACAATCCCCAATAATTCTTACTTTCTAAAGAAAGCCATACAATTGCCAACACCAGCACCAGCAAGATAAACATCCATGCATATGACACTTGCCGGACTCTAAACAATTTTGCCATAATCTCTTTTTTATCTAAGTTTACTCATTATTCTTTCTTGTCTTTTTCTGTATCCAACTGATGAACTCATCTGCATCCACAGGTGAGACCTGTAGCTTATCATCTTTTCCTGCCACACGATAGACGATTTCCACTCGTTTTACCGACAGAGCCGGAGCTATGGAAAAAGATTTGACCTGGTTCATCATTTCTATCGAATTCAAATCCAACGTCCTGCCCGGCACAAACCGACCGCTCTCTATCCGCAACATTCCGTCTTCCGTCACTACATAACGGGTATGGACCAACATTTCGATTTCGAAAATCATACATATCGCCAGCAAGACCGCCAGCAACGTATAATGCAACCAAAAGAAATCGAACAATAAAAAAGCAGTAACAGCCATTAATGACCAGTACCACCCGTCTACCTTCGAATGAAATGTCCTGTTCATCATCCTTTTCCTTATTAATTCAGGGTGAAGATAGTAAATAATCATATAAAATCATTACATCCGGTAAAGTTCTTTTGAAAAAAAAGCAATATGCAGTACAGACATTTCAGTTTTTTTGTAGTTTTGCGTCAATATATACACATTATTATCATGATAAGGAAATATGATTTTCTCGTTATCGGTTCAGGAATTGCCGGAATGAGCTTTGCGCTGAAAGTAGCGCATAAAGGCTCGGTTGCACTGATTTGCAAAGCCGGGCTGGAAGAAGCGAACACATATTATGCACAAGGAGGCATCGCTTCTGTGACAAATCTGAAGGTGGATAATTTCGAAAAACACATTCACGATACGATGGTTGCCGGAGACTGGATAAGCGACCGTGCAGCGGTAGAAAAAGTAGTACGCAACGCCCCGTCACAAATCGAAGAATTAATCAAATGGGGAGTAGACTTCGACAAAAAAGAAAATGGAGAGTTCGACCTTCACCGGGAAGGCGGTCATTCCGAGTTCCGTATCCTTCATCACAAAGACAATACTGGCGCCGAAATCCAAACCAGTTTGATAGAAGAAGTCAAACGACATCCGAACATCACCGTCTTTACCAACTTTTATGCCGTAGAAATCATCACACAACATCATTTAGGCATCATTGTTACCCGTCATACCCCAGGTATCAAATGTTATGGAGCATACGTATTGAACGAAGCTACAGGAGAAGTGGACACGTTCCTTTCAAAAGTTACCGTTATGGCAACAGGAGGATGCGAAGCTGTTTACCGTCATACCACCAACCCGTTGGTAGCTACAGGCGATGGTATCGCAATGGTATATCGAGCCAAAGGTATCGTAAAAGATATGGAATTTATCCAATTTCATCCGACTGCCTTGTATCATCCGGGCGACCGGCCCAGCTTCTTAATTACAGAAGCTATGCGAGGATATGGAGGTGTACTAAGAAATCTGGCAGGCGAAGAATTCATGCAAAAATACGACCCACGCTTATCATTGGCTCCACGCGACATCGTAGCCCGTGCCATAGATAATGAAATGAAACAGCGTGGTGAAGACCATGTTTATCTAGATGTCACTCATAAAGACCCCGAAGAAACTAAAAAACATTTTCCGAACATATACAAGAAATGTCTCAGCCTGGGAATCGATATCACTAAAGATTATATTCCGGTAGCTCCTGCTGCACATTATCTATGCGGAGGCATCAAAGTAGACCTTGACGGACAATCCAGCATCAAACGTCTGTATGCTCTAGGTGAATGTTCCTGTACCGGTTTGCATGGAGGCAACCGACTAGCTTCAAATTCCCTGATAGAAGCCATCGTTTATGCAGATTCTGCAGCCAAACATGCCATAAGCGTACTAGACCGTTATGATTTCAATGAAGATATTCCAGAATGGAATGCAGAGGGTACAATGAACAACGAAGAACGCATTTTGATTACCCAAAGCATGAAAGAAGTTAATCAAATTATGGAAGCATACGTAGGTATTGTACGCAGCAATCTTCGTCTGGTACGTGCATGGAATCGGTTAGATATTTTATACGAAGAAACAGAACGCCTATTCAAACGCGTAAAAGCATCTCGTGAAATTTGCGAACTCCGCAACATGATTAATGTAGGCTACCTGATTACCCGTCAAGCTATGGAACGTAAAGAAAGTCGAGGATTACATTACACAATCGATTATCCACATCCTTGCAACAAGGAATCAGAATAAAAAAATAATTCTACAATTAACCAATAAACAATTATTCTGAAGCAGGCTTTAAAAAAATTTTTTAGAGCCTGCTTATTTTTTTAATTGTATTTTAAAGATGTTTTCCTGACTTTATGAGAATTACAGACCATTTGACTAATAAAATGAATATCCTCAAAATGCCTGTAGGTAAAAGGTGTTAGAAAGAGTTATACCTTCAAGTAGAAGTTAAATGGCTGAATGACATCCATGACAAGAAAAAGAATGCATAATCTCAAAAAAAGAAAGGGATCCTCCCCCGGACATCAGACCGGAGAAGGATCCCAAAACGGCGGCTACCTACTCTCCCACTGTTACGCAGTACCATCGGCGTGACGAAGCTTAACTTCTCT
>NZ_JACSPP010000096.1 GCF_014837065.1 Phocaeicola intestinalis
AAATTTCAGAGCATAATATGAACAATAACAAGGGCGTTTGATACTGCTTTTTTAGGAACGTAGAACTGGACACACTACCATATAAGTAATTCATCATGAAGAAGATATTGTTAATTATATTTCTGTGCATGGCACCGGTAATCACCTATGCCCAAGAAGACACATTACACATCTCAACCGACAAACGTGATGGCATTGTTTATTCACGATACTATGTCATCAATGATTCTCAATTTATGATAGTACATTATAAAGCAGAGAAAAACGACACTATCTATGAAGAGTCTATTCCTGAGTATTATCAAGAGTTCTACAAACGTGAGGTATATCTTAGAGATCTGAAAAGAAAAGATGTTTCAAAAGTCGTTGCTGACGAGGTTTTTGATTACTTCAAGGGACTTACAGAAGAAGAACTGCTCACAAAATTATCCAACAAGAAAGTCGCTGTTGACTTGGATGGTAGCTACCAAGCAATGTTTTTCAATGACAAATCTAAAAAGAATGAGGTGTTTTCCTTTAAGATTTGGGATGGAAAGGTTAGTCGGATTTCAAGACCGTCAACAAACACCTTACCAACAAATGATGTATGGACTGCATTTCAAATTATACAGCTGAAAGAATATTTAGGCGATATGGAGGCTCTTATTCAGCAACTTAGAAAGAAATACCCATCAAGTAAAATCAAAAAGTAATAACAATGAGATCAATATTTGTATCATTATTTATTATTTTGGCGGTAAGTGTTTCCGCTCAAGCTAAACGATACTATTGTGAAGTTAAAGGTATTGAGAAGGAGCTTACTTCTGGACTAAAAATTGTATTCGACTTCGGCAATAGCCTTGTTTACTCTGCATGGGGTGGCTTGAAAAGCAAACAAAAACTTGTTGACGAAAAGGGTGAGGAAATCCCTTTCAACAGTATGGTTGATGCAGGTAACTACCTGTCTGATAAGGGATGGACTTTTGTACAAGCCTACACTTCCGTATATGGTTCACAAGCCATTGTTCACTGGATGTTTGTAAAAGAAGCAACAAGCCCTGAAGAAGCAGTAAAAGGCATCATGACAAAGGACAATTATAATAAACAAAAAAAATAAAGAATATGCAAGAAAAATCATTTGCTACATGTTTCGATAAGAACTGTGAGGAATTTGCAGAACTGCTTATGACTCTTGTTTCAGACAACCCTTCTATTTGTAATATCAACCTGAAGAAAGAGATTTTTAAGAAAGATAGAGCAATTACATCAAATGAGTATGTACTTGCTATTGGTCCAGATGGTTCTAAAGTTAATAGAGCGTCATTCCCTGATTCTTACAACAAATATGGCATTCATATTGGCTACAGAGGTACAAAGGCATGGATAAGTTGTGAAAACTTTGACTGGACAGTAGAAAGCTTAAGAGAATTTCGCATAGAGCTGATCTCTTTACTAGAAGAATCGGGAATGCGTACGGATAATATTGATGACCGCATTGCAGAGAATGTGAAGAAAGTAAAATCAGAGAAATCCATGGATAGCATTACTTCCTATTCAACAATTGATGGCATTATCATGGGTTCATTGACTACCGTTGCAATAGCAGGTGAGTTTGTTAAAAATCCAATTGGGTCTTTTGTCAGTTATGTAAGGCAATGGATAGATAACATTCTTAATGCATCTCAAAGAAGAGAACAACAATATAAACTGGCAGTTGTTTTATTTTATCATAAGTATATTACAGATTTTCTTGAACTTAAAAACTCTGCCAACAATAATGCAGAGGACGAAAAAATGAATTTCTAAAATGTCTGAAAGACGGAATACATTTAAGGATGGAGCCGATTTCTATGCAAAAGAGATTGGTGCATTTGTTGGTGGCGAGCATACCAGATTGGCAAATGCTGATTATTTGAAAAATGTTCAGCAAGAAATTGACAATCTCAGTGAAGCCATCAACAAGTACGCTGATAATGGTAATCCACAACTTAAAGGATTGGTCGCAGAAGCCTGGCATACTTATACATTCAACATAGATGCCGCTGCTAAACAGTCTGTCAATCGAGCAGTTCAGGTAGAGTCAAACACTTTAGGATCAGTAGATGTATCAACTTCTTGGGGTGAGGACTATAGTCTAAAATATTATAAATCTGGATCAGACAGTGCGATTGCACAAGGACATTCTTTAGAATACGCTTATCAAAAATATATTCATAATCTGCGCGAAGGGGCATCTATTCCAACAAGAGAAGAATATCTAGCAATGAGTGGAATTGACCCAAAGACAGACATGGCTTTATGTATGTATGAAGGTCAAGCCCGCTTAATTCCATCTGATCAGATTCAAGATGCCATCGAGGCCTTAAACAAGAAAATTGTCAAAGAACTAAATAATCTTGATAATCCTGAACGCTCAAAAGTTGCTGAACGATTAATCCAAGTTAAAGAGAAGCTAACTTCTCACATAGAAAGCCCAGATGGCGCATCTTCTGCAAATTTGACAGAAGCAGAGTCTCGTGAGTTAGCACAACTTGCGAAAGAGGGGAAATTTGACCCGGAGAGATTCGACATTACTCTTGCTAAAAAGGCAGACTTCGCGTATCTTACAAAAAATGCCATGAATGCAGGATTAAATGCAGCATGGATCTCTGCGTTGTTAAAAATAGTGCCAGAATTGATTGGTTCATTGAAAAAGTTACTAAAAGAAGGCTATTTAGATTCAGAAGACTTAAAGAATATCGGGAAAGCAGGTGTTAACGGTGCTAAAGATGGCTTTCTCAGAGGTTTCTTTTGTGCTGCAATATCTACAGCCGCTGAAACAGGGTTATTAGGACAATGGATGAAGACAGCCTCCGAATCTGCCGGATTCGCTCCTATTATTGGTACAATGGTTGTTTTAGTTTGCCAATCTGTGTCAGATGGAATAAAATGTGCTCAGGGTGAATTAACAGGAAGAGAATATGCCTATAACATAGAAAAGAACATTGTTATTGCAGCCAGTGGTGTGGCTGGAGGACTTGCATTACAAGCAGCAATACCTGTTCCTATAATATCATATGCAATAGGAAGCATAGTTGGTTCTATGTTAGGTGGTTTGGTGTTCTCTGCAAAAGAACAAATAATGCTTTCTCTTTGTGTTAAACATGGCTATACCGTATTTGGCTTGGTCGATCAAGACTACACCATGCCTGATTCCGCAAGAAAAAAGTTAGGTTTTCCTGTATTTGGATTTGATGAATACAAATTCTCTGAATATAAATTTCATGAGTACAAAGCAATCCAGTACAAGTGGCAAGAGTACAAATGGAAAAAGTTGGATTGTGTACTACTTAAACGAGGTGTTATTGCATGTAGAAAAATTGCCTACATTTGACATTGAATAATATCACTACGAATTGCCAACGAAAAGGCGCATCACCCACTACGGATGGTGCGCCAATTTTAATAGAGAGTAGTGGTAAGCCTATCACTTGCGACGTTTCTGTCTCTGTTGCTTCTGCTTCTTTTCCATCATGATGTCGTACTTCTTGCGAATTGTCTCTTGCAGTGCGTCAATATCGTCCTTGCGGTATTTGGCATCGCTGTAGATAAAATCCACATAGTCAAACTTGTTGATGGTAGCCGTATCGCCTTCGGACAGTGACCAGTTTCTGACAGTGACATACTTGGCACGATCATGATGCAGGTCCTTGTTGTCGTATGACAAAAGAATAATCATGCAGAACTCCAGCACCATCACAAAGAATGCGATGAGGAAGCAAAATCTGCGGAAGTACTTCGACTGCCAGAGGTAAGCAAAACCATACATAGGCCAGTGCCAGAACAAGTAAGCCAGACATGCCCACGATGGGAATGGGGGCCTCTTCGGAGCCTTAACACCTTGCACGTCCTCAATCCTGCCGATAACTGTCTCCAGACGTTTGACGGTTTCGTTCTGAGTATCTGCAATCTCCTTGGACTTCGACTGTTGCTTGTCGATAGCACTCTCATGCTTCTTGTAGAGATTGTAACCAGTCAGAATGTCGTTCATGAAACCAGTACACTTTACAAGAGCATTCTCAGGTGTGATGACATCGATACCGGATTCCTCCTGCTTACGTCTGCTCTCTTCTCTTGCCTTTCGCTTCGCTTCTTCTCGGTTATCAGAATAAGCGTTGAACAGCGTCTCAAAGAGAAAGCAGTAGTCTTCCACGGTTATGTCGTTGAGCAACCTGTCAGAGAACTTAACCTCGACAGGCGCACTTTCTGGCACTTCTGTGGATTCAGAACCTGACTGACAGACAGGAACAATGACATCAGCATCCTCAACCTGCTCAGAAGATTCAGCAGTATGTGCAGACACAGTCTGTGAAGAGACAACTGTGGATGAAATATCAGCCATTTTGTCTTTCACTTCTTGAACCTTCTCCTTGGTTATCATCCTTGCAGGTTTGAGTTTCGGTTTAGAGTTTGTATTCGTAAATCCCATAATCTAAATGTATTAACGGTGGAACTTAGGTCTCTTTTTCTTCTCGTCATCATTGTCATCGCCCCAACCACTGGAACTGCCACCACCGCCACCTCCTGAGGTCGGAACCACAGCAGGACCAACTGCAAGCTCGACAGCTGCAGCAGCCACGTTGGAAGCAAGTTCAGCAGCCGCATCGGTATCGAAAAAGGCAGAATCGTTGTTATCATCATAGATATTCACGCTACTGTCCTCGACATACTCGTATTCCTTGCCAAAGGAAACTTTCGGCAGACGGACATCGGAATCCATGTCGTCAAACTTGATCTCATGAATCATAGGTTCATCAGGCAACCACTGGTCTTTAGGCAACAGAGAGTTGATGTTGTACAACTGCTGATTCAACATGTAGAAAGTCAAACTGCGTCGGTCAACCTGATAACCACTCATTGAGACATTGCCTTTGGTGAAGACAACTCCCATGCCTTTACCACTTTCGCGAGGTGCGACCTTGACCTGAATGCCTTGCTTCTTCATACGATCAATGAAATCCAGCCATGTACGACTGCCAGGCAATGCTTTCTGTGCTGCATCAAAGATGGCATACTTGACAACTGCCTTGCCTTTGAGTCGGTCACGGTTTACCTTCATCTTGCCATCGCTCCAGTGAAGACCGTAGTGTCTGGTCATCGCCTGACAAATGGCGATTGCTCTTTCTACATCACATCCGTCAGATATGGTCTTGCCGAAATCGTTGACTCGGTTATAGACAACATGCACATGGTCATGGTCGTGGTCATGGTGTCGGAAGATGACAAACTGGGTATCAGTGATGCCCATCTTCTTCATATACTCCATTGCCAGTTTACGCATGAATCCGTCAGTGCAACGATGTGCGTCTTCTGGAGGAAACGAAAGCGCAAAGTGTCCGACACAATTCCGCACCCTTTGGTTCATCATAGCCTGAATCTTGAAAGACTTTGCTATGGTATAGTTGCTTCGAAGATCAACTCCGCGAGAAGCGAGAATTGTTGTGCCTTTGTCCTTGATGTCGTTTGCATAATTGACGATTCCCCCGAAGGTAGAACCGTTACTTATCTTGGGCATCATATCCAGCTGTAGATTATATCGAGTACACCATGAAGTCTTGACCGCAAATCGAGCAGTTCCTTTGCCACACTGCTGAAGCCAGCCTTGTTGGCTTGGTATGCTAACTGGTTAAGATTTCCAGCCATGTTAGCAGCTGCCCTGAAGTCCTTGGCGAAGTCAGGATCTATAGGAGCCTTGACATAGCCGTTCATGGTCATTTGGTTCATGTACTCGGAGTCAGACATCCTGTTTTCATCAGCAGCGAGCTCGACGCATTTAGCCTCTTCAATAGTGAAGTAAGCCTTCTTGCATACGGTTCGCTTCTGTTCCTCTGGTATGTGGGGGCGACCTCCCTTATGTTTACGAGAAGAGTCAGGGGTTTGGGATTCTTGGGTATTATTCATAATAGCCTCCTTCACATTTATGTGCCAGCATCTTGATGCTCCCGACCGAAGGGATGGTTGTTTTCTGGGCATAGAAAACATACACTTGCTCCCCAACCCCGTAAAACCCCTTACCGCAAAGCGGTCGTTACGTCTGACGGACATCGTTTCAGCTCTGCTGGATCGTGTCAGATACAAGACTTAACGAAGGTAAAACCAAGGTTATAGCCGTAGGCATCGAAGATGTTTGCAATAGATGAATAGACAGGCTGCAGGACAGGTGGTGAGCCATCGGCAGAGCCATGGTCTTACGACCTCGACAAAGCCTCCAGAAACGGATTTTACGCATGATAGCGGACTGTGATCAGAGACACCTCGCTGACCTCTGCCTGCTGCGTAATGTCCGAGTAGAAGGATGGTCTCGAATCAATGCCTGGGCGACTCTTACTACATATAACCCGTTGGCGGAATTAATTTAGTGCGTATTTAATTCTGCCAATAGGCTTGTTATTAATATAGTTGACGTATTGCAACACGGTCAGCGCACTAATTTTGCCAATGATTCTGGCAAACAAACCGTTTGTTATCTTAGCATAGTTCCTGATGACCAGGAACTGGCCTGACAATTGAGAAGCTGTTTTGATTTCATTCGATAAATTTGTTAAGCATGATTTGGATGAATGCAATCTGTACCATAGCTTCTGCG
>NZ_JACSPP010000097.1 GCF_014837065.1 Phocaeicola intestinalis
GGGTTACAGTACGCACCAAACAGCTCAAAAATGTGGGCTAAATTGGGAACATTAAACTGGACACCCTAATTATTAATCTTACAGCGTGAAGATTAATAATCTTCCGGCATGAAGATTAATAATCTTACAAGCAAGTCAGCTATGTGTTGATTTTATCGTGTGCTGATTCGGGATGAGTTCTTGAGTCATTTTCGTTTCAGTGATGAGGATGATAGTAGTATCTGACGAAGAGTAAAAACGGAAAGTTTTGAAACCGGATGCCGTAAGCTGCTTGTCGTAAACTTGCCGGCCGGTATTTGTTTACCAAAACTTGTTCAGTTCGCGGTTATATTCGAATCCTGCAGCTTTTAAGGTGTTTACAATGACCTCTTCGTTTACGTTCATATCTTTGCAAAGGGCGTCAAGTGAAGGGTAAAAGTCACGCAATTTGGTGTTGATGAAACTGAAAAGCATCATCGGGTCTTTGGGTAATTCCATGATAGTTTATGTTTTTTGTGGTTCATTTGATGCTGCAAAGTTAATGGTTTCTTTGATAGGATGTTCTTTTTCTTGTAAAAATCAGGAACTGTTTTGCATGTATCGTGTGTTTTTGTGATAAGATTGTCCGTGTGGCACGTCGGGTTGGTGCTCATAATAAATAATTGCTAAACTTTTCAGTATTAGTCCTGTTAACTCAGGAAAAAATCGTACCTTTGCGCCATTAATGATCATTATTTCGAATCAAAAACTACTAGTAGCATTATGATGGAACTGGATTTGCTCACCGCCATCTCTCCAATAGACGGGCGGTATAGAAATAAGACAGGTGCTTTGGCTGCTTATTTTTCCGAGTATGCACTGATGAAATATCGTGTGCGCGTAGAAATAGAGTATTTTATTACGTTGTGTGAATTGCCTTTGCCTCAGCTGGAAGGCTTGGATGCGGCACGTTTTGATTCGCTGCGCGACATTTACCGTAACTTTTCGGAAGCGGATGCAGGTCGTATCAAGGAAATTGAAAGTGTGACGAACCATGACGTGAAGGCTGTGGAATATTTTATCAAGGAGCAGTTCGACCGCTTGGGAGGGCTGGAGCCGTATAAAGAATTCATTCATTTCGGACTGACTTCGCAGGATATCAATAATACTTCAGTGCCTTTGTCTGTTAAGGATGCACTGGATGAGGTGTATTATCCACAAATCCAAAAACTGATAGAGCAGTTGGAAGTGTATGCCGAAGAGTGGAAGGATATTCCGATGTTGGCAAAAACTCACGGGCAGCCTGCTTCTCCTACCCGTCTGGGCAAGGAAATCGAGGTGTTTGCTTATCGCTTGAAGCGTCAGCTGGCAATGTTGAAAGCTTGTCCGGTTACAGCAAAATTTGGTGGCGCTACCGGAAATTATAATGCGCACCATGTGGCTTATCCCGAAATAGACTGGAAGGCATTCGGTAATCGTTTTGTAGCAGAAAAATTGGGCTTGGAACGGGAAGAGTATACTACGCAGATTTCGAATTACGATAACTTGGGTGCTATCTTTGATGCAATGAAGCGTATCAATACAATCATGATCGACATGAACCGTGACTTTTGGCAATACATTTCGATGGAATATTTCAAGCAGAAAATCAAGGCGGGCGAAGTCGGTTCGAGTGCGATGCCTCACAAGGTGAACCCGATTGATTTCGAGAATGCGGAAGGAAATCTGGGCATGGCGAATGCAGTGCTTGCGCACTTGTCGGCTAAATTGCCGGTGTCGCGTCTGCAACGCGACTTGACCGACTCTACGGTATTGCGCAACATCGGCGTTCCGTTCGGACATACGATTATCGCTATCCAGAGTTCTTTGAAAGGTTTGGGCAAGCTGTTGCTGAACGAACACAAGATATATGAAGACCTGGACAATTGCTGGAGCGTGGTGGCAGAAGCCATTCAGACGATTCTGCGCCGGGAAGGGTATCCTCATCCTTACGAAGCGTTGAAAGACCTGACACGTACCAATCAGGTTATCAACGAGGCTTCTATTAAAAATTTTATTGAAACATTGAATGTGAGTGAAAGGGTGAAGCAGGAACTGCGTGCGATTACCCCTCACAATTATACAGGAATGTAAAAAACGTTGACTAGACACGAGGTACCAGTTGACAAAGTTTTTGGTTGCAAGAAATGAAACCTGGTTTCCTGGTACCTTGTCAATTCGTTAACTAAAGAAATAACGCCCGGGAAGGGTATAATCATTAATTTATAAAAAGCAAAAAGAATATGGCAGAGAAAGAAAACAGACAAGAAGGGGGAAACACCCCGTCTGGCCGTGATGGTTACAAATCGTACAACAGAGAAGGGGCTGGCAAGTATAATCGGAGTGAGGGAGGAAGTGCGTACGGACACCGTCCCCGTTTTAATCCTAATACAGAAGGTCGTCCGCAACGCCCGTATCGTCCGCGCTATGAGGGTGGGCAGCAGAATGAAGATGGCGGTTACCGTCCGCAACGTTCTTCTTATACGCCCCGTTATAACCGAGACGACAACGGTGAGCAGCGCCCATATCGTCCGCGTTATAATGGTGGGCAGCAAGGAGAGGGTGGCTATCGTCCGCAGCGTTCTTTTTATTCTCCTCGATATAATAAGGACAACAATGATGGTGAACAGCGTCCATACCGTCCGCGTTACAACGGTGGACAGCAGCAGGGTGAAGAAGGTGGTTATCGTCCGCAACGTCCGCGTTTCAATAACAATGCTGGAGGTTATAACCGGCAAGGTGGCCGTCCGCGTACTGCCGATTATAATCCCAATGCGAAATATAGCATGAAAAAACAGATTGAGTACAAGGATATATTGACAGATCCCAATGAACCAATCCGTTTGAATAAGTTTTTGGCAAATGCAGGCATTTGCTCGCGTCGGGAGGCTGACGAGTTTATCACAGCTGGTGTGGTTTCGGTAAATGGACAGGTGGTCACCGAGTTAGGAACAAAAATCAAACGCAGTGATGAGGTGAAATTCCACGACCAGCCGGTCAGTATAGAGCGTAAGGTGTATGTATTACTGAATAAACCGAAAGACTGTGTGACAACTTCGGACGACCCACAAGAACGTAAGACTGTGCTTGATATAGTGAAAGGTGCTTGCAAGGAGCGGATTTATCCGGTAGGGCGTCTGGACCGTAATACGACAGGTGTGCTGTTGTTGACAAACGACGGTGATCTGGCATCGAAATTGACTCATCCGAAATTTTTGAAGAAAAAAATCTATCATGTATACCTGGACAAGAATGTGACGAAAGCCGATCTGGATCAGATTGTGTCAGGTATTACATTGGATGATGGAGAAATACATGCCGATGCGATAAGTTATGCTTCTGATACGGACAAATCGCAGGTAGGTATCGAAATTCATTCGGGCAAGAACCGTATCGTACGCCGCATTTTCGAATCGTTGGGCTATCGTGTTATCAAGTTGGACCGTGTATATTTTGCAGGTCTGACCAAGAAAGGCTTGCGTCGGGGTGACTGGCGTTATCTGACAGAACGCGAAGTGAACATGCTCCGTATGGGGTCGTTTGAATAAGCAGAAAGTGACAACCGATGAATACAGAGGCACAACAGAGAGTTATCTTACGTTTTCATAAGGGGTATGCTCAGAAACTGTTTTGAATTTATCGTGCGGTGATTTGGGATGAGTTTTTGAGGCAGTGTCTCTGTGTTTTGATTTAATAACTAACAGACAGAAAAATGGAAAAGATTCGTAGAACAAAGATTGTTGACCTGCTGAAGTGTCGCGATTTTGGCACGATGGTCAATGTGAAAGGTTGGGTACGTACCCGCCGCGGTAGCAAACAAGTCAGCTTTATTGCATTGAATGACGGTTCTACTATAAATAATGTACAGGTTGTTGTAGACATTGTCAACTTCAATGAAGAAGTGCTGAAACAAATCACTACAGGTGCCTGTGTAAGCGTTAATGGTGTATTGGTCGAATCGGTCGGTGCAGGGCAGGCTGCTGAGGTGCAGGCACGTGAAATCGAGATTTTGGGTACTTGCGACAATACTTATCCGTTGCAGAAAAAAGGGCATTCAATGGAATTCCTTCGGGAGATTGCACACTTGCGTCCGCGTACCAACACGTTTGGGGCTGTATTCCGTTTGCGCCATAATATGGCAATTGCCATTCATAAGTTTTTCCACGACCGTGGTTTCTTTTATTTTCATACACCGCTGATTACGGCTTCCGATTGTGAAGGGGCTGGTCAGATGTTTCAGGTCACTACCTTGAACCTTTATGACTTGAAGAAAGATGAAAATGGCTCCATCATTTACGATGATGATTTCTTCGGTAAGCAGGCAAGTCTGACCGTATCCGGTCAATTGGAAGGCGAACTTGCTGCTACGGCATTGGGGGCGATTTATACGTTTGGTCCTACGTTCCGTGCCGAAAATTCAAATACACCGCGTCATTTGGCTGAATTCTGGATGATTGAACCCGAGGTAGCGTTTAATGACATTAACGACAACATGGATTTGGCGGAAGAGTTCATCAAGTATTGTGTGCAATGGGCACTTGATAATTGCTATGATGATGTGAAGTTCCTGAACGACCATTTCGACAAGGAACTGATTGAACGCTTGCAGGGTGTGCTGAAAGAAGATTTCGTCCGCTTGCCTTATACAGAAGGTATCAAGATATTGGAAGAAGCTGTAGCCAACGGACATAAGTTTGAGTTCCCGGTATATTGGGGCGTAGACTTGGCTTCGGAACACGAACGTTACCTTGTGGAAGAGCATTTCAAGCGTCCGGTAATATTGACTGATTACCCGAAAGAAATCAAGGCGTTCTACATGAAGCAGAACGATGATGGCAAGACTGTCCGTGCGATGGATGTCTTATTCCCGAAGATTGGCGAAATCATCGGTGGTTCAGAGCGTGAAGCTGATTATGATAAGTTGCTGACCCGTATTCAGGAGTTAAATATCCCGATGAAAGATATGTGGTGGTATTTGGATACCCGCAAGTATGGAAGTTGTCCTCATTCTGGTTTCGGACTTGGTTTTGAGCGTTTGCTGTTATTTGTGACTGGTATGGCGAATATTCGCGATGTGATACCTTTCCCACGTACACCGCATAACGCAGAGTTTTAAGCTGAAGAATTAAAGAAATTAAGCTGGAGGAGTGAAGAAGACATTATCGCTCCGTTTCTTAGAAGCCAACAGTCTGGTTGATAATGAATCATCCGGACTGTTGGCTTAACTTTTTGACTTTTCCGAGCTTGTCTTGTTTTAATATCTTTAACATTCTTCTCCTTTAAATTATCTGTCCGAAAGTAAGGTTTTACGGAAAAGTTCTATATATTTGTACATCACTTATTCGTTTAACTTTAAAATTTTACATCATGAAAGCACGTTCTTTAATTATCGCAGTATTGTGCTCATTTATGGGTGTGGTGAATACGTTTGCACAAAATTTGTTTAATGAGAATACTTCGGCTTCTTTGACCGGTGTATGGCAAATGTGTTTTTACAGTTCTTCATTGCCTGCCTTGCCGGGAGATTTGAAACCAAGTAATTCGTTGAAAATTTTGGGTGAAAGTGGTGAATTTACCAATGTAGTTATGATGCCAACGGGAGCTATTATTATTGGTTCGGGTACATATACCCAAAACAATGATTCTACTTTTACCGAGCATGTGAAGAAAAACATCCATCTTCCTCAGTTGGACGGTAAAGACAATGTGATGCATTACGAAATGGCTGAAAACGGTACCTTGATGTTTGTACGGTTCAAGTCAGCAGAAAAAGGAGACGATGTATGGTCTCATGAGATTTGGAGAAAGATAGACATGCCGTCTGTTTATCCGACCGATATTGTCCGTTGACGGAATTTGTTTGTGCCCAGGCGTGTGGCATTATGCTTTTTTTATGTACATATCCCCACCTGCTTATCCTTAATAAATAAGAAGAAGCAGGTGAGGATATGTGTGTTTTATAATATTCTGTGTTACTTATATCTTGACTTTCAAGCAATAGTTAACTTCTAAATCAGAGTATCTCAATTTTAAATAGGCTTTAAGCTTTTCTTGCGTTCGGCTGTAAGCGTACAGCAATTTGTGAACATTCGCTTTTATACATCAGCTGGCAATTTAGAAACTGTTTTTTGTTTTTAAGTAATTGTGTTGATTATCAGCTTGTTTCTGTAAGACTTGGTGAATCGGTAGGGAAGTGTTTTTGTTTGGCTTCTATTTTTGTATGATAGTTGATTTTTTGGTTTGTCCACCAATAATATCCATTTGTCTACCTCTGTTTTAACCAGAATCGCTTACCTTTGAAAATACTATAAAAACAACTAATTATTTATTAAAGATTTCCCGACTATGAAAAATAACGAAAACATACTCATCAGTGTCGTAGGCAGTATTTGCCGGATTCGATTTCCTTCATCTTATTATATAATTAAGGTGTATAGATAGAAGACTTATGTTTTTCAGAACTGCCGGTGATGGTATTTGCGAAGAGATTTTATACAGGCAAGGAAGAGTTTTATTTATTGATAATTCAAGTTTCGCAAGTTAATAGAAAACCTTCTTCTTGGGATATAAAAGGGGCACAGGGATTTCCACATATCGCAGA
>NZ_JACSPP010000098.1 GCF_014837065.1 Phocaeicola intestinalis
ACATGTATGGCACTGCATAATCTCAGAATTAAAATCAACCCTTGGAACTATCATAACTAATTTACATAAACTCTAATTGACGGTCCCTAATGAGAAGTCGATTCTTGTCATCTCTTTTGTCGGGATGAAGACAAGAGAAGTCAAGGTTTCACGGAGTAACATGCGGATTACTTTGGAAGATGATTCCCAGGAACTGGACGGAGTTGTAGTAGTCGGTTATGGGCAACAGAAGAAGGCCAGTGTCGTCGGGGCTATTACTCAAACTACAAGTAAGGTGCTGGAACGTTCCGGAGGAGTTTCGGACTTAGGTTCTGCATTGACCGGTAATTTGCCCGGTGTGGTAACAACCGCAAGTACAGGTATGCCGGGTGAGGAAGACCCACAGATTTTGGTTCGTGGTATGAGCTCGTGGAACAATACAGCTCCGTTGATATTGGTGGATGGTATTGAACGTCCAATGGCTGGTATTGATATCAACTCGGTAGCCTTTATTTCTGTATTGAAGGATGCATCGGCAACTGCTGTATATGGTGTAAAGGGCGCGAATGGTGTTATCTTGATTACAACCAAACGTGGTTCTGAAGGTAAGGCAACAATCAATGCCGGTGCAAGTATGGCATTCGATAGTCCGGTGGAATCGGGCTGGAGAGCAAATCAACCTATCGGGCTATGGAATCTTCAATATCAACGTAAACCTGCTTATGCCGGTTTTGCGAATGGGCTTGCAGGTGAGACTATAGCTGAACCGGATCTAAAATAAAGAACAAAGCCTCTTATCGTAGAGATATATTGGTGAGAGGCTTTATTCAATTGATTAAAAATTTAAGTAATACTTAATTTAAATGTAATCTGATTTAATTATGAAACAAGCGTTATTTTGTCTGCTAATGTTGATCTCTTATCAAACCTTATTTGCTCAAAAAATAGAGTTTTATACGCCAAGAACGGTTAGGATAGTAAAAGAGAATGGTACCGTATTCAACAAGAAATCCCTTGTGGTTACAGCCGAGCCAGAAAAGGTAAAGGTGAATGTAACTTCCAATGATACGGCTACTATCTATCGTTCAAGTGAACTTACGGTAATTGTCGGTAAAAATGGAATCTCTTTCTTGGATAATAAAGGGAATCTGATTATGAGAGAAGGTTCTTATTCATTTTCTCCAATAGTAAGAGGACTGGATAAATGGTCATATAAAATCAAGCAAGGTTTTATGGTTGATGCTGATGAAGGTATATATGGATTCGGTATACTTCAGAACGGCAAAATGAGTCATCGTGGTGAAAATAGGCGTATGGAACAAGGAAATACAGAAGATTATTCAAATTTCTTTCAGAGCATAAAAGGTTATGGTGTTTATTGGGATAATTATTCTGTAACTTACTTGAATTCTCCTGTTGAAGGGGTTGCCGGCGAGCTGACTTTGGAGTCACAGGTAGGTGATGCAATCAATTATTTTTTCATGTATGGTGGTGATGCTGATGGTGTGATTGCAGAGATGAGACATCTTTCGGGTAAAGTGCCAATGGCTCCGTTGTGGACCTATGGTTTCCATCAAAGTAGAGAACGATATAGTTCACAGGCTGAATTACTCGAAGTGGTGGATAAATATAGGGAATTAAAGATTCCGTTTGATGGAATCGTGCAGGACTGGCAATATTGGGGACATAGTTATTTGTGGAATGCAATGGAGTTTCTGGCAAGTGGCTATCCGAATCCTCAGGAAATGATGGATAGAATCCATAATCAGAATGCTCATCTCAGTATATCATTCTGGTCGTCTTTCGGTATCGGTACCAAAGGTTTCAGAGAATTTCAGGAAAAGAATCATTTGCTTGATTTTGAGACTTTCCCTCCAAGCGGATTAGACGGGTGGCCGCCACGTGACGATTATCCAAGTGGTTCCAGATGTTATGATGCATATAGTGAAGAGGCAAGGGACATTTATTGGCGTAATCTTTCAAGACTGCATCGTCTGAACATTGACGGCTGGTGGATGGATTCTACTGAACCGGATTTTTATAATTATGATGACTCGGACCTTGATGTTCCTACTGCTATGGGATCATTGCGTTCCGTGCGTAATATCTATCCTTTGATGTCTGTAGAAGGGGTATATAACCATCAGAGAGAAATAGATACAACTAAACGTGTCTTTATCTTTACAAGATCTTATTTTGCGGGGCAACAGAGAACCGGCGCCAATACTTGGAGTGGTGACATTACCTCAACCTGGGACAGTTTCCGTAAACAGATTCCGGGATGTCTGAACTTTACATTGACTGCCAATCCGAATGTACATTCTGATATTGGTGGCTTCCTTGCCGGTTGCTACAATATCAACGGTTGGAACTCGGCAAAAGACAACCCGCAGTTCAAGGAATTATATGTACGCTGGATGCAGTGTGGTGCTTTCATGCCTATGATGCGAAGTCATGGCACAGACGCGCAGCGTGAAATCTATCTGTATGGCAAGCCGGGTGAACCTGTTTATGAGGCTATGGTTGATGCTGTGAAGTTGCGTTACCGTTTCTTGCCTTATATCTACAGCCAAGCATGGCAGGTGTCCCAATATAATGATTCCTTCATGCGTGCTTTGTTCATGGACTTCAAGGATGACAAATCGACCTGGAATAATAACAAACAGTTCATGTTCGGTCATAATATACTCGTCTGTCCGGTGTTGCATCCGCTCTATACAGAAGAGGAAATTGTAAAGTCGCCTGAAATATATGACCTTAAGGTAAATTGGGAAGAGGATAGAACTTATGAGGTCTATCTTCCTAAAGGTGTCCAATGGTATGATTATTGGACTAATGAAAAATATTCAGGCGGTACGACTGTAAATGCTTCTGCCCCAATCTCGCATTCTCCGTTGTATGTCAAGGCTGGAAGTATCCTGACCTTAGGCCCTGCAGTTCAGTATGCCAATGAAAACAACTTTGATAACATCGAGATTGTAGTATATCCGGGTGCTGATGCAGACTTCACATTGTATGAAGATGAAGGTAACAACTATAATTATGAGAAAGGGATGTATTCAACCATCAATCTGCATTGGAATGACAGATCCAAGTCGCTTACCATCGGAAAGCGTAATGGCTCGTTCCCGGGAATGCTTAAGTCACGTACATTTATAGTGAAAATAGCAGGAAGTGATGCCGTGAAAGAAATACGTTATACAGGTAAAGCTACAACAGTCAGATAAATAATATTTATTTGGGACGTTCGGTTCCCTCTTTAAATTTTAAATATTAAATTATTGCAGTTGGTTGAATATTAGATATTGATATATTCATTTATTATTTTTTTTCTTGCTTCATGTTGTTTTGAAACCTGTTCAAAACAACATGAATTAGCATGAGTAATCATAAAGGATATTTAATTATGTATAAGAACTTGTTGTTTATATTTATTGCTCTCTGGTCATTTTGCATGAATGGAGTATCTCGTGATAGAAAGGAACTTTTGGACTTTGGATGGCGTTTCTTAAAGGGTGAAGCGCCGGTGGGAAGTGTCAAACCGGATTTTGATGATGGTAAATGGAGAATCGTGGATTTGCCACATGATTGGAGTATCGAGGGCATACCCAGTAAAGATGAACCTTCTGGTGGAGATGGAGGTTATCGTCCCAATGGAAAAGGATGTTATAGGAAAACATTTCAAATCAATAAGGAGGAAATCGGAAAAGTCTTCGGCCTTTATTTTGAAGGTGTCTATATGAATGCAGAAGTCTTTGTTAACGGAAGCTCGCTAGGAACACATCATTATGGCTATTCCCCTTTCTACCATGATATAACGTCATTGATAAAGCAAGGAGAGAATGTAATTGTTGTAAATGTAGACAACTCTTATCAGCCAAACTGTAGATGGTATACAGGTTCTGGTATTTATCGTCATGTATGGTTGACATCAACAAATCCGATATATTTTAAAAAATGGGGGACCTTTATTACTACCCCTAATGTTTCGGAAGACAAAGCTGATGTTGCGATTTCCACAGAAATTATAAATAGTTATGACAATGAAAGAGAGCTTTCTCTTACTACAATCTTATATGGTCCTCTGGGAGATGAAATAGGTAGAACAACAAAAGGAATTGTAATAAAACCTGGGGAGACATTGAAGATTAATCAGTTGCTTCCAGTGCAAAAGCCTCAATGTTGGAGTCCTGACTCTCCTTCACTTTATAGTGCACGCTTGTCTGTTGCTGAAAATAATAGAGAAATAGACAGTATTCTTGAATCCTTCGGAATACGTACTATCAGCTATTCGGCAGAAGAAGGATTCAAACTGAATGGAAACTCTTTATTGTTGAATGGTGGATGCATTCATCATGATAATGGTCCATTAGGAGCTGCTGCTTTCGACCGTGCTGAAATTCGGAAAGTACAGCTTATGAAAGAGGCTGGATTTAATGCTGTACGTACCAGTCATAATCATCCTTCTGAAGTATTTTTACATGCATGTGACAGTATCGGACTTCTTGTAATCGATGAGGCTTTTGATGGTTGGCGTGTAGCAAAGAAACCACATGATTACTCAACATTGATTGATAAATATTGGAAAGATGATCTTTCAGCTCTTGTATTACGGGATAGAAACCACCCGAGTATATTTTGTTGGAGTGTTGGGAATGAGGTGATAGAACGAAAAGAGATTCAGATTATTACGACGGCAAGAAAATTAGTAGGACTTTGTCGAGAACTGGATCCTACCCGTCCTGTAACATCTGCTCTTTGTGCATGGGATAGTGATTGGGAAATATATGATCCATTGGCTGAAGCTTTTGATATTGTAGGTTATAATTATATGATGTACAAACATGAAGGTGATCATATCCGCGTACCTGAACGAATTATGATACAAACCGAATCATATCCAAGAGATGCATTTCAAAGTTGGAGTTATGTAAATGACAATCCATATATTATCGGAGATTTTGTTTGGACTTCTGTCGATTATTTGGGTGAATCCAGTATAGGACGGTGGTATTATGAAGGCGAAAATGCAGGTGAACATTTTTTCGGTGACCACTTTCCATGGAATGCTGCTTATTGTGGTGATATTGATATGATAGGACAAAGAAAGCCAATCTCTTATTATCGGGAACGGTTATGGAATTACAATCGACCTATTTATATGGCGGTTAAAGAACCTAATGGATATTATGGAAATATAAAGGAAACTATGTGGAGTGTATGGCCTACTTTTGAAAGTTGGACATGGCCAGGGCATGAAGGGAAAGAAATAGAGGTTGAAGTTTATTCCCGTGCCCCACGTGTACGCTTAACATTGAATGGGAAAGTTGTCGGCGAAAAGCCGACAACCCGTCAAGAAGAATTTAAGGCTGTATTTAAAGTTATATATGAACCAGGAACAATTCTTGCTGAAGCTATAAACAATGAGGGAGATGTCTTGTCTGAATTAAATGGTTATCATAATGAATTGAAAACAGCAGGAGAACCATATGCAATACGTTTAAAGGCTGATCGTTCAACTATCAATCCAGATGGGCAAGATTTGTCTTTCATTACAGCAGAAGTTGTAGATAAAGATGGTATAGTTTGTCCTGATGCAACAAATCTGTTGACTTTTTCTCTAAAAGGAAGAGGTACATTGCTTGCTGTTGGTAATGCTGATATCAAGGAACTTGATACCACATCCGATTCGAAACATAAAGCTTGGAAAGGGAAAGCTTTGGCTGTTGTGAGGAGTCAGTTAAAAAAGGGCAAGGCTATTATTGCTGTAAGTTCGCAGGGATTGAAGGGAACTCAGTTGGAAATAAGATGTAAATAAGAATAGCCTTTTAACTGAGGGAACATATTGGAAGGTATTTGAGACATTCTATATATAATAAAGCTATTTGTAGAGATATGCGAGACGCGGATTAAGGATAAAAATTAGAAAAGTTCTTAAAGCTATGGATTGATAATGCTACAAACTTAGGTATCGTTCTTTTTTTAAAACCGACACAAGCGTTTTATAGTAACCAGTTTCAGAAAGAATATAGTTCAAATGGGTATTTGCAATTTAAAAAAATAAGTTCATATTTATTTCAATAATAGTCCGTTAAAAATTCACCATATCGGCTAAGCGGCTTCTGCCACTATGCCAAAGAGTTCTTTGATAAGTTTAGTATTAAAAGTTCTGTTCGGTTTCAGACCGGACTTGCTAAAAATTCTTTTGAGTATATAAGTATTACTCAGATAGGCCTTTAGCAGTCCGATGGAAAGCGAGGGATAGTATCGTTTCCGCATGACCTTTGCGATGTTTACCGAAGTCAGTGAAGCATTGAAAGCGAAGTCGAGTTTCTTCAAGTCTCTTGCCTGACAGTCATTGAGTCCGGTAAACTGCTTGGAATCCCGAAAGCAAAACTCAATCTGGAACCGTGTACGGTAGTATTCGATGATGTCTTTGGCCGACATGTCAAGATCGGTGGAGAAATAAATTTTATGTCCTCCTGA
>NZ_JACSPP010000099.1 GCF_014837065.1 Phocaeicola intestinalis
TTTTACTCCGCTCTATATTTACAGCTCCTGCCTGGCTTGAAGCTCCGCTTTGAGATTGTCCCATTTCTCCTTTCTGATGCGCTGCGCACGCTCCACCTGTCGGGTAATTTCTGCCAGGTTGCCCTTCTTGACGGCGTTAAGGTAGTCGAAGCTTTCCTCCAGCTCCCGGTCAAACCACATACGCAGATCAAAATAGCTTTCACACTTCCGGAAAAAATCCGTCCGGTCAAAACCTCTTTTCACGTAGCCGCAGTTCTTCTTCCTGGTATGGTTGGTTTTAGGTCTTAACTTCTTGGTGTTGCTCCGGTCTTTCCGGCTGACGATGATATTTTTCCCTATGATTTTGGAAATTTCACCCGAATGGTTTAACTTTGCTTGCTAGGTTATAGCACACTATGACCCTAAAGGGTCGTGTGCGAGGGGACACCCCTCGACCCCATCCGCCATCGGCAAGCCCGATGGCGATGCAATCGGAATATCCACCAACGAAAAGAGAAAGGTTATGGCAAAGACAAGCATCAACGTAAGACCCTGCAACATCGGCAGCGCGGAACGGCACAACCTCCGCAGCAAGGAACTCGACTACATACGTCCGGAACTCTCCCACCGCAACGAGCAATGGTCGGAAATGAGGATTGCGGACGTGCTGGAGGACATAAGGGAAAAGTACAGGCAGCACACCGGGCAGTCCATGCAGAAGAAGGCGACACCCATCCGGGAGGGAGTGGTCGTGATCGAGGACGGCACGACACTCCGGCAGCTTCAGGACTTTGCCGGGAGGTTGGAGGAGCGCTTCGGAATACACACGTTCCAAATCTACACGCACAAGGACGAAGGAGCCAGCGTTTGGGACGGGAACGCGGAAACATGGAAGCCGAACTACCATGCGCACATGATTTTCGACTGGACGGACGGGGAAACGGGGAGGACCCGGAAGCTGAACAAGCAGGACATGGCGGAAATGCAGACCATACTGGCGGAATGCCTTGGCATGGAAAGGGGCATTTCTTCCGACCGTAAGCACCTTTCCGCCATCCAGTACAAGAACATGGTCGAAGCGGAGAAAGCGGCGCAAATCGAAAAAGAATGCCGCCAGATGGAGAATAAGCGCAACTCCATAGAAGAAAAAGTGAAACAGGCAGGAGAAAAGCTGGAGGACACCCAAAAGAAGCTCAAAGAAGCAGCCGCTGAAGTAAAGGTTGAAAAGCTGAAAGGGGCGGCAGCCGACACGGGAACAGCCTTGCTGAAAGCCGGAACGACCGTCATAGATGCGACAGCCAGTCTTTTCTATTCTGGAAAGGTCAAACGTCAGGAACAGAAGATAGCAGAACTGAAAAGGGAGATCTACGAACTAGAAATGAAAAGCCAAAACCTCCAAAGCAAACTGCGTACAGCAAACGCCCAAGCCGAAATGGAAAGGGAAGCCACACGCAGGGCAGTCAGAACCGGAGAAGAAAGACTGAAACCGATAACCTCCTTGTTCCCCTGTATGGAAAACGCCAAAGAAAACATCGAGGAACTCCGGGAAATGGGTGTCGGAGACAACGATATCCGGCTCCTGCTCACAGGAAAAGAGATAACCTATTCAGGATTCCTGTACGACCGGGAACGCAGGAAAAAGCACCAGGTCAAGGACGTGAAAATAGACATAGCCAAAAGCAAGGCTGGCAACACGACCATTTGGCTGAACGATTTTCACTTCAAAGAGTTCTTCAAACAGCTATGGCAAAAGGTGCAAAAGGCTTTAGGACTTGACAAGGGCATGGGATTCCGTAGGTAATCAAACTCATACTTTCGGAAAAATCCCATGCCCAACAAGGTCTATTTCACAAACGACCAATAATTATCCGGCGTGATAACCTCATAAGTCGAAGTTGGATAAGAATTGGCAAATACTCTCGGTTGGCTATTCCTTGCCTTGCCGTTCCATTTGAATTCAAAGGTATGCAGAACACCGTCCTGTTCCTCGATTAAGTCTATTTCCTGTTGTTCATGAGTACGCCAAAAGAAAAGCTGTGCGAAGTTACCCGAATATGAATTGCGTTTAACCCTCTCACTGACCATAAGGTTTTCCCACAAAGCCCCTACATCGTTTCTTAACTCCAACGGAGCAAAGTTGGAAAGGACGGCATTTCTTACCCCGTTGTCATAAAAGTAGATTTTCTTTCCTTTCTTGATTTCATTCCGCAGATTCCGGCTAAATGAATCCAGCCGAAACACGACAAAGCATTTCTCCAGCAAGTTGATATAATTTTCAACCGTACTCTTATCGACCCCCAATAGATTGCTTAACTCATTATAGGAAACCTCGCTGCCTAATTGCAAAGCTAACGCCCTTACTAATTTTTGAATGAGTTCAGGCTTCTTGATACCTTTGTATGCGAACAAGTCCTTATAAAGATAATTGTTGGTCAGTGACATTAACGTGCGCTTTGCATCTCCCGGTTCCGTTACCACTTCCGGGTACAACCCATATATCATACGGTTTTCTAACAGCCTATGTTCTTCTCTTTCTGAGCTAATGCTTGCCAGCTCCGGCAAAGAAAAAGGATAAAGATTGTATTCTATTAAACGCCCTGTTGCTGGCTCATTTATTTCATCCGCCATACTAAGCGATGAAGAACCAGTAACTACTACTTGCGTATCCAGCTTTAGATCTGCAATCATTTTCAATGTCAATCCAATGTTCTTTACTCGTTGCACTTCATCCACAAACACAAGCTCATATGGTGACAATAGGTGTTTTAATTCGGTTGAAGTCCTGTTTTCTAAAAGCATTGCATCATCATAATTGTCGCAATTCAAAGATAATACACGGTCTGCACCGTTCCACAATGTAGAAAGTAATGTAGTCTTACCAACTTGCCTTGCACCTAATAGAACGATTACTTTTTTCCTATTGTAATCGGCTAAAATAGAATCTTTTATCAAACGTCCTATCATATTTTTTTCTTGCAAAGATATGAATTTACACCTAAAAAAACAAAAATTGGCGGTTAAATTCGCCGAATTTACACCTATTTTAGCGGCTTAAAAAACAAATAAAAACAATAAATCACATTTTTTAACACGCCGGAAAAGTCGTTCCTAAAAAACGCTGCGCTGGCTCTTGCTTTTGCTTTCTCGAACATTCAAAAACTAGTTTTTCCCTGTTTTTGCGCCTGAAAATCAACCATTTCGCTAAAAAACTATGACTTGTTTTAAAGCATTGCTTATTGTATGCTTATCAACTTTCAAAAAAAGCTTTGCAACTAACTATATATCAATCAATTACGAAGAATATAAAAACTCTAAAAACGACTTTTTGAATGTTATAAACGACTTTTTGAATGTTATTTTGCTTTCTAAAAACGACTTTTTGAATGTTTTTGACGACATATATTTTTATATGTCGTTTTTAATACCTATCTTTGCATAACATTCATAATGTCGTCTTAAAAATCAACTGTGTATGGCTGTAAAAATTACAAATAAAGATGTGATACAGAGCTATTTAATGACTGTATCAAAATACGATTTTTCGGTTTACGAAAAACGCATTTTGTACCGCCTTGTAGAAGCGATGCAGTGCGAACTTGAAGGGAAAAAGTTATATCCAGGACTGCGAATCGAGAAGAATCTGTATGATGATAGGGTTGTTTTAATGCCTATTTCTGCGTTTTTAGCAAATGATGATGATGAGAACTACACCCGTGTCAAAAAAGCCTTGTTAGACCTCAGAAACAAGTCATTTGAGTTTGACGATGGGCAAGTATGGAAAGTAATCGGAATTATCGAGAAGCCTCAGTTCAACTACAAGAGAGGCTGGGTTAGATTTGAGATCCAACCGGAAGTGTATAATGCCGTTCTCAACTTCTCAAAGGGATTCAGGAAATACGAGCTCAAAACAGCAATGGAGTTTACGAGCCAATACTCGATGCGGTTCTATGAACTTATGAGCGGACAAGAAAGACCATTGGTTTATACGATAGAGGACTTAAAAATCATGTTCGGCGTACAGAACAAATACAAGCGAAATCCTGATTTTATCAAGCGGATAGTGGTGCCAGCTAAAGAGGAACTGGACGCCAAAAGCCCATACTCTTTTGAATACAAGATTTTGAAAGATGGACGGACATTCCATGCCTTGAAATTGTACCCCAAATACCAACCCGAACATCGGGACGAAGAACTTGAAAAGCATGACCTGCAGAAACAGGTCTGCTTAGGATGGGATTTGGATAGGCTCGTACGGAACTACCTTAAACAGGACTTGTTATTTACCGACCAAGAGATACGGAACAACATAGACCTTTTTAGGGCTGCACAAAAGGAACTTGATATAATGCTGGAGCTTTCCATACTCAAAGGGAAGTCAAGGGAGAAGAAAAACCCAAAAGGGTATATTATCAATGCACTCAAAGGAAAATTGAAAGACAAAGAAAATAATCATGAAAACAGGAGATAGAATTATCGTACCAGCCGAAATCAACGGCTACGGCAGAGATTTACGGGCTATAATAACAGAGATAGAAGAATTTTTCGGGGCAACATTCGTAACGGTGATATTTACAGAGCCATGCCCGGAAGCCTGCGGAAGAACAGGGGGTGTTTACCACGATTTCCAGCTAATAACAGAGTGATTTATTTTGATATAATTGCAATAAAATGCAATAATAATCATTATAAATTGCAATATCAAGACAAATAACCATCTTTGCAACAAGATATAGCATTTTACATCAATGAACAAAGAACAAGAAAGCAGACAAAAGAGGAAAACACCTCTAACGACCATAGCAATAAGTCAAGAATACGCCAAAAAGCTGGACGAATATATACAAGGTTTTGCTCTCACACGCAAAGATTTTGTAGAACTGGCAATCGACTATTTCTTGCGTACAGGGTTTGATATACGTGGAGAAGCGTTTGACCTCTCTCCATTGGAGCGCATAACCAACAGGCTGGAAAGTTCAGTCAAGGTCATGGAACAGCTAAACGAGGGGACAGAGGCGATGCACCAGCTATTACAGGCAGTCCGGGAACAAACCGCTAAGCAGCTTCCGGCTCCTGAAATCATTGCCAATGCTGCCGAAGAAAAAGCTAAGGCTGAAAGCAGGGCTGAAGAACAAGGAAAGGAACTTCAACTCATCCAAAAAGAAAACAACCTGTTACGTAACGAAATCAAGGAACTGCAAGCCTACAAGGAAAAGGCATACCGGGAGTTATGCCGTGTGCGTGATGAACAAAAGACTTTCGGGAAAATAAAAGTAAATACAGAATTATAAAAAGGAGAGAAGTAACTTTTTTACTTCTCTCCTTTTTATCTCAGATCTTAAAAATCATTTGGAATACGCCCGCTTGCGAGGTTATAGCATATTATAATTCTAATTGGGCGATTGATATATGGTTTTATAAGACAAGGTGATGAAACTCACGGAATGTTGTATGCTAACGCTTCGGGTTTTCACATAGAGCAGTTTCCTAATGAAAATGAATGTAAGAATTGTTTTGAAGCATACCTATTCCAACAGGGCAGAAAACACATTTTAAGGAAATGTATCTTCTGCCCTGAATTATAAAAATAGAATTTTTATTGTCTCGACTGAGTATATTAATTCTCCTTTCCTCTTTGTTTAAAGATGAAAGAGTCAAAAATATCTCCAGCAGTTACTCCTATTGAAATATTTCGGATTTGATATCCTTCATTGGGAAAAACAGTTACATTCATTCTATTTTCTTCGATACTGATGGATATACAGCTATCTTCATATTTTTGGGAATCTATGAATTGTTGGTCGTTTCCCATTTGTTTCCCATTTTCTAGAATGGCATATACCCAAAAGTACTTATAATTCTCGCATGTGAAGACATAACTTTTGCCTGCTTGTGAAACTTCTATATTGCTTTTGTTTTTATTTATCTTACTTACATCATTACTTTTCCAAATCATAGGATCCCAATCTCCATCCTTGCTTTCACACGAAAAAAGCATAAGACTTGTCATCAGAAGCAAAAACAGGGTTTTCATTTCGATATTATTGAATGCACATGCTGTATAAATAAATCTTTTGACCATAATTTTGATATTTTTTCTGCAAAGGTAACACTTTTACTAATTGTCACCTATCGCATTTTATAGGTATTTTTACTCCGCTCTATATTTACAGCTCCTGCCTGGCTTGAAGCTCCGCTTTGAGATTGTCCCATTTCTCCTTTCTGA
>NZ_JACSPP010000009.1 GCF_014837065.1 Phocaeicola intestinalis
ATATCAAAACCGTACGTTCTCCAATTGAAAACCGTACGTTCTCGATATGGAAACCGTACGGTTTTCAATTGGAGAACATAAAAAGAAGACACCTTGGAACAGATACTGAACCTTTCAATCATATATTGGTTCGTATCTGCCAAGCAAACTTATCGGAAAAATCAAAACAACCTCTTACAACAAATGCAACTCTCTCGCCACATCCAGTGCGCGGATGGAATTGCCGACATGCAACTTTTCTAAAATATTCTGCCGGTGATCCGAAATCTTGCCTTTGCAGCGTGCGGTCGAGTTCTTGTTGCGTGTCCATTGCAAGAAAAAAAATAGTTATTAATAAGCATTGCGTCTCCCAGCCGGAAGCCTTACCTTTGCAAAGGTAAACATTATATTCATTCAAAAACCGATATGAGAACAATCTTCTGCACACTTTTCGTGCTGGCTGCATTGACCTGCCAGGCACAGACACTGGAGAAAATGCAATGGTTCAACGAACCGGAGCAATGGAAAATTGAAAACAAAGCATTGACAATGTCGGTCACTCCGCACACCGACTACTGGCGCATCTCGCACTACGGATTCACCGTCGATGATGCACCGTTTTATTATGCCACCTACGGAGGCGAGTTTGAAGTGAAAGTCAAGATTACGGGAGACTACAAGGTGCGCTTCGACCAGGCAGGGCTGATGCTCCGCATCGACAAGGAAAACTACATCAAGGCAGGAATCGAGTTCGTGGACGGGAAATTCAACCTGAGTACCGTGGTCACACACCACACGAGCGACTGGAGCGTCATCTCGCTCGACAAGCCTGTACCCTACGTATGGATTAAAGCAATACGCCGCAAAGATGCCGTCGAAGTGTTCTACTCGTTCGACGACCAGACCTACACCATGATGCGCAATGCCTGGATGGCAGACAACACCCCGATGATGGTAGGCGTAATGGGTGCCTGCCCCGATGGCGAAGGCTTCAACGTGACATTCGAGCACTTCCAGGTAAAACACCTGCCCGACATGCGGCGTATGGAGTGGCTGAAACAGAACGCCGAGTGATTCTCCGTATCATAGCCGAACGCAGAGGCACTCCTGCACCTCTGCGTTCCGTTTATCGGAGTGCATTTATCCAGTCCGCAATGTCTTTCAGCACTTCCGGAGCGCAAGTCTCTTCTATGCGGTAATAATCCAATGACGTAGCAAGCTGGCAATGCTGGAACAGATGGTTCAGTTCGGGATATTCTTTAATCAAATTCTGTCTGTTTCCGTTCACCAAGTATTTCCTGATTGCCCCCAAATTGCTTTCCGCCAGCACCTGCATGTCGTGGGTGCCGTTGATAGCCATTACAGGCACAGTGGTATTCATAATGTCGGATGCCGGGTCGTAATCAGCGAAATAGTCCAGCCAGGCATTCTTGGGCTGCAGCTTCATTTCTTCACGCACCTGCTTTACGGTCCGGTTTGCCGGCTTGCCGTAAAGCCGCAACTGAGCATTCTGCTGCTCTGCCAACAGGCTGTCGCCTTTGATTCCCGGTCCTGCCATGCTGACGATAAAGTCGGCAACGCTATCGGCACCCAGCATGAAAGCAATCATTCCGCCTTCGCTATGCCCCAGCACACCGACCTTGCCGAATCGGCGGCTGTTCTTCAGCCACGCAATGCCGGCTGCCGCATCATCCGCAAAATCTCTTGAAGTGGCTCCTTTGAAGTTTCCTGTAGAACGCCCTACGCCCCGGTCGTCATACCGCAAGGAAGCGATGCCGTTCTTTGCCAGATAATCGGCTATGACCAGAAAAGGTTTGTGCCCGAACACTTCTTCATCCCGGTTTTGCGCACCGCTTCCGGTCACCATCAATACCACCGGCACTTTCTTGCCTTCGGAATAACCTGCCGGACAGGTCAATGTGCCTGAAAGCGTGGCACCGGCTGCATCGTTGGAGAAGCTCACTTCTTCGGTCTTATATTCCAGACTTCCCTTAGGCTCCTGTGGACGAGCAGGAGCATCCTGTTCTCCTGTTGTCAGATTCAAAGGAAAGGACATCCCGTGCTGGACAAAAGTGCCTTCCACCGTTCCCTCCTTCCACTTTCCGGTATAAACCACATTGATTACCGGCACCTGCAGGCTTACGGAATCATTGGCAAGCCAGTCCACCTTTACAGGAATATCCTTGGCACCTTGTGCCGGTACGTCCATCTTCACCACATCTTTTCCGGCCGGGTCTTTTTCGAAATGGAAAACGATGCCGAGTTTCTGAGAACCTGCGTTCAAATCGCCATGCCACGAGCCGGTGATATGCTGGGCATGAACCATACACGTTCCTATCAGGAACATCACAATCAAAGAAATTCTTTTCATAAGATATTTAGTTTAAATTGAATATCCGTAAACATCCCATGTAGGGGCGTATTGCATACGCCCGAATGCGTCCACTTATCCACGCGGATGTCTTCAAGGCGTATGCGATACGCCCCTACAGCCAATTAATTTAGTTTAAAACGCCATCAGTCCACCAGCTGCAAGCCAATCCCCTTCACCGTCTTCAGCTGCACGCTCTCGTCAGCGGCGAGCAGCTTGCGCAGGCGCGACACAAACACATCGAGGCTGCGCGAGGCGAAATAGTCATCTTCGGTATTCCACAGGCGCGAGAGGATGACTTCGCGGCGCACCACCCTACCCTTGTTCTCGCACAGCAGGCGGAGCAGGTCCGCCTCGCGCACAGTGAGGGTTTCCGCTTCCCCGTCCGCCTTTAATAAGGTAGAGCGGTCGGCATTGAACGTGTAGAGCCTGCCTATCGGGAAGAGCGTTTCGTGGGCTTCCGCCTGCCTGCCCTGCGTCAGACGCAGCAGGGCGGTGACGTGGGCATGCAGCTCTTCGGGCAGGAAAGGCTTCTTGATGTAGTTGTTCACGCCCAGTTCATATCCTTTCACCACGTCTTTGGGCGACACCCTGCCCGAAGTGAAGAGGATAGGCATGCGCTCGTCCGTCTCGCGGATGCGGCGCACCATTTCGTAGCCGTCCATCACGGGCATCTCGATGTCGGACACGATGACGTCGGGCTTCCACGTTTTCCATATCCGCAAGCCCTCCTCGCCGTCCGCGGCGGTCTGTATCTCGTATCCGCCTATCATGTCTTCCAGCCCGCCGCGGATGATGTAGCACAGGTTGGCATCGTCTTCTACCAATAATAGTCTTGTCATTTGCTTGTCGTTTAAGTTGTCTTTTCCTTTTTTGAAACGCAGATTAACGCGGATTCACGCAGATTATTTTTTATTTTTCAATCCGCGTCAATCCGCGTTAATCTGCGTTTCAACCTGTGCCCTCTGTGGTGCCCTTCGGAAACACCAGCGTGAACTCGCTGTACTCGCCTTCGATGCTCTCCAGCTTCACCGTGCCGCCATGCGCCTCCACGATGCGGAGCACGTAGTTCAGCCCCAGCCCGAAGCCCGGTGCACCTCCGCCCCGGCTCCGGCTTGCCGCCGAGGCACGCTCGTATTTCTCGAATATCTTCGCCTGGTCCTTCAGCGGGATGCCCAGGCCGTTGTCGCGCACCGAGACCGCGATGCTTCCGTCGGCACGTTTCGCCGAAGCGAAGGTTATCTCCACCTCACTGCCCGAATATTTCACGGCATTGTCTATCAGGTTGCTCAGTGCCTCGCGCAGGAACTCCTCGTCGGCATACACCGCTGGAGCGTCCAGCTTCCACACGTAGCGTATCGGCTTCTCCGCCTTCGCCTGATACTTTGCGGCAAGGTCCTCCAGCATCGGGCGCAGCAGGCATTCCGTCTTGTCGAGCCTCAGCTGGCGGTGCTCCAGTTTGGCGAGCGTCAGCACCTTGTTGGTCAGGCTGATGAGGTGCTCGCCCTCCTCGCGCAGGATGCGGAAATACTGCGCCCGCTTCTCAGGCTGGCTGTCGAGCCGTCCGGTCTCGAGGATGCGCGTGCCCATCACGATGGAGCTGAGCGGCGTCTTCATGTCGTGTATCATGGCGTACGAGAAGTCCTCGCGCAGCTTCGCCACCTTGTCCTGCCGCAGGATGATGCGCACCTGCCACACCACGCACACCACCGCCACGGCGATAATCAGCACCGTGGCTATCAGCACCAGCGTCATGCGCCGTGCGATGACCCAGTAGGGATTGGTGATGATGCCCTGCACGAAGCGTGCCTCATTGAAGTCGAGCATCAGCGAGTCGGTCTTCAGGATGCCCTCCCGATGCAGCTCTTTCCCCACGGAAGAACGGAGCACCCGCCCCGTGGAGTCGGTGATGCACGAAGCCACCTCGGCACGGATACCGGCGGAGTCGAGCATGTGGGCGTAAATCGAATCGAGCACGGGGAGCGACACGTCCTGGTGTATTTCCGTATAAATATAATCCTGCAGGCCGGTATGGATGCTCGACATCAGCCACCGGTTCGGCATGTTCCGGAAGACGGAAGTGGCGGTGTCCACCTCGAATTTCATCGACAGCGTGGTGTCTTTGCCGAATTTCCGCTCCTTGTATACCGACATCCGGTGGAACGCCTCTTCCAGCGAAGCATCGCGGAACACCTCGTCCGCCTTCATCCGCAGGCTTTCCCTCGCCAGCCGGTAGCTGTTCGCCAGCCACACGTATTGCAGCTCCGCTATCGCCAGCAGGGCGATGAGGGCTATCCAGCGCAAGTGTCTTATCTCTTTCATCGGCGTTTATGGCGGTTACCGGAATCTAAATATAATCGTTGCAATATCGGGCAGCATCCATAACCGGAATATCCGACAGCTTGAAGTGTTTGGAATTACGGGTGATGATAACATCCGCTCCTACCGCTACAGCTGCAAAATACTGAATGGCATCTTCGAAGTCCGGATTTTCGGAACGGAAAGCCTGTTCCACTTCATGCTGGGTGGCAGGAGCCACACGGACGATTTCGTTCAACTGCCTGAGGTAACGGGTAGCGTCTTCCGTCCCAAGGCTTTTCCGCAATACATAAAGAGCATTGGCAAACGTCAATGCGGTGGCATACAGTTCGGCATTACCGCTATAGGCCAAATCTAAAATATTTGCAGCCGGTACGCAAAAAGGCTGGCGGTCGCCAATGATGTCTATCACGATATTGGTATCTAAAAAAATTCTTGTTTTCATTCTCTCTCCAGATGTTCCGTTCTGCTGATTTCACCGTCCAGTCCCACTTCTTTCTCGTCCAGGCGGACAACGCCGACCAGACGCTGCACCCTCGGGTCCAATTCCGAAACGGGACGGATTTTCTCTTTCTGCTTGCTTCCCGTCACCTGCTTCAACAGATTTTCTACCAATTCCGACAAATCGGTCCCTTTCGAACGTGCATAGTCGGATGCCTGTTGCAGTACGTTGCTATTGATGCTCAATGTCACATTCTGGTTCATAGTGTTTCTCCTTTCGTTTCTTCTTTCAATGTTCAAATCGTAAATAAAAACAATCTGTGTTGATGTAGAGACGATGTGCACATCGTCTCTACTGCTGTCGCCGGAAATAACGTAAATAATCCGTGTAATCTGTGGTGCAAATCACTCTTCGGGTTCCAGCGCAGGCGTGTCGCCGCCCGATGCGGAGCCGCCTTTCGATGCGCTGCCCGCAATCGACGAATACGTGCCCACCAGCCCGTTCACGCTCGCGATGAACGTGTTTATCTCGTCCGAAGGCTGCACAATGGCGTAGGCGTTCACCGTCTGCACGATATCCTGGTAGAGAGCGTTCGCCTCGTTGACGGCATCTTCCGACTTCACGTCGCTCTGCGTCATGCGGCTGCTCATCTCTTCGGTCTTCTTCAAAAATTCAGTGTCGAAAGCGGCGTTTGCCTCACGCACCGCCTCCACTTCCTCCGTCAGCCCCAATGCGGCGACCGCCTCAGCCTCGGCATCGAGCATCGCCAGCATCCCGCGTGTCTCGGCGGTCTGCTTGGTGTACTCGTGCTTGCGGATGCCGCGGTAGGGCGACATCTTGGCGTCGAGCAACGTAGCCGCCGCCTTTTTCTCGGCGACAGGCGAGGTGAGGTAAGCGTTTACCACCTGCCCGATGACCCCCGAAGCACGGTCGCGCACGTCGTCCGCCTCGGCAAGCGTAGCGGTGGCAACGAAAGCCCGTTCGCGGTTGACTATGGATGCCAGAAGCTCGCTGGCGGCACTGTATGCCGTGGCTTTTTCAGTGATGTGCAGTGCCGCCGGAGTGGTGGCGGTGATGCAGTCGTTTACTTTCGTGTGGAAATCGCTGCACGAGCCGATAGTCATCCGGCTCATGCCGAAAGTTTTGATTTGATTTGCCATGATGTAGATACTTTAAAAGTTAAAGATACGTTTCTTCGCGGTGCCGTACCCCTCGGAAATGCCGCCGAAGCGGTTCCGCAAGTCTCCGCAGGGTTACGAAGTGCCGCCGAAGCGTTTCCGCAAGCCTCCGCAGGGCTACGAAGTGCCGCCGAAACGTTTCCGCAAGCTTCCGCAGGGCTACGAAGTGCCGCCGAAACGCATCCGCACGCAAAGTTAGCATAATCGGCGGATTGGGCAACAGTTTGGCGGGGAAAATCCGCTCTGGACTACGTTTTTTCACCGTTTCGGGACGAATGGGCGGTTCTTGCGGATTGCACGATTTGTTGGGCGAAGCGAAAAAATCCGGCGTGACGGCAGCCAAACGCAGAGACACAAAGACGCAGAGGAAAAAAATCCTGCAAAAGTTGCATTATATTGCAACTTGCGTTATCTTTGCGCTATGAGACGGAAGATAATCGCATTCGGGAAATACTATAAGGACTTCCTTTCTGCATTGGGCGAGAAGGAAGTGTTGAAAGTGAAATACGTCTTGTCGCTATTGGAAACAGAAGACAGGATGCCTGTGAAATTCATAAAAGCCATACGCGACGGCTTGTATGAGTTGCGCATATCGTATAATGGAAATATTTACCGCATCTTTTTTATCTTTGATGAAGGGCAAATCGTAGTGCTTTTCAACGGATTCCAAAAGAAGACGCAGAAGACGCCGCCCTCGGAAATAGCAAAGGCATTACAAATAAAGGAGGAATATTATGAATACAAACGAAGAAATGCTGACCGACCTCAGCGCTGAACTGGATAAGGAGTTCGGTGCGCCCGGCACGCCCGAACGTGCGAAGTTCGACGAAGAAGCGTATGCGTTCTACACAAGCCAGATTCTGCTTGACGCAAGAAAGGAGGCGGGAATGACCCAGTCCGAGCTTGCCGACCGCCTCAGCGTGACAAAATCGTACATCTCACGGATTGAGAAAGGAGTGATAACCCCCAGTGTCGCCACTTTCTACCGGATAATGCACGCCCTGGGGATGAGGGTTGAGGTGGTTAAGCCGATTGTGTGACAAATTGTAGGGACGGGGTCTGCCCGCCCGAATGCATCTACAGCGGATGTCTTCGGGCGAGCGGACCTCGCCCCTACCGTGATTTATGATTGTCAGATTGGGCGCAATTCTACCGTCATTCCCATTGCGGCGGCTATCTTGTAAAGTGTGGCGACGGTAGGAACGGTCAGTCCCCGTTCTATCCTTGAAATGTAGCTTTTGTCCGCACCGATGCGCCGTGCCAGTTCCGCCTGCGTAAGGTGGGCATTCTTTCGGGCGTCCATTAGAATCTGTGCGTTGTATTCCTCCCATGCTTTTTCACGGTTTCTCTCCCGTTCGGGCGTTCCCTCTTTTCCCAATTCTTCATCAAGCAATGCGCTGATGTCATAGATTTCGTTGCTTGTCTCCTTTTGTTTCATGCTGTAAAAGTAGTAAAAGTTGTACGTTGATACAACTTTTATAAAGATTTTCCACTCCCCACTCTTATGCGGTATTTTTTCACCACAGATTGCACGGATTAGAAAAATTAATTATCTTAATCTGTGGTGAACAAAGTTCCCGTTAACGTTACGTTAACCTTGCGTTAACCACCGATGCGGAGGCGGCTATTTACCTTTGCGGCATCAATCAAAAACGACAGAACGACATGAAAACATTCTTTTTCTTGCTGATGTGCGGAGCGGGCGTGGCAACGGCTTCCGCCCAAAGCCTTACGGGGACGGTGACCGATGCCGACCGCCGGCCCGTGGAAGCCGCTACGGTGGTGCTGCAAACCGCCGACTCTACCTATATCGATGCGACCCTGACCGACAGCTTGGGCGTGTTCCGCTTCGGACAGCGTCCCGAGAGGTACCGCCTCATCGTGCAGCACCTTATTTATAATACCTGCATCCGCGAAGGGAGCGGGGCGGACGCGGATACCCTCGTGCTGACGCCGCGCGACTATGCGCTGGACGAGGTGACGGTGCGCGGCGAGCGTCCGCTGGTGAAGGTGGAGGGCAACCGCCTGACTTATGACGTGGCGCAAATTGCCGCCAGCCGCCTCGTGACCAACGCCTACGAAGCCTTGCTGCAGCTGCCGGGCGTGGTGGAGAAGGACGGCGTGCCTGCCCTTGCCGGAAGCGGAAGTCTGGGCATCGTGCTCAACGGCAAGCCTTCATCCATGAGCGCCGAGCAAGTCATCGCCCTGCTGAAGGCAACGCCTGCCTCGCGCGTGGAACGGGCGGAGGTGATGTATAGCGCGCCGCCCCAATACCACGTGCGCGGCGCGGCGGTCAACCTCGTACTGAAGGGTTACAAGGCTGGCGAAGGCGGCTTGCAGGGCGAGGTGAACGGCAACTACGCGCAGAAGGACGAAGCCGGAGGCAACGGGGGCGTAACGCTGGCGTGGCTCTCGCCGCGGTGGGACGTGGACGCGATGTACCACCTGAGCGACTATTATTACCGGCAAGGAATGGACTTCCGCGCCCTGCACACCGTGGACGGCGAGACGCACGACATCCGCCTGTCTGAAGATGACAGCGGACGGAGCCTGACCCATACCTTCCGCGCCGCCGCCACCTACAAGCCCACGGAGGACGACCGCCTCAGCCTCAGCTATACCGGAAGCCTCAAGCCCGACGGGAAATCGACGGCAGACGCATGGGGCAACGTGACGGACTCGCACAACGGCAAGCGGAGCGATACGCAGCTGCATAACGCCGCGCTGAACTATACCTCCGGCTTCGGGCTGAGCGCAGGCGCCGACTACACGTATTACGAAGACGAGAGCACGCAGGACTTCACCGATACCGAAGCCGAGCCGTCCGCCTTCCGAAGCGACTCGCACCAGCGCATCGACCGCTGGAAAGTGTATGCCGACCAAAGCCATTCGCTCGCAAAGGGCTGGACGCTGAACTACGGCACGGCGTTCACCTACGTGAACAACCGCAACTCGCAACGCTACGACCTGCCCGAGATGAGCGGCATGAACAGCGAAAGCCGCATCGATGAATATACCTACAACGTCTATGCCGGATTCGACAAGGCGTTCAGTCCGCAATGGAACCTCAGCGCGTCGGCAGCAGTGGAATACTATAAGATGACGGACTACCGGAAGTGGGCGGTCTACCCCACCCTTTCGCTGAACTACATGCCTTCGGCGGCACACATCTTCCAGCTTTCGTTCAGCTCGGACAAGACCTATCCCGACTACTGGACGCTGAGCGGCAGCACCAGCTACCTGAACGGCTATCAGGTGATAGAAGGCAACGCCAGCCTGCACCCCTACACCGACTATACCGCCACGCTGACCTACATCTGGAAGAGCAAGTACATCGTGCAGGCGGAATACAGCTACGTGCCCGACTACTTTATGCAGATGGCATACCTGGACTCGAACGAGCTGCGTGCCATTTATAATTACCAGAACTGGGACTACCTGCAGCTGCTCACGTTCACCGCCGTCGTCCCCTTCCGCGTAGGCACGTGGTGGGACAGCCAGCTGACGCTGAACGCCCAGCTGAAGCACGACAAGGCGAGCCGCTACTACGACGCTCCCTTCGACAACAAGCGGTGGGCAGGCATCGGGCAGTGGACCAACACCTTCACCCTGAGCAGCCGCCCCAATATCCGTCTGGAAATCTCCGCCTTCGGGCAGACAGGAGCCATACAGGGCAGTTACCGCCTCGGTGCCGTGGGCTATGTGGATGCCGCCCTGCGCTACACCTTCGCCGGCGACAAAGCGATGCTCCAACTGAAAGGCACCGACCTCTTCAACGGGATGAACCACCTCGACATCGAGTCGCGCAACGGCACCCAGCACTTCGGCATGCACGTAAAGAACTACGCCCGCAGCCTCACCGTCTCGTTCAGCTACCGCTTCGGCGGGTATAAGAAGAAGGAGGCGAAGGAGGTGGATACGTCGCGGTTCGGGATGTGAGGTTTCAAACAGATAAACAAAAGAGGCTGTCTCTAAATGAAAAACAACTTTCATTTAAAGACAGCCTCTTCCCGAATGATAAAAGAAAGACACGTCACAAACGGACGATATCCATTATTTTGTCCAGCGCACCGGCGTTGTCTTTTACATAATCGCCTGCCGCCTTACCCGAAGCAGAAAGAAAGGCTTCATCGGACAGGAAGCGATCCATCAGGGTTTCGAAACCGGTAGCATCGGTTATCTCAAAACCGCCACGGCAGGCTTTCAATCCCTGAGCTTCAAGGAATTTCTGGTTGTTAGGTCCGAAAACAACAGGGATACCATAAACAGCCGCTTCGAGCGTATTGTGTATGCTCACGCCGAAACCACCGCCAATGTATGCCATCTCGCCATACCGATAGATAGACGAAAGCAGTCCGAAACAGTCTATGATAAGACAGTCTGCACGGCACACGTTCTCTGGCGTCGCCTGCGTGTAACGCACCGCAGTGCGGTGCAGCTTGCTTTCGATTTCGGACAGATGGTTTTCATCAATGACGTGGGGAGCAATGATAAGCTTCATCTCCGGATGGGCATTGAAATAGGGAATGAAAATATCCTCATCGGGTGCCCACGAACTGCCAGCCACCAGCGTATAGCGATTGCTGCCCTTGAATGCTTCTACCAACGGAAGTTCTTTCGCCTGACGGCAGATGTCCAGCACGCGGTCAAATCGTGTATCACCCACAATGGTGGTAGCGGTGACACCTATCCCTGCAAGCAGGCGCACAGACTCTTCATTCTGCACAAAGAGATGGGTAAAACATTTCAGCACGTCCCGATATGCTACACCGTACCACCGAAAGAACACTTGCTGCGGACGGAAGATGGAACTGACGCTGTAGACCGGCACCCCACGACGATGAAGCGCACCAAGATAGTTTTTCCAAAACTCATACTTGATGAAAAATGCGGCGCAAGGATGTGCTGCATCGAGAAAACGGCGCACATTGCGCGGTGTATCAAGCGGTAAGTAGCACACCACATCGGCACCCCGGTAATCCTTACGCACCTCGTAGCCCGAAGGCGAGAAAAACGTCTGCAAGATTTTGTATTGAGGATAATTCCGGCGGATAAGCTCTATCAACGGGCGTCCTTGCTCGAATTCACCCAATGAGGCGGCATGAAACCAGATGTACTTCGCCTGCGGATCAATTTTCCGTGCCAGCACATCGAAAGCTTCACGCTCACCCTTTACCATCCGCGCCACTTTCTTATTGAACAGCGCAATCAGACGGACTGCCCCTACGAACAGGCAGATTGCAAAATTGTATATCATCACACCGGTTATTTAAGCACCTCCACCGCACGGCGCATACGCCTGATAGTCTCTTCCTTGCCCAGCAGTTCGGTAATGTCGAACATATGCGGTCCCTTGCATTCGCCTACCACGGCAAGACGGAAAGCATTCATCACATTGCCCAAGTGATATCCCTTCTCTGTAATCCAGGCTATCACAATGTCTTCCGACGGTTTCGAAGTGAAATCACCGATACCTTCCAGCACACCGGCCAGTTCGTCCATAATACGGGGCGTATCGGCATTCCAGCGTTTCTTCACATCTTTCTCGGCATAGGTTTCAGGAGCCACGAAGAAAAAGCGTGCCTGCTCCCAAAGTTCTTTCACAAAATTGACACGGCCTTTCACCAGTGAAACGACCTTTGTCAGATAACTATCGGTATAATCGTGCACTGCCACTCCATGCGCTTCCAGCACAGGTTTGAACAGGGCAGCAATCTCCTCGTCACTCTTGCGCAGAATATATTCATGATTGAACCAGATGCCTTTCTTGTAATCGAATTTAGCCCCCGCCTTGCTACAGTGATTCAAGTCGAAAAGATTCACCAGTTCGTCCATCGACATCAATTCCTGGTCATTACCCGGATTCCAACCCAACAAGGCAAGGAAGTTAATGACCGCTTCGGGCAGATATCCCGATTCACGGTATCCCGATGACACTTCACCAGTCTTGGGGTCATGCCATTCCAGTGGGAACACAGGAAAACCAAGACGGTCGCCGTCACGCTTACTCAATTTTCCATTGCCTTCGGGTTTCAGCAACAAGGGCAGATGTGCAAAACGGGGCATCGTATCTTCCCAGCCAAAAGCACGGTAAAGCAAGACGTGCAAGGGAGCGGAAGGCAGCCATTCCTCACCACGGATAACATGGGAAATTTCCATCAAATGGTCATCGACAATATTTGCCAGGTGATACGTAGGCAGTTCGTCTGCCGATTTATACAGAACCTTGTCATCCAGAATAGAAGAGTTGATTTTCACATCGCCGCGAATGAGATCGTCCACGTGCACATCTTCATCGGGTTCAATTTTGAAACGAACCACATACTGTTTTCCTTCGGCAACAAGACGGTCTACTTCCTCTTGCGGCATCGTCAGCGAATTACGCATCGACATACGTGTAGAGGCATCATACTGGAAGTTAGGTATTTCCTTTCGTTTGGCATCCAGTTCTTCGGGCGTGTCAAAAGCAATGTAGGCTTTTCCACTGTCGAGCAACACTTTCACATATTTCTTATAGATGTCGCGACGCTCCGACTGACGGTAAGGTCCATAATTTCCTCCGAAACTAACCCCTTCGTCAAACTGGATACCCAGCCATTTGAACGATTCGAGTATGTATTCTTCCGCTCCCGGAACGAAGCGGTTCGAGTCGGTATCCTCGATTCGGAAAACCAAGTCCCCCCCGTGCTGACGGGCGAACAGATAGTTGTATAAGGCAGTGCGCACACCACCGATGTGTAACGCTCCCGTAGGGCTGGGAGCGAAACGAACTCTAACTTTTCTTTCTGCCATAGTGATTTTATCTAAAAAATACAGCGCAAAATTAAGGTATTTTTCCCGTTTTTTTCTTATTTTGCAGGCAAAATATCCGAATCTTATGAAAAGTTTCCAAACCGAAAGACAGTTCTCATATAAGAAGTTCTTCTATAAATGCGGCATCTTCCTTGCTGCAGTGGCCATTATCGTATACTTCCTGCCGCGGGAAGGACAATTCAACTATCAGTTTGACATCAACAAACCGTGGAAATACGGCCTGCTCCAAGCCTCGTTCGACTTTCCCATCTACAAGGGAGAAGACGAAGTGCAACGCGAACAGGACAGCATTATGAGAAGCTACCACCCCTACTTCCAGTTATCGGAAACCATGGGTGAACGGATTATCAGCCAGTTCAAGGAAGACTACAACAGAAAACTCCGGCAAATCATCCCCGACCCCACGTATCCACATTACATCGAACAAAAACTGAAGGAAATCTATCGGAAAGGAATCATGCCTGTCGAACAACTGGCGCGTCTGCACAAAGACAGTATCCTGAGCATACAGATTGTCTACCAGAACACTTCCATCCTGCAAAGCATCAGCGAAATCTACAGTACGAAACGGGCTTATGAAGCACTGGTCAATTCGGACACCGTACACTTCAGCAAGACCCTGCTGCAACGATGCAACCTGAACAATTACCTGACCGTAAACCTTATTTACGATGCCAACAAATCGGAAACGGCAAAAAAAGACTTGCTCTCAGGAGTATCATTCGCCAAAGGCTTCGTAATGAACGGACAGAAAATCATCGACCGGGGTGAAATCATCAACCAGCAGACCTATAACATCTTGAAATCCCTGCAACGGGAATGGGACAAACGGAACGAAACCACTACCGAAAAACGCCTGACCCTATTCGGGCAAATCCTGTTTGTATCCATTCTCATCGGATGCTTTATGATATACCTCGCCCTGTTCCGCCGCGATTATTACGACAAGAAAGGAAGCCTTAGCATCCTGTTCTTCCTGATTATCTTCTTCCCTGTCATCTCATCATTGATGATATCACATCCGTTTATGAGCGTATACATCGTACCATTCACAATGCTGCCGATGATTGTACGCATCTTTCTCGACTCGCGCACAGCATTCATGGCACACATCCTGTCTATATTGCTTTGCTCCATCTGCCTGCGTACGCCGCACGAATTCATCTTGCTGCAGACCATCGCAGGCATGGCAAGTATTTATAGCCTGCGCGAACTGTCGCAACGCTCACAGTTATTACGCAGTGCCCTGATTGTTGTCGTTGCCTATTCAGTATTATATTTCGCGCTCGACCTGATCCATGTCAACGACGTTTCGCAACTGAACACGAATATCTACATCAATTTCATCATCAACGGCATATTGCTGCTGTTTACCTATCCGTTGCTGTTCATCCTCGAAAAGACTTTCGGGTTTACATCCAACGTCACACTAGTGGAACTCTCGAACATCAACAACAAACTGATGCGTGAAATGTCGGAAGTAGCTCCCGGTACATTCAACCACTCCTTGCAGGTGGCCAACCTCTGCGCCGCAGCTGCCAACCGTATCGAAGCCAACAGCCAACTGGTGCGTACCGGAGCAATGTACCACGATATCGGCAAAATGCTGAATCCTGCCTTCTTCACCGAGAACCAGTCGGGCGTGAATCCACACGACCAGCTAAGTTACAAACAAAGTGCCCAAATTGTAATCAGCCATGTAACCGACGGCGTGAAACTTGCAGAAAAGAACAACCTGCCCGAGGTCATCAAAGACTTCATCCGCACCCATCATGGAAAAGGATTAACCAAATATTTTTACATCTCGTACCAGAACGAACATCCCGATGAAGAAGTAGATAAGGAAGCATTCCGCTATCCGGGTCCGAACCCTTTCACCAAGGAACAGGCGATTATGATGATGGCAGACTCGGTAGAAGCTGCCTCGCGCAGCCTGCCTGAATACACCGAGGAAAGCATCTCGAACCTGGTAGACAAAATCATTGACAGCCAGGTACAGGACGGTAACTTCAAAGAATGCCCCATCACCTTCAAAGACATTGCCACAGTGAAAAGCGTATTCAAAGAAAAACTGAAAACGATGTACCACACCCGTATCAGTTACCCGGAACTGAAGAAATAAGCAAACAAATGCCAATCCATGGTGAGCATGATGTAAGACAACCCCGTTGTCACATCATGCCACCATCAATAGCTGCCTGAAGAAGTTCCACGCTTCAAGAACTCTTCTTCAGGTCTTTCCAGCAATTCGATAGCCTTATTCATACTGTCACTCAAACGATTGATAACCTGGAAATATTCATTCATATCCCAAAGGTCGCGGGCGATAAGGGCTTTCAGCTGGGCTTTGATAAGAGGCATCGCCAACTGATATTCTTTCTCCTTATAAACAACTCCCAATGTCTCTCCCAAAGCTTTCAACTCGTCCAGCATTTCGGGAGTAACTTCAAACTCACGGTCAAAATGACGGAAGTCTTTATACTTCTTCAACCATTCTGTCCGACGAGCATCCACCCATTTCAAATTTTGCTGCACAATGGCTCCTTTATCGCGCAAAGCCAGGTAATAATCAGTATACATCGTGGTATCCACCGGCACAAAATAATCGGGCATAATACCTCCGCCACCATAAACCGTACGCTTCAGGCGCAAAGTCTTATATTTCAACGAATCGGGAAAATGAATACTGTCAGCACTCAGCATTTCACCACGGTTGTAACGGTCTATCAAGTCACGGTTATACTGTTCGATACTTTCATAAGGTTTCTGGATACAACGTCCCGAAGGCGTATAATAACGAGCCACAGTAAGACGAATCATCGAACCATCGGGCAAGTCAATGGGACGCTGCACCAATCCTTTGCCAAATGTACGGCGACCAACCACGACTCCTCTGTCCCAATCCTGTATGGCGCCGGTAACAATCTCGCTTGCTGAAGCCGAAAATTCATCCACCAATACCGCCAGCCGTCCGTCGAGGAAATCTCCGTTTCCTTCAGCATCAAATTCGGCACGCGGATTACGGCGCCCTTCGGTATATACAATCAGTTGTTTCTTGCCCAAAAATTGATTTACGACCTCTATGGCAGCATTCAAGTATCCTCCACCATTGCCCTGCAAGTCGAGAATCAAGTCTTTCATACCCATTTTCTGCAGGCGATGCAAAGCATCTACAAACTCTTTGCCCGTAGTAGCTCCGAAGCGGTTGATACGGATATAGCCGATACGGTCGTTCACCATATACGAAGCATCCAGACTATAGACAGGAATCTTGTCGCGCGTAATGGTAAACGGAAGCAACTCTTTCACTCCACGGCGCATCACCTTCACATTCACCTTTGTTCCACGTTTGCCGCGTAAACGGCGCATCACATCATCTGTACTCATCTTTACACCGGCTATCACTGTATCATTGACTTCGATGATACGGTCGCCCGCCAAAATACCGACCTTTTCAGAAGGACCTCCCGACACTGGCTGAATAACAAACAAAGTATCGGTAGCCATATTGAACTGAATGCCGATACCATCGAAATTACCCTGTAAGGGTTCATTCAATTCTCGCACCTCTTCGGGATTGGAATATGTAGAATGAGGGTCGAGTTCTTTCAGCATGCTGACAATTGCATCTTCTACCAGTTTTCCTTCATTCACTTCGTCTACATACAGATTGGCTATGGCAAACTCTGCCAACTGTAATTTACGGGAAGGAGAATTTAAAAGTTTGTTGCTCTGTGCACCTGCTGAAAGTGCAAACAGCACACAAAGCCATGTTATCAAGCAACGGTATTTCATCATAATCTTCATTCTTCATTAATATCAAGTTCTGCCGGCAAGAACGGCGTGACATCCTTGCCATAATGCAACAGTTCGCGCACGATGGTGGAACTGATTGCGGTCAGTTCGGGCTCGGTAAAGAGCAAGATGGTTTCCACTCCCGACAATTTGCGGTTGATGTCGGCTATGGTTTCTTCGTACTCGAAATCGTGTACCGTACGGATGCCACGGATAATGAACTTGGCATCGCGCATACGGGCAAAGTCTACCGTCAATCCATCGTATGCCTCTACACTCACACGTGGGTTACCGGCATACAGCTTCTCAATCATCCGCACACGCTTATCGGTAGGGAAATACGTCCGCTTCTTCTCGTTCACGCCGATACCGATGATGATTTCGTCCATAAAGGTCAAGGCACGTTTCACTACCGAATAATGCCCGATGGTAAAGGGATCGAATGTCCCTGGAAATATTGCACGCTTCTTCATTATCAACCATTCATTATTACTGAATCAAATCTTCCTCCACCACCAGGTTGTTGATGATGAAGTTCTGACGTTCCATCGTATTCTTTCCCATATAAAATTCCAGCAATTCACCTACGGCATCGGTCTTACGAAGAGAAACCTGTTCCAGACGCATATCCTTGCCGATAAAATTCCGGAACTCATCGGGCGAGATTTCTCCCAAACCTTTGAACCGGGTGATTTCCGGATTCGGACCAAGTTTCTCGATCGCAGCCAGTCTTTCTTCTTCCGAATAGCAATAAATCGTTTCGTATACACCTTTCTTCCGGTTCCGTACGCGGAACAAGGGAGTCTGGAGAATATATACATGTCCTTTCTTAATCAGATCGGGGAAAAACTGGAGGAAGAACGTAATCATCAGCAGACGGATGTGCATGCCATCTACATCGGCATCGGTAGCTACAATTACCTTATTATACCGGAGACCGTCCAGCCCGTCCTCGATGTTCAAAGCCGCCTGAAGCAAATTGAACTCCTCGTTTTCGTAGACCACTTTCTTAGTCAGCCCGAATGAATTAAGCGGCTTTCCACGCAAGCTGAAGACAGCCTGTGTATTGACATCACGGCTCTTCGTAATAGAACCGCTTGCCGAATCTCCCTCGGTAATGAAAATGGAACTTTCCAGACGTGGGTCATTTTCTTCATCTTTCGGTGCTTTCTGGTCGTTCAGATGCACCCGGCAATCGCGCAACTTGCGGTTATGCAGGTTGGCTTTCTTTGCCCGTTCGCGGGCTATCTTGGTCACGCCGGCTATTGCCTTCCGCTCTTTTTCCGACTCTTGAATCTTCTGCAGCATCACATCCGCCACATCAGCATGCTTATGCAAGTAATTGTCTACATTCTCCTTGATAAAGTCGCCCACGAACTTATTGACACTAATGCCTGAAAGGGGATATGGATTCCCGTCCGAATCTTTCTCGGGAGCCATCACCAACGAACCTAACTTGATTTTGGTTTGACTTTCGAACGTCGGTTCAATCACATTGATGGCAATTGCCGCCACCAATCCATTACGGATATCCTGGTATTCCAGATTCTTGCCGTAAAATTCCTTGATGGTACGGGCAAGGTGTTCCTTGAACGCGCTCTGATGAGTACCTCCTTGCGTGGTATGCTGGCCGTTGACAAACGAATAATATTCCTCACCGTATTGAGCGGTATGCGTAAAGGCAATCTCTATGTCCTCTCCTTTCAGGTGCACAATCGGATACAACCCCGAAGTGGTCATATTATCGTTCAGCAAATCCTCCAATCCATTCCGGCTCACGATACGCCTTCCGTTATAATAAATGGAAAGCCCTGTATTAAGATAGGTATAATTGCGGAGCATCGTCTCGATAAACTCAGGACGGAAATGATAATTCAGAAACAACGTATGGTCGGGTTCGAAGAAAATGAATGTTCCGTTCTCCTCATCTGTATCTCCAGTCCTGTCACTTTTCAGTTCTCCCCGTTCGAATACGGCCTCACGCATCTGTCCGTCGCGCACGCTTCGTGCAACAAAGCGGGAACTTAACGCATTGACCGCCTTGGCACCGACTCCGTTCAGTCCGACACTCTTCTTGAATGCCTTCGTATCGTATTTACCTCCGGTATTCAACATCGACACGGCATCGACCAGACTACCCAACGGAATGCCTCGTCCATAATCGCGGACAGATACACGCAGGTTGTCTTCCAGTTGGATGTCGATGCGCTTTCCGGCTCCCATCTTGAACTCGTCAATGCTATTGTCTATCACTTCTTTCAGCAAGACATAGATACCGTCCTCGGCCTGCGAACCGTCGCCCAAACGTCCGATATACATACCGGGACGAGTGCGCACGTGCTCCATATCGCTCAAGTGACGGATATTCTCCTCCGTATAAGAAACGGTCGGTTGTATCGATTCGTTCTCTTCTGCCATGGTTTAAAGTTTTTAGTCAGTTGACAAGGTAACAAGTTGACAAGGTTTTAAAATCTTATGCGATACTATTTAGAACCTTGTCGCCTTGTCCACTCGTCACCTTGTCAACTTAAATGAATTACAACATCTTCCTGTAAGCCCTGCGGCGCTTATGTTGTTCGGGATTGAATACACTCCATTGCGACTGGACTTTCTTGTTGTCTTCCAGTTCGGGATTGCTTTCACCGTATTCAAACCCTAACTGCTGGTACACCGGTATCAAGTCATAAAACAACAAAGCATTCACGCCTTTGCTTTGATACTCCGGCTTCACTCCCACCAGCAAGAGGTCCAGTATCTTCGGTTTCTTGATGAACAATGCCTTGAGCAGGTGATACCATCCGAAAGGCAGCATCTTCCCTTTCGCTTTCTGCAAAGCTTCAGACAGCGAAGGCATCGAAATACCTGCGGCTATCAGATTTCCTTCCTCGTCTTCGATAATCGACACCATACGCAGGTCTATCAGCGGCAAATACATCTTAATATATTGGTCGATCTGACCTTGCGTCATCTTCGAATAGCCATACAGTGGAGCGTATGCCTCATTTATCAGGTCAAAAATGCGTTGCCCGTAATTCTTTTCCTTTATTTCCTTCCGTTTCAACTTCTTTATCTTCAGCTTATACTTCTGAAGTATGATTTCTGAAATACGCACAAACTTTTCAGGAATGGCTTCGGGCACTTTCATCTTAAATTCCACCCAGTCAGCATCCTTCTCGAAACCCAACTTTTCCATGTGTTTCTGATAATAGGGATAATTATAGATGGTAGACATTGTCCCCAGCTGGTCGAACCCATCAATCAGCATTCCTTCTGCATCCATATCAGTAAAGCCCAGCGGACCTACGATGGATTTCATTCCTCGTTCTTTCCCCCATTGTGCCACAGTATCAAGCAATGCTTCTGATACTTCTTCATCATCGATGAAGTCTATCCATCCGAAGCGCACTTCTTTCTTCTGCCACGTATCGTTAGCACGATGGTTGATTATCGCCGCCACTCGCCCTACGACCCTATCATTCTTATAGGCAAGGAAGTAATCGGCTTCGCAAAACTCGAACGCCGCATTCTTCTTCGGGTTAAAGGTGTTCAACATATCATCGTACAAATCGGGAACGGAATAAGGGTTTCCCTTGTATAATTCGTAATTGAAGCGAATAAAGGTCTTCAGCTCTTTTTTCGAGCTTACTTTCTTAATGATAATGGCCATCTGTTCGTTAAAGTATGTATTTCAGGGCGTAAAGATACAAATTTTTATCCGAAAGCATAAGGAAAGAAGAATACTTTTTCCAGAACGAAGAACGGGACGCCACAAAACAAAATACCAGACAGACAGGAATAAGCTTATTTTACAGACAAAAAGAAAGCAAAACAAACAATCTGTACACTTCATTTACACATAATGAAAGCAGACAAGCATCATTTCCGTTTTTCCAAATACATCCAGAATCGAAAAAACGCGCAACGCACTGACTTCCCCACGTAAATTCCAGATTCTCGCAGCCTCATTGCCACCAGTTTTCGGGCAAGGAAAGAATCATGCCTGTCACCTCACCATAATTCTTCGTCCCCGACGGGATACGGTTTCCTTTCAGGTACCAGTTATAGACAGCATCCTGTACCGCACCTATCCACGGGCTATACCGTTCTCCCCAATAAATTTCTTTCGCGCGGAGTTCCCGCATAATGTCGGGACGGATATGGTTTGCCCATTCTTTACAGCCGGCTTCGCCCAATATCCGATAAGCGTCCCTATATATATAAGGTAGCAAACCGAAGTATCCGCAATAGCGCACGTACCTATTTGCGGAGCGGACGCAAACCTGATACGCCCAGAAATTGGCTTCGGCTTCCTGGCTCACGCCCAACAGGTGGGAAAGCTCGTGGGCGTATGTAAACGGGTATTGTGCCGGAAGCAATTCGTGATTGACGTGCGACTCATCAAAGAAAGGTCCCATATAGCCCAGCACACCGACTTTCGAATACAATCCGTTTACCAAAGAGCGTTTCGGATGCTGAAAGTCTTTCGGAACGGTCAGGGCGAAATATCCCGGCACTTGCCGGTAAATCCGTTTCACCTCACGCCGGATATCAGCTTCGGGCAAGAATGCTTCCGGACTATATGAGGCGTTCAAGCTATCGGTATAGGCTTCGAGAAAACGATGAAACCGTGCCTCTTCATACGAAACACGCGCTACGCCCGAACGGGAAAAGAAATCATTCCGGAAGTAATTCATGCCCCAGCCCCAATAGAACCAGACGTAAACCCACACCAACACTTCCACTTCACGCCCTAAGATGTGCCATCCGCTCCGTTTCTTCCGCCGTGCCACAAAAGGATAAACCAGCAGGAAGCCTCCAATCCCGATAACCGTCACTTCGCAAAGCGAGAACGGAACTACCGAAGCCACACCCGAAAGGCAAACGGAAAGCCCAGGATATACCTCCCGTGCGTACCATTCTCCGGCACCGGGTATCCAGCGGAACATCCACACACCTATCAGAAGCAGAGCCAGTACCGCCCAACGAATATATCGGAATCGAATGTATTTCATGAATGCAAAGTTATCATTTTCGGAATTAATTCTTTACTTTTGCGGAGAATTTTAATAACAGAAAATGAGGCACAAATCTTTATGTTTCCAACTTTAAAACGCAGATTAACGCAGATTCTCACAGATAGGGGAAATAATAATCTGCGAAAATTTGCGCTAATCTGCGTTTCATAAAGACATCTGCTTACTTGACAAAACAATAAGACTATGGTTCTGAACTACATCTGGATTGCTTTCTTCGTGCTGGCTTTTATTGTTGCCACAATACGGCTGGTATTCTTTGGTGACGCGGAGGTATTCCCCGACATCATCAACTCCACCTTTGCCTCTTCCAAGTCGGCATTCGAGATTTCCCTCGGGCTGACCGGTGTGCTGGCACTTTGGATGGGCATCATGCGCATTGGCGAGCAAGGCGGAGTCATCGCCCTTTTCTCGCGCGTGCTTAGCCCTTTGTTTTCCAAACTCTTTCCCGATATTCCCAAAGGGCATCCCGTAACGGGAAGCATCTTTATGAACATGGCGGCCAATATGTTGGGATTGGACAATGCCGCCACGCCCCTCGGACTGAAAGCCATGGAAGGCTTGCAAGAACTGAATCCGAAGAAAGACACTGCTACCAACCCGATGATTATGTTCCTGGTGATAAACACTTCGGGACTGACCCTGATACCTATCAGCATCATGGTCTACCGCGCCCAGCTGGGGGCGGCACAACCCACCGATGTATTCGTGCCGATACTCATCGCCACCTTTATTTCCACCCTTGCCGGTATCATTGCCGTGGCTCTTTACCAGCGCATCAACCTTTTGAACCGCACGATTCTGCTCTTTTTAGGAGGAGCAATCGCATTCATAACAGGCATCATCTGGTTCTTCAGCACCTTGTCGCAAGACCAAATCGACCTCTACTCTACCACCTTTGCCAATGTTTTCCTATTTGTGATTATCATCGGTTTCATCTTGGCGGGCATCCGCAAGAAAGTGAATGTGTACGATGCATTCATCGAAGGAGCGAAAGAGGGATTCACCACCGCCGTGCGCATCATTCCGTATCTGGTGGCGATACTGGCGGCTATCGGCGTGTTCCGTGCTTCGGGGTGTATGGATTACTTGACCCAAGGCATCGCCTCGCTGGTAGAGATGTGTGGGCTGGATAGCGATTTCGTAGGCGCGCTTCCTACGGCTCTGATGAAACCGTTAAGCGGAAGCGGTGCACGCGGATTGATGGTGGATGCCATGAATACCTACGGAGCCGATTCGTTCGTAGGACGATTGGCATGCATCTTCCAAGGCTCTACCGACACCACATTCTACATCCTTGCGGTGTATTTCGGGAGCGTGGGTGTAGCGAAGACCCGCCATGCCGTGCCTTGCGGCTTGCTTGCCGACTTTGCAGGCATCCTTGCCGCGATATTCGTTTGCTATTTATTCTTCTGATTTAATAAAACGCAGAGTTTCGCAAATTTTCACAGATGACTATCTGTTTATTTCATATAAGAAATCCGCGTTAATCGGCGAAAATCTGAGTTTCAATACGATAACTTAAACAAGCCAACTATGATTACGTATCAGACCGAAGGGGTGGAAATGCCCCACATCAAGAAAAGAGAAACGACGGAATGGGTGAAAGCCGTCACCCAAACGTATGGGAAGAAGGTGGGAGAAATAGCCTACATCTTCTGTTCCGATGAAAAGATATTGGAAGTAAACCGCCAATACCTGCAACACGATTATTACACCGACATCATCACCTTCGACTATACCGAAGGAAACCGCATCGCGGGCGACCTCTTCATCAGCCTCGACACGGTGCGCACCAATGCCGAACAGTTCGGAGCCACGTATGACACCGAGCTGCACCGGGTCATCATCCACGGCATCCTGCACCTGTGCGGCATCAACGACAAGGGTCCGGGCGAGCGCGAAATCATGGAGCAAGCCGAGAACAAGGCACTCGCCCTGCTGGCGGAGATGGAAAGATGAAACTCACCACAATATAGTAGAACAAAATTGGTTTGCGAAAAATAGAATGGAACACAGAGACACAAAGGCACAGAGTTCTATTTTTTGAGAGAACAAAGCTCACGTAGAAAAGATTTGGTTCGGCGTTCTTTGTCCTTTCTCTATTTATTTCTCCGTGGCTCTGTGCCTCTGTGTTCATCTTTTAATCACACACCACTCTTAATGGAACGCAGAGATGCAAAAGCGCAGAGAGTGGTGTTTATACAAACGCATAGAGCCATGTCCACCTATGCAATTAATCAACTCTCCAGTCCTATGCAGTCAGGACCGCAATCCTAACACATCAGGACTCCAGTCCTTGCATATATAGGACTGCAGTCCTTGCCTATTAGGATTTAGGGAGGACTGGCATCCGAAGGACCGAGCAACTATATGCATCGGGCGACGCAAGTAAATCTCTTTCTCTTTTTCCCTTATTCCATAGCTTAACCCGCCTTTTTTTCGTATTTTTGTGCCGTATATTAAAACGAAAAGACGAATGGATTTTAACTACGACGTGATTGTAATCGGGGCGGGACATGCCGGATGCGAAGCCGCGGCGGCTTCCGCCAACTTAGGCTCGAAGACCTGCCTCATTACGATGGACATGAACAAGATTGCCCAGATGAGCTGCAACCCTGCCGTGGGCGGAATCGCCAAAGGCCAAATCGTAAGAGAGATTGACGCACTGGGCGGCTATATGGGAATCGTGACCGACCGCACCGCTATCCAGTTCCGGATGCTCAACCGCTCGAAAGGGCCTGCCATGTGGAGCCCCCGCGCCCAGTGCGACCGGGCGAAGTTCATCTGGACCTGGCGCGAGATACTGGAAAACATCCCCAGCCTGCATATCTGGCAAGACACGGTAGAAGAACTGCTGGTAGAAGACGGAGAAGTAAAAGGAGTGGTCACCTGCTGGGGTGTCACCTTCCACGCACGGTGTGTCATCCTTACCGCAGGCACGTTCCTGAACGGGCTGATGCACATCGGACGCAAGATGCTCGCCGGAGGACGGTGCGCCGAACCGGCTTCGTATCACCTGACTGAATCCATCACCCGGCACGGCATTACCGCCGGACGGATGAAGACAGGTACCCCCGTACGCATCGACGCACGGAGCGTAGACTTCTCGCTCATGGAAACGCAGGACGGAGAAAACGATTTCCATAGCTTCTCGTTCCTGAGCGAACCGCGCCACCTGAAGCAATTGCAATGCTGGACATGTTATACAAACGAGGAAGTGCACGCCGTATTGCGGAGCGGGCTTGCCGACTCTCCTCTCTACAACGGGCAAATCCAAAGCATCGGTCCGCGCTATTGCCCCAGCATCGAGACCAAAATCGTGACCTTCCCCGACAAGCCGCAACACCAGTTGTTCTTGGAACCCGAAGGCGAAACGACCCGCGAGCTTTACCTGAACGGCTTCTCGTCTTCGCTCCCGATGGACATCCAGTTTGCCGCCCTGCGTAAGATACCATGCTTCCGCAACGTAGTGGCTTACCGTCCGGGCTATGCCATCGAATACGATTATTTCGACCCCACCCAGCTCACGCATACGCTGGAATCGAAGGTCATCAAGAACCTGTTCTTCGCCGGACAAGTGAACGGCACTACCGGATACGAAGAAGCAGGCGGGCAAGGCATCATTGCCGGCATCAATGCACACCAGAACTGCACCGGAGGAGAGCCGTTCGTATTGGGAAGGGACGAGGCTTACATCGGCGTGCTGATAGACGACCTCGTGACAAAAGGCGTGGACGAGCCTTACCGCATGTTCACTTCACGCGCCGAATACCGCATCTTGCTCCGTCAGGACGATGCCGACATGCGCCTTACCGAACAGGCTTACCGCCTCGGTCTTGCCAAGCGCGAGCGCTACGATATGCTTTGCCGCAAGCGGGAAATGATACAGCACCTGGTAGACTTTGCCAAGACCTACTCCATCAAAGCCGATAAGATAAACGACACGCTGGAAAGTCTGGGCACCGCCCGGCTGGCCCACGGATGCAAGCTAATCGACCTGCTGAGCCGCCCGCAAATCACCATCGAAAACATCGCGCCGCACATCCCCGCCTTCCAAGCCGAACTGGATAAAGTGACCGACCGGAAAGAAGAGACCCTCGAAGCCGCGGAGGTGCTGATAAAATACCAAGGCTACATCGACCGCGAACGGATGATAGCCGACAAGATACACCGGCTGGAAAGCATCAAGATAAAGGGACGGTTCGACTATGCCAACCTGAACTCGCTCTCCACCGAAGCACGTCAGAAGCTTATCAAGATAGATCCCGAGACACTGGCACAGGCAAGCCGCATACCGGGTATCTCGCCCAGCGACATCAACGTGCTCCTTGTCCTGCTGGGCAGGTAAAGCACAATGTTTCACGTGAAACAACAAGTTTAAGAAACAATCATAAAACACTGGCTATGAACAAAGAAACATTAAGAAAAAATCTAAGAGAAATCCCAGACTTCCCCAAGCCGGGAATCTTGTTCTACGACGTAACCACGCTCTTTAAAAATGCGGAGTGCCTGCAAGGACTTATCGACGAATTGTACGAGATGTACAAGGACAAAGGCATCACCAAAGTAGTAGGCATCGAGTCGAGAGGCTTTATTCTGGGCGGAGCCTTGGCGGCACGGTTGGGTGCCGGCTTCATCATGGCACGCAAGCCGGGCAAGCTTCCCGCCGAAGTCATCGAAGAGACCTACGCCAAAGAATACGGAACCGATACCATCCAAATCCATCGCGATGCCATCGATGAAAACGATGTAGTGCTTCTTCACGATGACCTGCTCGCCACGGGAGGCACCATGGCGGCTACTCATCGGCTGGTTAAGAAATGCGGAGCCAAGCAATCCTACATCAACTTCGTCATTGAGCTGAAAGGGCTGAACGGGCGTAAGGCATTCCCCGAAGACGTGGAAGTGACTACCCTCTTGCAATTATAATCAGCAGGGACTAGTTAACCAGGTACTAGGGACTAGGTTTTAATACCTCCATTGATGTGGCGAAGAAAGCTTTAGTATCTAAGACCTAGTACCTAGTCTACTAGTCACCTCAAACGAACTACGAAAATGGAAGAACTGAAGACCAACGAATACTTGCGGGGAATCGTAATGAACCTGCCAACCAGCCCGGGCATCTACCAATACCTGAATGCAGAGGGAACCATCATCTATGTGGGGAAGGCAAAGAACCTGAAGCGCCGTGTCTACTCGTATTTTTCGAAAGACCACCACTCGGCAAAAACCCGTATTCTGGTGAGCAGGATAGCCGACATACGCTACATCGTGGTAAACACGGAAGAAGATGCGCTCCTGCTCGAAAACAACCTTATCAAGAAATACAAGCCCCGCTACAACGTCTTGCTGAAAGATGACAAAAGCTATCCTTCCATTTGCGTAAGCAACGAATACTTTCCGCGTGTGTTCAAGACACGGAAGATTGTGCGCGACGGTTCCACCTACTTCGGACCTTATACCCATTTCCCTTCCATGCAAGCCATGCTCGACCTTATCAAGAAACTGTACCCTCTCCGTACTTGCCACCTGGCTCTCACACCCGAAAACATTCAGGCGGGCAAATTCAGGGTCTGCCTGGAATATCACATCAAGAATTGCAAAGGTCCCTGCATAGGAGCGCAATCGCACGAAGAATATATGGCAAATATTGCATCCATTAAAGAACTGCTAAAGGGAAACACGCAAAAAGTGAGCCAAGGGATGATGCAGGAAATGATGCGGCTTGCCGATGAAATGCGGTTTGAAGAAGCACAGCTCATCAAAGAGAAATACGAGCTGATTGAGAATTACCGGTCGAAAAGCGAAGTGGTAAGTTCGGTGCTGCACAACATCGATGTCTTTTCCATCGAAGACGACGAGCAATCCGCCTACATCAACTATCTGCACATCACCAACGGGTGTATCAACCAAGCCTTCACGTTCGAATACAAAAAGCGGCTGGAAGAAACGAAAGAAGAACTGCTGGAGATGGGCATCGTAGAAATGCGCGAACGCTACAAAAGCCAGTCGAAAGAAATCATCGTGCCGTTTGAGTTAGATTTGGAAATGGAAGACGTAACTTTCACCATTCCCCAGCGGGGCGACAAGAAGCATCTGCTGGAGTTGTCCATCCTCAACGTAAAGCAATACAAAGTAGACCGGCTGAAGCAAGCCGAAAAATTGAATCCCGAACAACGCAGTGTCCGTCTGCTAAAGGAAATCCAGGAACAACTGCACATGGACAAGATGCCCCTGCACATCGAATGCTTCGACAATTCCAACATCCAGGGAGCGGATGCCGTAGCGGCTTGCGTGGTATTCAAGAAAGGACGCCCCAGCAAACAGGACTACCGCAAATACATCATCAAGACAGTAGTAGGTCCCGATGATTATGCTTCGATGCAAGAAGTGGTACGCCGCCGCTACACACGCATTCTGGAAGAGCAAGGAGAATTGCCCGACCTGATTCTAACCGATGGCGGCAAAGGACAGATGGAAGTGGTGCGCCAAGTCATCGAAGACGAACTCAGTCTGCATATCCCGATAGCCGGACTTGCCAAAGACAACAAGCACCGCACTTCGGAAATTCTCTTCGGCTTTCCACCCAGAAACATCGGGCTCAAGCAGGGGACTCCCCTCTTCCACTTATTGGAAAACATACAGAATGAAGTCCACCGCTTTGCCATCACTTTCCACCGCGACAAGCGGAGCAAAAGCCAGATTGCCTCGGCACTGGACGGCATCAAGGGCGTAGGCAAAATGCGTAAGGAAGCGCTGCTGAAACATTTCAAGAGCGTGGCACGCATCAAGAAAGCCTCGCTGGAAGAACTCGCCGAAGTGGTAGGGATGAGCGTGGCGCAAACCATCAAAGAGACTTTGTGAAACGAGTCTAACAATACACAGAGCTTTTCGGAAATATTTTCCAAAAGCTCTGTGCCTGTATACTTTCTACCGTATCTGAAAAATCCGATTGGGCTTCATTATTCCACATTCAACACAACTCGACGGTATGCCGTCAATGCTGGCATACCATTATCTGTAACTTCCAGAATCAAATGAATACTTTTACCCGAAGCATCTGTCGGAATTTGTAAGGTACATTGAGCAGAAGAATCTCCATCAAGTAGCATACTCCCTTTATAAGTGCTGGGGGCTTCATAAATTGTCCACTTGTAATGCAATTCATTCCCATCTACATCTTTCGATGCAGAAGCATCAAAGCACAAAACATCTCCTGCTTTTACCCTACGGAATACACAATGTAAAGATGCATCCCCATCCAATACCGCCAACGGATGATGATTGGCATCCTCAAACTTATCTGTAGAAGTCCACAGCATACGTGCCGCAAAATCATTCCATATCTGCTTCTGCCACTTATTTATACTTCCAACACCTTCGGATGTACTTGCATACACACCATAAGGGTCGTACTGCGTTTCGTCTTTTCCGCTCTTTTCTATAAAATCCATACCCCGTACACCCATTGTTTTTTTCTTAGAAAACCGGCCTCCCCAGCCTCCATACTCCAAACTATCCGGAACGTTCAGTCCATTGGCATACACATATAGAAAAGAAGGGCTATCACCTTCCGTTGCCCACATCCGGTCGGGATAATATACACCCAAAGGCATACAGCATTGAATATGCTCGTCTGTCCACTCATCAGATGGTGCCCATCCATACACTTCCTTATTCCGGATATATACAATCTCTGGAAAATTATGAGCAATCCACGCGCCGGCATCATCTTGCCCTAAGACATCATAAATACGTAGCTTGTTTATGAAACGTTCAAGTTCTTTTTCGGTCCGGGTATGTTTTACCTTCCATATAGCTTGTGCTACTGTATTCATTCCACCCCATGCTGCAACCCAAACCGGACGTTTGTCTCCAGCCTTATCTACAGCTGAAATTATCAGTTCAGAGCCAGGAGAATCTTTGCCTTCTCCTACTCCATCCATATTCGATTTTGCTTGTCCCCGTTTAACCAATGACAACAGATAATCTAAATCCGGATATCCTGCTGCATGCTTTTTCAAGCGTGGCAAGACTTCTCCAAACTTCCGAACGACATCTTCCAGTTTCTCTGTCTTATCCGGATCGTCCATCCATACCTGTGAACTGATCAACCCTTCAATATCGATTACATTCGAGCATACCAACAAATGAAGCATCGATTGGATGTCATCAGGGTCAGTGCCCCCTAAATCTGTCGTTACAATCAACCGGCACTTTTCTTCTGGTGACAATGTCTGTGCTGCGCTACACAATACAGACAATAGCATACAAACCCCAACAAATAAAAACTTCATGTTCATAACAAAATCAATTTTCTGTAAACTAAAAAAATAATTACCCCTTCCGCAAATATAGAAGTTCTTCATGTTTCATACAAGTTTCATACCAGAGAATTGAATAAGAATCATTATCTTTGCGAAAAACCTAAAAACCGATATGAGAGTAGTAATCCAACGTGTAAGCCATGCATCGGTCACCATCAACGGGACGTGCAGATCGGCTATTAAGGAAGGCTTCCTCGTCCTGCTTGGCATCGAGGAAGCCGACGGACAAGAAGATGCAGACTGGCTATGCAAGAAAATCGTCAACCTGCGTGTATTTGATGACGAGAACGGAGTGATGAACAAATCCATTCTGGAAGCAGGAGGCGATATCATCGTCGTCAGCCAGTTTACCCTGATGGCTTCTACCAAGAAGGGGAACCGTCCTTCGTACATCCGCGCCGCCAAGCACGAAACCGCCATTCCTCTCTACGAATACTTCTGCAACGAACTGAGCATCGCCTTAGGCAAGCAGGTAGGTACCGGAGAATTCGGAGCCGACATGAAAGTAGAATTGCTGAACAACGGTCCCGTCACGATATGTATGGATACGAAGAATAAGGAATAAAAAAACAATCCAGTTGACAAGGTAACAAGTTGACGAGTTAACAAGGCTCTAAATACCTTGCATAACAATTCAAGACCTTGTTCCCTTGTCAACTCGTTAACTTGTCAACTAAATAATTATGACAATCGAAGAAGCACAGAAAACAGTCGATAACTGGATAAAGACCTACGGCGTACGCTACTTCAGCGAACTGACCAATATGGCGGTACTGACCGAGGAAGTTGGCGAACTGGCACGCATCATGGCACGCACCTATGGCGACCAGTCGTTCAAGGAAGGCGAGAAACACGACCTGGGCGACGAAATGGCAGACGTACTTTGGGTGCTGCTCTGCCTTGCCAACCAAACGGGCGTGAACCTGACCGAAGCTTTCCGGAAGAACCTGGAAAAGAAAACGGCACGCGATAAAGAAAGACATCAAAACAACCCAAAATTGAAAACGACATGAGCAAGAACGAAGAATTTGAAAGCGAACTCTTCCAAAACTTGGATATGGAAGACAAAGAGCACCTGAACCAACCCAGCAAGTATGACATGGCATTGGGGAAATACAACACGGCATTAAAAGACGAGGACATCGCGGCAAAGACCGCCCACATTATCGAGAAATACGCGGCGGAAAACGACACGCCCGAAGTAAAGAAGTTCCTCTTCCATTGCATCGACCTCACCACGCTGAAATGTACGGACAGCGAAACCAGCGTCATGAAGTTCACCGAACGGGTCAATGCCTTCGATGACGAACACCCCGACCTGAAGAACGTAGCAGCCATCTGCGTCTACCCCAACATGGCGGAAATCGTGCACGACACGCTGGAAGCCGATGACGTGAAGATAGCCTGCGTGTCGGGAGGTTTTCCTTCCTCGCAGACATTCACCGAAGTGAAAGTAGCAGAGACCGCCATGGCATTGCATGCCGGAGCCGACGAGATAGACATCGTGATTCCGGTAGGCAAATTCCTCAGCGGCGACTATGAAGGCATGTGCGACGAGATTCAGGAACTGAAAGACGTGTGTGGTGAAAAACACCTGAAAGTAATCCTCGAAACGGGCGCATTAGGCTCTGCCGAAAACATCAAGAAAGCCTCTATCCTCGCCATGTATTCAGGAGCCGATTTCATCAAGACTTCCACCGGGAAAGAAAAGCCCGCCGCCACTCCCGAAGCAGCTTTCGTGATGTGCCAGGCAATCAAGGAATACTTCCTGGAGACCGGACGCAAAGTAGGATTCAAGCCTGCCGGAGGCATCAACACGGTACATGATGCGGTGGTATATTATACTATCGTAAAAGAACTGTTGGGCAAGGAATGGCTTACCAATGAACTGTTCCGCCTCGGGACCAGCCGTCTTGCCAACCTGCTTCTTTCCGACATCCTAGGCGAAGACACAAAGTTCTTCTAAGCGGTTATCAGTCTCCCCTCTTCCTTTTCCATATCATGATGTGTTTATTGGAATGTTTGTTTAAGCTACACGTTAATATGATGAAGAAATGAAAACCGATAAGAAAGATAAAGAACTTGACATAGCCTATTTCTTGTCGTTCTGCATTGAACAGTACAAGAACAAGCATCAAATGAGTGGTGAAGAAGTCGCTACCTTGTTTGAACGATATGGCGTATTGCCTTATTTGGAAGACAATTTTGAGGTGCTTCACACGCAAAGTCATCAATGGCTAATGGATGAGATAGAAGAACTGATAGACAGACGAAAAAGCGAAGCGAAGAAATGATACTTTATCACGGCAGTATAGAACAGGTGAAGAAGCCTGAAATAAGAAGAACCAACAGGGCGTTAGACTACGGAAGCGGTTTCTATACGACAACTTCAGAAAGGCAGGCTACGCTTTGGGTAAAACGCAAATTGGGACAAAAAAGCGGCACAGGTTACGTCAATGTCTATGAACTGGACGAAACATATCGCACACAGTTAGACGTTCTCCATTTTACGTCACCTACAGAGCAGTGGTTAGATTTCGTAATGGCTAACCGCATGGACAAGGACTTTGAACATCATCATGACATCGTGATAGGTCCTGTGGCCAACGACCGTGTGTATGCCGCTTTTGCCTTATATGAAGGTGGATTGTTGAACAAAACGGAGCTAATCAATGAGTTGAAGACATACGTGCTTGTTGACCAATGGCTGTTCCATACGGAATGTTCCCTGCATTATCTCATATTTAAAGAAGCAAAGGAGGTGAAAGGATGAACTTAGAAATTACCAACCAAAATCTGTATTTACTGTTGCCGGGAAAAGTAAGCCGGGTAGCGCAGATATACGCTAATGACCAAAAGATACCACTTCGAACAGCTCTTTACCGGTTTTATAGTTCGGATACTTACAAAAGACTGGCAGAGGAAACTACGAAGCTTTGGCACTTGGGCCCCGTAGCTCTCTATGCGGAATTCTCAGATGAATTGAAAAGAAAACATGAAATACGAATGATTCCAAAGTAAACAGTAGCTGCATAGGCAAAGACAACGGCTGTCCTGCCAGTCCCGATGAACCAGTACTGCTGTTTTAACGTGCTAGGACTGCAGTCCTTATATACTAGGACTACAGTCCTACCTATCAGGACTGATGGAAGGACTGATATGCATCCGGCAACGCAGCTGCCTGTATGCACGAAGCCATGCACCTGATGCAGGGGAATAAGCCTGGTTCTTCCCTTTTGCATCATCGTATACAATCCAAAAATGAATGGCGGAATATAAATTCCGCAAACATCCCATGTAGGGGCGTATCGCATACGCCCGAATGCGTCAACTAATCCACGTGGATGTTTTCGGGCGTATGCGATACGCCCCTACAGTTTATTGGGAAAATACGGTATCCATATTGCGAAAAGCCCCATGCGGCTTCTTTGTTCATTCGTTCATTTTTATTACATTTGCAAAAACCTATAAACAATGTAATAATATGAAGCTCAGAAACCTCTTGCTGGCAGGCTTGTTGTGCCTGCTTCCCTTCTCTCTTTTTGCAAACCCTATCAAAGGACTATTGGAACGAATCGAACTGGGAGCATCTAAAAAATTCATCATTCAGCTCCAGAAGAACGCAGATACCGACTTCTTCGAATTGGACCAAAAAGGAAACAAAATTGTGGTACGCGGAAACACCTACGTAAACATTGCTTCCGGTCTGAACTGGTACTTGAAATACTATGCCGGCATCCACCTTTCGTGGAACAACATGACGGCAGAACTGCCCGCTTCTCTCCCACCCGTCACCAAGCCCGAACGACATGAAACCAACCTGAGCCTGCGCTACGACTTCAACTATTGCACCTACTCGTATACCATGGCTTTCTGGGACTGGGCACGCTGGGAAAAGGAAATCGACTGGATGGCACTGCATGGCATCAACCTTCCGCTTGCCGCCGTGGGACAGGAATGTGTATGGCGCAACATGCTTGCCAAACTGGGCTACACAAAAGAAGAAACCAACCGCTTCATTGCCGGTCCGGCGTTCCTTGCCTGGTGGGCGATGAATAACCTCGAAGGATGGGGCGGGCCGAATCCCGACAGCTGGTACACGCAGCAGGAAGCCTTGCAAAAGAAAATCCTGAAACGGATGCGCGAATACGGTATCGAGCCGGTACTGCCGGGATACTCGGGCATGGTTCCTCATGACGCTCACCAGAAACTGGGACTGAACGTGACCGAACCGGAATTGTGGAACGGTTTTACCCGTCCGGCATTCTTAATGCCTACCGACAAGCGGTTTGCCGAAATCGCCGCCCTCTATTACGAGGAACAAGAAAAACTCTTCGGCAAAGCCAACTACTATTCAATGGATCCTTTCCACGAATTAGAGAATGCCGGAGAAGTTGATTTCGATGCAGCCGGCAAGGCGGTAATGGATGCGATGAAGCAGGTCAACCCGAAAGCCGTCTGGGTGGTGCAAGGCTGGACCGAGAACCCGCGTCCGGAAATGATGAAAAACCTGAAGAACGGCGACCTGCTTATCCTTGACCTCTTCAGCGAATGCCGTCCCATGTGGGGCATCCCTTCTATTTGGAAGCGCGAGAAAGGATACGAGCAACACGACTGGCTGTTCTGTATGCTGGAGAACTTCGGAGCCAATGTTGGGCTGCACGGGCGCATGGACCAACTGCTGAATAACTTCTACCTTACCAAGAACAACCCGCTTGCCGCCCACCTGAAAGGCATCGGCCTGACCATGGAAGGCAGCGAAAACAATCCGGTGATGTTCGAACTGATGTGCGAATTGCCGTGGCGTCCCGAGAAAATCACCAAGGAAAGCTGGCTGAAAGAGTATCTGGCTGCCCGTTATGGAGCAAAAGACGAAAAGATAGAACAGGCATGGATGATTCTTGCCGATGGCATCTACAACTGTCCCTTCGGAAACAACCAGCAAGGACCTCACGAATCCATCTTCTGCGGACGTCCCAGCATGAACAACTTCCAAGTATCGAGCTGGTCGAAGATGGAAAACTATTACGATCCTACCTCTACCGAGGCCGCCGCACGCCTGATGCTGGAAGCAGCCGACAAGTTCCGTGGTAACAACAATTTCGAATACGACCTGGTGGACATCGTGCGCCAGGCACTTGCCGACCGCGGACGAATCGTCTACAATCGGGCGATAGCCGACTTCAAGAGCTTTGACAAGCGCAGCTATGCACGCCATTCGAAAGAATTCCTCGACCTCTTGCTGGCACAAGACCGCCTGCTTGCTACCCGTAGCGAATTCCGCGTAGGACGCTGGATAAACCAGGCACGCAGCTTGGGCAACACACCCGAAGAAAAAGACCTGTACGAATGGAACGCCCGTGTGCAAATCACTACATGGGGCAACCGCGAGTGTGCCGACAAAGGCGGCTTGCGCGACTATGCCCACAAGGAATGGAACGGTATCTTGAAGGACTTTTACTACAAGCGTTGGGCGGCATGGTGGGAAATGCTGCAAGGCGTATTGGACGGCGGAGAGATGCAGGACATCGACTGGTACGCCATGGAAGAGCCGTGGACCTTGCAGCACAATCCGTACAAGGCTGAAGCGGAAGGCGACTGCATCGACACCGCCCGCGAAGCAATGTCGCTTCTCACCACAGATTACACAGATTAATATAATTGAAACGCAGATTTTTCGCAGATTAAGAAGCTGTTTTGAATTTCTCCAAAAAGTTTTTCTTGGCTTGATGCATCCGTTTTCGTGTGTGCTTTGGGCGATTTTTTGGTCCTTTCCGCTCCTGTTCTTCGTCAGATAGCCCGCTATCTTCCTCATCACAGAAGCGAAAATGCCTCAAAAACTCATCCCAAATCATCGCACGATAAATTCAAAACAGCTTCTAACGCAGAATAGACAGACAAATAAAATGACAATCTGCGTTTCAATTTAATAGAACCATTTATATGAAACAACGGCTTCTCTCTCTCGATGTCCTGCGGGGCATCACCGTATTCGGCATGATTGTGGTCAACAATGCCGGAGGGAAATATTCGTACGACTCGCTCCGCCACTCCGTTTGGAACGGACTGACGCCGTGCGACCTTGTGTTCCCCTTTTTCCTCTTCATCATGGGAATATCCACTTACATCGCTCTACGCAAATTCCAGTTCCAACCCTCCCCTGCCGTCCTACGGAAAATCATGCGGCGTACCCTGCTCATCTTCCTCATCGGTTGGGGTATCTACTGGTTCGAGTTTGCGTGCGAAGGCGATTTCCTGCCCTTTGCCCATATCCGCATCCTGGGCGTGCTGCCGCGCATTGCTTTGTGCTACGGCATTGTCTCGCTGCTTGCCCTTTACGTACGCCCCAAAGGACTGGCGTGGATAGCCGGTATCCTGCTGTTAGGCTATGCGCTCCTACTCCAGTGGGGAAACGGTTACGCAATGGATTCTACTAACATCCTTGCCATCTGGGACACAAAGGTCTTGGGTTACGAGCACCTGTACCATAAAAGCCCCGTCGACCCCGAAGGGCTGACCAGCACCCTCGCTGCCATCGCCCACACGATTATCGGTTTTCTCTGCGGACGACTGATTATGGAGACGCAAGACTTAGGACAGAAAATTGTGAAGCTTTTCGTTGCCGGATTCCTGCTGGCTGCTGCCGGATTCCTGCTAGTGGAATGGTTGCCGCTAAACAAGCGCATCTGGTCGCCCAGCTATGCCCTCGCCACGTGTGGAATGGCAGCGATGCTCCAGGCTACGCTGCTTTACTTCATCGACGCACAAGGGAAGAAACGCTGGTGCCGCATCTTCGAAGTATTCGGGGTCAATCCGCTCTTCCTCTACGTGCTGAGCGAGCTGACCGCAGTGGTGCTCAACGTCACGGAGTGCAAGCCCGCCGTCTACGGAGCCATCCACAGCGTCATCGGCAATCCTTATGTAGCCTCCGCCGTTTACTCCCTGCTCTTCGTGAGCGTAATGGGAGCCATCGGATATCCGTTGTACAAGAAAAAGATATATATTAAAATATAAGGAGTTAAAGGAGTTATCACTCCGCTTCGCTCCGTTAGGAGTTAAAAGACAATACCGTTGCAAATGTGAGCCATAACAAGACTATTGGCTTTTAACTCCTAAGCCCGCTAAAGCGGGCGATAACTCCTCTAACTCCTTCTAACTCCCTAAAAAACATCAACGCCATGAAACGATTCAATCCCAACAGCCTTTGGGTTTTGCTGCTGACGGCATTCCTGCCGTCATGCACATCCCCAACTATTCCGGACAGATTGAGCTGTATCGACACCCGTGTGGGAACAGCGGCCAGCGTCACCCGCACAGCCGGCATGTTCGGCAAGCATACCGAAGAATACGGACAGACTCTGCCCGCCGTACTCGAACCGAACGGCATGAATTTCTGGACACCACAGACACAAGACACCGAACTGAAGTGCATCGCCCCATATTACTACCGCGACTCGCTGATGCAAGGCTTCCGCAACTCGCACTGGATAGTGGGCGGATGCACGCAAGACTATGGCTCGATGACCCTCGCGGCACTAAGCGGCACGCTGCGCTGCACACCCGAAGCACGCGCCACACGCTTCTCGCACGACGATGAGACCGCAACCCCCTCCTACTACGCCGTAACCCTACCCGACGAGCACCTGCAGGCAGAGATGACCGGACGCTCGCGTGCCGCTATCTTCCGCTTCACTTACGAACAAAAAGGCAACGCCTACTTAGTGGTCAACCCCAACAGCGACGAAGGCGAAGGCTACATCGAAATCGATACGTTGAACCGACGCATCTACGGCTACAACCCCGTGCACCGCATCTACCAAGGCTGGGGCGAAGCGGCAGGCTACAGCGGACACTTCGTCATCGAATACCAGAACCAGCCCTCCGCCTTCGGCACTTTCCGTGGCGACAATCTCTTCGCCAACCAGACCTGCATCCAGTCGGGACAAGGCATCGGCGTGTACGTGCAGTTCGCCGTGACGGAGGGCGAAACGCTGCTGGTGAAAGCCGCCTCATCGTTCACCGACCGCGAAGGCGCCCTGCGCAACCTCGCCGCCGAAATCCCGCACTGGGACTTCGACCGCACGCGCCAGGAGCTTTCCGACATCTGGGAGCGGCACCTGGCAAGCATCCAGGTAAAGACCGGTGACGAGACCGCCCGGCGGAAGTTCTACACCGCCCTCTACCACGCCTCGTTCCTGCCCCGCGCCTTCAGCGATGCAGACGGACGCTACCCTTCGTTCGCCACCGGCAAGCCCATCCGCCAATTGCCTGAGGGTGAGACTTATTACGAAGACTACAGCCTATGGGATACCTACCGCGCCTTGCATCCGCTCATTAACCTCCTCCACCCCACCCGTGGCGGACAGATGATGCAGTCGTTGGTACATAAATATGAAGAGGGGGGCTGGCTTCCTATCTTCCCCTGCTGGAACAGCTATACGGCAGCGATGATAGGTGACCACTGCATTGCAGCCCTTGGAGACGCCTGCGTGAAAGGCATCCGTAATTTCGATGTGCAGAAAGCCTACGAAGGGATGCGCCGCAATGCTTTTGAAAGCCCTGCCACGCACGAAGAATACGTCAACGGAATGGGCCGCCGCGCTCTGCAGTCGTACCTCCAGTATGGCTACATCCCATTGGAAGACAGTGTGCCCGATGCTTTCCACGTCCGCGAACAAGTATCGCGTACGTTGGAATACGCTTACGATGATTTTGTCCTTGCCCAAGTGGCGAAACACTTAGGCAAGACAGAGGATTATGAGACTCTGATGCGCCGTGCGCAAAACTACCGCAACGTCATCGACCCCCGTACCGGATATGCGCAAGGACGGCATGCCGACGGCACTTTCCTGAATGAAAACAACGCTTTCGGATTCGCCAAGTTCATCACTGAAGGTGCCCCTTGCCATTATACATGGTACGTTCCTCACGATCCTTATGGACTAATGGAATGCATGGGCGGGCAAGAACAGTACATTGCCAAGCTTGACTCGATGTTCAGCCAGAACCGTTATTGGCACGGCAACGAACCTTGCCACCAAGTGGCTTTCCTGTTCAACTACTCCGGCCAGCCGTGGAAAACCCAGCGGGCAGTACGCCACATCATGCAGACCGAATACCTTGATGCACCCGGCGGCCTTTCGGGCAACGATGATGCCGGACAGATGTCAGCATGGTACGTCTTTGCCGCCCTCGGCTTCTATCCTGTCTGCCCCGGCACGCCCTACTATGCCCTGGCAAGCCCCTCGTTCCAAGAAGCCGCACTGACCTTGGAGAACGGAAACACATTCCGCCTCCTGGCACCCGAAGCCTCTGCTGAGAATATCTACATCCAACGCGTCACCCTCGACGGCAAGCCCTATACCAAGAACTACATCAGTCACGAAGACATCCTTCGGGGCGGCACCATGGAGTTCGAAATGGGTCCGGAGCCTGTTCCCGGCTGGGGGAACAAGCCGGAAGACTGTCCGCCAAGAGCCTTCTGAGAGGTAGAAAATGCGAGGCGAGGGGTCGCCGCGCATTTTCCGACACCCCGAAGGTCTCCGGCGAGGGTCCGGTGCGCATTTTTGTAGTGATTTAAGTAAGTATGCAAAATGAAATGATATTATCAGAAACACAGATTTTCGCAGATTAGCGCAGATTCTTTTAATTTACGATTTGACAATTTACTATTCGAGCATTAAATCGTATTTCGTAAATCGAAAAATAGTAAATCAAAAGAATCCGCGCTAATCTGCGTTAATCTGCGTTTCTGAGCTGACACATTATATAAACTAATTCTCAACATCTACTTATAACCGAATTATTCACCTAAAAACCAATTTTGATATGACTGGAATCTTTAAGACAAACCGACTGCTGCTTTTCGTGCTGGGCATCTGCCTCCTCGGCTCGTGCCAGACGAAGCAAACCAATGTGTACAACATCCTGGACTACGGAGCCACGGGCGACGGCACCACCGACGATGCCCCTGCCCTGCAACGCGCCATTGACGCCTGCTCGAAGGCAGGAGGCGGCACGGTGCTCGTCCCTGCCGGACATACCTTCTTGTGCAGCCCCTTCCAGCTCGCCTCGTATGTCGACCTGCATCTTGAACCCAATTCGTGCCTGCTGGCGAACCCTAACGAGAGCGTCTACACCGAAAGCGCATTCGGCGAAAACCGGGGCGAAGGGATGATGTGGATTAGCGGCAAAGGACTGAAAAACGTGTCCATCACCGGAACGGGAACCATCGACGGCAACGGCGTGGCATTCATGGGCAAGGAACTGGAAGACTCGTACGAACTGAAGCCCGTGACCGACTTCGACCCGCGCCCGCACGTGCTGACACTGACGGATGTCGAGAAGCTGGTCATCCGTGACGTGACCATCCGCAACAGCGCCTACTGGACCGTACATCTCATCGGCTGCCGTGACGCTTCGATAGACGGCATCAGCATCCTGAACAACCTGAAAATCCGCAACGGCGACGGCATCGACGTGGACCATTCGAAAGACGTGCGCATCGCGAACTGTTTCATCGAGTCGGGCGACGACTGCATCTGCCTGAAGAACCGCCGCGAATTCGAGCAATACGGTCCCTGCGAGGATGTAGTGGTGAGCAACTGCACAATGACCTCGCGCTCGTGCGCCATCAAGATAGGGTCGGAAAACATGGACAGCATCCGCCGCGTGCTCTTCACCAACTGCATCATCAAGGACAGCAACCGGGGCATCGGTATCCAGAACCGCGACGAAGGCACAGTAACCAACGTAGTGTTCTCGAACATGATAGTAGATTGCCGTTTCTTCTCCGACGTGTGGTGGGGAAAGGCTGAAGCCATTTACGTCACCTCCTACCCACGCGCCGTAGGCAACCACAAGGATGCCGGCTGGCGTTTCCCGAAAGGAGCGACAAAAGGCGCATGCGGCGAGGTGAGCCACATCTACTTCCATAATATCCGCTGTACGAGCGAAAACGGGGCATTTGTAGGCGGCGACACACCCGAAAAGGTAAACCACATCTACTTCGACCAAGTGTCGCTCTCGCTGCAAAAAAAGACCGCCTACGAGGGTGGTATCTACGACAAGCGTCCGTGCGACGGCGAAGGCTTCGTGCGTGGCAACACGTACGGCTTCTACATCGACACGGCTTCGGACATCCGGCTGCAGTCGTGCAACGTAGCATGGGGCACTCCCCGCCCTGACCATGCGGCAGACAATGTGAAAACGGTCAATGCCACGGGAGTGAAGGTGATGCCGTAAGCACCGTCAAGTTATACCTAAAGTTTCCGAAAACACGAATGCCCGTATTGGCAATCACAAACGCTTACATCAGCAAATGTAAACGCTTGTATCGGCCAATACGGGCATCTGTATAAGAAGCCCAAAAGAGGCGGTGCATGATGTACCGCCTCTTTTTATTGAAAAAACATATTAAAATTCAGCCTACGGCTGTTTGTCCTTTTTACTCGGTAAACCAACGCGGGTCGCCGATGCCGTTCAAATCATCCAGCAAGAGCGTGAAGTCGCCGTTTTCCGGATCGGTAAACACTTCTGCAGAAGTCGCTTCAGGCGAAGTCACATCTACATCGAAGTCATTGCTGCTGAACACGCCATCGGTAGTCTTGAAAGAGTTGACAACCGTAACCGTGCCATCGGTACGGATGCCTCGTCCCGGAGTCAGACCGAAGAGAGTATTTTCTACGTTGACATTCGTGCTGTTTCCATTCGCATCTACCAGGTAACGGCTGGCATTGTTCGGTGCATTATAGAAGGTCACTCCGTTGAAATTCACTTCTGACAAGGCACATTTGCCTGCCTGGATAAAGTTATGCCCTACATTACTGAACGTAGAATTTGTTACGTTGATAGCACCAATGGTATACGCTGCATTGTCCACACGGAATACGGCATAGCCACCTGAACCGATGTTGGTAACCACACAATTGTCAATCGTGATAGCGTTGAAAGTCACAGCATCCGAAGCCTGCAGACGTACGATGCTTCTGTTCATGTTATCTATCATACAGTTAGTCAGCGTAAAGTCGCCGATAGCGGCACCGTTGCTTTCGTTTACCAGATACTGGCAGCCGTCGTCTACAATCGTCACTCCTTCGAAACGGATATATCCGTGCGTACCTCCGATTTCAAGCGACTTCTGGAAACTCAGCACAGGACGTTCGCCCGGTAATGCAAAGAACGTAACAGACATGCCTTCAGGTATTGCCAGCCCAGTCGCTTCGCCTGTCTCCTCATCTACTCCATGTACCTCCATCGCAGCACCGCCCGGAATACCCAGCGTCAGGCTGTAGCTTGATGCGCCTCCGGCAGCGGCTTGCGCCTGTGCGGCGAGGTCGTCAATCAGCACTTGGTCAATCAGCGTAACGCCTTCTTCCAGCGAAATCTTCAAGTCAGCGTCAGGCATCGGCGGTGTGGTGATAGCACCGATTTCGCCACGCTTCGTTGTTCCATTATAGATAACAAACCAGTATTCGGTCTGCGATTCCAGCCCACTGATGGTGCATGCACTTGCCGCGCGGTCGTCTGCTGTTATCTGATAGGTTTGAAGAGCCGGTTCACCGGCATCGAAAGCCTCCTCAGAAGCGTACACGTCAATATGTGTAACCTCGGCATCAGCCAGCCAAGTCAGGCGCACCGTGCTTTCAGTCAAGTCTGCCGATGCCACAGAATTGAAAATCTGTTCACCATCGGTTTCAAACGAACGGCGGTCCCCATCTTCGAAATAACTCCACAATGAAGGAGGCGTACCATTATTCGAGAAAGCTTTCATACGGAGAAAATAAGTAGTTTCACCGGTCAGCCCTTCCAGGATGTAAGGCGATTCGCGTACCGTATCAATCCGGGAACCTTGATGATAGTCTTCTTGATAAAGACTGTCTGTACTCAGTTCCAGGATGTAATAATCCACGCTTGAAAGACGGTCGAAAGTTACTTCGGCTGTAGTTGCCATAGCCGAAACCTGTATGTCCTGTGCCCCGAACAGACGGTTATAGCTGCTGTCGGTGCCCCAGTCATTGTCATCCACGCAGGCGGTCATTCCTGCAGAAAGAAGACCTGCCATGAATAGATATTTATAGTTGGTTTTCATATTCATATCATTTTAAAATTGGAGATTAATTAAATCCGTAAGAGTTCTTCAAGTGCCCGTTAGAATCGTTGATAGTCGTGGTATGAATAGGCCACACGTGACGGTTAACCACCGGTCCGGCAGCACCTTGGAAACCAGCATATTTATCGTAGCTGATAAGGCCGCTGCTGATGTAATTGAGCGCATCGTACGTGCTGTTGTCATCAGGAATCACCCCGTCTTTCTTCACATTGCCCCAGAAGCTGACGCTCTTATAATCGTTGGTACTTTCCGGTTCTTCGTACCAGCATACACTGGAATAGTCTACCAGATACCAAGGGTCGGCACCTGCACTTTCCTTATAATACAGGTCTGCCACATACTCATCATTTTCAATGGCGTGTTTGTAAGAATCAAGCATTTCCACGGTCTTGTCTATCAGCAATCCCCAGCGGATAAGGTCGTACTTACGTACAGCTTCACCTGCCAACTCCCAAGCACGTTCATCCACGATAGCGTCGAAGAACGACTCCTTACTTCCGGCTGCCTGGGCTACATATTGTGAAACCTTTTCGGCATTTCCGTTAAAGGCACGGCTGCGCACTTCTGCCAGAGCTTCCATAGCCGACTTACCACATGTCCCGCTACCGTTAGGCCCGTAAAGTTCGTTTACCACTTCGGCATACATCAGCAATACGTCAGAATAACGCATCACTACCCAGTTGATGCCATAACCGGTCTTTGTACTTACAGCAGCATTTTGGGCACGCCACTCTTCCGTCATCTTACGTACATCCCATTTTGCCACATAAATGCCGAAAGGAGCATTCGTAAAGGTCTGCGTAGCAGTCACATCACGCAATTCGTACGGTGCACAAGTTATGTCACGGCGCACATCTTCCGGATCGAACGACATAAAGAAAGGAGCAGTCAGCTTCACTTTTCCTGATGAATTGCTGAAGCCAAACGGGCTACCCGCCGTATTGATACGCACACCTGCCGTATACCCCATCTCACCTGAATAATTCAGCGTGTGCCACTTCGAAGATGTTCTCGTAATACGTCTGGTCCAGTGTCAACTGGTTGATACGATACCATTCATCTTCATAACTGGGATTCAACTGGTGTCTGCCACTGGTGATGATGGCATCCAAGCAATTCAAGGCAAGTTCATACAGTTCGCGGCGTTTCTCATCACCCGGGCGCATTGTCGGATAAGTAGGGTCACTGTATCCCAACTGGCCTTCACGCTTCTCGCTCAGGTTTACATAACCTTCTTTGGGTGTCTCACGGATGGCATAACCGGCTTCAGCCAATGCGATGCGGGCAGCCAGTCCGTATGCGAAACCTTTGGTACAATGCTCAGAAGTATAACCTGCCTCTCCTACCCACGGCAACAGTTCGGCAGCTTCCTGCAAATCCACCAGCAGAGAGTCCATGATGACATCACGGTCTGTCTTTTCCAAATAAAGATTGGAACCGTCACTTTTGGTGGATTCCATCTTCATGGGCACATCGCCGTAATGCTTGATTAAGTCGAAATACACCATGGCACGCAAGGTAAGTGCTTCACCCAAATAGTAGCGCATGTTTTCATTTTCACGGATTTCGGAACCGCGTATGCCCTCGATAACCAAATTGGCATTCTCGATAATCTCGAACATTTCGCTCCAGTTATTTGCCAAGCGGTTCCAATTGGGAGCATTGTAGCTGCAAAGACCGCGTTCGGAATCTGCCGTAGTAGTTTCTTGCGTCAAGGCATCTACCAGTTCAATGTCGCTGTTGGTAGAAAAGTTCAACGGAATACGGCATCCGTAAGTGTGGTCTAACACAAGTCCGGCATATACTTTGTTCAAAGCTTGTTGGGTATATCCTTCCGTATTGTATACCGTTTCGGGAAACATTTCAGAAGGAGACGTCTGGTCCAAGAAGTCGGAGCAAGATGTCAATGTTGTGGCAAAGGCCAAGCCTGCCAGTGCCCATGTCTTATATATATTTTTCATATTTCAATCCTTTTTTCAGGTTTTTAGAATGTAACGTTGATACCTCCAACAATAGAGAAGCTCTTGGGATAAGCCGCATAATCCACACCCGGAGTCATCGGAGTGCTGGTACAGCAATCCACTTCAGGGTCTACTCCCGAATAACCTGTAAAGCAGAACAAGTTATATCCTGTAGCATAGATGCGTACATTTTGCATCAGCATCTTCTGGCTCCATGCTTTCGGCAAGGTATAACCGATAGAAACGGTCTGCAAGCGCAAGAAAGACGCATCTTCCACATCCCAGCTGGTAAGGGGACGTCCGGTTACGGTAGCCGGGTTATAAATAGACTTTCCGCTGTTCACGCCATTGATATAGTCATAATAAGCCTGTTCGCCATGAGCGGCAATGTAGTCATTGGCAAAATTACGGTTCATCATATTTTCGCCTGTAACAGGGTCTACGCGCGACCAACGGTTGGCCATTGTAAAGTTATTGTTCACATTATAGTGTTGGCGTGAGCCTTCATAATAACTTGAAGCGGCTTTTGTTCCGTTGATGATTTGACCTCCCAATTGATAATTAAAGAATACCGTAAAGTCAAAGTTCTTCAGGAAACGGCCGTTCAGTCCGAAACCACCAATCACGGGCTGAATGGTATTGCCCAAACGGACTTTATCATTGGCATCGATAACACCGTCGTTATTCACGTCTTTCAGCTTCATCGAACCCGGTTCCAATGAACCTGTTACAGTACCTAATCCATGAGTTACAGGATTTCCTTCCGCGTCTGTACGGATTGCCCATCCCGTGCCGTTCCATTGCAAATCATCGGTTGTATACACACCATCGTAAATATAGCCGTATACTTCACCCAGCCGTCCGCCTTCTTCCAGATAGAATTCTTCCTGACTGATAACACCCGAACCAGACCAACGGCTGCTTTCCCAAGTAGCCCCGCCAGGATACTTGTCAATCTTGCCACGGTTGTATGCAATGTTGAAGCTGAAGTTCAATCCCCAGTCGTTTTTATCGGCAATCACAATGTCCGTCATAAACTCGATACCCCTGTTAGAAGTCTGCCCTACATTCTGATACTGATAACTGTATCCGGAAGCCCCCGGAAGCGTCTGGCGCATCAGCAAGTCTTTTGTCGTATTCCAATAAGCATCGATGCTACCGGTTATGCGGCTATTGAAGAAACCGAAGTCAATACCGATGTTGCGGGTTATGGTAGTTTCCCATTTCAAGTCAGGATTAGAAAGCATGTCACCGCGTTGCAACATCGAAGCTGCCGATTCACCGAAGTAAATGGTGCGGTCGCTCGTGCTACCCAGCGAATAAGTCGTATACATGTATTTGGCATCAATGCGGTTGTTACCTGCTGTACCGAACGAAAGGCGGAGTTTCAGGTTGGAAAGCCAATCGCTCGCTTTTTTCATGAATGATTCTTCGCTGATGCGCCATGCCAAAGCCACAGAGGGGAATACACCCCAACGGTTGCCGTCGGTGAATTTGCTGGAACCATCGGCACGGACCGTAGCGGTCAGCAAATAACGGTCAAGCAATGAATAGTTGATACGTCCGAAGAAAGAAGAAGTATTATCCTTAATACCAATATAAGTTTCAGTGGGCAATGCCGTTCCGTTACCCATAGAGGCAAGCACCTGGTCTACCGTATTGTCGGTCGGGAAGCCTACCGAAGTCATATTGGTATCATCATACCATGAACTGGTCATTTCCTGACCAATCATTACGTTAAACTTATCTTGTTTTGCCAACAGGTTCTTATGGTCGTATGTCACCGTATTCGCCAAACGCCATTCCTTTTGGACACGCTTGGTCAGATATGCCTGAGGCTGGCCGGAATAACCGAACTTCGAATTGGCGGTAGCTTTGGCTTCCCACACCTGGTCTGTGTTATTATAACGCCATCCGTATCCGTATTCCGAACGGAATTTCAAGCCTTCTATCGGCTCCCATGTCAGGCTGGCATTGGCATTGTTCTGCAGACGGGTCTGCTTCTTATAAGTCGCGTTAATACGTTCCAACGGAGTAAAATCCGTATTACCGGTATCCTCGTCCACAAAGTCTTCCGAAAGACGGGTTATCGGACGATAGATGGTACTGCGCGCCACGATTGAGTATGCCTTACTGCTCTCCTGTGTATCAGCACCACCACTCAAACCGTCAATTTCCGTATACGAGAAACGGTCGTTCAAGTCAAGCGTCAACCACTTGTTCAACTTGGTCTGCAACTTTACGGTAATATTGTTACGTGCATAGCCCGACCCGATCATGACGCTCTTTTCGTCATTGCGTGAATAGCTGACCGCATATTTGGTTTCTTTCGTACCACCGTTTACACTCACGTTGTATTGTTGCTGGTTACCCGTACGTCCGAAAAGCTCTTCCTGATAGTTAGTCCCTTCTACCGATTTCCAGATGTCCAAATCCTGATACAAACCGTAATTCGTTCCGTCCTGGTTCAGTTCCTGCTGGTACATCACATACTCATACGGGCTTAACACACCTACTTCGCCTACCCGCTTGCGTATACCGAAAGATGCACCGAAATTGACTTGCGGCTTCCCTTCGTGTCCGGACTTCGTAGTAATGATAATAACACCATTGGCTCCTTTAGCACCGTAAATAGCGGTAGAAGAAGCGTCCTTTAACACATCGATGCTTTCGATATCTGCCGAAGCGATATCACTGATACTGCTTACCGGAAATCCGTCCACAATATATAAAGGAGAGTTATCCTGCGACAAAGAACCACCTCCACGCACACGGATTTTCACTTCAGCATCGGGAGATCCTTCCGTGGTTGTGATAGATACACCCGGCATCTTACCAGTCAATGCTTCCGACACATTGTTTACAGGTACGGCTGCCAATTGTTCCGCGTCAACCGAAGCGATTGAACCGGTCAAGTCCCTCTTTGACATTGTTCCGTATCCGATTACCACCACTTCGTCCAGCAGCTGGGCATCGTCTGCCAATGTAATGTTAAATGTAGTTTGGTCATCCACCTTGATTTCCTGAGTAGCATACCCGATATACGACACCACCAGCGTACTTCCTGCTTTCACGTTCGGAATAGAAAACTTACCGTCGAAATCGGTAATCGCTCCCGCAGTAGTACCTTTCACTAATACGCTTACTCCAATCAGCGGCTCACCTGTGCCGTCTACAACCGTACCGGTCACCGTCTTTCCCTGAGCAAAGGTAACGAGACACAGCATAGCCAGCAATAGCGTAGCTCCTGCCCTACGAACTAAATTTGCTAAATCCATAAACTAAATATTAAGTTGAGTATTAAAAATAAATCCAGTCCTTGCGTCTACTCTGAAAGGACACGAAGAGAAAATATCTTGGAAGAAAGTGCATTCTCCCCCTTTTATCTGTCCGCATGTGCCTTTCATAATAGTAGGCTTAACTTCGTTCCACATTTGGGTAACAAAATTATAGCAAATATTATGAAAGAAGGTGAAATAGTTGGTTATTTGTGTGGAAAAATTAATTTAAAAAGAGCAGAATCAGATAGATATTCCACACACTTGTACTCCTAGATACGATTGTGCCCTGCCAAGAATACATTTTTATTACCGCACGGTTCCCTCCGCACGAGAGGCCGTCCGAAACGCAACTAGTTTCATAAGCCTATGAAGCTAGTTGCAATGCCCAATGCAGCCATATCCATCAGCCACCGGATAAGCTTCATTTCGACTGGCATTTTGAGGACATTCATTCAGAAACTGTTTTGAATTTATCGCCCAAAGCACACACGAAAATGAGAAGCTGTTTTGAATTTATCGTGCGATGATTTGGGATGAGTTTTTGAGGCATTTTCGCTTCTGTGATGAGGAAGATAGCGGGCTATCTGACGAAGAACAGGAGCGGAAAGGACCAAAAAATCGCCCAAAGCACACACGGAAACGGATACATCAAGTCAAGAAAAACTTTTTGGAGAAATTCAAAACAGCTTCTGAATACATCAAGACGAAAAAAACTTTTGGTAGAAATTCAAAACAGTTTCTCAGTTTTTTATTTCGTCCGGTCCACCACATAATCTACATAAGCGGTGAGTGCCGCACGGAGCGACTCGTCCGTCTGGGCAGGAAGCAAGCCAAGTGCCTTGTCACGGTAATCGTGCATCACCTTGTCGGCATACTTGATGCCTCCCTCACGCTTCACGTAAGACACGAAAGAAGCAATTTCCTCCTGTGAGGCTTTCAGCGAACGGATGCGCAGGGCCAGTTCTCGCGTCGCTTCATCCGCCTGATGATTGAGTACATACAAGGCAGGCAGGGTCAGTTTGCCTTCCAGCATATCATTGCCCGTAGGCTTTCCCAGCTCCTCGTTCTCGAAATAATCGAAAATATCATCCTTTATCTGAAAAGCAATGCCGATCATCTCACCGAAAAGAGCAGCATTGCCTACCTCATCAGTCGAAGCTTTTGCCGACAGGGCACCGCTCTCGGCACTTGCCGTAAAAAGGGCAGCCGTCTTCTTGCGAATCACGTCAAAATAAACCTCTTCGGAAAAATAAGTATTGCTGGTATTTGCCAATTGCACAATTTCACCTTCAGATAAGTTCTGTCCCAAGCGGGCCACCAGGTCCACCAGTTCGATTTCTTTTGTATAAGCGGCATGACGGAGGCTCGTAGCAAGCATATAATCGCCCACCAATACCGAGACACGGTTATCATACAGCGCATTGACCGACGCTTGTCCGCGCCGCTTGTCGCTCTTGTCAACCACATCGTCGTGAACCAGACTTGCCGTATGAAGCAATTCCAACGACAAAGCCGAATGCAACGTGGCGGAATTGATTTCGCCATAAAGTTTCGCCATCAACAATACCAGCATGGGGCGCATCATCTTCCCGTTACGCTTCCGGATATAGCCCAGCACATCGCCCAGTATCGGAGCGGTACTGGTCAAAGCGGTATCGAAAAGCATCTTAAATTCGCTCAGTTCCCTTTCTATCGGTTTCCTGATTAGTCCTATCTTGTCCATTAGAGATTTATTTGGGCACAAAAGTAATAATAAAACATCGAAATACGGTGTTTTTTTGTACTTTTACGTTCAAAACATTAAATATTTTACACGAATGGAGAAACTTTTTCTACTGGACGCATACGCTTTGATTTACCGGGCATACTATGCTTTCATCAAAAATCCCCGTATCAACTCGAAGGGATTCAATACTTCCGCCATCATGGGCTTCGTCAATACACTGGAAGATGTGTTGAAGAAAGAGCAGCCCACACACATTGGAATCGCCTTCGACCCTGCAGGTCCCACGTTCCGCCACGAGGCTTACGAACAATACAAAGCCCAGCGTGAAGAAACACCCGAAGTCATCCGTCTCTCGGTGCCTATTATAAAAGACATCATCCGTGCCTACCGCATCCCCATTCTTGAGGTAAGCGGATACGAAGCCGATGACGTCATCGGAACCCTTGCCACCGAAGCCGGACGGCAAGGCATCACCACTTACATGATGACGCCCGATAAAGACTACGGGCAGTTGGTATCGGACAACGTCTTCATGTACCGTCCCAAATACGGCGACAAGGAGTTTGAAGTAATGGGAGTCGAGGAAGTCAAAGCCAAATTCGACATACAGTCTCCTGCACAAGTCATCGACATGTTGGGACTGATGGGCGATACCGCCGACAACATCCCCGGATGCCCGGGCGTGGGCGAAAAGACTGCCCAGAAACTGATAGCCCAATTCGGAAGCATCGAAAACCTGCTCGAACATACCAGTGAGCTGAAAGGTGCCATCAAGACCAAGGTAGAAACCAACCGCGAACAAATCCTATTCTCCAAATTCCTTGCCACCATCAAGACCGATGTACCCATCCGCCTCGATATGGACGGGCTGAAACGGGAGGAGCCGGACAAGGAAACGCTCAAGCGGATATTCGAAGACCTGGAGTTCCGGAGCTTGCTCGACCGCGTGGTGGGAACCGATAAGAAAACCGCCGCTCCCCCACCCTCCGCGCAAGGCGATCTCTTTGGCTTTTTTACGCCCGAGAGTACGGAAGCTCCTGAAAATTCAAATCTCACAAGGCTTGACGACCTTGCTTTCGACTATCAACTCATTGATACAGAAGAGAAAATCAACCAATTATTACAAAATATCCTGACACGGAAGGTTTTCAGTCTGGATACGGAGACCACCGGAACCGACCCGATACGTGCCGAACTGGTGGGAATGAGCTTCTCGTATACCGAAAACCAGGCATTTTATGTTCCCGTCCCTGCCGACCGCACCGAAGCACAACGCATCGTGGATAAATTCAAGCCCGTCTTCGAAAACCCGCAAACATTAAAAGTGGGACAGAACATCAAATACGATATGCTGGTCTTGGCGAACTACGGAGTAGAATTGCAAGGCGAAATGTTCGACACGATGATAGCCCACTATGTGCTCCAACCCGAACTGCATCACGGAATGGACTACCTTGCCGAAATCTACCTGCACTACGAAACCATCAAGATAGAAGAGCTTATCGGCCCGAAAGGAAAGAACCAGAAAAACATGCGCGACCTCGACCCTATTCATATATATAGGTACGCGTGCGAGGATGCCGATGTCACCCTGAAGCTGAAAAACGTATTGGAGAAAGAATTGAAGCAAAACGATGCCGAATCTCTTTTTCGCGACATCGAGATGCCTCTTGTCCCCGTATTGGCTTACATGGAGCGGAATGGCGTGCGCATCGACACCGAAGCCCTGAAGGAAACCTCGCGCCATTTCACCGCCCGTATGAACCAGATAGAAGAAGAAGTGCACCGCCTGGCAGGTGTGGAGTTCAACATCGCCTCTCCCAAGCAAGTGGGCGAAGTGTTGTTCGACCGCCTGAAAATCACAGACAAGCCCAAGAAGACCAAGACGGGGCAATATGTCACCTCCGAAGAAGTGCTGGAGAGCCTGAAGGGAAAACACGAAATCGTAGCAAAGATTCTGGAACACCGCGGATTGAAGAAGCTTCTCGGCACCTACATCGATGCCCTGCCCCAGCTTATCAACCCGCAGACAGGCCATATCCATACCTCGTTCAACCAGACCGTGACCGCCACGGGACGGCTTAGTTCGAGCAACCCGAACCTGCAAAACATCCCCATACGCAACGAGGACGGGAAAGAAATCCGTAAGGCATTCATCCCCGACGAGGGTTGCGAGTTCTTCTCGGCCGATTATTCACAAATCGAGCTTCGCATCATGGCGCACCTCAGCGAAGACCCGCACATGATAGAAGCCTTCCGCGAGAATCAGGACATCCATGCCGCCACCGCCGCCAAGATATATAAGGAAAAGCTGGAAGACGTGACCCGCGAGCAACGGAGCAAGGCGAAAACCGCCAATTTCGGCATCATTTACGGCATCTCGGTATTCGGACTTGCCGAACGTCTCAACATCGACCGTAAGGAAGCCAAGGAGCTGATAGACGGGTATTTCGAAAACTATCCGCACGTAAAGGAATACATGGACAAAAGTATCCAGTCGGCACGCGAAAAAGGCTACATCGAAACCATCTTCCGCCGCCGCAGGTATTTGCCCGACATCAATTCACGCAACGCCGTAGTGCGGGGATATGCCGAGCGCAATGCCATCAACGCCCCTATCCAAGGAAGTGCCGCCGACATCATCAAGGTAGCAATGGCGCGCATCTACCGCCGCTTCCGCGAAGAGGGAATCCGTTCGAAGATGATTCTCCAAGTACACGATGAACTTAACTTCAGCGTCCTGCCCGAAGAAAAGGAAAAAGTGCAACAGATTGTGATAACTGAAATGGAGAGTGCTTACAAAATGAAAGTTCCTTTGCAAGCCGACTGCGGTTGGGGTCAAAATTGGCTGGAAGCGCACTAAGGATTCGCAATAGTTAACATATCTTTATTTGCTAACATTTTGCTAAAATCGAATAAATTTTTAGCCGAAATGTTAGCTCATATCAAAAGTTTCACTACCTTTGCAGCGTAATCAAAAACAAAAAGATAGTAAACCCTTAAAAACTTAAAGATATGAAAGCAATGAATTTATTGAAGAGTATTTTTGTTGTAGCTTGCATTTTCGTAGCAAACCTTACAATTTCCGCTAACACACCGGAAGCGAACCTGATTTACAACACCGAAGAAGTGGATGGCGTTAAGATGTCGGAAACCGTTTACAAGATGAACGAAGGCATCCTGACCAACTACGAGAAATATAACTATAAGTACAATGACAATAAACAAGTCATTGAAAGCACATTGATGAAGTGGGATGCAACCCGCAACGACTGGCGTAACCACATGTGTATCAAGTATTCATACGCTGGAGACAACGTAACCATCGAATACTACAAGTGGAATAAAGGCAAGAAAGACTTTATCCTTGTTCCGGAAATGACCGTTACGGTACAACAATAAGCAGCACATAAACAAACATATTTTCATAAACTCTCAACAATCCGAAAGAGACGCCTCGCGAGGAAGCGTCTCTTTTTGTTTTTAGCGTCCTTAAAGTATAGATTCATACCAAATAAAGCCTCATTAAGTTACGATTTGTAAGCAATCAGTCTATTCTTTCTCGTTTCACCCATATACTTTTCTTGAATCAACCTGCATCCTTTTACGTCCTCCGTCCCAAGGATATACATCCTCCGTTCGAAGGATGTGCGTCCTCCATACCAAAAACATACGTCCTCGGGACGGAGGACGTAAAAAGAAGCTGGCTATGCAAGTAAATTTTGCATAACAAATATCAGAGGTGTGCCGATATGCCAAAAGAAATGACTATATTTGCACCCTAACGTAATACCTCAATCATGTCAGAGAAAGAATTAAACGCATACCGCTTCAGTCCGGAGCAGGAGCCTACGGACGAAATGCTGGAACAAATCATGAGGGAAGTTGCCGAGGAAGCGAGAACGAGCAACCAAAAGGCGACGGAGGAGCATTTCATGCAAATGCGGCAAAACGTTTTGACAAAACAAGCAAAATGGGCGAAAGACATAGAAAACATACGGAATGGACACAAATAAACGCTTACCGGAAATGATTGTAATAGCCGGACCTAATGGCTCAGGCAAGACATCCGTCACTCAAAAGTTCCTGCATCACGAATGGGCGGAAGGCACGCTATACATCAATCCGGACGAAGTGGCTAAAGATAAATATGGCGACTGGAACTCACCGGAAGCTGTACTAAAAGCAGCTAATTATTGCGCCGAGCTACGAGAAACATGTTTATCGGAAAGAAAAAGCTTTGTGTTTGAAACCGTAATGTCCGCCGAAGATAAAGTCGCATTCATCATTAAAGCCAAACGGCAAGGCTTCTTTATCCGTTTATTCTTTATCTCGACTTCACACCCCTCTATCAATGCGGCAAGAATTGCCAACAGGGTGATGAAAGGGGGACATGACGTGCCCATCACTAAAATCATTTCGCGCTATTTCAAGTCCATAGAAAATTGCAAGACCGTAGCACCGATTGTGGACCGCCTTTATGTGTACGACAATTCCATAGACGGCGAAGATGCCAGACTTCAATTCCGCTTGGTCAATGGCGAATTAAAGAAAATGTATGTGACCGAAGTGTCTGAATGGGCGAAAATCCTATTACCAGATGCCCGATAATAAGAGGCTTCTATGTAAATAATCGGAGTGCCCTGCCCGATATGCCAAAAGAAATGACTACCTTTGCCCGTTGAAACAAGCAAGAAATCAAAACAATAAAAACAATATATCATTATGGCTTTACAATGTGGCATCGTCGGTTTGCCGAACGTGGGCAAATCTACGCTTTTCAATTGCTTATCAAACGCAAAGGCTCAAGCAGCCAATTTCCCTTTCTGTACCATCGAACCGAATGTGGGCGTAATTACCGTTCCCGATGAACGCCTCAACAAATTGGCGGAATTAGTCCATCCGGGACGCATCGTGCCTACTACCGTAGAAATCGTAGACATCGCCGGACTGGTGAAGGGTGCCAGCAAAGGCGAAGGACTGGGCAACAAGTTCTTGGCGAACATCCGCGAAACAGATGCCATCATCCACGTGCTGCGTTGCTTCGATGATGAAAACGTGACCCACGTAGACGGTACGGTAAATCCGGTACGCGACAAGGAAATCATTGATACCGAACTCCAGCTGAAAGACCTGGAAACCATCGAAAGCCGTATCCAACGCGTACAAAAGCAGGCACAAACCGGAGGTGACAAAGCAGCTAAACAAACCTATGATGTACTGGTGCGCTACAAAGAGGCACTGGAGCAAGGCAAATCGGCACGCACGGTACAGTTCGAATCGAAAGACGAACAGAAAATAGCGCATGACCTGTTCCTGCTCACGGCAAAACCGGTGATGTACGTATGCAACGTAGACGAAGCCAGTGCCGTAACGGGCAACCAATATGTAGAACAGGTGCGCGAAGCCGTAAAGGACGAAAATGCCGAGATATTGGTCGTTGCAGCCAAGACCGAAGCCGACATCGCCGAACTGGAGACGTATGAAGACCGCCAGATGTTCCTGCAAGAAGTGGGACTGGAAGAATCGGGCGTGAACCGCCTCATCAAGTCAGCATACAAGCTCTTGAACCTGGAAACATTCATCACCGCAGGCGAAATGGAAGTCAAGGCATGGACATACCACAAAGGATGGAAAGCCCCGCAATGTGCCGGTGTCATTCACACCGACTTCGAAAAGGGCTTCATCCGTGCCGAAGTCATCAAATACGAAGACTATATCCAATACGGAAGTGAAGCCGCCGTACGCGAGGCTGGCAAGCTGAACGTAGAGGGCAAAGACTACGTGGTGCAGGACGGCGACATCATGCACTTCCGCTTTAATGTGTAATCCGTTTTTTCACCACAGATTACACAGATTTTTCTATTTATTATAATAATGGCAAGCGAGAATAGTGTTATTATTGTCTCTCTTTGATTTTTAATAGAATAAAATCTGTGTAATCTGTGGTGAAAACCTCAAGAACTTAAAAAACTCACCATGAAATACTTAGTAGTAGGAACAGGGGGCGTGGGAGGCTCTATCGCCGGATTCCTCGCTCTGGCAGGCAAAGACGTGACCTGCATCGCACGCGGCAAACACCTGGATGCCATCCGACAAAAAGGGCTTCACCTGAAATCAGACTTGAAAGGCGAACATTTTCTTCCCGTGAAGGCTTATACCGCCGAAGAATTCGAAGGAAAAGCCGACGTGATTTTCGTATGCGTGAAAGGATATTCCATCGACTCTATCAAGGAAGTATTAGAACGTGCTTCCACCCCCGAAACGCTGGTCATCCCTATCCTCAACGTGTATGGCACCGGACCGCGCATCGGAAGGCTTGTGCCTTCGGTACACGTGCTCGACGGATGCATCTACATCGTAGGATTTGTTTCGGGAGAAGGCGAGATTACCCAAATGGGAAGCATCTTCCGCCTGGTGTTCGGCGCACGCCCTGAACAAGGCATTTCCTGCGAACAATTGAATCAAATAGCCGAAGAACTGCGTGCGTGCGGCATCAAAGTAGACGTATCGGACGACATCAACCGCGACACCTTCATCAAGTGGGCATTCATCTCCGCCATGGCATGTACCGGAGCCTACCACAATGTGCCCATGGGCGAAGTGCAGCACGAAGGCGAGGTGCGCGATACCTTTATCGGATTATCGCAGGAAAGTGCCGAAATCGGGCGTAAACTGGGTGTAATCTTCCCCGAAGACCCCGTAACGTATAACCTGAAAGTCATTGACAAGCTCGACCCGCATAGCACCGCCTCGATGCAGAAAGACATTGCCCGCGGACACGAATCGGAAATACAAGGCTTGCTGTTCGATATGATTGACTTGGGCGAACGGCTGGGCATCGATTTGCCGACGTATCACAAAGTGGCATTAAAATTCAAGAAAGCATAAGAAAGCATGAAACACATCATCAACATTGATACATGGGAACGGAAAGACAATTATAACTTCTTCCGAGGCTTTGCCAACTCGTGGATTGCCATAACGAGCGAAGCCGATTGCACCGAGGCATACGCACGGGCAAAGGCACAAGGGCATTCGTTTTTCCTCTATTATCTTTATGCCATCACGAAGGCGGTAAACGAAATCAAGGAATTGCGCTATCGCTGGGATAAGAACGGGCAAGTGGTCTACCACGATACGGTGGATGTGATTACACCTATCGCCGTACCGGGACGTACATTCTACACCGTGCGTATTCCCTATCATCCCGACTTCGATACATTCTACCGTGAAGCGCGGCGCATCATCACGTCCATTCCCGAAGACGGAGACCCGTACGGAACAGACAAGCAGATAGCCCAGCAGGGGGATTTCGATGTCTTCCTGCTCAGCGCCACGCCGAAACTGTATTTCACCTCCATCACCTATACCCAACAATCGGTAGGGCATCCGTTGGATTATCCGTTGATGAATGCAGGCAAGGCAATCACCCGTGCAGGACGGCTCTACATGCCGATAGCACTTACCGTAAGCCATGCCTTTGCAGACGGAGCGCACATCTCGCTCTTCTTCGAGAAGGTGGAGCAGACGTTGAAGGAACTATAAACATTTACGATTAGACAATTTACTATTTACGATTTATGACTTTCTCCATCGTAAATAGTAAATTGTCTAATCGTAAATGGGCTTATTTCAAAAGTTCTTCAATCGCATCTATAATCTTCTTTTCGGTCGTACCTTTCGAATATCCTTTTATTATTTTCCGAATCACAAGATTCTCATCTAACAAGAAAAAGAACGGCACAAAGCCACCCGTCTTATAATCTAAAATAATCTGTTCATTTCCGGACAAAAAAGTATAACCAACCTGATGGCGGCTTATATAATTCCGCACATTCGCTAACGGCTTGCCCCAAGAATCTATCGCAACCAACTGGAATTTATCTTTATCAAAACGCTTGTCCAATTCATTCAGAAACGGAATGGCAAGTTGGCATACCCCACACCCTATTCCCGTAAGATTGAGCAACGTCACCTTCCCTTTCAAAGAAGAAAGCGAAACCGAATCACCCTGCATATTCACCGCCGTCCAATCGGGTGCCGGTTTATCCGCTAATTTAAAAGGTTCTTCATCATATTTGTTCTTTTCGCCCATCCGTACCAACTCATACCCTTCAGGCACAAGCGCATATAAATCGAAATTCTTATCGGGCAAAGTATTCAATTTCACATTCGAACATTCATCTATACCGGAATTACTTCCACAAAGTTCTCTTTTGTATTTATAAGGAAGGCCTGTCTCTTTATCTATCCAGATTTCAAAAACCATTATCGGGTCAGCCATAAAAGACATTTCCGGAAAATGGAAAGGCTTCCCGAAGAATTCCACTTCCACTCCTTCGTCGATAGTCAATTTCAAATAATACTCCTTCTCTGTCTCCTTCACTTCCCGAATAACGTTATCTTTCGTTTCCAACGTATAACGGATGATACTCGTCACATAATTGAAAAAAGGAGGTTGGATAAGCCTTACCGGAAGAAACTGATTGGAAAAATCATTTACCTCTGCTACTTTTTGATAACGGTTCATATATACTGAAACTGTTCCGTCATATCCCAATTCAAAGCGCGTTTGGTCTTCAGAATCCCATTCTAAAAAACTCGACCCGATGGTGGTATCTTGCGGATTGCGGTATTCTTCCACAAACACCTTGCTGACACTACTTGGCAAAGTATCTCCCGCCATCCAACCTTCACTATACAAGTCATACGTCGCCGACTTGACGCTTTCTAACTTACTCAATACTTCTCTCAGATACTCTTGTGCCTGAAGGGAACTGCCCGCCAGCAGGCACATTGCTAAAATAATCAGTGTTTTCATGTGTTGATGTTTTTAATGTTTTCTGCCGGCAAAAGAATAAGAATCCCGGTAATCGGACAAAAAAATTAGCTGAACTTTTTCTGAAATCTAAGTTTTTCGCTTATTTTGCTATCGGTTAGCATCGCATCTATGAAGACAAAAGAACTATATATCCTCGGCATCCTGAGTGCCATTATCGTTACGGCATTGTGCCTGTCTTTACAAGCAGGCGAAGAACGTATCCGGCAAGAAACGGATCATGCGTTCTGCGAAGCCACCGCCAGACACTATTCCGAACGAATAGAACTGTTCCAGCATTTCACCCATCCCGGCTTGAATCCCTATTCCGAATATTACATCACGGCTCCCGTCTACGACCGGAAGATAAAAAAATACACCCTGCGTACGTGGAAAGACCGAACGGTGTTTGTCTTCAAAGACAGTGTAGACGAAGCGAAGGCACGCCGCCTGCTTAACGAGCACATCCTTACTAATGTCCACCCGATAGATGCCGACAAACTGAACATCTTGTTCCGGGCACGGCTCGCAGCGCGAAACATCTGCGGACAGACTGGAACCATCTATTACAACGGACAAGAAAGACACTGCAGTTCCGACACGCTCAGTGCTTCTTCTGCCTATTCCACACCCGTTTACCGCCAGGATATCACGGGCGACATCCAGGCACAAGGATGGGTGGCATACGATACGGTCACACTGCTCCGCTATATCGACCGGCGGTTCTTCCTGCTCATAGCACTGATAGCTCTTGGCACCGCCATCTGTTATTACCTGCGGAAAAGAAGCAATGCCTCCCACATTTATCCAGACATTTCTGTCAATATGGAAAAGCAAGAATTAATCATTGATGGCATCCTCTGTCCGTTACCCAAGCTAGACCTCGCCTTGTTTTGCCTCCTGCTCCGAAAGAAAGGCAGGTGCGTGAGTCGCGGAGAAATCAAACAACGCTTCTGGAAAACCGACACCAATGCCGACGAAAAGATAGACACACATATCAAAATACTCCGGAAACACCTGAAAGGCTTTCCGGAGTATCGGATAGTGACCGTACGTGGGCAAGGCTATTACCTGTCGGTCAAGAAAGGATCCTGACATTAATCATCGGGCAATTGATGCGAGACATATACCAGCGCATCGCACAAGGCAGGACGCCAATAACTCCAATCGTGTCCCCCACCCTTCACACGAAACTCGTAAGGAATACCACGCTTGCGAAAGGCTGAGACTAAATCGATATTAGCATCATATGTAAAATCCTTGTCACCACAATCAATGAACCAACGGACGGCTTTCCATGCCGACACATTCTTTTCACTTCCTTCCGTTATCGTGCGGATAGGGTTGTAATCATCTACCAGCTTCTGACGCCAAGGGGCAGAAGGGTCATCCTTCAAAAACTCCAACGGCTGGCTACGCAAATAACTGCTCATCCCATAAACCACGTTGAACAAGTCGGGATGAAGCACACCATATACGACCGATGCACCTCCACCCATTGAATAACCTGCCACCGAACGGTATGCCTTTTCCGCCTTTACCCGGTAAGTCTGCTCGATATAAGGCATAAACTCCTGAAAGAAAAAGTCTTCATACCGCCAATGCGCAGCATTGAACCATATCATATTATCCTTGTTGGCCTCAGGACAAACCACAATCATTTCCTGCATCTGCCCACAAGCTATCAAGCTATCTGCCAAATGTGAAAGCCCACCATAACGTTCCCAATCGGTATTCGAGCAATTTCCTCCGTGCAAAAGGTACAACACCGGATACGTACGAAGTGTATCCATATCATAACCCGGTGGTAAATAAACCGTATATTCACGTTCGGTAATACCTTGCAAAAGTGTACAAGGAACTGTCCGATAAAGCACTTTTCCACCTGCAAACAGTTTCAAGCAGCAAAGGCAAAACAAAAGATAAAAAAGAATGTATTTACGCATATTCCCTATTCATTTTCGTCATAGCCCAGAATCGAATCTCCACCAGTCCAAGTTAAACAAGGCATGGGGTTGTTTGCCTTTGAACACGAGGTACAAATCGTGGACACCTGTCACACTCTTCACCTGTGTTTTGAACTCCTGCCAGTTTTCCCATTCACCGGTGTAAGGAATATCAAGCGTACCTAATACTTCTCCTTCCAAGCCATCGATACGGAGTTCAATCTGTCCGCCAAAATAACGGCTAGAGGCACATGCCGTAAAAAGCGAAGCACCTTTGGCACCAAAATCTACTTCCCTTACCTTGATATAATCTCCGTGATGGACATCCGTGACATACACGCCACGCGCAGCATCCGTCCGGGTAGTCACGCCCTCGGACCAAGCTATGGTTTCAGCCTCTGTACGTATATAAGGATTAAGTCGGCCTACCGCTTCCGTTATGCCGGCATCGGTCATATGCATTTCTGGTATTTCTCCATTCGGAGTATAACGGAACTCTTCTACGCACACCGAACGGCAATAACTATGCCCGCCAGGCAAGGCATCGTTGTGATAGAAGAAATACGAATGTCCTTTATAGTCCACGATGCCCGGATGATTGGTATTGCTTCCACGCTCCAACGGCATAACCACGCCCTTAGCTTGCCACTTGCCGCCAGCCGAAGAGCTCATAGAATAGTGAATGGATTCGGGGAAACCCGCAGCATAAATCAGGTAATACCAGTCTCCACGCTTGTAAAGCCAAGGTGCTTCGGTAAATCCTCCCGAAAAGGCAATGCTATCCAAGCGGTCGATTGCCTCGATTTCTCCATCCAGACTTACCATATCTTCTTTCAGTTTGGCACGATAGCATACACCGTTTCCCCAATACAACCATGCCTGCCCATCGTCTGCAATATATACAGTGGGGTCTAAATCGTCCCAAGAATGTCCGGCATATGTTGTCATATCGTTCGTTACCAATCCGTGCCCCAAGGCATCCTTGAAAGGTCCGTAAGGTGTATCTCCTACAGCCACTCCGATAGAAGAACCGGGATTCTGCCGGTTTTGGGAAGAAATATACCAATAGAATTTCCCGTTTCTCGGTATGCATTGTGCCGCACTGGCATCACCTGCAGACCATGCAAAAGTACTGGTCTTGAGTGGTGCACCGTGATCTGTCCAATTTACCATATCGGTGGTGGTATAAAGCCGGTATTCACGCATCAGATACGAATTTTCAGGCGCATCTTTCTCGTCACAACCTACATAGAGATATAAAGTATCATTATACACCATAGGTGCCGGGTCGGCCGTATAATGAGTCTGTATAATCGGGTTTTGTGCTTGGACAGACATTACGCACATTCCTATTGACAACCCTAACAAATATTTCGTTTTCATAGTTCTTTTCACACAATTATAAGTAATACTAATCAGGGGTTAAAAGGGAGTCAGAAACCAATACTTTTTATATCGGTTTCAGAAGCAGGACTATCGGCCTTTAACTCCTGAACAAAATAATAACTCCTGTAAAACACAACTGCTTTTATACCATGCACGGCATAAGTTTGTGCATTTTCCCCGGAACAAATGTTTCCGCATTTGGATTACATTATCGTTTCAGGCGGCTTCCTTTTATGGTTTTCATATGAAAACCGTACGGTTTCCATATCAAGAACGTACGGTTTCCATATCGAGAACGTACGGTTTCCATATGAAAACCATAAAAGTATGCCGCCTGAAACAAAGATATGGGCTACATGCAAAGCCAAATGTTCCTTACCGATATGCCATCAAATGCAAGGATGATGTGCGCACCGTCTCTACGGAAATGGCGTGGCACATGCAGGAAATGCACAAATCCATACCGCGCAAGGCATAACTTTCGATTTATGTAAGAAGCTGTTTTGAATTTCTCCAAAAAGTTTTTCTTGGCTTGATGTATCTGTTTTCGTGTGTGCTTTGGGCGATTTTTTGGTCCTTTCCGCTCCTGTTCTTCGTCAGATAGCCCGCTATCTTCCTCATCACAGAAGCGGAAATGCCTCAAAAACTCATCCCAAATCATCGCACGATAAATTCAAAACAGCTTCTAAGAAACCAAGCATAATCTGTTGATTCAATCGGCAACATCTGCCACCACCTGCCAGGCAAAGACCGTTCCGTCTTTCCGGTCGGGGCGTGTACCGGGCCAGTCGGCGGCATAAGGTTCGCCCGTCACCGGATTTAACCCGACAAAACGATTGGTATGAAGAGAAAGCAACATACAATGCCCCCACAACATATCTTGCCACAAGAAAAGACTTGCTTCTGTTTCTTCTTTCGTGATGCGCACATCGCCCGAAAGCCCCAACCCCGTTACGGTCAGAAATCCAGAACCATCCATTGCTTCAAGTGCCACACGTCCCTTACCACGGTCGTGTACCCTGAAATGGCATCCTAACCCTTCGAATTCTGCACTTCCCGGAGCTACATGATGTAACATCCCATGCGGATTGGCCCAAGCCCGTTCACCATTGGCAAGATTGGTCAGTGTAATGATTTTGCCTACAGGCAGATTCTTCGAACGATCGGCAAAAGGTTCGTACACTTCGAAATTGTCGAAATCGGCACGCCCGCCTTTCTTCCCCTCTGTATTGTAAGCAAACAAAGCATAACGCACTCCCTGGAACGTATGCATCTGATACCCCAAACGCAACTGGTTGCCTATGGTCTCGAACGTATCTCCATCGGTACTATAACTTAATGAGGCCAAGTCATTATGATAATCGCCGTGAGCCCGCAACCATACTTTGGCAGATTCCAGCGGCTTGTCGGTATGTACATTCTTCACCATATCATAAAAACGAAGCATCAGTCCCTCGTCGGTGCGTGTCACGCCCACCCAATAATAGGGTGTATTCAGCAGAGCAAGACCAGCTACGTCACCTTTCTTCAGTCCACGTGCATCCAGTTCTACCGTAGCCATCGATTCGGGACCAACCACACGCTGGGTCAGTGTATTCCGAGCAAACATCAGACTCTTGGCAGGAAGTGTATGCAGACGCAGCACACCTTTTGCCAGTTCCCATCTGTTATCAACCGGGATATGATTCCATTGCCAGACTGGCTTCAGACTATTATCCGAAAAGTCATCGCTCCGTTCATAAGGAGCATGAGGACTCTCCTCCACACCCGTATCGGGCTTGAACCAGGTACGTGGCGAACGTCCCAGATTACCTTCTACCCCGAAATAAGGCCAGCCGTCTTTCCATGTTACTGGAGACAAGTAAGTAAGACGTCCCACCGATTTCATATCCATCATCGAGAAGCCCCACCATTCACCATTAGGCAAATCTACAATGCCTCCCTGATGTAAAGGCACGGCACTGAAATAATTATCAGAAGGAGGCTGGAAACTGAATTTGCTCCCTTCGTCAGGTATATCGGACCAGAAACCATAACCTTGTGTCCACCAACCCTGTTGTATCCCCATTGTTTCCCGATGGCTGATAACCGTTGTCTCATACGGACCTTCAGGACGGTCGGCGCGGGCACACTGCATACGTCCTACCGGAGCATAGTCAGCACTGATGATGTAGTATTTCCCGTTAATTTTATAGAAATGATGTCCTTCTCCCATTGCATTTCCTTTCGGGATGATAATCCGGTCACTTCCTTCAACATATCCGCTGAAGTCTGGTTTGATTTCGATAAGGTGCACTTCATCATACCCGTGAACAGCATAAATCTTATCGTCATCATCAAATAAAACGCCCAAATCATAAATGCGTCCACCCATGTTCTTATGTATCCAGGGACCTTCAGGACGGTCTGCCGAAAATACCTGCAATCCATAGTTGTTCACATTAACAAAAATATAAAACTTCCCTTTGTGATAACGGATGGCAGGTGCCCAGATACCATTCCCATACACACCTTTCTTTCCTTCCAAATGGAATTCAGGTCCCAAGTCCAACTTGTCGAAAACATAAGTAACAAATTCCCAATTCACCAAATCTTTAGAGCGAAGCAAAGGCAATCCGGGCATAGTATGCATCGAACTGGCAACCATATAAAAATCTGTTCCCACCCGAATCAAGTCAGGATCGGTAAACTCATCATAGAACAAGGGATTGGTAAACGTACCGTTCCCGTTATCAGCGGTCCACGTCTGAGCCTGCAGGTTATACCACCCACAAATTCCCAGCACAAAAAGCCATAGATACTTCATTATTTGCCCTCCTTACTGCTTCGGATGAAACATCCAGTAATCGAAATACATCACCCTGCCAGGCTTATCACCTTTGCATATAAAATACAGGTCATGCACGCCACTTATAGCTTCCACTTTGGAAGTAACCAGTGCCCAACGGTCATCCCAACCAGTCATAGGTACCTGCAACGTAGCCAGCAGCTTTCCTTGCAGACCATCGGCACGCACCTCCAGAGTTACCCCTCCGTTGTGTGTAGTTCCTACACGAGCAATGATGTCAGATGCCCCTTGGCTACGGAAGTCTACGCCCTTCACCTTGATGTATGCCCCATCACGCATAGCATTGACAAATACACCCACTTCTCCGTTTTGTGCCGACTTCATCCCTTCGGAGAAAGCCATCGTTTCAGCTTCATTCTTCCGGTACGGATTAAGTGCCGTCAACCCTTCACGGATACCTTCGGTCATCTTCATCGGCTGGATAGAACCATCGGCATTAAACACAACTTTCTCCACGCATACCGAACGGGTAAAGCCCGAACCTCCAGGCAGGGCACCATTGTGGTAGAAAAGGTAAGTTCCGCCTTTATAGTCCACAATACCCGGATGATTAGTAAAACTCCTTCCTTCGGTAGGCATCAGCGTACCTCCGTATTTCCAAGGTCCCAACGGACTCTTGCTCATCGAATAGCCCAAATGTTCGGATATCGGTCCACCAGCCCACAACAGGTAATACCAATCCTTGTGCTTGTAAAGCCATGGGCCTTCTTCGTAAAGTGTGGGACGTTCAGGCACATTCCCTTCCCGCTTACCAAAAGCCTCTTCGGTCATATCCACCTTCACAACATCTCCCGAATATGATATCATATCTTCGTTCAACTTCACATAATAACAAAAAGGATTGCCCCAATACAGATAAGCCTGCCCGTCATCGTCTATCATTACGGTAGGATCTATGTCCCCTTTTCCACTACTCACCAATGGCTTGCCAAGTGGGTCGTAGAAAGGACCATAAGGACTGTCTGCTACAGCTACGCCAATAGCTCCCCCTCCTTTTTTCATCGTCACCGGGACATACGCATAAAATTTACCTCCACGTTCGACACACTGCATAGCCCAAGCATCTCCCCGCGCCCACTCGAATGTCTTGTACGACAAGGGAGTCGGATGTTCAGTCCAGTTTACCATATCTTCGGTAGAGTACAATTTCCAGTCGTTCATTGTAAACCACGTAGATGCATCTTCATCATGGCTTGTATATAAATACAAGCGGTCACCATATACCATCGGTGCCGGGTCGGCGGTATAAGCAGTCTGGACAATCGGGTTTTGTGCCATAACCAGTATAGGAGTTACAAGCATCGAAAGACTAATAAATATGTTTTTCATAAACTATGTCATTCTATTATTCTACAAATTTCCAATAATCCCAATTCATCAGGTCTTTTCCGGCATCACCTTTGAAACGGAACACCAGGTCGTGAACACCCTTCGCCCCTTTCACCGGACAGGCAAACTCCTTGTATATGTCCATTCCTCCGGTAGCCTCAACTTGAACTGTTCCTACCAACGGACCATCGGCTTGGTCTAAATGAATCTCAATTGCGCAATGCCCTGCATCAGAAGCGACAGAAGCCACAAAACGAGATGCGCCTTCTTTTCCGAAATCAACACCTTTTACCACCAAAGTATCAGAGTCATTGATTTTCGTGACATAAATGCCACCATCGGTACGGCGCTCGGTTTTCAGCCCATATCCCCAAGCCATAGTCTCGGCTTCTACCCTGCGGTAAGGATTAAAGTTTTCAATCTGCACCAGCTTCGTATCTTTAAAATAAGGCACCTCCTGTATCGTACCGTCTACATTATAATGCATTTCGGCGGCCGATATCGAACGGCGTTCATGATGCTCCTCCATTTCGAGACGCAACAGATCGTAATTCTGTCCGAAAACGTAACTCTTGCCTTTATAGTCAATGATTCCCGGATGATTTCCGCGCGTACGGTCGGTAGGAGCCATGATGTAGCCCTTCACCTCCCATGGTCCCGTAGGACTGTTACTCATGGCATATCCGATTCCTTCTGGGCAACAAGTAGAAGCGTATGCCAGATAATATTTCCCGTTACGTTTGTAAAACCACGGTCCTTCCTGATAATGTTCCAACTTGCCTATCTTCACAATATCGCCCGAATACGACACCATGTCTTTGTTCAGTTTCACATAATACAAGTTCGGGTTACCCCAATACATATAGGCTTGTCCGTCATCGTCAATCCAAACAGTAGGATCGATATCTTCCCAATGCTCTTGTTGCCACACGATAGGCTTGCCTATGGGATCCTTAAAAGGTCCGTAAGGCGAATCGGAAACCAATACGCCAATGCCGTTCCCATGAAGGGGGCAATACATATAAAACTTACCGTCACGCTCCACCACTTGTTGTGCCCATGCACCGTTATCGCGCTTACGCCATACAAAGTCTTTCAAGGAAGCCACAGGTCCGTGGTCGGTCCAGTTCACCATATCAGTAGAGGTATATAGCTGCCAGTCGAGCATCTTGAAGTCATAACCTTGCGCATCGTCCTCATCGTGACTGGTATACAGAAAAATCGTGTCATTGTACACCATCGGTGCAGGATCGGCGGTGTATTTGGTCTGAATAATCGGGTCTTGGGCATTTGCACCAAGGGCACACAAGCCCAGCATCATAAATGCTAATTTTTTCGATTTGTTTTTCATCTTTTATTCTTGATTTAATGAGAAGCTGTTTTGAATTTCTCCAAAAAGTTTTTCTTGGCTTGATGTATCCGTTTTCGTGTGTGCTTTGGGCGATTTTTTGGTCCTTTTCGCTCCTGTTCTTCGTCAGATAGCCCGCTATCTTCCTCATCACAGAAGCGGAAATGCCTCAAAAACTCATCCCAAATCATCGCACGATAAATTCAAAACAGCTTCTGAGTTATTTTACAATCAAAGCTCCTCCATTACATGGAATCATCAGTTCGATTTCGCCTTTTTTGTCCAGCTTCTGGGTTTTCACGCTTCCTTGCAGCTGGGCATCATCAGCATAAAGCGTCACTTCTTCTTTCGGGGAAAACATCGGCAAAGCTACTTTCACTTTCAACGGTTCTTTGCTGGCATTGATTCCAGCCACGTACCACGTTTCTCCGTGTCGACGTGCCAATATTACATACTTGCCGGGATAACCATCGATAAAACGCACTTCATCCCACAACGTAGGTACTTTCTTCATAAAATCCACAGCCCATACAGGAGCATCGGTCAGATTATTAGGAGCCAAAGCAAAGTGCTGGACCGGACTTTGAAAAAGCACCGCTGTGGCAAGCGCAAACACATCCGATGTAACACGGCGGCTACCTCCCGGCTGATTCTTCGCATTGTAATACCGGTTCAATGTACTGCCTCCGAAATCCATACTACCTACGGTATTGCGGATAAACGGATGCAAGCAGGCATTAAAGGCTTCGGCATCACAACTGCCTTGCGAAAAGTTCATATTCTCGCTTGCCAGTACAGCTTCACTTGCCGCATAATTGGGATACATCCGCTCCCATCCGCGAGGCAAGGTACATCCGTGAAAAATAACCAGCAGACCATAATCGTTGGCATCTGCCAGAATATCTTCATACAATTGCATAGTCACTTGTTTGTCGCTTCCTATAAAGTCCACTTTAATACCCCGGATACCGATGCTTTGCATCCATTTCATTTCCTTCCGACGGGAAATAATGTTGCTCATCTTGCCACGCGGACCTTGCGGAGCATCGTTCCAATAACCATTGGAATTATACCACAGATACAATGCCACATTCTTAGACTGGGCATAACGTGCCAACTCTTCTATTTTTTCATATCCTACCCGCGAATCCCACAATGCATCAACCAGCACCGACTGGTATCCCATCGCCGCGGCAAAATCAATGTAACGCTTCTGCTCATCGTATGTCATGCTGGCATCACCTCCGATAATCCAGCTCCATGTGCCGCATCCGTACTGGTACTTCTGAGATGCTTCGTACAAGGGAGATACAAGGTCGAAAGCCACGGTAGTTTCAACTATAGGAGCCAGTGTTTTTCCCAAAGTGATGGTGCGCCAAGGTGTTTCGCCTGGAAGCGCAATTCCCGGAGCCGTTGTTCCATTGCCATTGTATTCGCCTTCTTGCGGATAACCTATCGTATACATGCCACCCTCGTGCCCCATCAGCCTGCTGGCACAATAGCGACTATCTACTCCCGTTTCTGAAAGTAAGAGCCATCCCTTATCCATATATTTGAACAGGCACGGGAATGTATATCCCTCGCCCCAGCCATTCTTGCCCATCGTATCATCGACGGTATAAGAGGTCTCATAACTGGGCGAAGTACGTGCAAAGCCTCCCATCGGCTTGCTTTGCGGACAAAGGAAAGTAGTGCTTCCCTCAGGCAAGACGAAACCCGTAGCTTCCGAGCGCACCACACAACATAAGGTATTTTCCTTGGGATAGACGCGGTACTTGAAAGCCACGTCACGGTTGCTCACACGGAACACCACATCGCACACCTTCTTGCCCTGTTGCATGAACGGGCACACCACTTCAACCGCCTTATAGTCTACCCGGCTCTGCTTGATGGTGGGCAACGTATAGGTATCGCATACCGTATCCGCCTTGCACGTTCCCCCCAACGACATATCTTGAGTAAAATCGCCTATATTGGTCTCCAGACCCAAGGGAGAAGGTTCGAGAAACACGGTTCCGTCATACAACACTTGGTAAGAAGGCTTTCCGCCTTCATCGGATACCACCACTTGAATGTGTCCATCGGGACTGGCAAATTTCCAATCAGTAGCATAAACGGACAGGCAAGCCCCTAAGGCTGCAGTCAATAGCCATTGTCTTGTCATCATATAATTTCATTTAAAGTCATTCACCTTGTTCGTTAGTCACCAAACGGATAAAGAATACCCCTCCGGCTATTTTTCCGGGCTTGCTTTGGAACGTGAGAGTGATTTCTTTCTTACCCTGCAACGCATCGTCAGGAAGAGCATATTCAACATCCACGAACTCCTGCTTGTTCCATTTCCCTACCAGATTTTCAGAAGCAATCACCTTTCCATCTACCAAGATATCAAATTCCCGGTCGGCGGTTTCATTACCCCAATAAGTTATCAGCAAAGACATGTCAGACTTGCCCTCAGTAGAAAGTACATAACTGAAATAGCCTCCGTCTTTCGCATCACGCCACGCCTTACCATTGAAATTTCCCTTTGTCGAGTTCTCGTTCTTCATTAAGTGATCCGCTTCGGGCTGTTGTTCTCCCGTTGCTATGGCATCTACCGTCCGGCGGTCTAATGCAATACGCGCTTCTTCTTCGGCTTTCTGTTCGCTTTGATAATGTGCGTATTCAGTTTCGTCCATCGAAAGCCAATAAATCATATAACGGCTATCGTGAATGCCATAAAACGGTTCGAGCACCAAATCCTTGTATTTGCCGGAACGGAACAGGCCGGGAACCGTATAATGGAACGGCTTGCCTGCTACCGGACGCAAATGGTTTAACTTCTCTTCGATGTCTGCCCGCTCTCCTATAAGAAAAGGAGTTTCGTAAACCGGAACCAAAGGTCCTGAAGCAATATGTCCCCATCGGCTATCGTCTGCCACCAGCCCGTCCAGATGGTCTGTACCTACCCGTGCACCCAATACAATCGGTCCGCGCAAGATGGCAACATATTCGGGCATATTCGGGAACTCTTCCAACTTAACATGCATCGGCGTACGGATTTCGACAACATCCCCGTCTTTCCATTCGCGGTCAATGCATACATACGAAGATGGTTCCGAACCGGCTGCATACTCTTTTCCGTTACACAACACCTGCATTTCCGAAGCCTTAACCCACCACGGATGGCGTACCAACATCTTGAAATGTCTGGGCTTGTCCACCGAAACCGTAAGCTTGCTTCCCTCTTCTGCCGGGAAACCTGTTTCCTGACGCAAGCGGATGCCTTCTTCTTTCCAGCTCAGTTCAGAAGCTATAAACAAATTGACAAACAATGAATCGTGTATATGCGTATAGATGAATTCTCCATATTTGGCATGATTCTCCATACCGGTTCCTACACAGCACCACATCGCCTGATTAGGAGCCGAATAAACCCGGTAATGTGCCGGACGGGCAGATGTGAAATACACATATCCGCCGTGTTCGGGATGCTGGGTAGAAAGGATATGATTGTACAAAGCACGCTCGTAGAAGTCCACATAGCTAGCCTCGGGATGCATCCGGAACAAGCCCTCGGTCAGTTTCAGCATATTATTGGTATTGCATGATTCCGGACCTTCACGGTCTTCTATATAGCTCTTGCTATCGGTTTTCGCCACAAAATGCTCGCGCCGGCTATTGCCTCCGAATGCCAGCGAACGGTTTTCTACCACCGTATGCCAGAAGAACGATGCCGCATCCTCATACGTACGGTTATGGTCTAACTCGGCTATGCGTTGATATCCCACCGCTTTAGGCACTTGTGTATTGGCATGTTTGTTATCCAGATTGTCCACTCCCTTTGCCATGCTGTCCAGCAACCAATGATGAGAAAAACGTTTGGCCGTGTCCAGGTATTTTTTGTCTCCGGTCATCTGATAGGCATCGGCATATACTTCATCCATTCCGCCGAATTCCATATCCAGCATCTGCTCCATTTGCGCATCAGTGAGGGGAGAAACGACTCCAATGCCCCAATCGCACAAATCAAGAAACATCTGTCTTGCTTCTTCATTGCCGGCATACATCCAGGCATCCCGAAGTCCGGCATAAAGCTTATGAAGGTTGTACCAAGGTACCCAGTATTTCCAAATCAAGGCCACGTTTCCTTTCCGTATCTCACTCCACAAAGCCTTTCCATTAGGAACACCGCCGATATAACCATCACCGTTCTTCTCCTGGCAACGTTTCAATTCGGCTATCATATACTCCATACGCTGGCGGAATGCCTCATCACCTGTAGCGGCATAATGCATTGCCAGTGCCGAAAGATAATGTCCGCCTACGTGTCCGTCCAGTCCCGCCCAATTAGGGAACAATTCTCCTTTGGGAGGTAATCCTGCCTCTTTCAGAAAAGGAGCCAGCAAGCGGTCTACATCATATTCCAACAATACTTTACCATTTAAGTCCTGTGCATGCTTGAAAGGACCATCCAAGAGAGTCACCTCATTCAAGGCAAAAGTGTTCGGATACAACTTGTCTTGTGCCTGTAATCCCGAAAAACCTATCAGACAGACCATCAATGCCCATGCTTTCTTTTTCATAACCATTCTTTATCTTATTCGTTTATAATCGAAGAAATCCACATCTACATAGCCACCTGTCTGCTTTGTAGCATAATTGAATATCGCATATTTTGTCCCCATAAAGAAGCGGCGGTAATCGAATATCATCTTAAAATCGGAACCAATTTTCGTCCAGTCTTTCCCGTTCAGGCTATAATAGAAAGCAGCAATGTCTTTGCCTACCCGGAAATCTCCATCAATACGCAGGTAAACTACATCCTGTGTCAATTCCACACGCGCCTTTTCATCAGTCTCCACATGTGTCACCGCCTTGTCCGAATCGCGTAAAGCTACCACCTGTGACGACATCGTAAGGTATTTCTTTCCGCCTTCCATCACTACCGAAAGTACACCGGCATCGCCATTGAAAGCACTGAAACCTGCTACATCCCCTTCTTTCATATGAGACACATCGATAGACACACTTCCCGTACATTGCGGTCCTTCCATACGTTGGGTCAACGTATTCGGTGCCCAAAACAGGTTTTCTACCACCCGATGCGTCTTCAATCGTAAATAACCCGGACGTTCCGAAAGCGACCATGCTTCGTTTATCGGGTTATGGTTCCATTGCCAGTTGATTTTCATTTCCTGTTTTCCAAAATCGTCACTCACCACCAAGGGCAAGGCAGGACATCCTTGCACGGGTTTTTCCATGATTTCGGGTACACGGCCTTCCTCATTGCCCAGCATCGGCCATCCGTCTACCCAGCGGCAAGGCATCAGTGTAAGGACACGTCCCACACCTCCACGATCCTGGAAGATGACACCATACCAATTGCCCTTCTCATCATCCACAATGCATCCTTGTCCTACATACGGGAAACCGGCAAAGTCCGATTCCAGTATTACTTTCTTTTCATAAGGACCGGTTATCTTATCGGCACGATAGCACACCTGACGACGCTTGCCTCCATTAGGCCACGAAATCATCAACAGATAATACTTTCCGTTGTATTTAATGGCACGGCTTCCTTCCAGCAATCCGGTTTCGGTACTATCGCGCTCGAAGATTTTCATATCCACTCCTCCAGGCTGCACCCCTGTAAGGTCTGGCTTCAATTCGCGTAATTGCCCTGTTCCATAATAGATATATACACGTCCGTCATCGTCGAACAACAAAGACGCATCGTGGAAATGAGGCAAGCGGGAAACAAGTTCCCATTTCCCTTTCGGATCTGTAGTGGCATACACATATCCTTTATAGGGCTTGTCATTGGGCGAAAAATAAGCATAATATTTCCCATTGTGGTAACGGATTGAGGTGGCCCACTGCCCTCTTCCGTATGCAGTACATCCGTTCAGGTCATAATTCGGTGTATCGGTCAAACGGTCGAACAAATAACTGGCCGTCTCCCAATTCACCAAATCTTTAGAATGCATAATAGGTGCGCCCGGCATCAGATGCATCGTAGTGCTTACCAGATAAAAGTCGCTACCAACACGGATAACATCAGGGTCGGGCACATCACTCCACAACATCGGGTTAGTAAAAGTACCGTCACCATTATCGCTCGATTGAGCCCGGACTAAGCCGCAAAAAGGAATGCACATCATCAGTGCTACGAAAAACCTGCGTATTTTCATATCGTTATTAGTTATAAGTTTGCCTACAAATTTAAAAGAAAAAACAAACATCTCATACCCCAAAACTAAAGATATTCTGTAAGATGGTACATCTGAGCATGAAAATAATACAAGATGTAACATAGAGAATAAAATATGTAACATACGCAACAATCTTTTTCATCCCGACCTATTAACTTTGTAAACGACTATTCGACACTACTCATTATTATAATATAAACACCATGAAAAAAACATTAAGCTTATTGACGTGGGGCACGCTGAGCCTACTTGCATGCTCATGTGCCAGCAATCAAATGGAGGTTACTCCTGGTACTCCTGTATTCAGTAATTTCACCTATACAGGACAAGATGCCGTGTACGAACAGAATCCGCTCGCTTCCGACGAATTCTACACCCCCATCCTACAAGGATGTTACCCCGACCCCAGTATCTGCAAGAAAGGAAACGATTATTACCTGGTATGTTCTTCGTTTGCCATCAATCCGGGTGTACCTATTTTCCATTCGACCGACCTGGTCAACTGGAAACAAATCGGCCATGTGCTCGACCGCCCCTCGCAACTGAAGGTGGAAGACACAGGAATCAGTGCCGGCGTATATGCACCTACCATCCGCTATAATCCGAACAACGACACATTCTATATGATTACCACCCAGTTTGCCGGAGGGTTCGGAAACATCATCGTCAAGACCAAAGATCCGATGCAAGGCTGGAGCGACCCTATCAAGCTGAACTTTGAAGGCATCGACCCGTCTATCTTCTTTGATGATAACGGAAAAGCTTACGTAGTACACAATGATGCACCAGAGAAGGCACTGTATGAAGGACACCGCGTTATCAAGGTATGGGAATATGATGTAGAAAAAGACCAAATCGTTCCCGGAACAGATAAAGTGATAGTAAACGGAGGAGTAGACCTCTCGAAGAAACCTATCTGGATTGAAGCTCCACACCTGTACAAGAAAGATGGAAAATATTACCTGATGTGTGCCGAAGGAGGAACAGGAGGCATGCATAGTGAAGTAATATTTATCGGAAACAGCCCCAAAGGCCCGTTTACACCGGCTCCGGAGAACCCCATCCTGTCACAACGCCACCTGAATGCCGACCGTCCTGACAAAGTGGACTGGGCAGGACATGCCGACCTGGTGGAAGGACCTGACGGAAAATATTACGGAGTATTCCTTGCCATCCGTCCCAACAATGCCAATCAAGTAAACACAGGACGTGAAACCTTTATTCTTCCTGTCGACTGGAGCAGCACTTTCCCCGTATTCGAAGGAGGAATGGAACCTCTAAAGGCTAAGCTGAAAATGCCGGCAGGTGTCACCAACCAGACCGGACAAAACGGTTTCTTCCCGAACGGAAACTTCACCTATACTGAGGATTTCACTTCGGACACACTGGATTACCGCTGGGTAGGCATAAGAGGAGCACGCGAAAAATTCATCTCCACTTCACCCAATGGACTGACCATCAACCCATACGATGTAAACATCAAGGTAGTACAACCTACGTCTACCTTGTTCTATCGCCAGCAACACCTCAACTTTACGGCCACTACCACCCTGAACTACATTCCACGTTCGGAGACCGACCTGGCAGGTATTACATGTTACCAAAGCGAAGCCTTCAACTACGTGTTCGGCGTGACCAAGAAAGGAGAAGAAGACGTACTGGTATTGCAACGCACCGAAAAAGGAAACTCTACCGTGCTGGCAAGTACTCCGGTTAAGGAAACACGCCCCATCCTATTGCAGGTGAAAGCCACGGGCGACCAGTATACTTTCAGTTATTCTACAGACGGAAAGACCTTCCAGCCTGTAGGTGGAACCGTTTCGGGAGATATTCTTTCGACCAATGTGGCAGGTGGATTCACCGGTGCTATGATAGGACTTTACGCCACAACAGGCAATGATGCCACGGCACAATAAATAAGCATGGTGCGACACATATAGTTGCACCATGCCACGCACATAGCTTCATCGGGTTGCGCATATACTTCCGTTGCCCGATGAAGCTATGTGCATTATCCGAAGCATACGCCCATGCGTTTGCCCTGAATTATCAAATCGTTATCGGCAGTAACTAATTTCAACTTGCCCGCTACCTCCGACAAGGGAACAGACACTATCTCCGAACCCCGGAGCGCCACCATCCGCCCGAATTGCTTTTGAGCTATCAGTTCCGTAGCGTGCCCTCCCATACGGGTGGCAAGGGTACGGTCGAACGCCGTAGGACTTCCTCCGCGCTGGATATATCCCAACACCGTTTCACGCGTCTCAAAACCGGTCTCATACTCGATTTCCTCGGCTATGTATTGAGCAGCCTTTTTCCCGTTAAAGGTGGGAATACCTTCCGCTACCACCACAATCGAATAGGGTTTCCCTTTCTTCAACCGGTTGATGATGACATCACCTATATTATGTATATTGAACGGAAGTTCGGGAATCAGGATGATGTCACCCCCTCCTGCCATACCCGAATGAAGGGCTATCCATCCTGCCTTGTGCCCCATCACCTCGATTACCATCACACGCTGGTGCGAACTGGCGGTAGAGTGCAGACGGTCAATGGCTTCGGTGGCAATACTCACCGCCGAATCGAACCCGAACGAAATATCCGTACCGAACACATCATTATCAATAGTCTTGGGTATCATCACCACATTCACTCCGGCTTTGGCAAGCATGGCCGCCGTATTCTGCGTGCCGTTTCCTCCGATACAGACCAGGCACTCAAGTCCGTGGTCATGAATCGTCTTCAGCAATGCCGCAGGCCTGCTATCGGAAAGCGAAAACCCACGGTCTTTCCGGAAAGGCTTCACACGTGAAGTACCCAGCACCGTGCCCCCCATCGTAAGCAATCCGCCCAACGAATTCTCAGTAAGCTGGATTACATCATCGTCCAGCAATCCCCGAAAACCATTGTGGATACCATATACTTCCATTCCATAATAACTGATAGCCGTCTTGCAAACGCCTCTGATGGTAGCGTTTATGCCCGGACAATCACCTCCTGCCGTTAAAATTCCGATTCTCATAACCTTCAAAATTTGTCTTCGTGTGGTAAAGTTATAAGAAAAAAGTGTAGATTTGTCTTTTCTAACACAAAAATACACCACAAATACAAGAAATAGGCTAACTTTGCAGCGTTTCAATAGCACAAGAAAGACGCTTCGGACACACTAGTCCTGTATGCGTGTGCCATAAAAAAGGAATACCAATGGTTTCAACAAAGTTAATCGAAAAGTTGTTTGTTTCCCGCCAAAAGGAAATAGATTGCTATAACACACAAGCCGAAGCCATTCAAGACAGAGTTTTCCACAAGCTGGTCGAGAATGCTTCTGATACGGAATGGGGGAAAAAATACGATTATGCCCATATCCGGACATACGCTGATTTCCAGCGGGTACCGGTCCAGACCTACGAAGACGTGAAAGGCTATGTAGACCGTATGCGCCATGGCGAAAAAAACGTGCTGTGGCCCGGACGTGTCATCTGGTATGCCAAATCATCGGGCACTACCAACGATAAGAGCAAGTTCATCCCCGTAAGCAAAGACGGATTACGGCACGTCCATTATCAAGGCGGAACCGATGCCGTAGCTCTCTACCTGCGCTCGAATCCGGAAAGCAAGTTCTTTTCGGGCAAAGGACTGATACTGGGAGGAAGCCACAGCCCGAATTACAATGTAAAGGACAGCCTGGTAGGCGACCTTTCTGCCATCCTGATACAAAACATCAACCCGCTGGTGAACCTTATCCGCGTGCCCAGCAAGGAAATTGCCCTGCTAAGCGAATTTGAAGAAAAAGTGGAACGCATTGCCGAAACTACCATCCATGAAAACGTGACGAACCTTTCGGGAGTACCCTCGTGGATGCTTGCCGTCATCAAGCGCATTCTGGAGAAAACCGGTGCCAAACATCTCAACGAAGTCTGGCCCAACCTGGAAGTATTCTTCCACGGAGGAGTATGCTTCACACCTTACCGTGAACAATATAAACAGCTCATCCCGTCCGACAAGATGCACTACATGGAGACCTACAACGCCAGCGAAGGTTTCTTTGGCTTGCAAAACGACCTGTCCGACCCTGCAATGCTTCTGATGATAGACTACGATGTATTCTATGAATTCATCCCACTGGAAGAAATAGACAATCCGCATCCCACCATCGTACCCTTGACTGGCATAGAAACGGGACGTAACTATGCCATCGTCATCAGTACTTCGTGCGGCTTATGGCGGTATATCTTGGGTGACACGGTAAAGTTTACCCAAAAAGACCCGTATAAATTCATCATTTCCGGACGTACCAAGCATTTCATCAATGCTTTCGGCGAGGAACTGATGGTGGACAATGCCGAAAAAGGACTCGCCAAGGCATGTGACGCTACAGGTGCACAAGTCCTGGAGTACTCGGCGGCTCCGGTCTTTATGGACGCCAATGCCAAATGCCGCCACCAATGGCTGATTGAGTTCAGCGTGATGCCCGACTCGCTGGATAAGTTCCGTCACGTGCTCGACCGCTCTTTGCAGGAAATCAATTCCGACTATGAAGCCAAACGGCATAAAGACATCACTTTACAGGAACTGGAAATCATCGTGGCACGCCCCAACTTGTTCCACGACTGGTTAAAGCAAAAAGGAAAGCTGGGAGGACAACACAAGGTGCCCCGCCTGAGCAACAACCGCGACTATATAGAAGAAATGTTGAAACTTAATTCGTAAACTTATTGCATGAAGCCCATACCCAAATACCTTGCCCTGTTACTGATTATCATCGGATTTTACGCCTGTGCCAGCACGGGGTCGCCCGATGGAGGTCCTTACGATGAAGAGCCTCCCAAGTTTGTACGTGCCACACCGGCTCCGAATGCCATCAATAACACCCGTAAGAATGTATCCATCGAATTCGATGAATTCATCAATTTGGAAAATGCTTCGGAAAAAGTCATCATCTCTCCCCCACAGCGCGAACAACCCGAAGTAAAAACCAGCGGGAAACGGGTCGTGGTGAAGTTTATCGACTCACTGGTGGCAAATACTACGTATACCATCGACTTCGGAGATGCCATTGTAGACAATAATGAAGGCAATCCGTTGGGACTATTCTCGTATGCCTTTTCTACCGGTCCCGAAATAGATACCATGGCGGTATCGGGCACCGTGCTCAATGCCGAAAACCTGGAACCTATAAAAGGTATACAGGTTGGATTACATAAGAATTTGAACGACACCGCTTTCACCAAGCTCCCGTTCGACCGCATATCACGCACCGACAGCCGCGGACAATTCACCATCCGGGGAATCGCACCGGGCAAATACCGCATTTATGCCTTGCAGGACGGAAACCAGAACTATATGTACGACTCAAAGACCGAAACCGTGGCATGGTCCGACTCACTCATTATCCCAAGTATGGCACCTGCTTTACGTCACGACACAGTATGGAACGAAATCGATACTACACACATCGATACCATATACGAAGTACATTATACCCGCTTTATGCCCGATGACATCATGATGCGTGCCTTTAAGCAGGAAAGTTCATTACAATACCTTGCCAAGAGCGAACGTCCAGACACCAAGAAATTCGCTCTTTATTTCAGTGCGAAAGCCGACACCCTGCCCACATTGAGAGGACTGGACTTCGACGAGAAACAGCTCATCGTGGAAGCAAACCAACGGAACGACAGCATCACCTATTGGGTGAAAGACACTACGTTATGCGAGCGCGACACCCTGACCATCGAACTGAAGTATCTGGAAACTGATACATTAGGAAAACTGGTACCCACTACCGACACCCTGCGTATGATAAATAAGATTCCGCGTGAACGCCGTCTGGCAATGAAAAAAGAAGCTGACGAAAAAGCAGAAAAAGAACGCAAGAAGAAAGAAAAGAAAGGTGATACCATCGTAGTGGAAACTCCATTCCTCACCATGAACGTAGACGCGCCTTCAGAACTGGATATCAACCGTAACATCGTCTTGAGTTTTGAAGAGCCGGTGGAAAACATCGACACAGCAGCCATCCACATGCAGACGATGGTAGACTCGGTATGGCAAGACACACCTTTCATTTTTATGGCCGACACCATCGCTCCGAGGCGTTATGAAATACTTGCCAATTGGCAACCCGGACAAGAATACCAGCTTACCATAGATTCACTCGGCTTCAAAGGTATCTACGGACTTTATACCAACAAAGTGGAAAATAAGCTGAAAGTAAAGACCACTGATGCATACGGCACGCTCTACCTCAATATTGTGGGAGCCGGACCGCATGCCATCGTACAACTATTAAACAACAGCGATGCAGTAATACGCCAGCAACCTGTTTCCGAAAAAAACACGTGCGACTTTTACTTCCTGCAACCCGGAACGAAATATTACATCCGCTTGTTTAATGATACAAACAACAATGGCAAATGGGATACAGGAAACTACGACGAGAAACTGCAACCTGAAGAGGTATTCTATTTCCCGAAAACCTGGGAAATGAAAGCAAATTTCGAGTTTGAAGAAACCTGGAACATTCACGCTATTCCGCTTGACAAACAAAAACCAAACGAAATAAAGAAGCAAAAACCCGACGAAGCAAAAAAAATTAAAGACCGAAACAAAGAAAGAGCCAAAAACCTAGGACGAACATGATAAAGAAAATCTTACTCTGCCTGTGCTTGCTGACAGGAAGCCTGGCGATAAAAGCCCAATGCGGTGCCGTAAACAATGCCATCCAGCCGGGTGAAACATTGCATTATGAACTGAAGTTCAACTGGAAATTCATCTGGTTCAACGTGGGCTGGGCAAAAATGAGCGTCAACGAAGCCACCTACAACGGACGATCCTGCTTGCGTACCGACTTAAACTCTTATACGAATAAAAGATTCGACCGGTGGTTCAAGATGCGTGATACGCTGACCTGTATCACCAGCCAACAGTTGGAACCGCTCTATTTCCGTAAAGGAGCCGAAGAAGGAAAGCGATACACCGTAGACGAAGTGAAATTCAGTTATAAGAATGGAAAGTGCATCGTTGACCAACAACGCACCCTACGAGGCGTCACTACCCCCAAGCACGATGAAATGGATGTCTGTGTCTACGACATGTTGAGCATCCTGCTACAGGCACGCTCGTACGACCCTACCGACTACAAAGTAGGCATGAAAATCCTCTTTTCAATGGCTACCGGAAAAGCAGTGGAAAAACAGACCCTTATTTACCGGGGCAAGGAAAACTTCACATCAGAAAACGGCACGACTTACCGTTGCCTGGTATTCTCATTGGTAGAATATGTCGACAATAAGGAAAAAGAAGTCATTACTTTCTTCGTCACCGATGACCTGAATCACCTGCCCGTACGGCTCGACATGTATCTTAATTTCGGTTCGGCAAAAGCCTTCCTGACCGAAATAAAAGGAAACCGTCATCCGTTGACATCCATTGTAAAAAAATAAAATATGAATACGAATATCCACAATTAGCCAATACCCTGAAAACGAAGATATACTGCATAAGCCATTCCAGTTAACTGCTATAGCCTACGAAGATAACTGAAACGGCAAAGTAAGTATATATTCATTTTGCACACCATTATTCTGGCTAATTGCGGACATTCACATGTCTATTAGGACATAAAGCGGTAGAGACATAGCAGACGCAACATTTTCTCCTTATTCTTAAACATTGATTTGCTACAATTCTACACCGATTTCCCATCAAATCACATACTTCCAACCTACTTTAAAAGCAAAATTGTTCTATCAAAAAATCATCTACACTCTCAAAATATCCCAATTTTGCTTTAAATCCCTAAGAATAAACAGGTTATCAAACTATTCTTTTTTTTCTAAAATGTGTTCGTTTACACAACTTTTTCGGTAATTTTGCACCGAATTAATTTATACAATCAGAAATATGACAAACAGAGGTTTAAAAATTAACACACTTCGAGGACTATTCGCATTGTCCCTGTTAGGCATTACCGCATGTGTCGACAATGCTTACGACTTGAGCAAAGACGTAGACATGACCATTACGGTAGGTGGAGAAAACTTAAGCATTCCGGGCAGCAATACGGATTCTATCACATTAGAAAAAATTTTCGATCTTGACCCGGAAAGTGATGTACAGGCTGATGCTGACGGCAATTACGCATTAACCATGAATGGAGAAGGCTCTGAATCAACAGTAAATGTAGAAAATGTAACCATTGAGGGAGACCAGATTACCACAGAAGCTTCTACTACGACCTTGGATTTCGAGTATGTACCCAGCCAAAATGCAGAAGCTGATGTAAACGACCAGACTTCTTTCCGCGTGGATAAAACAGATGTTACGACAGATGTTACTGCACTCTATTATTCAGATGTTACATCTACTTCTTCCTTGAACATAAAGTTCAGTGGAAATGCCCGTCAGATGCACCTTGCAGAAGGATTTAAAATTACTTTCCCTTCTTACCTGACTATCAGCAGTGATGGAGACTCACGTTTTCTGATAGAAGGCAATACACTGACTTTTACCGAAGATGTACCTGTCAGAAGCGGTGAAACATTATCAGTCCCGGTATCAGTTACCGCTATCAATTTCGAAAGCATGGGTGATAACGAAGGTTTGATAGCACCGGGCCATCTGGTTATTAATGGAGATATACCGGTAGAAGGACATGCTTACCTGAGAGCGGAAGATTTCCTTACCCAACAAAATGTACAGCTGGAGCTGAACACAGAACTGAATATCGGCAATATTGAACTGACAGAAGTTACAGCAATGGTAGACCCACAGGTAGACATTACCATTGACCCGGTAACCGTCAACGACCTGCCCGAATTCCTGCAAGACAATGAAGTAAGAATCGACATGACCGACCCGAAGATTTATCTCTATGTAAGTAATGAATCACCGGTTGCAGTCAACTTTACTGCCGACCTCATGCCGTACAAAGAAACACAACTTTTGCACACCATCGCACTGGGTAACAAAGAAAACGGAACAGAAGAGATTATCATCCCTGCCAATCGTACCGATTACGTCATCTGCCTGCACCGCCTGAGTGATGACGCCGGAATTACGGCTGACGAAATCATTACCGTTTCCAATCTGAATGACCTTGTGGAAACCATTCCTGATGAAATCCGGATTGAAAACATCGAAGCCACAGCCGTACAAGAACGCATTACCATGACCCTGGGTAGAGACTACACCGTCAAGACAGACTATAATGTCGTAGCACCTTTGCAATTCAACAACGGTACAGAAATCGTTTATAACGATCAAATGGATGGCTGGAACAGTGATATGGAAGACTTGGATGTACGGCACGCCGAAATCTCATTGGATGCGACAAATACCATTCCACTAGGCATGACCATGACAGCAAATGCCATCGACCGCGACGGCAATGTAATGGATGAAATCACTGCTACAGTAGAGGGCAATATCACTGCCGGAACTCCAGAGAATCCTTCTTCCAGCAAACTGACTATACGCCTGGAATCTCATGCTGACGGAGCATTGAAGAACATGGACGGTATCTCATACCGGGTAGTAGCCGAAGTTCCTACCGAAGTACAAGGCCAAGTACTGAACGAAAAACAAGCGTTGGTACTCGACAATGTAATCATTACCGTCAGAGGTGGAATTACCGTAGACTTAAATTAACACAAACAGCTATTCAATATTCGTAAGTAAGATAGACATTTATGAAAAAAATACATAAACTTTTAACCGTAGCTGCCGTAGCAGGCTCATGCCTGACTGTCTCGGCACAAGCTTTGCACTCCGGATACTTCCTTGAAGGATACAGCTATCGTCACCAATTGAATCCGGCATTCGCTGGAGAACGCAACTACATCAGCATCCCTGCTTTAGGTAATATCAATATCGGGACACAGGGAAATATCGGTGTAGGCACGTTCTTATTCCCACAAAACGACCAACTGACTACGTTCATGCATTCTAGCATCAGTGGAGAGGAATTTCTAAGTGGGCTGAAAGACAATAACCGCATCAATGCCAACATCAACCTGACACTGTTGTCGGCCGGATTCCATGCATGGGGAGGATTCAATACGGTCGATATTAACCTGCGTTCGAATACCAGCATGAATCTTCCGTATGATTTGTTTGCCTTCATGAAAATGGGTATGACCGGAAACGAAACACACTACCACATGGAAAATTTAGGCATTGAATCAAACAATTATGTCGAACTGGCATTTGGCCACTCCCGCAAAATTAACGATAAATTGAATGTGGGCGGTAAATTAAAATTCCTGTTAGGCGGAGCAAACCTCAGCATGAAAATGACCGAGATGGATGTCACAATGGCACAAGACAAATGGATGGTAAGAGCCAACGGTGAAATGAACGCCTCACTGAAAGGACTGATGATGCCTACCAAAGAAGAAAGCGGCAGAAAGCTAGACAATCCGAGCCAACGTGACCTGATTGACTGGGATAACATCGATGTGGACAGCCCGGGATTAGGTGGATTCGGTATGGCTATCGATTTAGGTGCCACTTATAAGATTATGGATGACCTGACACTTTCGGCAGCCTTGCTGGATTTCGGCTTCATTTCATGGAATAATACAATCAAAGCTGCTACAAGCAACAGTGCATGGGAATTTGACGGATTCAAAAACATTGCGGTCGATTCCGAACTGGGAGACGATGACCCCAATTCTTTGAACAGCCAATTGGATGCCATTGGCAAAGATCTGGAAGATTATGCTAGCTTCCACCGCACAGAAAATGGCGTGAAACGTACAGCCATGCTGGGAGCTACATTAAATATTGGTGCAGAATATGCATTTCCGCTTTACAATAAGCTGCATTTCGGCTTCTTGTCTTCTACCCGTATCAAAGGCAAATACAGTTGGTCGGAAGGCCGCATTTCTGCCAACGTTGCTCCTATCAAATGGTTTGATGCCGGTGTCAACTATGCGATTTCTTCATTCGGCTCTTCATTCGGATGGTTGCTGAACTTTCATCCACGTGGATTCAACTTCTTCATTGGTATGGACCACCTGATGGGTAAAGTCACCCCGCAGTTCATCCCTGTCAAGAGCGGAAATATGAACGTCAGCTTAGGCTTTAACGTAACTTTTGGAGATCGGAAATGACCTGAAAGGAAATGAACAAATTCTGATTAATGAATACCTGCAATTTACAGGAATAAAAAAAGAGGGGGTGCATGGACATTCCCTCTTTTTCGTTATATGGTTTCTTTATTTAAACAGCATCAAAATGTGCATTTTAATGGAACACAGAAAGACACAGACGGACACAGATTCTATTTTAATGTGCCAATGAATAATAGGGCAATGTGCTAAAATAAGTCCATCCGCTGTAAGATTATTAATCTTCAGACTGCAAGATTATTAATCTTACAAGCGGAAGATTAATAATCTTACACCAGACGAAGTTATCCGCGCTAATCTGCAAATTGCTTTAATCTGTGGTGGAAACCTTACTTGTTCAGCCTCCAGGTAAACCCGTCTTTTGTATCTTTTACCTCGAAACCTAATGCAGCAAGGCTATCGCGAATCTTATCACTTGTTGCCCAGTCTTTGTTGGCTTTGGCTTTCATGCGTTCTTCCAGCAACATGTCTACCACCTTGCTGAAGGCTTCCTCGCGGGCGGCATTGTTCTCACCTTCTGCCTTCAATCCCAAAATATCGAACGCGAACAGGTGGAATACGCTCTTCAGTTCCTCCAAGTCGGCGGCACTGATGGTCGCTTTCTTATCAAGTACGGTGTTAATCATGCGGATGCCGTCGAAGAGGTGCGAGATGACAATCGGTGTGTTCAGGTCATCGTTCATCGCTTCGTAGCATTTCTCACGCAAGCCGGCAGGTTCGATGCCTAAAGTAGAAGCGGACGGCGTGATGCGCTCGAGGTTCTTGATGCCTTCCAGCAGGCGTTCCAAGCCCTTCTCGGCTGCTTGCAAGGCTTCGTTGCTGAAGTCCACCGTGCTGCGGTAATGCGCTTGCAGGATGAAGAAACGGATGGTCATCGGCGAATACGCTTGGGCAAGGAGCTTGTTCGAGCCGGTAAAGAACTCTTCGAGCGTAATGAAATTACCCAACGATTTGCCCATCTTCTGCCCGTTGATGGTAATCATGTTGTTGTGCATCCAATAGCGTACCATGGGATGTCCTTCGGAAGCCACGGCTTGCGCGATTTCGCATTCGTGGTGCGGGAAGATAAGGTCCATGCCTCCTCCGTGTATATCGAATGTCTCGCCCAGATACTTGCGTCCCATCGCGGTACATTCGCAGTGCCAGCCGGGGAAACCGTCGCTCCATGGCGAAGGCCAGCGCATGATGTGTTCGGGCTGGGCACATTTCCACAGGGCGAAATCGGCCGGGTTATGCTTTTCCTGCTGCCCGTCCAGTTCGCGGGTGGTATTGATGACATCATCCAGGTTGCGTCCCGAAAGCACGCCATAATGGTGGTCTTTGTTGTATTTTGCCACATCGAAGTACACCGAACCTTGGCTTTCATAGGCATATCCGTTTTTCAGGATTTCCTCTACCAGCTTGATTTGCTCAATGATGTGTCCCGAAGCGTGCGGCTCGATGCTGGGTGGAAGCACATTGAGGGCTTCCATCGCCTTGTGGTAGCGGAGCAGGTAATACTGCACCACCTCCATCGGCTCCAGCTGTTCCAGCCGTGCTTTCTTGGCAATTTTGTCTTCTCCTTCATCGGCATCGTGCTCCAGATGGCCCACATCGGTAATGTTGCGCACATAACGCACTTTATAGCCCAGATGTTGCAGGTAACGGAACAGGATATCAAAGGTAATGGCAGGACGTGCGTGTCCCAAATGAGGGTCTCCATAAACAGTAGGACCGCATACATACATTCCCACATGAGGAGCGTGTAAAGGAACAAACGATTCCTTCCGGCGGTTCAACGTATTGTAAATAACCAGTTTATTTTCCATATTTCTAGCTTTATTAAGGCCACAAAAATAACGAAAAAGAAAATAGATACCAAAGAAAAAAACAGGATTCGTTCAAAGACATTTTTTACACATGCTGCCGCACCAGCTTCTCAATCACCTCCGGATAATAGCGGTACTCCAACTGATGCACACGTGCAGCCAAGCGTTCGGGCGTATCATCAGGCAACACTTCGCATCGTGCCTGAAAGATATAATCCCCCTCGTCATAACGTTCGTTGACATATTGTATCGTTATGCCGCTTTCCTTTTCTCCTGCCGCCAACACTGCTTCATGTACATGCATGCCATACATGCCTTTCCCACCGAACTTAGGCAACAATGATGGATGGATGTTTACAATACGGCAGGGCCAAACCCGCAAAATATCTTCTGGAATACGCAGCAAAAAGCCGGCAAGTACAATAAAATCAACTTCATACCCGCGTAGCACTTCCAGCGCCTCTCCCGAAGCAAATCCGGCAGAAGTCACCACCCGGCACGGCACTCCCAATCGTTCGGCACGTTTGATAACTCCAGCAGTAGTACGTGATGCAATGACAATTTCTACGCTTACTTCCTCTTTCTCTTCAAAATAACGGATGATCCGCTCGGCATTCGTTCCTTCACCCGATGCCAAAATTGCTATTTTCTTCATATTTTTACCTGTTTTCGTGCACAGAATATATAAAAATGTGCAAAGAGAATGCATTTATTTGCCCGAATATTTGTATAGAACGAGAAATATTTATTCCTTTGCACCGAAAATTAAACAAAATTATTCTATTTATAAACTTAAAACAAGAAAATTATGTCTGAAATCGCATCAAAAGTACAGAAAATCATCGTTGATAAACTGGGTGTAGAAGAATCAGAAGTTACTCCGACCGCTAGCTTTACTAACGATTTGGGTGCAGACTCTTTGGATACTGTAGAACTGATCATGGAATTCGAAAAAGAATTCGGTATTTCTATTCCTGACGACCAGGCAGAAAAAATCCAGACTGTAGGAGACGCTATCTCTTATATCGAAGCTAACGCAAAATAAGTAATTCTGTTTATGGAATTAAAAAGAGTAGTAGTAACAGGTCTTGGTGCAATTACTCCGGTAGGAAATACGGTTCCAGACTTTTGGAACAACCTGCTGAACGGAGTAAGCGGAGCAGGACCTATTACTCATTTTGATGCATCCAAATTCAAGACTCAGTTCGCTTGTGAGGTAAAAAACTTCAATGCCACTGATTTCATCGACCGCAAAGAAGCCCGTAAAATGGACTTATATACCCAGTATGCGGTAGTAGCAGCCAAAGAAGCAGTGACCGATGCGGGGCTTGATGTGGAAAAAGAAGACTTGAACAAAATCGGAGTCATCCTGGGCGTAGGTATCGGAGGTATACATACGTTCGAAGAAGAAGTAGCCGGATACGAAAAGACCAAAGATACCATCGGTCCTAAATTCAATCCGTTCTTTATTCCTAAAATGATTGCCGACATCGCTTCCGGACAGATTTCCATCATGTACGGATTCCACGGACCGAACTTTACCACGACTTCTGCATGCGCTTCTTCTTCGAATGCCATCGCAGATGCGTTCAATTATATCCGCTTGGGCAAAGCCAACATCATCGTGACCGGTGGTGCCGAAGCTGCTATCTTCCCTGCTGGTGTAGGAGGTTTCAATGCCATGCATGCCCTTTCTACCCGCAACGATGACCCGCAACGTGCCTCACGTCCGTTCAGCGGAAGCCGTGACGGTTTTGTCATGGGTGAAGGTGCAGGATGCCTGATTCTGGAAGAGCTGGAACATGCCAAAGCACGCGGAGCCAAGATTTATGCGGAACTTGCCGGCGTAGGCGCTTCGGCAGATGCTTATCACCTGACAGCTTCCCATCCTGAAGGATTAGGAGCCAAACTGGTGATGATGAACGCATTGGAAGATGCCGGTATGAAACCGGAAGATATCGACTATATCAATGTACACGGGACTTCTACTCCTGTAGGCGATGTTTCTGAAGTGAAAGCCATCAAAGACGTGTTCGGAGAACATGCCTACAAACTGAACATCAGTTCTACCAAATCCATGACCGGACACCTGCTGGGCGCAACCGGAGGAGTAGAAGCCATCGCCTGCGTACTGTCTGTTAAGAATGACATTGTACCCCCGACCATCAACCACGAAGAAGGAGATAACGATGAAAACATCGACTATACCCTGAACTTTACTTTCAACAAGGCACAGGAACGTACCGTCCGTGCAGCCTTGAGCAATACATTTGGTTTCGGTGGACACAATGCATGTGTAATCATTAAAAAATACACTGAATAAACTGTGTTTGGCAATATAACAGATAAGATAAGACTCCTCTTCCGCAAGGACAAGGAGCCTTATCTTTGTTTTTACCGAATGACCGGATTCTATCCGCGGAACATTGACATCTACAAACAAGCATTGCTGCATAAATCGTCTTCCATCAAAAACGAGAAAGGACGTGTGCTGAACAACGAACGACTGGAGTTCTTGGGTGATGCCATTCTGGATGCCGTGGTAGCTGATATTGTATACAAAAAGTTTGAAGGTAAGCGCGAAGGATTTCTGACCAATACACGTTCGAAAATCGTACAACGGGAAACACTCAACCATGTGGCGGTACAAATCGGACTGGATAAACTGGTAAAGTTCACCACCCGCCAATCTTCTCACAACAGTTATATGTGTGGCAATGCTTTCGAAGCTCTGATTGGTGCACTATATCTGGACCGGGGCTATCGCGCCTGTAAGAAGTTTATGGAAGAACGCATCATCAACCAATATTTGAATCTGGACAAAATTTCACGCAAAGAAGTCAATTTCAAGTCTAAGCTTATTGAGTGGAGCCAGAAAAACAAGTTCGAAGTAACCTTCAAACTGGTCAATCAGTCGGTAGACGAAGAACAAAACCCCGTGTTCAACACACAAATATTGGTAGAAGGTATTCCTGCCGGAAACGGGAAAGGATATTCCAAAAAAGAATCACAGCAAGAAGCTGCCCACGAGACCCTGCAGAAAATAAAGAATGACCCTCAATTCATAGATGCGATTTTTGCATCAAAAGCCGAAAGAGAGAAAGACACAGAACCGGTGTATACAGAAGATTCTCCCAGCGTAATGGAGACCAACGAGGATCAAACCATTGATGTCCGGGAAGAACTCATAACAGAACGCTATGATGATACGGAACGCATCATAGCAGAAGCGGAAGAAGCCGCATTCAAAGAAGAAATTCAAGAAAAGACATCAGCCGATTCCGAAGAGGAACGCATATAGATTCATCGGCCTACGGATATATCATCATCACTTCATGAAGATATATCCGTAAGCCGATGAAAGCTATATCAATCCAACCTCTACAACGGCTTATACTCTACAAACGCCTCCATCGCCTCGTAGCAGGCAAGCCCTAATTTGTCGTAAAGCGAAGCGGTGCCACGGTTGCGGTCCTCGCTGCGTTGCCAGAAGAGGCGCTCGTCATTGCCCAAGAACGGTGCACTCTCCATCTGAGACTGGTGCTTCAGGATGGAATTCCGTTTCGCACGAAGCTCTTCGGGACTAAAAGGAACAGCCATCTCGATGTTCTCGATTTCCCATTCCGCCCATGCCCCGCGGTACATCCAGATGCGGCAATCCTTCAACCATGCGGCACCGGCATTCTTTTCCTCGTCAATAGCTGCCAGTACGGCATCGGTGCAGACACGGTGCGTGCCATGGGGGTCGGCAAGGTCGCCGGCTACATAAATCTGGTGAGGCTGCACCTCCTGCAACAGCTTCTGGACGATTTGCACATCCGTCTCGCTAATGGGGTTCTTCTCGATGCGCCCCGTCTCGTAGAAAGGAAGGTCGAGGAAATGCACATGGTCCAGCGGGATGCGGTTATACGTGCATGCCGTGCGTGCCTCTCCCCTACGTATCAACCCCTTTATGGTCAGGATGTCACGCGTGTCGATGTCGCCTTCCTTCTTCTGAAGCAGGAACTGCTTGATGTCGGCATACATCTTGCGGATGGTCTCGTTCTGATTCTCATCAAAAAGCTGGTTGAAACCGTTGATGAAGTGCATGAAGCGTACCACCTCCTCATCGCCTACGGCAATATTGCCCGAAGTCTCGTATGCCACATGCACGTCGTGACCCTGCTGCACCAGACGGCGGATGGTACCGCCCATGGATATCACATCGTCATCGGGATGCGGAGAGAAGACGACCACACGCTTGGGGAACGGCTTGGCACGCTCCGGACGGTAGGTGTCATCCGCATTGGGCTTGCCGCCGGGCCAGCCGGTGATGGTATGCTGAAGGTCGTTGAATATCTTGATGTTCACATTGTAGGCTGAGCCGTAAAGCACCAGCAGCTCGCTCAAGCCGTTCTCGTTATAATCCTTGTTGGTCAGCTTCAGGATAGGTTTTCCGGTCAAAAGGCAAAGCCACACGATGGCACTCCGGATCAGCTTGTCCGTCCATTCGCAGCTGGTCACAAGCCACGGGCGCTGGATGCGCGTCAGGTGTGAAGCAGCGGGCAAGTCGATGCAGACGGTCGCATTCTGGTGCATCTGGAGGTAAGAAGCGGGAAGCGTATCCGAAAT